>CAZUJU010000155.1:0-1512 GCA_964620675.1 uncultured Thiotrichales bacterium | reverse complement strand
GTCGTTTTGTCTGCACGCAGTGCCATGTGCCCCAGGCCGAAGTCGATCCGCTGGTACAGAATACCTTCGATCAGGTCTTCGACAAAAAATTCAAAAAGTAACGTATCTGTTACGTTGACCGCAGGAGACGTGTCCGCGCGTCTTCTGCGGCAGGGCTGGGTAGGGCAGCCTCCCGGCACGGTGCCGGACAGGCTTTTGTCGTTGAATCCGACGGCTCAGTGATAGGTCAGTTCGTTCCAGCGTTTCTCCGCCACGAGTTGCTCGCGCAGACGTTGCCATTGCGACGCCGAACCTGCGGCGCTCGCCATGCACTCGTCGAGTCCGGCCGTGATCTTTTTCATTCCGGCGAGATAAACGTGGGTGTTGGGTGATTGCAGCAGCGTCCAGATTTCCGCCGCGTGATCCGCAATGCCTTGCGCGAGGGCGTCACCCGCGTCGCTCAGCGGTCGCGCCGCAACCGCTTGAAACGCACGAAAGGTCGCCTGATCGTAATAGTTGACGAGATCGTTGTTCTCGTCATTCATGTAGAGCATTTCCGTTCCGGTGCGCGCGCCGTAAAACAGGCGCACATTCCCTTTCCATCCGCCATGCTGGTCATAGACGCGCCGGATCAACGCGCGAAACGGTGCGACCCCGGTACCCGTACCGAGCATCAACAGATTGCTTTGCGGATCGGTCGGGATTTTAAACGGACTGCGAAATGGACCTGAGAGGGCAATGCGGTCGCCGGTGCGCGCTTCGCACAGGTAATTCGATGCGATGCCTGGATAGCGTTCACCCGAAACCTCATCGATGTAAAAACACCGCCGCACCAACAATTCCAATTCGATGGCATCGCGCGTGGTCGACCGCTCGACGCCCGCGACGGTGTAATAGCGGTGGTGAATTTTATTTCCAAACGGATGCGGGCCGGGCACCAGCACCCCCACGGTCTCGCCTTCCTGTACCTGCAGCGCGCCATCGTCGATCCGCAGGAAGACTTGGCGGACTTCGTCGGTAGAATCCGGGGTGATGCGGCGTGAGCCTTCCACCACCGCATCGCGGGTACGCGTAACGTTGGGTTCGAATTCGTAATCGCTCATGGGTCGGGTTCCATTTTAAATAAAGTTGAGTGTCGATTTTACGCGGAATTAGGCGGGAGCGTCGCGCGTTTCCCGGCTTGGCGCAGCGATCGCGGATTGCGCGCGCGGTGCTCACTTTCCAGAAAGAATTCGATCTCGGAAAGCGCCAACACGAGAAATACGGGTTTCAGGCTTCTTGGCCGAGTTCAAAGCGATGACGTAACTCCTTTGGCGCCCCGGTGTCAGGCTGTGAAATGCCGCCGAAGTCTTGTTGCCTACAGTACCGCGAGCACCGGAATTGAAACAACGGCACCCGATTTTTACTTAGCGAAGTACGTCGTCCGGGCGAGTTAAAACATCTGACAGGATACAAAACCTGTCCGCTCGGTGTGGCACTGACCTAAGCCGAATCCGCATCGAAGGCAGTGAGGTGTGCATCCTTCGCGACGGC
>CAZUJU010000154.1:0-1555 GCA_964620675.1 uncultured Thiotrichales bacterium | reverse complement strand
GCCCGGGCGGCCGGC
Source organism: uncultured Thiotrichales bacterium (assembly GCA_964620675.1). Lineage (GTDB taxonomy): Bacteria > Pseudomonadota > Gammaproteobacteria > UWMA-0217 > UWMA-0217 > CAYSFW01. The sequence continues at coordinate 1,540 of CAZUJU010000154.1, read as the reverse complement.
GTTTCGCGTAGCACGCTGACGCGCATCGCCGAGGGTCGAGGCATTTCGCTCGACTCCTTTGTTCGCGTGGTCAAGGCACTCGGGCTCGCCGATCACCTCGCGACCCTGCTCCCGGACCCTGGCGTGCGCCCGGTCGAACTGGCCGCGAACCAGGGCAAGCCGCGCCGCCGCGCGCGCGGCAAACAGCAACCCGCAACGCCCTGGACCTGGGGCGAGGATGACACGCCAACGTGAACACAACCGCGCGCGTGGTGTTGTGGGGGCGTGAGATCGGCGCCGTCACCTGGGTGGACGAACGCGAGCTCGCCGTTTTTCAGTACACCCCCGCATTTGCCGGTTCGCGGATTGAAGTCGCGCCACTGACGATGCCTTTGCGGGAAGCGCCCTACGAATTTCCGGCCCTGCCACGCGCGAGTTTTCACGGCCTGCCCGGCCTGCTGGCCGATTCACTGCCTGACAAATTCGGCAACCAATTGATCGACGCCTGGCTCGCCCGAGAAGGTCGCTCGCCGGGCAGCATGAACCCGGTCGAGCGCCTGTGCTACACCGGCACGCGCGGCATGGGCGCGCTTGAATTTCGTCCCAGCCTCCAGGGCGCGCCGACCAAAAGCCGCAAACTGCGGATCGAGGCCTTGATTGACCTCGCCAATCGCGTGCTCGATGAACGGATTGGTCTCGCGGGGAAATTCGCTGGACAAGACGACCAACGCGCCATCGAAGACATCCTGCGCGTTGGCACCTCCGCAGGCGGCGCGCGGGCCAAGGCCGTGCTCGCGTGGAACCCCGAAACCGGCGAATTCCGCTCCGGGCAAGCACCCGCCACGGACGGATTCGGCCAGTGGATCATCAAATTCGACGGGGTGCACGGCAACCGCGACAAGGAACTGGCCGACCCGCAAGGATTCGGCCGGATCGAATACGCCTATTCACTGATGGCGAAAGACGCCGGCATCTCGATGAGTGAATGTCGCCTGCATGAGGAAGGCACACGCGCGCATTTCATGACCCGACGCTTCGACCGCGGCCCGCGCGGCGAAAAACTGCACATGCAATCACTCGGCGCGATGCGTCATTTCGACTACAACGCCGCCGGCGCCTACGCCTACGAACAAGCCATCGAAACCCTGCTGCGACTCGGGCTCCCGAACGAAGACATCGAACAGCAAATCCGCCGCACCTATCTCAACCTGCTTGCGCGCAACCACGATGACCACGTCAAAAACATCGCCTTCCTCATGGATAAACAAGGCCACTGGCGCCTGTCACCCGCGTTCGACCTGGCGTATGCGTACAACCCAGACGGCGCGTGGACCCACCAGCACCAAATGAGCCTGAACGGAAAACGCGACGATTTTCAAACCGACGACCTCGTCCGCTACGCGCAGACCGCTGGACTAAAGAAAAACAGGGCAACGCGCCTGCTGCGCGAAGTCCGCGATGCGGTAAAACAATGGCCGCAGTATGCCAAGCAAGCTGCCGTGTCCGCCCACAATATCGAACGCATTGAGAAAACCTTCCGGCTTGAACTCGCCGACTGAAA
>CAZUJU010000153.1:0-1662 GCA_964620675.1 uncultured Thiotrichales bacterium | reverse complement strand
TGTCACGTAAGCAACGGTGACCGGCGGGTAGCAATTTCCACCGCCACCCGGACAAGGCCGAGACTACACAGCGCGGCTTGTTGATGATGTGGATTTCGTCGATGCCCATCCACTTCGGCGTCTCGAATCGGACGGTCTGCTCAAGTTTGTTGATGTAGCCGCGGAAGATGTTGCGGATCGTGCCTTCGACCACGCCGGTTTCGTCGGCCAACGAAGTGAAGGTGCGATTCAAGCTCCGCGGGCCGATCCATTTCACCAACCGCTCGGTCATCATCCGGTTTTCGGCCAGCACCGGCAGTGCCTGCGAGAAGGTTTTGCCGCAAGCTTTGCAGCGCATCCGCTTGGTGTCGATGGAGATGTCCACGCGCTTGCCGTGCATGGGCAAATCTTTGAACACCTGCTCGCGGGTACCCCACGAACTCAGACGGCCGGACTGGCAGTGCGGGCAGGCCGACGTTACGTCCACCGGCTCGGCGGCGACGTGGTAGTCGTGATCTGCTTCTTCAACCCGCAGCACTCGGTATTGCGGGAGGTTAAGGACGTTCGCGGGCACAGCTCACAGCCTCGTGATTCGAGTCGGGTCGGCGCCACAGGGCCGGATCAACGTGGTGCTCCTTTCACGGTTCCATTCCATAGTCGTCAGAACGATCCGAGGCCATGTCACACACCCGGTCAAAAATGGCAGTTGCAAGGTGCGAGCAAGCCGCTTTAACGGCCTGCCAGTCATGCCAGCGCGGGTCGAGGTTCTTGTACTCGCTGAGTTCGGTTTCTTCCAAGTCGTAGGGCAGCGCATTGGCAAGCTGGACTTGCAACTGCTGTAGCGGCGACTCGCCGCTCTCCTGCTGGTAGAGCCGGTCGAATGATTGCAGCGCATGGGCTACGCTCTCATCGCCCATGTGATTGGCCAAAGCTACGAAATCAAGGTAATCCCGCGTGGCGTTACGCTTGAGGATCAACACCCCCTTGATGCGCAGAATCTCGCCTTCGGTCGGAACGGTGATACGCGCGCCGTGGTAGTCCACAACTGCCGTTTCAAGCGGTTCGTCGCGGATAAGCTGACGAACGCCGGTTTCGATGCCGTCAAGACTGCCAAGGATTTGCACCGGGCGCCGCACGCGGGCAGTTTTCCAGCCAGCGACCGACTCAAGCTGGGCCAGCACGTCGTCGAAGCGGTGGCGCAGGTCAGTCAGCACATGATCGGCGTCACGCGAGAAGCGATGCTCGGCGTGGATTGCCGAGGCGGTGCCGCCGACCAGCACGGCGTCCGGCAAGATGCGCTGGAGCCGTGCGGCAGAGGACAAGACGAGTTCCCAGTCAGGCAGCGGAGCGGTGTGCTTCGGCATAGCGCATCCAGAAGTGATGGCGTTGAGCGTAGGGGTCTGAAGAGTAAGCGCGGCAAACGCGCTCCACCTTGTCCAGCAGGGCGCGGTCAGCCAGAACCGCCCGGCGCAGGTCAGCCCAATCCCGCCACTGGCCGCGTGAGATCACGTCGTCAATGGCAGCGAGGGTGAAGCGCTGATGGTTGAGATGGCGATGAAGCATGGCGAACAACACACTTTTACGAGAGTCTATAATTGCATCTTGTGCGAGGCGGCGCGAGGCTTCCGGCATGTCTCATCGCACCTCCCTATGCACTGGGTTCGGCATTGTGCATGTACGTCC
>CAZUJU010000152.1:0-1702 GCA_964620675.1 uncultured Thiotrichales bacterium | reverse complement strand
GCGATTTCGCAGCGGTGTTCACGTATGTGTTCGATCAGATCGAGGGTTCGTTCAGCGTCGCGATCAAGCGAGAGGACGGCGACACGTAATCCAGGGTCGTGCAAGTGACGACGAAGTTCCGCGCTGTTTCGCGCCGGCAGGAGACGCCACGTCGCGTTGCCGAGGCCCGTTCGGTAACAATCGAGATCGTCGCCATAGATCAGGATAGGGCGTAGCGTGTCGGCTGAACTCGATTTGGATCCGTACATTCGAACTTCCCCCGTTTATTCTGTTGCCCACGTGGGGCCGCCGTGGCGCGCTGACCGAGCCGTTGGTGTGGCATTGGCGCGGTTCGCGTGACTGCCGGCGCGCCATCGGGCATTTCGTTGAGCGTGAGTGTACCCCGCCCGTCGGCGCGCCGCGGCCGTTCATCGCGGCGCGACCTTCGATTTGTGAGTGTCGTGCCGAGTAGATGACGGCAGCGTGTGATCCTCGTCGACGGACGGGGTAGGTGTACGGGAATTACGAGAGGTAGCGCCCGCGGAACCAGTCCCAAACACCGAAGGAGTGGTTTGGAAAGATGTCGATTCCAAGCCAGGACTTCAAAAGGTAGAGCACGAGTAGACCCATCAGTGTCGAGAACAGTAGAAATCCAGCCAAGGCGCCGAGTTCGGTGAGGCGGAAAACGAACTCCTGACGACGCGTCAAGGTGCGGCGGTCATGGCCGACCAGCAAGACGACGAATAGCCGCCAGCGCCAGACGGGCAACGTGAAGCGCAGATCAACGGGGTGTCGACGGGCGCTTGTGGAATCCTTGAGCGCCGCGCGCAGGCTGGCGAGTTGCGACTCGGTGAAGCTCGACGCGATTTCAGGCGCCATGCGCGTGAGCAATTGCTCAATCGGCGGTTGGGGTGCGGCTGTTGCCATCTTGTTATATCCCCGGACGGATTTTTCTTTTTATTATGCTTCCTGCGGTGAATACGTCGTGTCCTTGACGACTGGATCCACTATCAGTCTAGTGGCGCGGAGCGCGATCGCGTAACCGAAATCCGTCGGGCGGTTGCGATTGGCTTATGACCGGATGTGGCGCATGGGGCTTTGCTGATGCCACACGCTTGACAAGGGTTTCTTTCCTTGACGGCGTTCGATTCACTGCTAGCCTACGTGCAGTCGCGGTCGCGTCGGCGGTCGTTCACCTTCACCGATTGATCAAAGGGGAAATTGTATGGGGTCGAAATGGGTGTACTCGTATCTGGAAGGCGATGGCAAGAACAAACACTTGCTGGGCGGTAAGGGCGCGAACCTTTGCGAGATGACGCAGATCGGGCTGAATGTTCCGCCAGGCTTCGTCATCACGACCGCGGCCTGCCTTGAATACTTGCAGCAATCGGAGCGTCAGTTGCCCGAAGGGGTCATGGCGGAAGTGCGCGAGCAGTTGGCGGCGGTGGAACGTGCGACCGGACGGGTGTTCGGCGGCGACAACGATCCGTTGTTGGTGTCGGTGCGCTCGGGCTCGGCGATGTCGATGCCGGGCATGATGGACACGATTCTGAATCTGGGACTGAACGCGCGTACCCTGGTGGGATTGATCAAACAGACCCGCAACGAGCGCTTTGGCTACGATGCCTACCGGCGTTTCATCCAGCTGTTCGGCAAGGTCGCGCTGAGCGTGCCGGACGAGTTGTTCGACGAGCAGTTCAACGCGATCAAGGAGCGGGTGGGC
>CAZUJU010000151.1:0-1835 GCA_964620675.1 uncultured Thiotrichales bacterium | reverse complement strand
TTCAGTTCAAGCATATCGTCGCGCGCAGCGAGGTGTTGACGCTCGAAGGCGACGATGGGCGGCCGCTCGGGATCTTTCGGGTCTACATCGATCTTGGCGCGCGGTGGGTGGAGGCGACGAGCGATGCGGACGCGCGCGAGACGGAGAAGGCGTTGATCGAAGCGACTTACGTCGCCGAGTACCTGATGACGGAAGACCCGGGTAAGGCCGGCCTGGAAGCGTTCGCCCTCAAAAACGCGAGTTACCACGTCTGGCCGTACTGGCGCGAGTACCTGATGAGCCAGGCCGCGCGCATGAATCTGCCGAAAGTCGCGGTGCCGACGATGCTGTGTGCGTCGAATAGCCTTGGCGTTGAGGGGGCTCGGGGGTGACTTACGTGGCCTGACCTGACGCTCACGGTCAAGAAGAAGTTACCGGATTGATGTGGCGAGCCGAAACCGTCTCGATTCTCGTGGCTTGGCCGTTTCGCGTATTGGTCGCAGCGATCAGCGGCCACGAATTCGAGAATGGCCCGAACATCGTCCGAGCAGGATTTGAAGACGATCCGGTCAAGAATCGAGGGGCCGTGTTGGAGGATCAATACGCTGAGTAGTTCGTCGACAAAGGACTGTGTTACTTGGAGGTTCGCGAAATCCAGCCGGACTTCGTGACCTTGCAGGAGGTGCTCGGCAATCACTTCGCGCAGGCGCGTTGCCGACGCGCGTACTGGCCACCCGCCCATTCGACGCCGCGCGCAAGCCGCGTTCGGCGAGTTTGGAGTGATCGCTCCCCGCTAACCGTTACCGCCGCACGACCAGCCATACACCGACGGCGACCAGCAGCATGCCGGCCCAGGCGCTTGGACTGAGGTGCTCGCCGAAGATCGCAAATGCCATCAATGCGGTGGTTGGTGGGGTGAGGTAGAACAGCGCCGAGACGCGGGTCGCTTCACGGCGGCGAATCAAGAGGTGCAGCAGGGAAATCGCGCCGATCGACAGCACCAGCACCAACCAGCCGAGGGCGAATAGAAATTCGCCGTTCCAGTCGATACGCCAATCGCCGCGCCAGAGTGCGAGCGGGAAGAGCACGGCGGCCGCGGCGGCGAACTGAATGGTCGAGCCAGTCCAAAGGTCGAAGCTTGAGCAGTGGCGTTTTTGATACAGCGTGCCGAGCGTGATGCTTAGCAGCGCCATCACCGCGAGGCCACCGGACACCGCGTTGAGCCCGTCGGTGCCGAGTTTGGCGGAGACGACCAACGCGACCCCGACAAACCCGGTGACAAAACCGACCCAGCGCATGGCCGAGACGCGTTCGCCGACCAGTGCGCCGCCGAGCAGCGCCGTGAGGAGCGGTTGCAAGCCGACGATCAGGGCGATGACGCCGGCGGACATGCCGGCGTCGATCGCGCCGAAAACGCCACTCAGGTAGCCGCCGTGCAGCAGGACGCCGGTCACCGCGAGATGGCCATATTGAGCGGACGCGCGCGGCCAGGGGCGCCGCAGCACAAGCGCGACCGAGAGCAGGATCGTCAGCACCAGCGCGAAGCGTACCGAGAGAAATGGCAACGGCGCCGCGTGGGGCAAGCCGAGTTTCGCGCCGATAAAACCGGTGCTCCATAACAGGACGAACGCGACCGGCGTCAGGGCAAAAATATCAAGGTGCGTGGGGCGGGCGGTTTCGGCCATGAGCGGCGGTTATTCATCAGGAGCGGTTAGTCTGGATTCCTCAGTTGCAAGTGGAGATTTCCTCGCATCGCCGCGTAAGTACAGGTGTTTGGGCCAAACGACGCATTCACCTTTGCGTTGAAGCCCCGCTGCCACGCAGGGCGAGATTGTCCGCGATGCGACGGTTGCAAT
>CAZUJU010000150.1:0-1859 GCA_964620675.1 uncultured Thiotrichales bacterium | reverse complement strand
TCGGCGTCGCGAATGAACGGTGCGCGCAATTCCGGCAGCGTCGCTTCCAGGCGCGCCTCGGCCTCGCGTGCCTGGCTCAGGGTCTGGTCGATCAACTGCTCGCGGTGTCGATTCGCGTCATTGATCAATGCCTCCGCCTTGAGTTCGGCGTCCAACAAACGCTTGAGTGTCGCCTCGATGTCGCCGCCGTTGACGGGGATGGGATCGTTGCCTGACTTCACGCTGGTTCACCTTTTCGAGCCGCCCGGACAGTCATCGACATGAGCGAGGACTCCGCGCTGGGTTCCAGTTCCGACGACGGCGCTTGCGCGACCTTGAGGTGCACGATCCGGCGTCTGTGCCGGGCTCGGCGCCGATTCGAGAGTATTGCGATGGTGCAGGGTTTGATGTTCATGACATTTTGGCGCGATTGACGCGCTCTGCCCCAGGGGCCTGTCGGACTTGAGGTCACCGCGCCCGTACTCGCGGTCGATGCACCGGGTCCGATAGGTTCCTAGGCTACGCCCCTACGGCCGCAAAAGCATGAGCAAAGTCAATTTCAACGCCGGTCACGGCTTGGCATGCGCGTAGCCTCGCGTGGCATCGCGCATTCTGTGATCCACGTCCGAGTGATTGATCGGGCGCATACGGCAACGCGACCGTACCGAGCGGCGGGAAACCCAGTTAGAAACACCCTTCGACCCGCGTTCATGTGAACAGTGTGCCCGATGCGGCGCCCGGGCCGGCGCCACGGAGGCGTTCGTAGGTCGCGATCACTTGCGCGCCAAACAACAGGATCATGCCGGCCACCTCCAGCGTCAGCAAGGCCACGATCGCAGTCGCCAGCGAGCCGTATACGACATTGACGAACGATAGTTTCGCGAGATACCAGATCAAGACATGTCGCGCCAACTCCCACAGCAACGCCGCCGCGATCCCGCCGAGCAAAGCGTGCCGCAGCGACAGCCCGCCAATCGGCATCACCATATAGATCGCCGTCAGCAGCGACACCAGTCCCGCCACGCCCAGCAGATATAACAGGACGTGGGTGGCGCCAGCCAACTCGAATCGCCAGATCAGCAGCGTGACCGTATTGCCCTCCACCGCCTGCAACGCACCCGCGATCAGAGTGATCGACAGCAACCCTACGCCCAGCAGCAGCGCGAACAGGTAGGGCAACACCGCGGACACCAGAAAGTGTCGGCGTTTGATCGCGACGCGGTGGTAGAAAATCACCGACAAGGCATTTTCCAGCACCGTGAACGCGATGGAACTGAAAAACAGCATCACGGCGATACCAACCCAGCCGATGACAACGCGATGCTCAAGAAACTTGCTGACCTGTTCGAGCAGCGAATCCGTCAAGCCGGGGACAACCAGATCGAGACTGCCGCCCAGCAATCGCAACAACGTCTCTTCGCTGTAGAAGTGCGAAACGCCGACCACACTCAGCGTGATCAACGGAATGATCGATAGCAAGGTGTAATAGGCAACCGCCCCGGAGAGTAGTAGCCCCTGATTGCGTCTAAAATCATGCACGATCTGTCCGAGAAACTGGAACGGGTGACGCAACACATGATTCGCGCCGAACCGCTCGGGCATCTTGGCGACCTGGATGGTGGGGTATGACGGTTCGATTCTAGCGCGCATCGGCGCAATCGACCGAAAAAAAAGCCCGCCCGATCAAGGGCGGGATGAACGCTCGCATTGCGAGCTCAGGTGTCTAGATCGATTTTCGACAGCACGCGCCGACGCAGGCCGATGGCAGCCATCGCCGCCAGCGTGAGGCCCGGCAGCAGCGGATCAAATGCTGCGTTCGGGTTGAGGCTGCAACCGCCGGTGCCACCACTCGACAAGAGCGTACCGGTCGGAACGGTCGT
>CAZUJU010000149.1:0-1880 GCA_964620675.1 uncultured Thiotrichales bacterium | reverse complement strand
AATCCCTGGGAGGGCAATTCGATGATCGCGCCACTAGAAGAAATTCACCCGGGCGACATGCTGCTGGAAGAGTTCATGAAGCCGATGGTGATCGCCGTGCGTCGCCTCGCGGCGGACATCGATGTTCCTCGGCGCCAGATCAGTGAAATTGTGCACGGACGCAGGCCGATCACCGCCGACACCGCATTGCGCCTCGGCTGGTTTTTCGGCATGGAGCCGCGCTACTGGGTGAACCTACAGAGCGAGTATGACTTGCGGAGGGTATCGCGCGAGTCGATGGTGGATTGATCGGGATTTGTCCTCACGGGCGATGTGCTTCCTGTCGTCAGCGACTGCCGATGGGGGGCGGAGATGGCGTCTGCGGGGCGCCCGATCGATCAGTGGAAGCCTTCACCAACGTCGATGCGTGATCAATGTGCCCGATGCGTTGACCGGGCCGGGATCTCGGCCCGGCGGCCGCCTTGTCGACACGGACTTGCGGGGGCTCGCGAAGCGGATGGTTCGGCGGTGATGCGGAGCCGCGATGCCGGGTGGATCTCGCGGCTAATGCGTGACGATTAAGAAGAAGGTTTCGGCCGATGAACTGGTCAAGGTCAGGGCGAAAGCGATCGCGCGCATCGGTAAACCGTGACCGGAGTTCGCTATACTCGAGTCAATCACCCAGGAGCGATTGCCATGTCGATTTCGCAACGTTTGCCCCATTACACCTACGCCGACTATCTGGCCTGGGAGGGTCGGTGGGAGTTGGTCGAGGGCATACCGTACGCGATGTCGCCGGCGCCGAGCTTTCGCCACCAGCTTGTTAGCAATGAAATCGCGCGCGTGTTGAGCGAAGCACTGGAAGGCTGCGAGCATTGCCGCGCGGTGCTCCCCGTGGATTGGAAGATTGCGGAGGACACAGTGGTGCAGCCGGATAATCTGGTGATCTGCCACCGCCCGGCCGCGGCTTATCTGACCAAGGCGCCGGTGCTGATTTTCGAGGTGTTGTCACCTTCAACCGCGGATAAGGATCGCCACACCAAGTTCGCGCTTTACGAGCGTGAGGGCGTGGCCTGGTATTGCATCGTCGATCCCGAGAGCGCGGTGGCCAAAGTCTACCGCCTGCATGATGGGCGCTATATCAAACACCTCGACGCCACGGACGAGGTGGTCGATTTCGATCTCGGCAAGTGCACGGCGCGGTTCGATTTCGCTCGGATCTGGGCTGAGTAGCGCTTGAGCTTTTCGAGCTGGCTGAGCTTTTCTCCGCCCGGCAGCGGTTCAACTAAAACAGGCTCGGTTCGATTTCAGAATTTCCAATCCGACGAAGCGAGCCAGGGCGCAAACAACCGCCAACGTTGTTTCCTCATCGACTCGGCCAATGCGCTGACCCATGTAGAATTTTGGCAAGGCGGATCAATTCGTCTTTTAGCGCGCGCTCGACGCGAAAGGTGATCGAGACATCCTTAGCGTTTGTTGGCGCAGTCGGCATGGCTATGGGTGTGTGACATTGATGCCTTACATCGGTAACCACATACCAGACGAGCGCGCCTTGGGTTTTCACCCCTTTTGTATCATTGCTTCCCGCCTACAGCCCGGTCCGGTCGTAGAGATCATCGAGGCAGATCGCGGTGCGCACCGGTCCGCAGCTGATTGGGACGATGTCTTCCGCGTCCAAGTCCTGTTCAAGCCAATCTTCCCCGTCGCGGATGCGTACACGCGCGCGCCGCTGTTCGGAGTCGACGAGCAGGTAGTAACGCAGGCTCGGGATGTCGCGGTAGTGCAGCCATTTTTCGCGCTCGTCGATACCGGCGGTGGCGGGGGAGAGCACCTCGAAGATCAGGCAGGGCAGGGTGCGATAGAGGGGATGATCATCGTCCTGGGCGCAGCACAGCATCACG
>CAZUJU010000148.1:0-1885 GCA_964620675.1 uncultured Thiotrichales bacterium | reverse complement strand
GCGCAGACGGCGGTCGAGGCGATCCGCACCAACATCACATGATCGAGGCCGACGCGGTTGAAGCCGTTTTCCAGCGCGATGACGCCCTGGATTTCGTGCGCCTTGACCATCGCTTCGAGGACGGTCTTCATCGTCAGCGGCGGCTGGCCGTGCGCGAGGCGGTCGCGCGACAGCCAATCGGCGACGGCGAGAATGCCGCCCAGATTGTCCGACGGGTGGCCCCACTCCGCGGCGAGCCAGGTGTCGTTGAAGTCGAGCCAGCGCACGATCGCGCCAATGTTGAACGCGGCCTGCACCGGATCTAGTTCGTACGAAGTGCCCGGCACGCGTGCCCCACCCGTCATGCCCGCACCCGGCACCACCGGCCCGAGCAACTTGGTGCACGCCGGGTAGTTCAGCGCGAGCAGTCCGCAGCCGAGCGTATCCATCAGGCAATAGCGCGCGGTGCGCATCGCCTCCTCGCTCTGACTGACGTCGTAATCCATCACGTAGTCGGCGATGGCTTTCAGTTCGGGATCGAAATCGGGCCGTTTGGCGGCGCGCAGGTCATGACTGGACATGGCTTCCTCTTGGCAATTTTGAAAAATCAGTTCCGTAATTCGACGTGTTTCGCGACGCGTGCCCGTGGTCTTCGAGTCCGGCGCGAGGGTTTCGCAGTAACGCCGCGCGAGCCGCGTCGCCATGCGCTCGCGCCTTGAAATGGTTCCACAAGGCGAACTACCGCCGCTCGATCGGCACGTATTCGCGATCGTCCGGCCCGGTGTAATGCGCGCTCGGGCGGATGATCTTGCCGTCCTTGCGCTGCTCGATCACGTGCGCGGACCAGCCGGAGGTGCGCGAGACCACGAACAGCGGGGTGAACATCGCGGTCGGCACGCCCATCATGTGGTAGCTGGAGGCGCTGAACCAGTCGAGGTTCGGGAACATCCGCTTGACGTCCCACATCACCTGCTCGATGCGCTCGGAAACGAGGTAGAGGTTCAGGTTGTCGCCCTCCTCGCAGAGACGGCGCGAGATCTGCTTGATGATCGGGTTGCGCGGGTCGCCGACGGTGTACACGGGGTGGCCGAAGCCGATGATGATTTCCTTGCGTGCGACGCGATCGCGGATGTCGGCCTCGGCCTGGTCGGGCGAATGGTAGCGCTGGATGATCTCCATCGCCGCCTCGTTCGCGCCGCCGTGCTTCGGGCCGCGCAGCGCGCCGATCGCGCCGGTGATCGCCGAGTAAAAGTCCGAGTTCGTGCCGGTGACGACGCGCGCGGTGAAGGTCGAGGCGTTGAATTCATGCTCGGCGTAAAGGATCAGTGACTGATCGAGCGCGCGGGCGTGCAATTGCGAGGGCTCGCGGCCGTGCAGCACGTGTAGAAAGTGCCCGGCGATGGTCTCGTCGTCGGTTTCGACCTCAACGCGGCGGCCGTTGTGGCTGTAGTGATACCAATACAACAGCATCGAGCCGAACGAGGCCATCAGACGGTCGGCGATTTCGAGCGCGCCAGCCTCGTTGTGGTCGTCCTTCTCCGGCAGCAGGGAGCCCAGCACCGAGCAGGCGCTGCGCATCACGTCCATCGGGTGGCTCGCCGCCGGCAGTTGTTCGAGCACAGTCTTCAGAGGCGCGGGCAGGCCACGCAGTTTCTTCAGCCGTTTGCGGTAGCCGGCCAGCTCCGAGGCACTCGGCAGTTCGCCGCGCAGCAACAGGTAGGCGACTTCCTCGAAGGTCGATTGCTCGGCGAGCGCCTTGATGTCGTAGCCGCGGTAATGCAGGTCGTTGCCGGTGCGGCCGACGGTGCAGATCGCGGAGTTGCCGGCGGCGACACCGGATAGCGCGACGCCTTTTTTGACTTTGGGGGCTTCGGGGGTGGCGGGCTCGGTCATGTTGTTAGTCCTC
>CAZUJU010000147.1:0-1956 GCA_964620675.1 uncultured Thiotrichales bacterium | reverse complement strand
AATCAAAACGCAACCCTACAAAAGCGTCAATTGCTGCGAGGCGAGCGGTTTCTTGACCCGCAGGGCAGTGAGAACCTCACTTTGTTCATCGTTGATGGAAGACACCCCCGTCAGCGGCTCGGCGCCATTGAGGCGGATGCGGTGATGCTGGATGCGCCGCAGTTGCTCAAGCGCGCGTTCCGGTGTCAGCCCAGCGTTCGCCGCGCGCAACCGCGAGCGCATGACCCGATGGAGAATCAGTGCCATGAAGCACATCGAAGCGTGCGCCTTGATGCGCTCCGGTAGCCGGTGATACACCGGGCCGATCTCGATCTCCGACTTGAGTACCTTGAAGCCGCGCTCGATGTCGGCCAGCGACTTGTAACGGGTGACGATCTCCGCCGGCGTCAGCCCTTGCACATTGGTGACCAGCAACAGCTTGCCATCCATCATCTCCGCCAAGGTACGCGCGTTGGTGTCGATGTCGTAGCTGAACAGGTCGGCGGCCAGGTTCACCTTGAGGATCTTCGACAGATGCGCCTCGCTCACCGCATGGAAGAAGCGTGCCTTGGCGCCACTGTCCGAGAGCTTGCGGCCCCGGTTCTTGGCGCCCTCGTCCTGCTCGACGAGCTTGCCCGCCCACTGTTCGCCCTGCGCGATCAGCGTCTCGATGCGTTCAGAGCGCCGCTGCGTCTGGATCGCCGCCATCACCGGATCATGGGCGACCACCAGGCGCAAATCGTTCCAGGCCAACTCGTCGATGATTTCCGCGCTGGCCGCCGCGCAGCGGCCGCGATGGAAATCGCCGAGCAGATCGACGAAGTCGGCATAGCGCCGGCCGGGCACGGCGATGATGAATTCCAACGGTTGGCCGCTGCTGAGCCGGATCGCCCGCAAGGACTCCAGGTTGTCCAGACTCAACAAGCCGCGATCGGCGATGAGGATCAGTCGGCGCACAGACGGGAAGCGCGCCAGCACGGTCGTGAGGGTGGGCAACAGCGTCTTCGTCTCGGCGGCATTGCCGTCGAACACTTCGTGGTAAAGCGGCAGGCCCTCGGCCGTTTGCACGACGCCCAGCATGAACTGACGGGCGATCAAGCCTTCCTTCGACTGGCCGAACTTGCGCACATCGTTCTCGACCATGACCAAGCCTTCGCTACGGATCGTGGTCAAGTCGTAGAACACCACCGACAGATCCTGGTCGATCAGCGGGCGCAGCAGGCCCGCCACCAGGGCATCGACTTCGGACTGGCGATCCATCAGCGCATCCATGCTGCGCAACAGTTGCTGGTGGGTGATGGCCTTCAGATCGACGTCGGGCAAGGCCACCGTTTCCAGCCAGCGCAAGACACCGAGCTTGGAATCCGGGTCGCACAGACGGTTGAACACCATCACACGGATCAGGGCTTCGATGTCGGTGGTGTGGCGTGTTCGGCCAAACAGGCGGCGCAACTCGCCAAAGCCGAGTTCCTTCCACAGCTCGGTCAGCATCCAGACATCGCCCAGGGCACGCGCCGATTCGAACGTCACGGCTGGCGCCGGCGGCGCGTCGCCCAACGCTTCGCGCCCGGTGATTTTGAGCAAACCACGGATGACGGAATCCAGTTCGCCATCCAGTTGGTCGAGCCGTCCCAGGTTGGCGAGGGTGCGCTTTTTAACGCGCCCGGCGTCATCCCGATAGGACTCGACAAGTTGGACGTAGCGGCGGCTTCCGGAGGTGGTGATCTTCACAAACATGCCGCCACTCTATCAGCGGTTTATGCCAAGTCAATAAAAGCACTTGTTTCGCATGACGTGCCACCACAAGCATTTTAGAAAATCTGGGCGTCAACCCGCGTGGTTACTGGGGTCTCGCGGGAAAAATGCGGATTTTTTGGGGCGAACTGTCGAACCCCGGTGGCCAGTGGCTACATCAACGACGCACGCAACTAAGGAGTCTTCCCCATGGCCTTCGAAATCATCGAAACCTGCGTCAAC
>CAZUJU010000146.1:0-1979 GCA_964620675.1 uncultured Thiotrichales bacterium | reverse complement strand
TGACCACGTGCAGCACCGCGATCGTCAGAATGAACGCGCCGTAGAACCAGTTCGCAACGTAGATGTGCTTGACCTTGCGGGTCATGATCGTGCCGAAAAACACGATCGCATAGGCAACCCAAACCAGAGTAATGAGGATATCGATCGGCCACTCGAGCTCCGCATACTCCTTGCTCGAGGTGAAACCCAGAGGCAGCGTGATCGCCGCCAGGAGAATGACCAACTGCCAACCCCAGAAGGTGAAGGCGATCAGCGGCCCGCCGAACAGTCGGGATTGGCACGTCCGTTGAACAACATAGTAGGAGGTAGCAAAAAGTGCCGAACCGCCGAAGGCAAAAATGACCGCGTTGGTATGCAGCGGACGAAGGCGGCCATAGGTCAGCCAAGGGATATCGAAGTTCAGCGCAGGCCAGAGTAACTGGGCTGCGATGATCACTCCGACCAGCATGCCGACAATCCCCCAGACGACGGTCATGATGGTGAATTGCCGTACAACTGTATAGTTGTAGGTGGTTTGGGTCTGCATAATCTCCGGATGCCTCCCGCTAGGGTTGGTTTGAGTTGAAGCCGGATCCTCGCGAATCAAGGAAAAATCGCGCGATTCCAAGCTGAGCAAGTTTCGCGACTTGCTAAAAACTTCTTTTTGACTTAAGTCAATGAAAGTAAGATTACGATCAATCGTCGCGAAACCAGCGAGGATACTAAGCCGAATCACATACGAATATCCAGAGAAATCAGCGATCTTAAGGAAGGGTGCTATGACGACGTCACCGATCATCAAGCTGCAGGAACTCAAAGTCACTTGCGGCGCCTGTAGCCTCTCCCACCTGTGCTTGCCCCACGGTCTAGAACCGGAAGAAGTCGATCTCCTCGACCAAATGATCGAGCACAAATTCAAGCTCGAACGGGGCGACGCGTTGTTTCGTATTGGTAACGCCCACCGCGCGATCTATGCCGTTCGCTCGGGATCGTTCAAGACGTTTCTGGTCACCCCGGAGGGCTCGGAACAGGTCACCGGCTTTTATTTCCCCGGCGAACTGCTCGGCCTCGACGGATTCGGCGACGATCAACACCAATGTCAGGCGGTCGCACTCGAAACCGCGACCGTATGTGCGCTGACCTTGAACGACTTCGAGCGCCTCTGTTGCGACCTCGCCAGCCTGCGACGACAGCTATTGAGCTTGATGGGACGCGAGATCCACCAGGATCACCTTATCCTGATGGCGCTGGGGCAGATGAAAGGCGAGGAACGCCTGGCAACTTTTTTGCTGAGTCTGTCGGAACGTTTTCGCAAGCGCGGCTTTTCGCCATTTGAATTCAACCTGCCGATGCCGCGCCACGATCTCGCCAACTATCTTGGCCTCGCGGTCGAAACATTGAGTCGAATGTTCTCGAAAATGCAGGAAGATGGCCTGATTCACGCCAATCGACGCCTGATCAAGATTGTTGACATGAGTCAACTACGCGCCATGGCGCATCTCGAATGTCGCGATGATCGCTGACTGCACGCGTCAATCATCACGCGCGCCAACGCGACCGTGACGATAGGCGAAAAAAAACGCCGAGCACGAGGCCCGGCGTAACTTTCACCCCTCTGGAGAAATCACGCGAGCGTCCCGCCCAACATGTTTCTTCTATTGTAGTTGTTCGATCGGCGCCGGAATGGTGCGAAGCACAAAATTCCGGCTACCGCCACTCCCCAATGGAAATAGCATAAGCCACTCACGAAGCATGGCGCAAATCGTAAACGTGAACCGATCGCTAGTGTCGGCGTAAGCGCTCCGTGTCACTGCCAAATCGCGTCGGCGATTTCAGGCAAGACCGGAATCGGCGGGGCTATTTTCCCTTGAGATACCAGCGATCATGAAACGTCGCGACCCACTCGGGTCGATAGACCACCAGCAGGGTAACAACAAATCCGTTGATCAAGCCCTCGGGAAACGCCAACAGCAACAGACTGATCCAGTATTCATCCGCCA
>CAZUJU010000145.1:0-2004 GCA_964620675.1 uncultured Thiotrichales bacterium | reverse complement strand
TGATGGAAGATCGATTGTCGGGACTCCGAGACCTGTCGCGAACCCGCAAACGCCTGTTGATGGCGGTTCTGGATACCTTACTCCTCTGGCTTGCGTTGTGGGTCGCCTATTCGCTGCGATTCGGCGAATGGTTTATGCCTGCAAGTTCGCAGCTCTGGTTGATTGCTGCCCTGCCGTTGATCGCGATCCCGATCTACGCGCGCATGGGCTTGTATCGCGCGGTGATGCGCTACCTCGGCGAACATGCCCTATGGACGGTGATCAAGGCGGTTGCGCTGGCGACTCTGCTGTGGGGCGCGGTGGCGCAACTTTCCGGACTTAGTGGCTTGATTCATGGCGTTCCACGCACGGTGCTGGTGTTGTTCTGGGTGCTGGCGACCAGTTTGACGGTGGCAAGCCGGCTCGCGGTGCGGGAATTGGTCTGGCGTCCGTTCCGGGCGCGTTTTTCCGGTGACAATGTTCTGGTTTATGGGGCGGGTGAGGCCGGGGTGCAGCTGGTCAATGCGCTGACCCGCAGTGCGAGTTTGTATCCAGTCGCTTTCGTCGATGATGACCGGCGTTTACACAACCGCGAGGTCGCCGGGTTGCGGGTCTTTCCGGTCAGTGAACTGGAGGATGTGATCCAGCGGTTTGGCGTGCGCGAGGTGTTGCTGGCGGTGCCTTCGGCTTCGCGCGCGCGCCGCAGTGAGATCATTCGGGAGTTTGAGCGCTTTCCGGTGCATGCGCGGGTGTTGCCGGCGGTGAGCGAGATCGCCGAGGGTAAAATCTCGGTCGGGGATCTGCGCGAGGTGGAAATCGAGGATTTGCTGGGTCGCGATGCGGTGCCGCCGAACGCGACGCTGTTGCGCGCCAACATCGCCGGCAAGGTCGTCATGGTCACCGGCGCGGGGGGATCGATCGGTTCGGAGTTGTGCCGCCAGGTGGCGCGCTTGGGGCCGCGGCGGATGGTGCTGCTGGATCACAGTGAGCATGCGTTGTACGAGATCGATCGGCAGCTTCGAGCGCAACCAGGCTGCCAGGAAGTGCTGATTACGCCGGTGCTCGGCTCGGTACTCAACCGTGGTTTGATGGATTTGCTGTTGCGCAAGTACAACGTGCAAACGGTATACCACGCCGCGGCCTACAAGCATGTTCCGCTGCTTGAGGGCAACGAGATCGAGGGCGTCAAGAACAACGTTTTCGGCACCCTGGTCGCCGCGGAGGCGGCCTTGCGCGCGAATGTGGAAACTTTCGTCCTGATTTCGACCGACAAGGCGGTACGTCCGACCAATGTCATGGGCGCCAGCAAGCGTCTGGCGGAGTTGGTGTTGCAGGCGATGCACTTGCGCCATTCGGGCGAAGCTAAAGGGCCGCGCACGGTGTTCAGCATGGTGCGGTTTGGCAATGTGCTGGGCTCCTCGGGTTCGGTGATTCCGTTATTCCGCGAGCAGATCAAGGCCGGTGGGCCGGTGACGGTCACGCATCCGCTGGTGACGCGCTATTTCATGTCGATTCCCGAGGCAGCGCAGTTGGTGATCCAGGCCGGGGCGATGGCGCAGGGCGGCGATGTGTTCGTGCTGGATATGGGGGATCCGGTGCGGATCCACGATTTGGCGCGGCAGATGATCCACCTCAGTGGCTTGCAGGTGCAGGACGAGGGCAATCCGCAGGGCGATATCCGAATCGACTACGTCGGTCTGCGTCCGGGTGAAAAGCTGTTCGAGGAACTCCTGATCGGCGACAGTCCGATGGGGACGGAGCACCCGAAAATCATGCGGGCGAAGGAAGAAATGCTCGGCTGGAGCGAGTTGCAAGGCCTTTTGCACGATCTGCGCAAGGCGATCGACGTCTTCGACCTGGAGGGGTTGCGGCGCCTGATGGTGCGCGGGGTCAAGGGATTCCAGCCGGAAGTCGCGGTCGAAAACGCGGTGTGGCAGGCCCAGGTCATCGAACTCAAGAAGGCGGCCAGCGCCGGGAATGCGGTGACGTGACGATTTTTTGCGCCATCGTGCGCGTTTATTCAGC
>CAZUJU010000144.1:0-2081 GCA_964620675.1 uncultured Thiotrichales bacterium | reverse complement strand
CCAGATCTTGTCCGTCAGGTTCGGCGCGCCCATCGCGACATTTCCGGTGCCATCCGGCATGTGACACGCCGCGCACTGCGCCTCAAACGTTGCTTTGCCGGCCGCGGCGGCGGATGCATCCGCTTCCCGTCCACTTAGCGTCAGCACATACTCAACGACTTGCTCGGTCGTTGCCGCATCCAGCACGCCATCATAGGCCGGCATCACGGCCGCGCGCCCGTCCAAAATCGAGGTCTTGATCGCGCCGAAATCGCCGCCCCACAACCAGTCGCCGTCCTTCAGACTTGGAAAACCGGTGCTGCCACCTGCATCCGCGCCGTGACACTGAGCGCAATAGTTAAGATACAACCGTTGCCCCATTGCCATCGCCTTGTCGTCTTTCGCGAGCGCCCCCGCATCCAGACCCGCGTACTGCTTATAAAGCGGCCCGTATTTCTCCTCGGCTTTCTTCACCTCGGCGTCATACTGACCAACCTGGCTCCAATTCAAGAGTCCCTTGAAATTGCCAAGTCCAGGATACAACGCAAAGTATATGACGGAGAAAACGAGCGTGATGTAGAACATCCACAGCCACCACCGTGGCAGCGGGTTATTCAACTCATGCAAACCATCCCAGCTGTGGTGCATCGCCTCGCCAACGCCGACGTCCCCCGGGCGTGCCTTGGTCGTCCACCTGATCAACCACCAACAGGCCAGTAGGTTGACGACGGTCAGTACGATAACCCACCAATTCCAGAACCCAGTCGGTTCGCCAATCATTTACGTGCCTCCTCTAAGGACCTAGTGTGGATACGCTCTTCTTCTTCGCTGAACAACTGGTTCGCGGCATCGGAGAAGCGTTTTTTGCGCTTACCGCTCCAGGCCCAGGCCCAGACCGCGACGAACGCGATGAACGCGGCGAGCGTTCCAATAATACGGAGATCATTGATATCCATGGGCTACCTCGCACTTTTAATCGCAGTGCCCAAACCTTGGAGGTAGGCAATCATGGCATCCATCTCGGTCTTGCCCTCGAGAGCCTTAGGCGCGTTCACGATCTCTTCCTCGGTATATGTAGCCAAGCCGTATGACTTGTTCAGCGTTTGCATGGCACGCATCTTGGGTTGAATGGACTCGGGATCAAGCGTGTTTTTCTCCAACCACGGGTAGCCCGGCATATTGGAAGTCGGCACCACCGATCGCGGATTGATCAGATGCACGCGGTGCCATTCGTCCGAGTAGCGACCGCCGACACGGTGCAGATCCGGGCCGGTGCGTTTGGAACTCCACAGGTGTGGATGGTCATAAACGAACTCACCCGCGACCGAGTAGTGACCATACCGCTCCGTTTCGGCCCGAAACGGCCTAATCATTTGCGAATGACAGGCGTTGCAGCTCTCGCGGATGTAGATGTCACGTCCCGCCAGCTCCAGCGGACCGTAAGGTTTGATGCCTTCCACCGCCGCCGTCGTTTCTTTGATAAAGAACAAAGGCAGAATCTGGACTAGGCCCGCAACACTGATCACCACGATGATCAGAATTGCCATCAAGCCTATGTTCTTCTCGACTACTTCATGACTCATGATTGTTGTTCCTCGTTCGAATCAGGCGTGAGCAGTCGTGGCGACGCGATCTTCGGCGGGTTTCGCCCCGGCAATCGTCTTCCACATGTTGTATGCCATAACCAGCATCCCGGCGAAGAACAACACGCCGCCAAGCAGCCGTACCGCATAGAACGGATAGGTCGCCTCGATTGACTGGATAAAGCTGTAGGTCAAGGTGCCATCGACGTTGATCGCGCGCCACATCAGACCCTGCATGACGCCCGCGATCCACATCGAAGCGATGTACAGGACGATACCGATGGTGGAGACCCAGAAATGCACTTCGATCAACTTGGTGCTGTACATCTGCTCCTTGCCGAATAGCTTTGGCAGCAGTGCGTAGACCGTACCGATCGTGATCAGCGCAACCCAGCCCAACGCACCAGAGTGAACATGACCAACGGTCCAGTCGGTATAGTGAGACAGCGCGTTGACGGTCTTGATCGACATCATCGGACCTTCGAAGGTCGACATCCCGTAAAACGACAACGAAACAAT
>CAZUJU010000143.1:0-2116 GCA_964620675.1 uncultured Thiotrichales bacterium | reverse complement strand
TTTGCAGGGGTTTTGGTTCCGCTATCTGGTGGATGCCAAGGTGGCGGAGGTGAAGCGGTATTTGCGGGATGAGGGGTGTGATGTGAGGGTGGCGATGGAGCGGGTTTTGGGGGTTAGAGTTTAGGGCGGTTGCAAGGTTCAGGGGAAGGCAATTTGACGGTTGGTGCTGGATTGCCGCGTCGGCTGGCGCGTCCTCGCATTGACGGGGGTTGAGCACAATTGATGAAAGAGCTTTCTCGTCCTCTCTGGCGCCTTGTAGGCCAATGAACTACACTTTGCGCATGAATTTCGAATGGGATGAAGTCAAAAGCAACCTGTGCTTTACACAGCGTGGGTTCGATTTTGCCTATGCGGTGCAGGCATTTTTTGATCCCAATCGAATCGTGCATGCCGATTCCAGGCGAATCTATGGTGAAGAGCGCTATCAGTTGATGGGGTTGATCGAACAGCGTTTGTTCGTTGTGGTCTACACCCCTCGCCATGGCGCCATGCGCATCATATCTGCACGCAAAGCCAACCAGCGCGAGGTAACGCATTATGAAAACAGTACGGTTATCGATTGATGTCGGCGTTCCTGGCTCCCTGCATTCAGGGCGCATTGATGTGGCTCGTGTGGACGCCACGACAGAGGATGACATCGCTGTTCATCAGGCGGCGGATGAGGCTGAAGCCATGTTGGACGCGGCGAAGTTCGCCCGTCGGGTAAGAAAACGTCTTGGTCTTAGCCAGGCCGAGTTTTCAAAGTGCATTAATGTCTCGATCGAGACCATCCGTAACTGGGAACAAGGAAAGCGCTCTCCAGCCGGTGCAGCTAAGGCTTTGCTCAAGGTATTGGACAAAGCGCCCGAGGCTGCTCTTGCAGCACTTGAATAGAGAAACTTGAATCGCTGAGTGGTTGTGGCGGGATTGCCGCGTCGGCTGGCGCCTCCACGCAATGATGGCGGGGCGGTTGTCATTGCGAGCGACAGCGCGGCAATCCGGGAGTGCGGGTTGTGTTTCGGTGGGTGAATCTGGGGGGCGTGCTTGTTTGAGCTTGGCAAAGTCGTAGGTGGGTTGCTTTCACCTTTGTCATTGGCATTGGCGTTATGGGGTCTGGCGCTCTTGCTGGTTTGGCGCCGGCGTTGGCGTCTGGCGATCGGCCTTGGTCTTGTCGGCTTGCTGGGGTTGTGGGCGGTGGTGACACGGTTTGTGGCTCATGCGCTGGTGCATCGCCTGGAAAGCCGGTTTCCGGCGCTTCCGGTGGATCGGGCGCCGCAGTCGGATGCGATTCTGGTGTTGGGTGGGGCGCTGGCCGGGGCCAGCCCACCGTTGCGGCCGAGTTTTGATCTGGGTTCGGCGGCGGGTGTTGATATCAAGGTGGCGATAGATCGAGTGTTAGGGATAAAGGTTTGATCTGGCGGGCATTGCCTCTGCCTGTATTTCGTGTGGTGATGTTGGTGCCTGAGTTGTCGGGCGCCGGTCAGGCTAAGGCGGTAGTCAATCTGCATTGTTCATGCGCCAGGTTAATGCTCGGCACTGATGCATGCGCTACCGTATTCAGCGTCGCCGTTTGAGGTGATCTTTTTTGCACATTGAGGAGCTGACCCGCAATCCGCAGCATTTGGACGCAAGCACTGTTTTCCTCACCAGGGATGAAGCAAATGAGCGACAAGGTATTCGTCGACTCGAATATCTTTCTCTACGCGTTCAGCGATAAGGATCCCAGGAAGCATGTAGTCGCCAAGGGGCTTATTTTAGATGGATCGCCGACGATCTCCGTTCAAGTAGTCAATGAGGTCAGCAATAATCTGATCAGGAAGCTGGGCTTCTCGGAACACGCGGTATAGCGATTCGTCACGAGCTGCTATCGGCGTTACGGTGTGGCGGCGCTCAAGGAAGCTGTTTTTCTAATGGTGAGAAGTCAATCCGTGCCGGGGTGGTGGTGGTTGGTGCGCGGGTGCGCGGGTGTCCGTCCCTGGACACTGGGCCCCGGCAGTCCGTGCCGGGGTGACGGATGTAAGTGACGCATGAGCGTAACGTCCCCGCCCGTCGTCATTCCGGCAGGGAATGCCGGAACCCAGTGTATAGGGATGTACATACCCAATGCCGGAACCCAGTGTATAGGGATGTACATACC
>CAZUJU010000142.1:0-2127 GCA_964620675.1 uncultured Thiotrichales bacterium | reverse complement strand
CGATCGCCTGAACACCCATGGCGCGCAGGGCGCGGCCAAGCGCTTGCGTGGCGTCGTAGCGCCTCCGGTCGGTGAGCGGTTCGCGATGCGCGGCGCAGGGCGGTTCGTGCAGGCGCAGGCCTCGCGCGGTGGAATAAGCGGCGCCAAACGTGGTGTGTTGGGTCAACAGTCGGCCCGAGGGCGGCGGCACGGTCATGCCGTGCCAGAACACCCAGCGGTAGTACGCGACCTCGGCGAACGCCGTCGGCAGCGTTTTCGAGGCGTAAAACAGGCTCGGTTCGAACCGCTCGCCAAACCGTGAACCGTGGCGCAGCGGCGGGTAACGGAATGGCGTCGACAGCAGATAGTGCAGTTGGCTGGTCCCGGCGCGCGCCGGGGGCTTGACCGCATCGAGCAGTTGTTCAAGCAACGCCTGTTCGGCCAGATCATCGACCAGCGCGGTGGTGGCGATCTGCTCCTGGCTCTCGACGACGCGGATCAGTTCGCCGGCGATGAGCGTCGGATGCAATCGATCGCGGCAGTCCGTCCATGGATCGATCACGGTCAGCTCTTGCCGCGAATCGCGTCGAGATAACTCAGAACCTCATTGAGCCCTTGCACGGAGACCACCTGCTCCGCCGGTATGCCGCCGGTGTGCAGGTTCGGAGTGTGCATCCAGTGGCGCATGTCCTCGGGGCGGCCGCCGACGACGGCGTACAGACTGCGGTAGCAGCGGATCAACAACAGCGCGAGTTCGCCGGACTTGCTGGCAGGGTCAAGTCCGCGCCCGATCGAGCTGCGATCCTTGCCGACGGCCTTGCCGATGTCGGCCTGCGACAACCCCAGGGCCTTGCCGGCGTTTAGAAGCGCCTTCGACAGCACAGCGCGTTCGTCGGGTTGAGGAAGCTGAAGTGCGAGCATTTTGGCTGCTCCATTTGTTGCATATGAAGAATATAGGATTGTAATAGCTCAATTGCAACATTTCTGACGCCGAGGTGCCGCGCGCGTTCCACTAGATCGGAGGACTTCTAGGTTCAACCCAACCGCCACTGATGAAACCGCGCGAGCCAACCGAGCACGCGCTGCGGGGCATGGGCGCGCTTCCATTCGCCCGCCGCGTACTTGGCCGCCTCGCTCCAGGTCGGATAGGGGTGAATCGTGCCAAGAATCTTGTTGAGCCCGAGGCCGTGTTTCATCGCGAGGGTAAACTCGGCGAGCAGCTCGCCGGCGTGTTCGCCGACGACGCTGACGCCAAGGATGGTGTCCTTGCCGGGTGGCGTGAGCACCTTGACGAAGCCGTGGGCCGCGCCGTCGGCGAGCGCGCGGTCGAGATCATCGAGCCCGTAGCGGGTGACTTCGTAGGCGATCCCGCGCGCCTGGGCGTCCTTTTCCGCGAGGTCGACGCGCGCGACCTCCGGGTTGGTGAAGGTCACCCATGGCATCACGCGATAGTCGGCCTTGAAGCGTTTGATCCCGGCGAAAAGCGCGTTGACCGATGCGTACCAGGCTTGATGCGCGGCGGCGTGAGTGAATTGAAACGGTCCGGCAACGTCACCGCAGGCGTAGATATTTGGAAAGCGGGTTTGCAGATAGTCATTGACCTCGATGGTGCCGGCGCGGGTCACGGGGATGCCGAGTGTTTCCAGGCCGAACCCGGTGACGCGCGCCTGCCGGCCGACGGCACAGAGCAGCACGT
The DNA here is from genome assembly GCA_964620675.1 of uncultured Thiotrichales bacterium. Taxonomy (GTDB): domain Bacteria; phylum Pseudomonadota; class Gammaproteobacteria; order UWMA-0217; family UWMA-0217; genus CAYSFW01. Next base: position 452 of record CAZUJU010000142.1, on the reverse strand, counting down.
CGAACGCGATGGCTTCATCCGCGCCGTCGCGGCGCACGATGAGCCGTTGCTCGCCGTCCGCGACCTCGCAGCGCACCGCTTGGGCGCCGGTCAGCAAGCGCACACCGTCGCCACGCAACCCGGCCTCGACCAGGGCGATCGCGTCGGCGTCTTCCTTGCCGAGTATTCCCGAACGCGCCACCTGGGTGACCTGGCAGCCGATATTCGCGAACGCCTGCGCGAGCTCGCACCCGATCGGACCACCGCCGAGCACCAGCAGTCGCTCGGGTTTCTCGGTCAGCGACCAGATCGAATCGGAGGTCACGTGGCGAACCCGGTCAAGCCCTGGAAGCGCCGGAATCGCGGGACTGCCGCCGGTGGCGATGACGATAAAGGATTGGAAATTCAATGTCCTTTGAAGGATTGGAAATTCAATGTCCTTTGGTAATGATAGCGTGACGCCCAGCTCGCCT
>CAZUJU010000141.1:0-2142 GCA_964620675.1 uncultured Thiotrichales bacterium | reverse complement strand
TCGGATCGAGCCATGATTTGGTGAGATCCGGCGCGTAGTAGGCGCCATTGCCGAGCAGCGTGTGGCAGTTCATGCAGTTCTTGGATTGCTTGGTCTTTTTGCCCAGCGCGACCAGTTGCTCGGCTTCCTCTTCCGAGAGCTCCTTGCCGAACAACGGTTGTTTTTCCCCAATGACGGGGACCTGGTGGTTGCGTTCTTCGTCGTAGACGTAGTCGATGCGATGGTTGATGACGCTATACGCCGGGACGCGCTTGGTGCCCGCGGTGATCTGCGACATCGTGTCGAAGGTGAGAAAGATCAGGACGACAAACGACAGGCCGGTGACCCATATTGCGGTCTTGCGCCATAATGACGTTGACGCCCACCAAGGTTCGCTAGCCATGGAAGGAATCTCCTTTCGAATTGTGTGACAGGGAAGGTGCCAGCGCCGCGCCGCGCCGGCGCCACGTGCCACCGAATTGCCACGGCGGTCGATGCGAGCAAATTCGGCTTGAGTGATGCATGCGTGGTGGCGGCTCCGGTACGGGTTGGGGCGTAGGGCCCGGGGTTGTCGGTCGGCGGTCTTGTTGGTTCAAAACCCTCCAACCTTCGCGGCCAATCATCGATTTTTTGTGGAATCTCAATCCTTGATGCGCGTCAATTCAGGTTTTCGGCGAGGTTCCAAACCCGATGTGGGTCGCCCAGGTTGCAGTGGGTTGCTCTAAGTGAATGATTTTTCTATCGCGCAATGGGTTGCGCTGGGGTTGATATTTGTCTGGACCGGATTCGTGCGCACCGGCATCGGATTTGGCGGCGCCGCGCTCGGGTTGCCACTGATGTTGTTGCTGCAACCGGATCCGCTGTTGTTTCTACCCATCATCGCGGTGCATTTGCTGTTTTTTTCCGCGTTGACGTTGCGCACTCGATTGCGAAACGTCGATTGGCGTTATCTCTGGCGCTCGTTTGGCGTCATGCTCGTGCCCAAGTTGCTCGGAATCCTAGGCTTGCTCAGTCTGCCGCCACGGTGGATGACATTGGTGGTGTTCAGCGTGACGTTCGTGTATGCGCTGATGTACATCTTCGACTGGGCGTTGCGCGCCGAAAATCCGTGGGTCGACCGCGTTCTGCTGGCGGTGGGCGGCTACGTCAGTGGTACTTCGTTGATTGGCGCGCCGCTGATTGTCGCGGTGTACCTGAAGCACGTCGCCATCGCGCAACTGCGCGACACGTTGTTCGTACTATGGTTCGTGCTGGTGACGATCAAGCTGGCCGCGTTCGTGGTCGTGGGCGTCGAGCTGCACTTCGACTACGCTCTTGCGTTACTGCCGCTGGCGGCGATCGGTCACTATTTCGGCTTGAAGGCGCACGATCAGTTGTTACGCGGAGGTCAACGCCGCTTCAAGCGCTGGATCGGGGTGGGTATGTTGTTGGTCACATTGGTAGGCCTAGGGCAGGCTATTATTTAAACAAATCGGATCAAGAGTCAGGTGGAGCATGTACGGGATCAAGCTGGGTATTTTGGTGGTTGGTATCGGGATAGGCGTTTCCGGCTGTACCCAGGAAACACAGAACGTTATCGGTCGCGCGATTCAGAATTACACCGGGACGGATGGTGTCCTGGACGTTTACGCGGGCGATAAGTTGGTCAACCGGTTCATCAAGATCGACAAAATGAGCACCGCCGGCAGCACCCGGGGCAGCGATGCCGCGCGGCCCTATCGCTTTGGTTACGGCGTGCTCGATCTGAATCAGAATTTCAAGCACGACGCCGGCGAAAAAAAGGTCTATTTTGAGATCAGCGACTACTCAACGAGTTATGTGTTCTATGAAAACCCGAATTAGCGATCGTCATGGCGGTCGGGCACGCCGTTTCGTTCGTTCCAGCCTTCTTTTGTCAGTAGCGTTGGCGTTGGCGTTGGCGTTGCCGGCTGTCGCGCTCGCGCAGCCGCCCTATCCAGTCCAGGACAACCGCGCGGAGGTGCGCACGTACAGCACCGCGAGCCGAATGCAGCAATGGCAGGACGCGGAGAATTACTACCTGGACGTGTTGCTGATCGGAATGCCGACCGGCGCTGTGTCCGTGACGCCCCGTGGCTCGGTGCTGATGGTGGAAATCTCGGGTGGACAACGCCAGCAACAGATCAGTCCGGATGGCAGCGTGCG
>CAZUJU010000140.1:0-2165 GCA_964620675.1 uncultured Thiotrichales bacterium | reverse complement strand
GGATCGCGGTAGACCAGTCTTCGAGTTGTTGCTGCGTCGCTTGGCTCAAGGCTTGCTCGCCCCATTCCAGCAACTCACCGAATTTCAGGCTGATTTACTTGCGCAGGATTCGTTGCGCTTCTTCAAACTAACAAACGAGCACCTTACGCGTTACCCGTTGCGCCTTTTAGCTAGCATTCGATCTCGTTCACAAAATATTCGGCCTGATCGATTGCAGCGAGCGCCTTGTCAACAGGCGTGGTTTCCAAAGTGTAAACGGAAAAATTGCGGAGGTTTTCCAATCGGGCGAAAATCGTACCACGCCCCGGTGAAATGACCCCTTCCTTTACAAAACGACGACCAAACTCCGCGATCATTCCACTATGGCGCTTTGGCTGCGCACAATGCGCAGCCTCGAACGTTGCCCAAGCCGCGTAGAAAACCACGCAATAACAGCGATTCACCGCAGCATCCGTATCGCCAGCTTCGAGATCACGCCTAGGAGCCTGTCGGACTTAAGGGGATCGTGGCGAAAAAGTGGGAGAGCGAGCGCGTTAGCATCGAAAAGCCAAGGCTCGATCAGAATGCCATCGGACAACAACAAGGGATACCCGAGATCCACCAAATCGAGTTGCTCCTGCAACGGATCGACGACTCCGTCGACAAACACCGCCACATCCGCGTCGCTATCGGGCAAGGCATCGCCGCGCGCGCGGGAGCCGAATAGGTAAACTGCCTTGAGGCGCCGCCCGTACCGCCGCACCAACGCTTGTTTGAACGCAGCCAGCGTTTCAAGCGCAGGCGTACCGACTCCGTGTCCCGTTGAGCCCATCTCTAACGACACCGCCGCAACCGCGTCAAGCCAGGATGGTAACGACCATACGCCATCCCGAAGCGATAGCCCCGATGCACCCACGTTAACCTCAACCCACTGGAAATCGGGGTCAGGTCTTAAGTCTTGCCCAGCGCGCAAGAGTGCCGCCCCCAAAATCCCAGGCAAGAAGCCGCTGATCGGAGAGTCAAAAAGCCTCTCCACGCAGATCTACTATCGCGTAACCGGTAACACCGTCGTAGTCCGCAGCACGCCGGTATACGGCGCCGCACAACAATTCGGCGCCCGGAAGGGTGCATTCGGCCGCAACCGTCGCGGCGCTCCGATCCCCCGGGGCGATGTCCCAGCCCGCCCGTTCCTCGGCCCGTCGACCGCCGATGAGGCGATGATCCTGGATGAATTTCGATCGCATATCGATTCCGCTGGCTAGGCGAATGCGCGCGTAAAACCGGCGTTTCGCCCGTTGTTTTTTAGTTGCGCCCTGCGCAAAACCGTTGCGCGACCCCCGTCCTTTTTTGTCCCGCTACCGGTGGATAAATCCTGTTTATCGCGAAAAATGCCTGTTGTTTATCGTGACTCCGGACATTACAGTAATTCAGCAGGCTTCCTAAGGAGAGTTCATCATGCAAACCATCAAGCAAATCGTCCACGACATCGCCGAACACCTGCCGGAGCAGGCCACCTTCGACGACGCCATGTACGCCCTCTATGTGCGCCAAAAGCTGGAACGGTCGCTCCAGGCAGCCGAGGAAGGGAAGGTGACATCGCAGGACGAGATGGAAAAGCGCTACCTCAACGATGCGCGTTGAATGGTCGAACCTCGCGCGCGACGATCTCGACAATCTGGTGCGTTACATCAGCCGCGACTCGGCCTTCTATGCCCGGCGCATCGGTGAAAAAGTCGTGCTTGCCACGCGGCGGCTGAGGGAGTTTCCAGAAATCGGCCGGATGATCCCAGAGGCCGAAGACAACACGCTGCGGGAAATCATCGTGCAAGGCTACCGCGTGATGTACCGCCTGGAGACCGACCGCGTGCTCATCCTCGCCGTCATGCACGGCCGCCGAGATGTCGCCGGGCTGGAGAAAAAACCGTGGGAGAATGATTGACCAAGACCCGCGAATGCGGAGCTTGCGTAGGCCGCGTGCCGGGGCGGGTGTAGCCCGGCAGCAGATAATGATCGAACTCCAACGCATCGATGTAATGCTGCGCCATCGTCTCGCGGCGCCCCTACCGCGCACCGAATGCAATCGGAAACTCCGACAAAAACTCGCGCTCCGGCGAAATCTCGACGCCGTTCGGCAAATAGAGCGACACCCACAACAACGGCACCAGCAGCACGCCCCCCGCACCGCA
>CAZUJU010000139.1:0-2182 GCA_964620675.1 uncultured Thiotrichales bacterium | reverse complement strand
ACGGTCGCAATCTCTACGACCCGGCGACCGTGCGCGACTACGGCATTACTTATTATTCAATCGGGCGCTGAGCTCACGCCGACCCGATGCTGAGAATTCTTCGCAAACACCGCTCTGTTTGCAGACATCCGGATCACTTTCGTACCAAATAGGGAACACCCAATCATGCAACCCACCCAGCCCACCGTAGCCCTCGTTGGCCTTGGTTACGTCGGCCTTCCGCTGGCCGTTGAATTCGGCAAGCAATACCCGACGATAGGCTTCGATCTCTCCGAAACCAAGATCGCCAGTTACCGCACCCACTGCGACCCGACCGGCGAAGTCTCGAATGAGGCATTACGAGCCGCCACGCAACTCACGCTGACGACCGATCCCGCGGACCTCGCGCAAGCGGATTACCTCATCGTCGCCGTACCCACGCCGGTGGACGAGGCCCACAAACCCGACTTCTCCCCGCTGGTTTCGGCCTCCATCACCGTCGGCAAGCACATAAAGCGCGGCGCCACCGTGGTTTACGAGTCCACCGTTTATCCCGGCGCGACCGAAGAAGTCTGCGTGCCCATCCTGGAGCGGGAATCCGGCCTCACCTGGAAGCAGGACTTCCATGTCGGCTACTCTCCCGAGCGCGTCAACCCCGGCGACAAAGACCGCACGATCACGAAAATCGTCAAGGTCGTCTCCGGCGACACCCCGCAAACCCTGGAAAATCTGGCCGAACTCTACGCCAGCGTAATCACCGCCGGCGTTCACAAAGCCACCTCCATCAAAGTCGCCGAGGCCGCCAAGGTCATCGAAAACACCCAGCGCGACCTCAACATCGCGCTCATGAACGAACTCTCCCTGCTGTTCAACCGGCTCGACATCGACACACTCGAAGTGCTCGAAGCCGCCGGCACCAAATGGAACTTCCTCCCGTTTCGCCCCGGCCTGGTTGGCGGCCACTGCATCGGCGTCGACCCGTACTACCTCACCCACAAAGCCGAAATGGTCGGCTACCACCCCCAAGTCATCCTTGCCGGGCGGCGCATCAACGACGGCATGGCCGCCTTCGTCGCCCAGCAAACCGTCAAAAAAATCATCAAGAACGGCAGCTCCGTCATGGGCGCGCGCGTGATCGTGCTCGGCCTCACCTTCAAGGAAAACTGCCCGGATCTGCGCAACTCCAAAGTCGCCTGCATGATCCGCGAACTGGAAGAATACGGCTGCGACGTCTTCGTCCACGACCCGATCGCCGACCCAGCCGAGGCCATGCACGAATACAACGTACACCTCATCCCCTGGGAACAACTGCCGCACTACGCCGACGCCATCATCGTCGCCGTACCGCACAAGCAATACCTCGCCATGCAACCCTCCGACCTCCAAAGCTGGCTCAAAAAGGGCGGCGTATTCGTCGACGTAAAATCCGTCTACGACCCCGAAAAAATCCGCGGAGCAGGGTACACACTCTGGCGCCTGTAACCGGCGCCGCCGCAGATTGACCTAAACCGCCTCCGCATCGAACCACAGCGCACCGCGATCCCGGCGTGAAACCGCCACCCTTTACCGTGGCGCGCACGCTTGGGTTCGTGCTCGCGCTCGCGTGGCTTGCGCTCCTCATCCACGCTGGCTTCATCGTCCACAAACAGCAACAGCCACCCGATGCCGCCATCGTGCTCGAAGGCGATCCGCAGCGCATCCGCATCGCCGCGCGCTACGCCACCGAACACCCGCAGCTGCCGATTTACATCTCATCGCAGCCGGTGTTCTACGACATCTACCACCAAGCCCTCGCCGACGAAAACCAGCGCATCGAACGCTTTCAAATCCGCACCTGCGCGCACGACACCGTCACCAACTTCACCTGCGTCGCAAACGAACTCAAGGCCCAAGGCTACCGGCACGTACTTATCATCACCTCCGACACCCACATCCCGCGCGCACTCACCGTCGGCCGCATCGTCCTCGGCCGACTCGGCATCGCCGTCAGCCCATTACCCGTAGAAACCCAGGGCAGGGCGCCAGAATCGCGGTGGCGAATCGTACGCGACGCATTGCGGGCAAGTTACTGGGCCATATTCGGCCGCGCGAATTCTTGATTGGGGTCAGGTCCAACATTCTATTCACTGGGTTCCGGCATTGGGCATGTACATCCCTATACACTGGGTTCCGGCAATCCCTGCCGGAATGACGACGGACGGGG
>CAZUJU010000138.1:0-2333 GCA_964620675.1 uncultured Thiotrichales bacterium | reverse complement strand
GAGCGTTGGGCAAGATTGCGCACCTCGCCGGCCACGACCGCGAAACCGCGCCCTTGTTCGCCCGCGCGAGCAGCTTCGACAGCGGCGTTCAGAGCGAGGAGGTTGGTCTGGAATGCGATTTCGTTGATCACGCCGATAATGTCGACGATGCGGTCCGACGACTCGGAAATCGCACCCATGGTTTCCACCAGGCGCGCGACCTCGTGGCCGCCGTCGGTCGCGGTGCGCGCCGCGCTGGCGGCCACGAGGTCCGCTTGGGTCGCATTATCGGCGTTGAGGCGGACGGTCGCGGTGAGTTCCTCCAGTGAACTCGCGGTTTGCTCGAGCGAGGCGGCCTGGTTCTCGGTTCGCGACGAGAGATCCATATTGGCGGCTGCGATTTCGCGCGCCGCGGTGTGAATCACGTCGACCACGGCGTGTATGCGCCCAATGATTTCGCGCAGGTGCGTGACGGTCAGGTTGGCGTCGTCCTGAAGCCGAGCGAACGCGCCTTGATGCGTGCCTGTCATCTCTCGGGTGAGGTCGCCCGCGGCGAGCGCCTTAAGCACCTCGCCCACATCCGCGAGGCCGCGCTGCGAGGCTTCGAGGACGCGGTTGATGCCGTCGGCCAATTGGCGGTGAAAGCCATCCTTGTCATCGATGGCGATGCGGCGATCGAAGTCACCGCCGGCGGCCGCGCGCACCAGTTCGTTGACCTCTTGTTCCACCGAGACCTCGGCGGTTCGGTCGTGCCATTCAACCACGGTGCCCAAGCGCTCGCGCTGAATGTTCACCACGGGGTTGGCGTGGATATCGAGCGTGCGGCCGCCGACGAGAATGGTGCCGTGATGGGGCTTGGATAGCGTCGAAAGCATGTTGGTCTGGTGGCTCGGCGTTTGGTGGAAATCGTCGATGCACGCACCCAGTAGCCGATCGGCGCGAAAGCCGGGGATTTGTTCGCGAATGGCCGTCTCGGCCTGCCGAAACAAGGCTTCGACCGAGCGGTTGACGTAAATGATGCGACGTTTGTTGTCGGCGACCATGACGCCGGCCGAGACATTGTCGAGCGCGATTCGGACGCGCAGGTTTTCGTCGGCGATGCGTTTTGCCTCGGCCGTGTCGTGGTACAACCGCGCCTGCATCGCGGTGATGGCGTCCAGGACGCGACCGATCTCATCGTGGCGCTCGATCGGGATCGGATTGTGGTAGTCACCTTCGGCAATCTTCGCGAATGCCGCACGCGCTTGACCCAATGGGCGCAGGATGCCCCGCATCAGGAGGGTGATCGAGAGCAGGCCGCCGATGAGCGCCACGCCCATTGTGCCGACGACGAGGCCGCGCATATTGACATGGCGTGTCTGGGCCGCGTCTCGAAGCTCGCCGCCAAAGCGGGCGATGGCGTCGCCGAACGCGGCGGTTGCTTGCTCCAGATGCGCGTAACGCGGGTTCATTTCGAACAGCATCGCCCGATTGGCGCCGAGGAAATCGCCGCTCTCGAGCGCACTGAGTGCTGGCATCAGTCCGGCGTTCATAAACGCCGCGCGGGCCTGCAAGGCTTCGCCGAGTAGTGGCCGCAGTCGGGGATCGAGCTCGGCCGCTTCGAGCCTGGCCGCCAGTCGGTCGATGCTGACGCGATGGGCGCCGATCATCTCCAGGTGCGCCGAGCTCGGGTGGTCATGCAGCTTTGCGAAAGGCGAATTCGGGTCGTGTTGGAGCGTGAGCGCGACGTGCATCCGACTGTCCGCCAGCAGGCGTTGAATCTCGCCGACCTGATGCAGGGTGTCCACGGCTTGCCGGTGCAGCGCGTCGATTGCTTCCACGTTGCGTTCGAGGTGATGCAGCGAGAATCCGCCGAGTGTCGCCAGCAGCAGCATCATGAACGCAAAACTCGTGCGCAGGCGCGCCTTGAGCGACATCGCATTCAGTTTGTCGCGGACGCTTGCGATGGCGGAGGTCTCGACGATCTTGCCGTGGCGGATCGCCAGGCCCGTGGCCGTGCCCTCGCGGAACCGGCGATAGGCTTGATCGGCCGCGGCAACCTCGGTGCGTGATGGCCGCGAGCGGATGGATATGACGCTATCGAGTCGTCCGTCCTTCAGCGTTGGGGTCACGGTCGCCTTGACCCAGTAGTGATCGCCGTTCTTGCAGCGGTTTTTAACGATACCGATCCAGGTGCGTCCCGCTTTGAGGTCGCGCCAAAGGTCTGTATAGGCCTCTGGCGGCATGTCCGGGTGGCGAACAATGTTGTGCGGCGCGCCGATCAGTTCGTCCAGCGTGAAACCGCTGATCTCCAGAAAGTACCCGTTGACCTGGGTAATCACGCCGCGCGCATCCGTGCGCGAGGTGATGGTTTC
>CAZUJU010000137.1:0-2410 GCA_964620675.1 uncultured Thiotrichales bacterium | reverse complement strand
GCGGCAATCGCGGCTTCCCCGGCGCCGGAAACGAGCAGGCCGACGATCTCGGGCACGTAGTCCTCGTATTCACCTTCGGCGCCCGGCTCATCCGCCACGCATAGAGGGTCCCAATCCGCAAGCAACACTTGGCTCACCCTCCGGGACAACCCACGCCAGGCCGTGGCAGTATTCCGCTGACTCATCGTTGGTATAGCTGACTTTGAATGTGAGGTAATCACTGCCAAAGCAGGGACAGAATAGTGGTCAGGCAGTTTTCTTTTTGGAAAACTTTCCTATAATGGGCATATCAAAAGTAAACAGGATCATTCCATATGGCAACAGCAACATTGCGCACCGTAGGAGGTTCCGTGGCTGTCGTGATACCGAGACAATGGCTATCCGTCCTCGGGCTGGCAGCAGGTGAACAGGTGGAAATACAACTTGAAGGAAACCGTCTCACTCTGCAAGCCAAACCCCAATCCAGCCGGAACAAGTACAAGCTGGCAGACCTGCTGGCCAAGTGTGACCCTGACGCACCTCTTCCGGTAAATACCGAATGGGAAAACATGCCGGCAGTCGGGCGTGAGGTATGGTGAAACGTAGCGGATTCGGGCGGGGTGATATTGTGCGGGTCAGCCTTAACCCGACCGTAGGGCGGGAAATGCAAGGCGATATGCGCCCGGCGCTGGTGCTGTCTACCCGTGAGTTCAACAACATGGTTGGTACTGCACTGGTTGCACCCGTTACCCAAGGCGGGAACCTTGCGCGGGTTGCCGGGTTTGCAGTGCCATTAATGGGCAGTGGAACCGATACACAGGGCGTCGTTCTGGTGAGTGCGATCAGGATGCTCGACTTGGAGGGGCGGGGAGCGCGGAAGGTAGAAACAGCACCCGATAGTATTGTGGATGAAGTCCTCGGCATCCTGTCGGGAATCATCGAATGATGAAGCATCAATGGGGTCAGGGCATCAATGCGGTCAGACTCCATTCGGTTCCTCACCGAGGTTGAAAGCCCGGAAACCTAAGACCGACGACGATAGTCGCACGTTCGCAATCTCAGGCCGGAAGCTACGAGGCCAGGTGCCGGCAAACCATGAAGATACTCAGTTGCATGCCGTCCGGGGCGCGGCTCGCCTATACCTGCACCATGCCGTCGAAAGACCTCTTGAACCACTTGCGACAACGCCTCGCCGATTTCGGCGGCGAGATCGTTTGCGCGTATCTCTACGGTAGCGACGTACGGGGCGGGTCGGGACAGCGGCATCGACGCGGGGGGTGCTGCAGGCACGCGACCCGCCGCGTACGCTCGAAGGGCTGCGGTTCGACATCGCCGATCGCTTGTAGGCGAAGTCGATTTGGTTGTCTTGAACCGCGCGCCGGCGGATCTCGTGCATCGCATCCTTCGCGACGGCATTCTGTTGGTTGAGAACGATGCCGCGGCGCGCGTGGCGTTTGAGGTCAACAAGCGGAACGAGTATTTCGACTTGCTGCCTAATTTGCGCGAGTACCGCAACGCGTCCAAGGCGCATCCCGCGTGACGGACGCGGCGCGCACACCGTCCGGTTAGTCAGCCTCCGCCCCCGACACCTTCAGCGCACAAAACTTGAACTCCGGAATCTTGCCGAACGGATCCAGCGCCTCGTTGGTGAGCAGGTTCGCCGCGGCTTCGTGGTAGCAGAAGGGCAGAAAGACCTGGCCGGGTTGCAGGCCGTCGTCGGCGCGGGCGAGGGTAACGATCTGGCCGCGGCGGGTGGCGAGGCGGACGTGGCCACCGGGAGGCACGCCGATTTTGGCGAGGTCGGCTGGGTGCAGGTAGGCGACCGGTTCGGGTTCGATCGCGTCGAGGACGCTGGCGCGGCGGGTCATGGCGCCGGTGTGCCAGTGTTCGAGCTGACGGCCGGTGATGAGGACGTGGGGGTAGTCGTCGTCCGGAAGTTCGTCGGCGTTGATGAACGGCGAAGGGACGAAGCGGGCGCGGCCGGTCGGGGTGGGGAAGTGGTCGGTGAAGATCACGCCCTCGCCGGGGTCGCCTTCGTGCGCGCAGGGGTAGGTGACGGAGTCGGTTTGTTCCAATCGCTCCCAGGTGATGCCGGCGATGCTCGGCATGACGCTGCGCATCTCGTCGAACACCGCGCGCGGGCCGTCGTAATACCAATCGAGGCCGATGCGCCGCGCCATTGCCTGCACGATCCACAGATCCTGGCGGGCGTCGCCCGGCGGGTCGACGGCCTGACGGCCGAGCTGCACGCGGCGGTCGGTGTTGGTGAAGGTGCCGGTCTTTTCGGGGAACGCCGAAGCCGGCAGGATCACGTCGGCGAAGAACGCGGTCTCGGTCAGGAACAGGTCCTGCACGACGAGGTGTTCGAGGCTCGCCAGCGCCTTGCGCGCGTGGTTGAGGTTGGGGTCGGACATCGCCGGGTTCTCGCCCA
>CAZUJU010000136.1:0-2430 GCA_964620675.1 uncultured Thiotrichales bacterium | reverse complement strand
TCGGTCCGTTTGAACCGGCACTCCCGCGCGAGCGCGTGCAGAAACCGCACCGGCGTCGGTTCCTCGTCCAGCAGCAGCCGTTGGCGGCAGACGGTTGCAAAATCGCCGGGTGTCAGCGTATCGAGCAGCGCCAACTGTCGCGCGATCTCCGGCGGTACCGATGCCGCTTCGTCACCGAGCGCCTCACGGGCAAACAGGCGCACGCGCTGGACCGGGGATAGCGCACGGAATCGTAGTTTGAAATCGAACCGTCGCATCGCCGCGGTATCGATCCCATCGATCAGATTGGTCGCCGCGATAAAAACGCCGGAGAACCGCTCCATCTGCTGCAACAGCTCGTTGACCTGGGTGCGCTCCCAAGTGTGGCGTGCCTGGCGGCGGTCGGCGAGGAAACTGTCCACCTCGTCGAGCAACAACACGGTCTGGTTCGGATCGCTCTCGCGGAACATCCGGGCGAGATTTTGCTCGGTCTCGCCAACCAGGGGCGAAATCAGGTCCGATGCCGAGCGCGCCACGAGTTCCCGGTCGAGCGCGGTGGCGAGGACTTCGGCAAAGGCGGTCTTACCCGTGCCCGGCACGCCATAAAAGCACAGGCTGCCCTCTCCGCGCCGAGCCAGCGCCCGGGCAATCGCGCTCGGCGAAATCTGACCGTCCAGATTGAGAAATGCCGCATCGAAGCGCGTGGCCGCCCGTCGTTGGCGCGGCAAAGGCGCACCCTTTAGCAGCGTGCGCACCGCCCCCATCCCCTCGCGCACCATGCGTTCCGCCGGAACATCGGGGCTCAGCGCCACCAGGCGCCGGGCAAGCGCGAATTGAGCCGGCGACAGTGCCGTGTCCGCTGCCAGCTCATCCAACAGTTCCGCGGACAGCGCGTAATCGCCGAGATGGCATTCCACAATCCGCTGCCGCACCGAGCGGGGCGGATTGACGAACGCCACCGGCAACAGAAAACGGCGCAGAAAGGCCGGATCCATCGCCGTAGTATCGTTCGTGATCCACGCGGCCGGGACCGGGTTTTCCTCAAGCAAGCGGTTAGTCCAGCCCTTGTGCCGACCCGTGACCCCGGACCCCGGCAGCCAGGCGAGGAGCGGGTTGACCGCCTCGAACACGTCCTCGACCTCGTCGAAGATCAGCAACGCATCCCGTCGGCGCGTAAGCAAGCGCTGCGCGACGAGGTACGACCCGAGTCGCCCCTCGCGTGAAAGCGCCTCGCCGTCCGTTCCTCGACTGCGAACCAGATACGCCCGCAGTCCACAGGCCGCGGCCAGCGTGCGGGCGAACTCGGTCTTACCGGTACCGGGCGCGCCGAACAACAACGCATTCACGCCGCTCGCCGCGGTCCTCGCCGCCGTGCCCAGCACCGCGCGCAGCCGCTCGACGTCGGCGCTCATATGCGCGAAAGCGCTCAGCGGCAATTTGGCACCCGGCGCTGGCTCGACCAGCGTGTTCAACAACCCGTCGACGTCCGCGGGCGAAGCGTTGAAGACCTCGCGCAAGAGATCGGTCGGGCGCAGAGCGTCTTCGAGGTCTGATTGGTCGTCCGCGACTTGCACCAGCCCCAGCAGTCGCAGCGCACTTCCGCGTTGCAACAGCGCTGCCAGCGCGTCTTCGGGCAGGTCCAGCAGTTTGGCCATCAACGCCCGATTTCCGCGCGCGTTGCGCGCGCCGAACTCACGCAGAAAGTCACGGAAGCCGTCCACGCGATCCCACAGATCGAGGAAATCGAGAATACGTAATTCATCCGCCGCAAGCGTCAGGCAGTTGCCCAACAACGACGTCACGCTCGACAACGGCGCCGCCCCATCCTGCTTCACCAAACGTTGCAGCACCCAGCGCGGCATCGAGGTATAGAACGCGGCGAGCTGAACGCGCAGCGCCTTCGAGCGCCTCAAAGTACCCGCCATTCCGTCCCTGGCGACAACAGACCCAGCGGGCCCACGTCCCCCGTCGTCGTCATCATCGTCGTCATCCTCATCGCACTCACTCGCGAGCAGCGCGGCGACGCCGTTCGGGTCGAGCAGCGGTAGCGTCAATTGCCACAGCATGCCGAGAAAATCCAAATCCCGAAGGCGGGCGTTCAGATCCGCCAAGCCGCCCGTCAACTGCAACGCAAAACGGGCCGCGCGACGTTCCGTCGGATCAAGGCTGGCGAAGTCGGACCGCCAAAGTTCGCGATGACGGATCATACGCCTGCCTCCTCACGCCACGGTTGAAAACGGCGACTGTCGAAATGCCAAGACAGCAACTCGCCCTGGTTTGAGCCGTGATCCCAAAGCACGCCGAGCACGAGATCGAGCGGCTCCCGGAAATACGTCTGCCCCGAATCGACGCCAGCATCGAACACCGGCGAATCGAGCACCGCCAAGACGATCGCCGGCCCGCCGTAGCGCGGTAACCGCCGGTTTCTCAGGCCTGGCTTCCAGGTCACCA
>CAZUJU010000135.1:0-2554 GCA_964620675.1 uncultured Thiotrichales bacterium | reverse complement strand
ATTGATACTGCTGTGGCGTCGCGGGCTTTCGTTCTCGGGTCCGAGGTCATAACCTAGGGTTTGCCGCGCGGTGCCTGAAGCGCCGGGGATAATCGGAGGACTCGCTTGAAATCACTGCTTTGGCGCCTAACCGCGGTGCTGCTTCTGGGGCTTGCCAGCGTCGCCGCGCGGGCCGAAACGCTCAAAATCGCCGCTGCGTCCGATCTCAAGTTCGCGATGGCCGAGTTGGTCGAACAATTTCGCGCCGAACGGCCTGACGCCAGGGTCGACGTGATTTACGGTTCGTCCGGCAAGTTTGCGACTCAGATCAGCAATGGCGCGCCTTACGACCTGTTTTTTTCCGCCGATATTGATTACCCGCGCCAACTGGAGCGCGACGGCTACACGACCGGCCCGCCGCGACCGTTTGCGCTCGGGCGCATCGTGTTGTGGAGCCTGAAACCGGCGCTCGCGAACACGCCGCTGGCGGATCTACCGCGAACCGACCTGCGTCGGCTGGCCATCGCCAACCCGCAGCATGCACCTTACGGCCGGCGTGCGGAGGAGGCGCTCCGCCATCATGGCGCGTGGGAGGCGCTGGCGTCGCGCCTGGCCTTGGGCGAGAACATTGCGCATGCCGCGCAGTTCGTCGATTCCGGCGCGGCGGATGCCGGCATCGTCGCGCTGGCATTGGTATTGGCACCGACGCTGCAGGGCAAGGGGGCCTGGACGCTGATTCCAGCTGAATGGCATTCACCGCTGGAGCAGGGATTTGCTATCACCCGACGCGCGGCCGACAAGCCGCTGGCCCACGCCTTCGCTGATTTTATCGGGCGCGACGCCGCCCGCGCGGTGTTGCGCCGCTACGGTTTCGAATTGCCCGCCACCGAGGGCCGGTAGCGTATGTCCGAAGCTGATTGGCTGGCGTTGCTCACGACCCTGAAGCTGTCCGCGGTCACCACCTTGGTGCTGTTACTGCTAGGCACCCCGCTCGCGTGGTGGTTGGCGCGCACGCGCTGGCGCCTCGCGGTTGCCGTGGAGGCGGTGGTGGCCTTGCCGCTGGTATTGCCGCCAACGGTGCTGGGGTTTTACATGCTGGTCGCGTTGGGGCCACGTGGTCCGATCGGCGGCAGTCTAGAGGCGCTCGGGCTGCCGCATCTCGCCTTTACCTTCACCGGCCTGGTGTTCGCGTCCACGCTGTATTCCCTGCCATTCATGGTGCAGCCCTTGAAGGATGCATTCGCCGCGGTCGGAACGCGGATGGTGGAGGTCGGCGCCACGCTGCGCGCCGGGCCGTGGGATCGATTTTTCAGCATCGTGGTGCCGTTGTCGCGGCGCGGCTTTCTCACCGCCATCACGCTCACGTTCGCCCATACCGTCGGCGAATTCGGGGTGGTGCTGATGGTTGGCGGCAATATCCCCGGCGAGACGCGGGTGCTCTCGATCGCGATTTACGACCACGCCGAGGCGATGGACTACGCCTCGGCGCATGTGCTCGCGGGGGGCTTGCTGGTGGCTTCGTTCGTTTTGCTGCTGACGGTGTATCTGGTCAATCGGCGCTATCAGGTCGTGCATCCGTGACCCTTGCCGCGCGGTTCAAACTTTCCTACCCGCAATTCACGCTCGACGTCGATCTGACCTTGCCGGGCAGGGGTGTGACCGCGTTGTTCGGCCATTCCGGCTCCGGCAAGACCACGCTGCTGCGATGTATCGCCGGGCTCGAACGCGCGCCCGGCGGACACCTCAGCGTGGGCGGCGAGGTCTGGCAGGACGGCACCACCTGCGTGCCGACGCATCAACGGCCGCTCGGCTACGTGTTTCAGGAAGCGAGCCTGTTTCCGCACTTGAGCGTACGGGGCAACCTCGATTACGGCGTAAAGCGATCCGCCCCGGCGCTCGATCGGGCCGCTTACGCGCACGTGATTGCGTTGCTCGGGATCGGCGGGCTGCTCGAACGGCGGCCCGATCGGCTCTCCGGCGGCGAACGCCAACGCGTCGCGATCGCCCGCGCGCTGGTGCTGAAACCACGCATCCTCTTGATGGACGAACCCCTGGCGGCACTCGATCTGGCGCGCAAACGGGAGATTCTGCCCTTTCTCGAACGCCTCCACGACGAACTGGAAATCCCGGTGCTGTACGTGAGTCACGCCCCTGATGAGGTTGCCCGACTCGCCGACCACCTCGTGGTCATGGAAGCGGGCAGGGTAGTCGCCGACGGCCCGCTGACCGCGACGCTGGCACGGCTCGACCTGCCGATCCGCCTGGGGGAAGACACCGGCGTGGTGATCGAAGGCCTGGTCGCGGAACGCGATCCGCAATGGCACCTGGTGCGGGTAGAATTCTCCGGCGGCAGCCTGTGGGTGCGCGACAGCGGCCACGCCGTCGGCCACCGCGCGCGGGTGCGGATTCTGGCGCGCGATGTCAGCCTCGCGTACGAGCAACAAACCCACACCAGCATCATCAACCGCCTCGCCGGCACGGTGCAGGAAATCGCGCCCGACCAACACCCCGGCCTCGCACTGGCGCGGGTACGGGTCGGGCAGGATGACTTGATCGCGCGCCTGACCCAACGCTC
>CAZUJU010000134.1:0-2741 GCA_964620675.1 uncultured Thiotrichales bacterium | reverse complement strand
CCCGCGCTCAAGGAGATCGCCGGTTTGCAGCACGAGGCGGATTTCGCGGGTCGTGCGCAGGCTATGGCGAAGGAGCGTCTGGGTTACGAATTGCCCGATGGGGTTCTTGAGGATGCATGGGTATCCGGCCTCGATCTCAAGGCCCTTTATGCTCACTGCGCGTTTCGGGCGCTGCGAATCTCGGCAGCGCAATTCGCCGAGGATCTGAAAAATCAGGTCGAAGCAGTACACGATACGCGTAACTTCTTTCTCGAGTGTGGCTTTCACGCGATCGACATCAGCCCCTGCGCGGATGGCCGCCTTAAGGGATTGATGCGGTATATTCTGAGGCTGCCGCTGTCATCTTTCGTCCACCGCAAGGCCTACGCGGGTGCTTTGTTTGACGTCGAGGGCGATGTCCGCGATTGGGTTGGAACCGAGCTGCGTAGGTTTCGCGAAGGGATTCCCACGACCGCTGATGCGGGCACGCGCTACCTTAAGATTGCCGTTTACCACACCAGTTCATCCGACCCTTGTCACCAAGGCTGCGCCGCGCATGGTAGCAGCGAGGTGCGGGCAATCGACGCAGCGCTCGAGCGGCTGAATCAGTTTCGCCAAGCGATCGAGAATGCGTTCTGTTGTGGCGCGACCACCGATATCTTGCTTATCGGCGTGGATACGGATACTGATTCGATTCGCGTGCATGTTCCGGACGCGAACGGCGACCTCTCGGCGCATCGCTACGTCGATAACGCGGGGCTATACGCGAAAACCCAAGTGATGGACGCCAACTCGGCGCGCCTTGCTGTCTACGAAGCGGTCGAGGCCGCCGTAACCGATGGTGGCAACCCGCACGATGGGATGCGGCGCTTGATCGTAAATCTGCTGATCAACAATCTTTCTCAAATCGATTACGTCCTACAGCTCTACGGTGGTCGCTACCCCGACATAGGTCACGCCGAGCGCTATATCAGCGTGGGTGACGGTTTCGAAGAGGTGCAGATGCGCAATATTGCCTATTACGCGCATCTTCATACGCTCGAAGAGGGTAGTGCCGACATGGACGTTGGAATCAAGATTTTCAAAGGGTTGAACGTAAAGCACGGACTCCCGATCCCAGTGGCGATCCATTATCGCTACGATGCTAGGGTACCTGGCTCACGTGACCGAACCATTAATAAGGCTATGCGAGTGCGCGATGCGGTTGAATCGCGCTACGCCGATCTCGTTCGGCAGCGGATTCTGGTTTGTCATCTATCCGTCCAGGATACGCCGATCGGCAGTGCTATCGAAGAGATCGCGAAGGGTTGATCGATGAAGATCATGCAGGTTGAAAAGACGTTAGTGTCAACGAACCGGATCGCCGAACTTGGTCATCGACCGCTGTTGGTGGTGCGGGAAAAGGCAGGCGGTGCGCGCCAGGTCGCGGTTGACTCCGTCGGATGCATACCGGGTGACTGGGTGATCTGTGTTGGCTCGTCCGCCGCGCGCGAAGCCGCTGGAAGTAAGGAGTATCCGTCGGATCTGACAATCGTCGGGATCATCGATCACTGGAATCCCGAGGCCAAGGCTTGAGATGGAGATCATGCAGGTCCAATCCGATCTCGTTGCGACACGGCGTATACCCGGATTAAAGAGCGTTTCGTTGCGCGTACTGGTTGACGCGACCGGAGCGCTCAGCGTGGCGAGTGATCCCGTTGGCGTACCGGCGGGAAAATGGGTGTTCACGGTCAGCGGTTCGGCCGCGCGATACGCGGTAGGCGATCCCTCTATTCTTACCGATCTAACAATCGCAGGGATTATCGATCAGTGGGATCCGTAGAACATGAGTGTAGAGCGAACTTTAGGTATTTAAATTAAGAGGAGTTGGAAATGGCTGAAGTAACGGGAATTGCATTGGGCATGATCGAAACTCGCGGGCTGGTGCCGGCAATCGAAGCGGCGGACGCGATGACGAAAGCGGCCGAGGTTCGGCTGATTGGACGCCAGTTCGTTGGTGGCGGTTACGTCACGGTTTTGGTCCGAGGCGAAACGGGCGCGGTCAACGCGGCGGTTCGTGCGGGCGCGGATGCATGCGAACGTGTTGGCGACGGCCTCGTGGCTGCGCACATCATCGCGCGTGTCCACTCCGAGGTAGAAGGCATTCTGCCGAAAGCGGCAGAGGCCTAATCTCATGACAGCGGCGGCATCCGCTCGTCGCTTCAACTTACTAACTTGAGGTGAATACAAATGGCTGATATCACGGGGATTGCCCTCGGCATGATCGAGACACGTGGTCTTGTACCTGCCATCGAAGCTGCGGACGCTATGACGAAAGCGGCCGAAGTCCGGTTGATCGGGCGCCAGTTCGTCGGCGGCGGTTACGTCACGGTTCTGGTACGCGGCGAGACGGGTGCGGTCAATGCGGCCGTACGTGCGGGCGCGGATGCATGCGAGCGTGTGGGCGATGGCCTGGTCGCGGCGCACATTATCGCGAGGGTGCATTCTGAAGTCGAAGGCATGTTGCCCAAGGCGCCAGAGGCGTAAATAACGGCAGACGACGCGGGCAGATCTTGCCGCCCGCGCCTAACGCTAGATGATTGGATTTGATCGGTTCGCGAGGAGTTAACCATGGCAACGACGACTGGAATCGCCCTGGGAATGATTGAGACGCGCGGTTTAGTACCGGCGATTGAGGCCGCTGACGCGATGACCAAGGCGGCCGAAGTGCGCCTGATCGGACGTGAGTTCGTCGGTGGTGGCTATGTTACGGTTCTGGTTCG
>CAZUJU010000133.1:0-2773 GCA_964620675.1 uncultured Thiotrichales bacterium | reverse complement strand
GATAAGTACTCCGGTGCGGCGTTGCAAGCAACTAGCCAAAGGAGTTAGGCGGGGCGTGCGGCTTTGGATTGGCGCTCGGTGTGGCTGGGGGCGAGTAGGGTATTTTGCAGGCCTGCCGGTCGTTGGGTGACGGCGGCAGGCCCGCGCTCGTTGGGCTGCGCGTTTACTGGCTCTGCACGCCTTTTTCGAGGCCTTTGAGAAATTCGCCGACGGCTTTGCCGGCGTCTTCGGGTTTCATGTTTTCGAAGCCTTTCATGTCGAGATTTTCGAGTTCGCTGAAGTGGGCGCGCATGCTGCGGGCGGAGTGTTCGGCGCCGAGGTTCCAGAGCAGGGCGATGCCGCCGAGGATGCCGAATATGATCAGGGCGGTTTGCTGGGCGCGACCGTGGACTTCGGTGCTGGCGGTGATCATGAGGTAGGTGCCCCACACGACGGAGACGAGGATGCCAACGTACGGAATGAGCCCGAGCACGGCGGTGATCGGTGAGATGGCGGCGGCGTAGGCGACGGAGCGGTAGGCGGTTTCGTAGTTCTCCGGCGAGCCCATGAGTTTCCAGATTACGAACAGGATGGCGCCAAGGATGAAGCTGCCGACCAGGGCCATGATCGGGTAGATGATGATGGCGGCGAGGCCAAGCGCGAGGCCGGCGCTTGGGCCCATTCCCAGCAGGGCCAGCACGGCCATGATGGCGCCGCTGATCACGGCCATGACCAGCACGAAGATGACCGGTTCGGCGTAGCCCCCGGATTTGGCCATGCCGCGATAGAACCCGACCGGGTTGGTGATGACCTGTTTGGCGGTATCGATAACGGTGTTGAAATTGAAGCCGGTGCTCATTGGGGGTGCCTGGTTGCGTTGTTATAGGATGACTAAAGTATAGAGACGTTGTGCGGGTGGTGGAACACTGGCCGCAATTGCCGGTCTGATAGGCGATGCCGAACCGAAAGCCATGACTGATTTCCATCTGCCGCAATCGACGATTGATATGTTGCACGCGCTTGGCGTGCAGCCTGAGCGTGCGCTTGAGGTGCCGGCGCCACCCGGTGCGCCGCTCCGGCGGGGCTCGGAGTTGCAGGCGTTGGTCGAGGATTTGTTGCGCTTGGCGGAACGCCGAATCGGGCCGCGGGACCACAATTTCGCGTTGGTTCAGGTGGATTTCGAGTCCAGCGATAATCCGCGGATCGTGTTGCCTTATGGTCGCAACGAGGCCCTCATCCATCTGACCCGGGGTGCCGCGCACGATGGTAGGCGTCTCATTTTTCAGCTTTCGCACGAGGTGTTTCATCTGGTCTCGCCGACGCGGCTGGCGGTGAATATTCTCGAGGAGGGGCTGGCGACCGAGTTTTCGCTGGTGTGTTGCCGTTTGCACGGGTACGCGGTTGCGGACGCCTACATCAATCTTGTCGATTATCGTTTGGCGCTGGCCGGGGTGCGGTGCCTGCGCCAGTTTGAGCCGGAACTCGATGCGCGCTGTGCCGAGATTCGCGCCGCCGGGGTGAAGCTGGGGTGCGCCGCGGCGGACTATCTCGCGAGCGTGTGGACCGAGGCACCGGCGCCGCTGGTGGCGGCCTTGGCGATGCCGTTTTCGACGATTCGAACCTACCGTAATGATTTGCGGCGCTATGTCGGCGAATGCCGGCCCGGCGAATAATTTTCTTTATCCAGTTGGAGCGTGTGATTGTGTTGAAGCGTGGAATTTGGCTGTTGTGGGCCGTGTGGCTATTGACCCTGGCCGGTGGCGCGAGCGCGCGCGAGACCCGGGTGCTTGAGTCGTTGTTTGTGGCGCAGAGTTGCAAGCCGACCGATGCCTGTGCGTTTACTTACACCTTGGCATCGTTGACCGGGGTCGCCATCGATGAGGTCGAGGCCCGCATTGGCCCGCGCGATCCGGGTCATCTGTTGCTGGGGGTGGAATTCATCGACCGGGATTCCGCCGGCATCTGGTTTCCCGGCGACAAGGATCACATCGTGATTCAGTTGACCGAGGCGGCGATGGGCGATGAGCAGCGCGCGCTGTACCAGTTGGGGCACGAGGCGTTTCATGCCGTTGCGCCGACGCGCGGTTCGGTGAACGTGCTGGAGGAGGGCTTGGCGACGGAGTTCTCGCTCGACTTTGTACGCGGGCGCGGTTATTCGATCACGCCGAGCTATGTCGGCGCGGCGCGCTACCGGCAGGCACTGGCGGCGGTGATCTGCCTGCGCGGTTACGTGCCGGCGCTTAATCAGCGCATCACGCAACTGCGCAGCGATGGCGTCAGATACGGTAAGGCGACCCCGCAACAGCTCGCCGTCGCGCTGCCAGAGGCGCCGCGGGCGTTGGTCGATGCGGTGGCGTTGTCGTTCGACCAGGTCGCCGAAATTGACGCTACACTTACCACTTATTGCGGCGCAGCGAATTCGACGCGTTGACGCCGCAGTGGGCGCGCAACGGCATCGTCGCGCTGTCGCCGCGCTGTCGTCAGCCCTCGCTCAGGATTTGCACCCGTGACCACGATACGCCAGGAAGACTTCAGCTGAGGAATCTGGTACGTCATTTCACCCAGAGTTTCGGATCAATCCGATTCAGTTTGCTGAATCCTCAACTGACCATGGTTGCAAGGTTCATGCAACGAGGTACCCGGATGGGTTTAAACAAGCGACCCGCCCGTCCGTGGACACTGGGCCCCGGCAATCCCTGCCGGGGTGACGGTGTCAAGCGGCGCATGAGCGCAACCTCCCCGTCCGTCCGTCATTCCGGCAGGGAATGCCGGAACCCAGTGCACAAGGAAGTGC
>CAZUJU010000132.1:0-2783 GCA_964620675.1 uncultured Thiotrichales bacterium | reverse complement strand
GCCCGTCCATCGAAACCCTCGGTCGGGCGGCGGAGCGGCTCACCGAACTGGTCGGTGACATGGTCATTCCGCTGGAGCAGGAAATCAGCAAGGCGGCGGCAAAGCACTTTCCGCGCTTCCAGCACGATTATGGTTCCCTGGCCGAAAAGCTCAGCGGCCTTGGGCTGGCGGGCAGCGAGCGCGTCCGCACCTTGAACCAGGACATCGCCGACGTCCTGTTCACCGATGCCTCCGACGCGCCCCAGCGCCTGGGCGCCGAAACCTCTGCTATTTGCGACAATCTCAAGTGGGCGCAGGAAGTGAAGCGTGTGTTCGACAACGGGCTCGACACCACCTTGCGAGAATTACAGGACCATCGCAGCGAAATCGAGGACTTGCCGAACACCGGCGTGCCGGGTGAGCTGCGGCGCGAACTCGCGGAAGATCTGGGGATGCTGTCAGAGCGCTTGGGCAAGGAGGACTTCTACAAACACACCGCCGACTTCAACTCCCAGCTCACCCACCTGAAGGGCAGGGTGCGCGCCGCGGTCATCACTTTATCCGAGCAGCAGAAGCTGCGCTTGAAGGAATGCGTCGAGGACCTGCAACGCATCCCGGAGTGGGAAGAGCTCACCCAGGAGGAGCGCGGCAACGCGGTGAGCGGGCTGGAGGGCCTCACCGTGGAAAGCATGCCCAACCTAGCGGGACTCAGGAATCTGCTAGCCAGAGATTTTGATATTAATGGCACTCATGAAAAGCTAAAGGGCTCTATCCTGCGGCAGGGTCAGGAGCGAATTCAAAATCGCATCGCCGATGATCGTGCCAAATACGGAGAGCACGGGCCGTCCAAGTTCTCCAGATTAATCACGATTCCCGCAACGATGACCTCCGCACCGGAGATCGACGCGCTGATCCAGCAACTGCGTGAAATAAAAGCGCAACTTGGGTTCTATGCTGAGATTGAGATCAGATTCGTGCTCAGTAAGGAGGGCGATCAGTGAGCTTGGAAGGCCAGCAACAAGATCACAAATCTTTGCGCGCAGTCACCGGCAAAACCGCAGACTGGCCCGAACTGGCGAAAGACTGTGTTGCTTTCGCCAATGCCACCGGTGGGCGCATTCTTATCGGTATTGAAGACGCTGACCCACTGCCGCCTATCGGACAGCGTATTCCGCACGAGTTGCCCGACGTGCTACGCCGTCGCATTAGCGAACTCACCGTCAATGTCAGCGTTGCCCCAGTTATCGAAATAGCCAGTAACGGTGCGGAATTTATTGAGCTCAACGTGCCGCGCTCGCTGGCAGCCGCGTCCACCTGCGATGGTCGCTATTATTTGAGAGTGGCAGATAGCTCGCGGCCATTGGTCGGCGACGAAGTTATGCGTTTAATGAATGAACGCTCCGCACTCCCGTGGGAAACACAAACCAGTTTGGAAATTAGCCATCGGCAAGCCGATCAGGACAAACAGCGAAATCTTATCAATGCGCTACGTAGCTCGGACCGCGTAAAGAGCTCTGTCAAGGAGAAAGCCGATCTGGAATTGCTGCGTCATTATTTGTTGGTGGATGGTGATCGGCTGACGCATCTGGGCATCCTGTGCGTCGGCACCCAGACTGATCGCGCCCGTTTGGGAACCGCGCCCGTCATTCAGTTCATCAAATACGACACCGAAGCGCGTAAGGTAAATAAACTGGTGTGGGACGATTATACCCAGTCGCCCATGGAACTCGTCGATGCCGTATGGCGCGAGATTCCGGATTTTCGCGAGTTTTACGAAATTCCGGATGGCCTGTTTCGCCAGCAGGTGCCCATGTTCGACGAAATCGTCGTGCGTGAACTGCTGATCAATGCACTCGTACATCGACCCTACACGCAGCGCGGTGACATTTTTCTCAATCTGCATCCAGCGCGCTTGGAGGTCATCAACCCCGGGACTTTGCCCTTGGGTGTCACCCCGCAAAACGTTCTGCATGAAACTCGCCGTCGTAACGAGAATCTCACGCGTCTATTCCACGATCTTAAGCTGATGGAACGCGAAGGCAGCGGTTACGACACGATGTATGATGTGCTGCTGTCCCAAGGGAGAAAGGTGCCGCTCGTCACCGAAGGGAATGATTCTGTGTGTGTCACGCTTCAGCGTGCCGCACCCGATCGCCATGTGATGGATTTTGTCGCTAAAGCCAGCCAAACCTATCCTCTGACGCAGCGCGAACGTATCGCCTTGGGCCTGCTGGCCATGCAGGAGGACTTGACTGCCCGCGAGATGGCTCGTCAGCTTGAGTTGCCAGACACCCACCAACTCAAATTGTGGTTGGCACGCCTGTTGGACTGGGGGGTAGTGCAGCAAAGTGGCCGCACCCAGGCCACCCGCTATTTTATTGAACCGGACATGCTGCGTGCTCTGCGCTTTCCAGCCAGTACTAGCCTCAAGCGCATCGAACCACACCGTTTGCAAGCACTAATACTGGAAGACCTGCAGCGCTATCCGCACTCGGCCATCGGCGATATCAACCGTCGTATCGGTGAAGAAATTCACAACAAACAGCTTAAACGCACACTCGACAGTCTAGTGGCTCGCGGCCAGGTTTTGGCGGTTGGGGAAAAAAAGGGGCGCCGCTATGCGTTGGCCGGGTAAGCCCATATTGGACATCCTTGTTGCGATGGCTGATAAGTGGTCGATATCTGTCCGATATTCCGCCTATGGCTGTCCACCAGAAAAACGAGAAGTGAAACGCAATGGCATTTGACCAAACAACAAGAAACCGCCTGCAGCGCTTCGTCAACGATGCTCGGCATGTGCTGGA
>CAZUJU010000131.1:0-2864 GCA_964620675.1 uncultured Thiotrichales bacterium | reverse complement strand
CGGTCCTCTTTTAGACTGTTGAGTCGCTCCAGGTTGAGCTCGGCGCCCAACCGCCGATGAGTAGATTGAGTCGGTGGACGATGATATTGAGTTCGTCCGCGCTGAGTTGCGCGAGGCGTGGCGTTTGTATCCGCCGGATCGATATGGAACGGCAGTGTTCAACCAACGCGTAGCTTGTTACGTGGAGGTTGTCGCGTGCCGGCAGTTCGACATGTAAGGCGTGATATTCCGGTGCGGATCGACTGCTGAGTGGGCATACGAATAGGTGCGGTGGTTCGATGTCGAGGATGCTCTGGTCGGTCAGCACGATGCAGGGTCTGAGTTTGCCGACTTCGGCGCCTTGCGCGGGGTCCAACCGCGCGAGGTAGATGCCGCCGCGTGTGTAGCGCACTACCCGCGCCACCAGTTGTCTTCCTCGTCGACGAGCGGCGTGTTGAGGCCTTCGTCAAGGTTATTGCTTTCGCCGCGGTAGTTGGAATCAACCCGCATGTGCTTGAATGCTTTGCGAATTTCCTCGCGCTCAAGCTGGGCTTTGAGCGCCTCGATTTCATGTTTTACGGCGCTGCGAATGAGCTCGGTTCGGCTCACGCCGATGCGCTCGGCCAATCGTTTGGCTTCATTGGCAAGGTCATCGGGTAAGTTGATGGAAATGGCTGCCATGTGATTTTCGATAGGTAATTTGATATTACAGATTATATCAAGCTGCAAGGTGCAAGTAGGGTGTTTACAGGTGGCGGGGAAAGATGATTGACGTAAGGCGGACCAGGGTCAGGTCACACAACCCTACATGGAGGTCAGGGGTCAGGTCAAACAGTGCAACATGCGTTGGGAGTTGGACGTGGCTTGGTCGCGGCGCCTTCGGGGGCTTTGTGTTGGAATGTTAGACCTGAACCTTGTTGTGAACTCCAGTTTGGGCTGCTTGGGATTGCGCAGCGTTTGCTCGATATAATCCTCAGGGCTGATCGCCTTATCAGGATGTGATTCCAGCAGGGGCTTATCGCGGCTCAATAATTTGATACTCCCTGAGGTGAATCGCTTCAGCGCACGGATAAGCTGCTCATCCGCTGGATCATCGGTAGCGAACACACTCCCCTCACCCGCCAAGGCTGCCAGCCAGTGCTTGTCGGATGTAAATGTTTCCAGTACTGCAAGGCAGCGAGCATGTAGTTGCCGGCTGGTGAGCGTGAATTCCGCGGTTTCTTGCTCACGCTTTAGGATACCGAACAAAATGTATTCCAGCGTTTGTACCGAACCGACATCAAAGCCACAGCTTGCCACCTTGTTGCTGACAAAGTGCCAACGCGTCCCGCGCCGCCGTGTAAAAAGGTTGCCGCTTGGCATAAATGTCCAGGGCGATATTGACATCAATCAGTAAATCGATGACTTAGCGCAAGCTCCTGATTTCATCACGCAGGGTAAGAGCTTCGATACGCTCCAGTTTTTTTTGGCTGAGGGGTAGGTCTTTTTCATCAGGCAGGGGGGCATGACGCACCCGATCCAGCTTTGCTTCCATCTCTAAAGCCAATGCCCGCACTTCAGCGGGGAGTTCATAACTGGGTTTGTTGCTGGGTGATGGTTCCGCGATGACATCCGCATCAGCAATTTGCACCAATAGCCGAATGCGCCCCAACTTGAGTTTGATGGGTGAAACGAATTCTAATTTTCCCTGATCATAAATGGCTTCAATTTGCATGGTATCAATCCTCTACAGTCACCTGTTGCGCTTTCAGGATATAAACTCTACCAGTGCGCGGGCAAGTCGCCTTACCGTCACTTGTCAGTGGCAAATCCAGCCTTTCGCCGTATTCGCTCATCCAGCCGATCTGCTTGGCCGGCACACCCACCATCAGCGCGTAATCGGGCACGCTGCAGTTGATGACGCTGCCGGCACCGATGAAGGCGTATTTGCCGATGGTTACGCCGCAGACGATGGTGCGGTTGGCGCTGAGCACGGTAATTGCGCGCTTCTGGCGATAAATCCAGTACTCGCGCGTTGCGGCGTTGGGGTTTTGCGTGGAGTGTAGCAATGGCCGCAGCCCCGAGAAGGACCGCACTACCCTCGCCTGCTCGATTTTCTCGGGGAAATACGCGGCGTAGCCTTCGCGCAGGTAGCGTTCCTCTTCGTCTGAACAGGCGGGGCGGTGTCAGCGCGGGTCGAATACGGCTTCGAGTGTTTCGGCGTCGAGGATGTTGTCGGCCCAGGTTTCGAGTTGCGCCAGTGTGGCTAGCGCGAGGCGGGTCTGAATGGTCGGCGGTAGTGGGCCGAAGCGGCGCGTGAGCTGACGGCGCAAGATTTCGGCTCGGCCTTCGCGTAGGCCCTGCTCGAGGCCCTGTTCAATGCCTTTCTGTAGCCCTTCTTGCAAGCCTTCCTGCTTCCATTGTTCGGTCCAGGGGGTGACGCCGGCGCCAAACATGGTGGTGAGTTCCTCGAAGTTGGTGATCTCGGGGATATTCTGAATACTCATAGCGCCGCCCCTCGAAGCTGACACTTTACGTCGGCGTGACGTCGAACCTGAATAAACGTGTATCCGAGCATCGCGACGGCGCGGTTGAGGGCTTCTCTAGACGTTACGGGGTTCACCAACTGGTTTGGTTCGAGGTGCATGAGCAGATGGAATCCGCGATCCTGCGTGAAAAACAGCTCAAGAAGTGGGATCGACGGGCAAAACTCGGCCTCATCGAGCGGATGAATCCCGACTGGCGGGATCTTTGGTTCGATTCGGTCGGTGGAGGTCCATCCCAGGACGCTGGGCCCCGGCAATCCATGCCGGGGTGACGGGGGTGGTTGGTGCGCGGGTTTCCGTCCCTGGACGCTGGGCCCCGGCAGTCCGTGCCGGGGTGACGGGGGTGGTTGGTGCGCGGGT
>CAZUJU010000130.1:0-2973 GCA_964620675.1 uncultured Thiotrichales bacterium | reverse complement strand
TTGTCCACCATCACTTGCGAAGGCTTCCGTAAGCCGTTTTCGGCGCTCGGCTGCACTGTGACGCGAAGCAACGGCGCGGCAACGAGTGTGCTGGTGACGGGCAGTACCGTGACGCTCGCGTGTTCGCAGAGCTGGTTGGTCTGAATCACCAAGGCGGGCCTTGGCTTGCCAAAGTCGCCTTGCAGGGTAATCGTGGCGAGGTAGCCGCGCATCATTCCGTCCAGCCATCCACGTCTGCCAAGGCTTCATCCATGAGCTACCGCATGGAAGTGTCGGCCTGGTCGGCCAGAGCCACTAGGCGGCTCTGGCCGCGATCTAGCGTATCAAGGCCGGACAAATGGGGCGTCAGGCAAGCGGAGCGGCTCAGTTGAGACCGCAGAATCCGCCAGGGCAGCAGCTTCCCGTGTTGCACGCGGGGGCAGCGCCGCTGCCAAGGCTGTTGCTGGAGATCACGTTGCCGCCGGTCGCAAGTCGGCGGATCGGGCTATCCGCTGGGGTCGAGCCGAGGCTGAGCCCGGTGCGCTCACAGATCTCGCCCCAGGTGGTCAGGTTATCGCTCATCCGATGAGTCACTTCCACCACTTGGCCGTTGGCATCACAGCGATAGTCGTAGGTTGGCATTTCGATTCCTCCAGAAACATTAATTAACGCTAATATTCCGAATTATATTCGAGCGCTCGGTGTAGGCAAGCGAGACCGATCACGTTCCGATCCTCCTGCGCTTTTCTCGTCGCGAAGCGGATGGCAGGGTCTTGGTTCGACCTGCGCCTGCGCCGAACGAACTTGCCGCAACCTATGCGCCATACTCAACCTCCCAACCAGTTTTCAACCGCTAGCCCCGCAACACGTTCGAACTCACGCACATTGTCGGTGACGAGGATGCAACCCAGCGCGCAGGCGTGCGCAGCGATGATGTTGATATCGACCAGATTGCGGGTCGGGGGCGCGCTCACAGCGCCACGTCATCCAGCGGGAGTAGCCTTTCGTCGACGTCAGGAAACGCGTCGTCCACGGGTTGGAGCGTGGCGAGTGTCGCCAGAAGATCCCGCCTCATCACGGGTTCCAAGATCAGGCAATCGCCGACTCGGGAGATCAGCACTTCGTCCCCGGGGAGTTCGAACTCACGGGGAATTCTCAGCGCTTGATTACGCCCGTTGCGAAACAGTCTGGCGTGTCGTTGGGCGTGCATGTCTCGGCACCTCGGCTGGAATTCCATGGCCCACGCCACCGTGTTCGCATGGTCAAACGATTCATTGAAGTGGGCGGTTGGGCCCACATTTTGGATAACCTGGCCCGACGGCGCGGATCTTGATCCGTACTGGATCTGGGAGAGCCTGGCTGAGGGGAAATCGTGGTCCCGATTTTAGGCCGAGCGGGCCGTCAACGCCCGGCAGGTGTTGAATCTGCTGTACCGTAAACCGGTGGTGTCGGCGGCCGACATCGAGAAGGCGTTGTCGGTCAGCACGCCAACAGCCAACGCCCTGATCCGGGATTTTGAGAAGCTGGGAATGCTTCAGGAAATTACCGGGCAGCAACGGGGACGGGCTTATGCGTTTGATCGTTACCTACGACTGCTTGTTAGTTAACGGAATATCGTTTCCTTTAACTTAAATGATGGGAAAGTGGGTAGAGATCTACATATGCCTGTCTTGCCCGCTGGTAATTAAAAGGAAGCCATGCTGTGAACACTTCAACCATCGTCCAAAAACTCTGGAACTACTGCAACGTCCTGCTCGACGACGGCATGAGCTACGGCGACTACGTCGAGCAGCTCACCTATCTGCTATTCCTGAAGATGGCCGACGAGCGCAGCCGGCCGCCTTACCTTATAACCAGAAGAGCCCGGTGCTCGCCGGCTATGACTGGCCCAGCTTGGTGAAGAAGGACGGCGACGATCTGTTCGACCACTACCGCCACACGCTGGAGGAACTGGGCAAGCAGAAAGGTCTGCTCGGCCTGATCTTCACCAAGTCGCAGAACAAGTTTGATTCGCGCCGCTTTAGGGCGGCGCTCACCCTGCGGGCGCCTATCGGCGTCCAATCTCCAGTGGAGATTGTCAGGAACCGGCCAAGCTGCGGCGGTTGATCGTGGATCTGATCGAAAAGGAAATCTGGGTGTCGATGAGCGCCGACGTGAAGGGCGACGCCTACGAGGGCCTGCTGGAAAAGAACGCGCAGGACACCAAGTCCGGCGCGGGCCAGTACTTCACGCCGCGTCCGCTGATTGACTCGGACCATCCTTGGTCCTCGGCCTTCGGCCGCGCTGCGCGCGCCCAATTTCGCTTTCGACGAAATTGTCAGGCGATTGTCGATACCATGGCGCCCCGGCCCGGCGAGACCATCTCCGACCCGGCCTGCGGCACCGGCGGCTTTCTGCTGGCGGCGCACGACTATGTTGTGAAGCACTACCCCTACATGACGTCGGCGTAGAAGAAGAATCTGCGCGGGGAGGGCTTTAAGGGCTGGGAACTGGTGCAGGCCACCGCCCGGCTGTGCGCGATGAACATGCTGCTGCACGGTATCGGCAGCCAGGAATTCGAGCCGACCCCGGCGAGCGCTTCGATGTGGTGCTGACCAATCCGCCCTTCGGCAAGAAGAGCAGCACCACCATCGTGGGCGAGGTCGCTCCCGCCATCCATCGCTACCGCGACATTAGTGCATCCCTGCACGTCAGAGGCAAGGTCAGCAAGGAGCGCGACACCGTCGAGCGCGACGACTTCTGGGCCACCACCTCGAACAAGCAGCTCAACTTCGTCCAGCACGGGAAGACGCTGCTGAAGCAGAACGGCCGCGCCGCGCTGGTGCTGCCGGACAACGTGCTGTTTGAAGGCGGGGCAGGCGAGACGATACGCAGAAAGTTATTGCACGACTGCGACGTCCACACCCTGCTGCGCCTGCCCACCGGCCTGTTCTACGCCCAGGGCGTGAAGGCGAACGTGCTGTTTTTCGACAAAAAGCCCGCCGCCGAAACCCC
>CAZUJU010000129.1:0-2984 GCA_964620675.1 uncultured Thiotrichales bacterium | reverse complement strand
GAGATCATCGACCTGATGGTGGTCAACACCGAGACGCTGCAGGCCAACCCGAAGCTCGGCCAAGCGCTGACCGGCGCGTGGTATGAGATCATGGCGACGATGTCGGGCAGCGACGCGACAGCGACCGCCGCGCGCGAGGCGATGGCCAAGGCTTCCGGCACCGATCTCGCCGGTTTCGACGCGCAGCTTGCGACCACCAAGATGTTCTACAAGGCCGCCGACGCGGTGACGTTCACCACCAGCGCCAAGCTGCTTGAGACGATGGAGAACGTCGCCAAGTTCTCATTTGATCATGGCCTGCTCGGCGAGGGTGCGAAGGGCGCGGACGCGGTCGGCATCGCCTTCCCTGGCGGCGGGACCTTCGGCAACAAGGACAATGTGAAGCTGCGCTTCGACGCCGAGTACATGCAGCAAGCCGCGGACGGCAAACTCTAACGCCCCCGCGCCGACCCGATGAAACGCCTGATCAACCAACGTCCGCGGCGCGGCCTCGCCGTCGTCCTCGGGCTGTTGCCGTTCCTCGCGTTGCTGGTGGTCTACGTGATCGCCTCCGACGCGCGGCTCGCGGCCAACCCGAATGACAAGCTGCTCCCGTCGTTCGCGAGTTTCGGCGACGCGATCGTGCGCATGGCGATCGAGCCGGACCAGCGCAGCGGCAAGGTGCTGCTTTGGGCCGACACTATCGCCAGCCTGAAGCGGCTGGCGCTAGGCGTCGGGGTTAGTGCCTTGCTCGGGGTGGTGGTCGGCGTCGCGCTCGGCGCGCTGCCACTGGTGCGCGCCGGGCTGGCGCCGTTCGTCGCGAGCCTGTCTTTGATCCCGCCGATGGCGGTGCTGCCGATCCTGTTCATCGTGTTTGGGCTCGGCGAATTGTCGAAGGTCGTGCTGATCGTGTTTGGCATCGCACCGTTCATCGTGCGCGACCTGCAGCAGCGGGTGCAGGAGCTGCCGCGAGAAATGCTCGTCAAGGCCCAGACGCTGGCCGGCAACACCTGGCAGATTATCCTGCGCGTGGTGTTGCCGCAGGTTCTGCCGCGGTTGATCGACGCGGTGCGGCTGTCGCTTGGCGCGGCTTGGCTGTTCCTGATCGCGGCCGAGGCGATCGCCGCGACCGAAGGCCTTGGGTACCGCATCTTCCTGGTGCGGCGCTATCTCGCGATGGACGTGATCCTGCCCTATGTGGTGTGGATTACGCTGCTCGCCTACCTCACTGACCTCGGTCTGCGGCAGCTCTCGCGACTGGCATTCCCCTGGTATCACCACGCGCAGCGAGACGACACATGAACCGCATCGAGCTGAAAAACGTGTGGAAGACTTACGGCGACCAGGTCGTGCTTGAGCGGCTTAACCTGGGGGTGCAGCCGGGCGAGTTCTGTACCGTCGTCGGCGCCTCCGGTTGCGGCAAGACCACATTCCTGCGGTTGCTGCTCGGTGAGGAGCGCCCAAGCCGTGGCGAGATCCTGCTCGACGGCAAGCCGCTGCGCGCGGAGCCGGGGCCGGATCGCGGTATCGTGTTCCAGCGCTATTCGGTGTTTCCGCACCTCACCGTCTTGAAAAACGTGCTGCTCGGGCTGGAACTGCGCGGCGCGCCGCTGACCGGCCGGCTGTTCGGAGGCGCGAGGCGGGAGGCTGTCGAACGGGCGCGTGCAATGCTCGACGCGGTCGGTCTCGGCGCGGCGCTCGACAAGTATCCGAGTGCGCTCTCTGGCGGTATGCAGCAACGCCTGGCGCTGGCGCAGTCGCTGGTCATGCAGCCGGAGATCCTTTTGCTTGACGAACCGTTCGGTGCGCTCGACCCCGGCATCCGCGCCGACATGCACAAGCTGATCCTCGACCTCTGGCAGCGCCGCGGCCTGACGGTGTTCATGATCACCCACGATCTCAAGGAAGGCTTTTACCTCGGGACCCGATTGTTGGTGTTCGACAAATTGCGCCACGATCCCCAGGCGCCTCAGGCGTACGGCGCCGGTATCACCTACGACCTGCCGGTCGGCGCGACCGACCGGAAACTCTACGAAGAGATCCGCGACGAGGTGCGCAACAGCGCCACCCGCCTAAACAGGAGCGCAAACCCATGACCTTACCCGCCATCGACCCGACCCGCATCGTCCACCGCGAGTTGCTGCCCGGCGCGCGCAACTGGTCGTTCGTGATCCGCCGCGGCTGCGCGCTGCGCCTCACCGACCGTCACGGCGGCGCCAACTGCGCCGCGCTGTTTTTCAACGCACACGAGAAGCTCGAACGCTACAACATGGCCGACACGCTCAAGGCGCAACACACTGCGTACCTCACCGCCGGCCACGTCTGCTACTCCGACATGGGCCGTATCCTGATGTCGCTCACCGCCGACAGCTGCGGTTGGCACGATACCTTTTGCGGCGTCAGCAACGCCGCGATGGTCCGCGCGCAGTACGGCGAGGCGCGTTACCAGGAGCGCCGCAACGGCTTTCACCGCGACGGCCGCGAGCTGTTCCTGATCGAACTCGGCAAATGGGGCCTCGGGCGCAAGGATCTGGTCGCCAACGTCAATTTCTTTAGCAAGGTCGCGGTCGATGACGATGGACGCATGCACTACGTGCTAGGGCACTCAGCGCCCGGCGCAAGTGTTGACCTGCGGGCCGAAATGGACACGCTGGTGGTGCTAAACACCTGCCCGCATCCGCTCGACCCCGCGCGCGAGTGGTCGCCGCCGCCCGTCAATCTGACAATCTGGCGCGCCGACCCGACTACCGAGGACGACCTCTGCCGCAACTCGTGCCCCGAGAACCGGCGCGGCTTCGCCAACACCGCGATCTACCATTGTCAGTATTAGGAGGGTGCCATGACGACACTGACCGAGAGTGCCCTGACGCCGGACGCCGCGATCTACGACTACACCGTGCCCGCCGGTGAGCCGTGGCTGCACGAACTCAAGCGCGGCCAGACGCTGCGCATCCTCGACCTGATGGGCAACCAGGCGGTCGACACGCTGTTCTACAACGCCCATG
>CAZUJU010000128.1:0-3001 GCA_964620675.1 uncultured Thiotrichales bacterium | reverse complement strand
GTTTCAATCCTTTCTTCATCAAGTCGTAATTCAAAGGCCTCACGTCATATAAATAGTCCAACTTTCCGCGACTTGCAAGGCGATTTTTGGAGACGGTTTTCGCTCGATCGAGTTAGCCATGAGTTCTGCCTTGCGTGGTGGGGGCATGGTGAGGTTCAACGTGAGGGTTGGGGTAGTTTTTCGCCGAGAAAGATGACGTTGGGGCTGCTGCGTACGATTCTGGTCTTGTCGGGGTGGAGTTGCAAGCCGAGTTTGGTGAGTATTTTATCGGCGTGGGCGCGGGCGGCTTCGGCGCGTTCCCTGTTGGGGGCGAACAGCAGGAAGTCGTCGGCGAATCGGACGAAGGGGATGCTGGCTTTTTGCATGGCGAGGTCGAAGTCGTGCAGGAACAGGTTGCACATGAGTGGCGAGAGGATGGCGCCTTGTGAGATGCCGCGACGCGAGCCGAGTAGGCTGGTGTGGTGGGCACCTTGCACGAGCCAGGTGTCGATCAGGGCCATGGCGGGTTTGTCGCGGATGAAGTTTTTAAGCGTCTTTCCGAGTGGGCCGTGGGGGATGCTGTCGAAAAACGATTTGATGTCGGCGTCCACTAGCCAGTCGAGCCCGCAGCGGATGCGTTCGCGGGATTTGGCGAGTGCTTGTTGCACGCCGCGGGCGGGGCGGTAGGCGTAGCTGTCGTCGTGGAACAGGGCTTCGGCGCGCGGTTCGAGCACGGTGAGGAGTGCGCGCTGGATGAGTTTGTCGCTCAGATAATACGCGGTGAGGATGCGTTGGCGGCCGTCGGGTTTTTTCATCGGAAACTGGCGCAACGGCGAGGGACGATATTTGCCCGCGAGCACGGCCTCGCGCAGTTCGAGAATGTGCTTGAGCAGATTCCATTCCAGCTCGTCGCGGTTGATCGTGGGCGACCACGGGGTGTGTTCGCCCTTGAGCCGGCGCCAGCTTTCGTTGATCGTGTCGGGCCGCATCGCGGCCTGGAGCAGGGTGTCACTCATCATCGGACTTTTTCAGGGTGTCGAGGAGTTCGCGCAGGGCGTAGACGCGGCCACGGATTTGTTCCTGCACGTGGGCGGTGAGGCGTTCGTCGTCGAGGCCGGTCTTGAGTTTCGGCCACGATTCGCGCGCCTCGGCCCAGGCGGAATAAAACGCGGGACGTGCGGTTTTGGTAAGACGGCAACCGTCTTGCTCGCTGTAGGTGAAATCCTTGGGTTTCAGGTTCGGCAACAGGCCGAGCACAAAGCGGTCAACGGCGCCGCGAAATAATTCGATGAAGTCGAGCACCAGCGCCTCGCGGCTCGGCACGTATTGGTGCAGGAAGCCGAGCGCGGGGTCGAGTCCTTCGCCGATCAAGACCTGGCGCACGTCGCTGCCGACCAGGGTGTAGCTGAGTGAAAGCAGCGCGTTCACCGGGTCACGCGGGGGTTGGCGATTGCGCCCGCTAAAGCGCCAGTGCTCGGGCAGGGTTTGCGCAAGCAGCGCGAACCAGGCGTTGGCGGTGGCCCCTTCGAGGCCCATCAACGCGTTGATGCTTTCGGCGGCGTCGAGTTTGCGCCGGGCTTCGTCGCGCTGGCTGACGAAGCGCGTGGGCCGCGCATCGCTGGGGTCGTCGAAATGGTCCAGCGCGAGGTCGTAGCCGGCGAGTTTGTGATCGACGAACCAGCGCGCAACCGCGAGCGCGGCGGCGGAATCGTCGGCGCAGCGGTGTTGTTGCCGTCGCAACGGCAGGCGGGTTGAGAGCCCGCCGGCGAGGAGCGCGATGTCTTGTTGTCCGCGCGCCGGGAGCAGCATTGCCGCCACGCCGGCTGCGGTGAGCGCGCGCCAAACGCCCGCTTCGATCAGTGGGCTGCCGTATACGATCACTTGTTGCAGGAGGTTGATCGGCACGCGTTGCACGGGTTCGTCGGGGCGCTCGATGAGCAAGCTGCCGCTCGCGTGGCGGACGATGGTTTCCTTGCGGTCGATGATGAGAATCATGATGGGTTTTTTCCAAGTAGCCAGCCCAGGATGCGTTTGAAACGCGAGGGTTGGATTTTTCGTGCGCGGGTGTGCAGATCGCGAAAGGCTCGGTCTTGAACGCCGGCGCTCCAGAGCGTGCCGGGGCTTGCGATCGGATAGAGCCGCACGTCGTCCTCGCGGGTATGGGTGCAGTCCTTGACGATGGCGCGGATCTCGTCGAGCCCAGTTTTGTCGGCCTGCACCAGAAACACGGATTCTTGCAACGCGAGCGCCATTTTATTGAGGCGGTAGTGAAACCGGCGCAACCGCTTGGGGTCATGGATGTCGTAGGCGATGAGGTACCACTGTTTCATCGCCTGCGCTCAACCCGCGTACCAAACAGGTTTGTTGAAGCCGATGTGCGCGGCGCGCGTCAGTGCCTGGGCGGCGCGGTGATTGTCGAGCCAGGCGAACAACAATTTGTCGGTCTTGGCGTCGATCAGGGCGGTGAGCTGGAGTAACAGTTCCTCGGCTTCGTGGGTTTCAAGCAGGCATTCGAACACGGAATACTGGCTGGCGAGATGCCAGGCTTGCAGGCGCCGATGCACCTGCCGGCGACGTTTGGGTTCGCGAATGTCGTAGGCGATGATCGCGGGTCGGCGTGCCATGAACGCGGTCCTGGGTGGATTAACCGCGTTCAATTATAGGGTGTTTTTGATTTACGGCAGCACGAACACCGGCGCCTTGCCGTTTGCGTTAGATATCTGAGTGCGATCCCGTGGCGCCTCCGTTCGGGTAACGGCATCTCCACCAGTACCGAGTTTCACGCCATCTTGCGATTGCGGTCGATTGAGGTTTTACCAAGCTTAGGCGGATTGGCTCGAAAATCGAGGTGAAATAGGGTGCTGGGTTTTGGCATTGTGCATGTATGCCCCGGTGCATTGCGTTCCGGCATCGTGAATGCGCGTACCTGTGCACTGGGTTCCGGCATCGTGAATGCACTTCCCTGTGCACTGGGTTCCGGCATCGTGAATGCACTTCCCTGTGCACTGGGTTCCGGCATTCC
>CAZUJU010000127.1:0-3044 GCA_964620675.1 uncultured Thiotrichales bacterium | reverse complement strand
CGTTGGCAGAGCCGCGGCGCAGAAATCCGGTAATGCCTGTCGTGCCGCAGATGCAGCGTGGAACACCGAATTGGGTCGAATCGGTCTGCGGTGGCGCTTCAATGGAAGGAATTCAGCCGCTGCGGGACCGTATCCAAACCACAGCCGGCGGCTCGTGATTTTAAGGCAACCGGATAAGTCTCAAAGGGAAACGCAGAGTAAGTCCTTCGACAGGCCCAAGATCAATGGGAGCCTTTTTTCCGATCGTGGCGAACGTTCACGTCCATTCACACGGTCGGCACAGGCCCTGGCAAAGCGTGGTCGAGGGCACCTTGCGCGCGCTGTCGCTGTTCATGCCGCGCAACACGTCGATGGCATCGAGCACGCCCTTCGCGGCGGGCGCGGCTCGCAGCTTGAGCACGTCCAGGAACTACGGCGCGTAGCGGCGCAAGGTGGCGTAGCGCTCGCCAATGTGATGTAAAAAATCAAAATCCGCAGGCCGCGCCAGTGTTTGCGCCTCGGTGACGCTGGCGGCGAAGGTGTCCCACGGCATGACCGCCTCAATGGCGGCAAACGGATCGCCGCCGCTTTGCTTGGCGTCGATCAAGGCTTGGCCGATACGTCCATACATCCGCACTTTGTCGTTGATCGCCTTGCCGCTGGCCTGAAATTGCTTCTGATGCTTGTTCTTGGCCGCGTTGAACAGCTTGCCGATGATGCGGTTGTGCAGGTCGATGATTTCGTCCGTAACAGTGGCCATGCCCTCGATAGCCAGCGCAACCACGGTGGCGTAACGTCGCTGCGGCTCGAATTTGGCCAAGTCGGCGGGCGTCATCTGGCCACCTTCTCGGGCGATTTTGAGTAGGCGATTCTGATGAACCTGCCGCTCGATGCCAGCGGGTAGACCGAGTGCCTGCCAGGATTTCAGGCGCTCGATGTGTTCGAGCATGTGGCGCGAATTCGGCTTGGCGGGCGACTGGTGCAGCCAAGCCAGCCAGGTCGTCCTGCTTTCCTCCTTGCGCTTGAGGAGTTCGTCCAGACGCTGACGATGGCCGGTTTCAGGAGGGTCGGTCAATGCGGCATGAATACGCCGGTTGGCGCGGGTGAGCGCCTCGGCGCAAATACGTTCCATCACGCCGACCGCTGGCAGCAAAGCGCTCTTGCGACGCAACCCCTCGGCCAGCTCGCGTGCAGCACAATACCCTTGTCGGTTTGCCAGGCCAGGTCATCCAGGCGATGTACAGCAGCCCGATAATGGCTCAGTGTCGTGAACGACTGGAAGCCATAGGCTGACTGCAACTCCAACAGATGTTCGCGGCGCGTTGGCCGTAGTCGTTCCAGATGTCGCCAGGCAGCTTGAGCTGGTCGGCCACGATGCGCAGCAAGGGCGCGTCTGGTTCCGCGTCAGCAGTGAGCGCGATGCCCGGATAGCGCATGTAGCAAAGTTGCACCGCGAAGCCCAACCGATTTGCCGCGCCTCTATGCTGTCGAATGCGGGACAGGTCGGCGTCGTTAAAGGTGTAGTGCGGGATCAGCTCATCTTTGGCATCGGGCAGTGCCAACAGGCGTTCGCGCTCAGTGGCGGACAGGATCGAACGGCGTGGCATGCAGTCTCTTTCTTCTTGCAAACGAGGGATTTTGAGAGACTGCACCAAGCGACCGATGGGGCATCGGTAATCAAGGCGTTGCGATTCTCGAAAATAGTTCTCGAAATGCGATTCTCGATCCCTTACCATTGCAATGAGTTTCGATAAGAAAGGATGCCCATGCGCCCGTCCGTTGTGCTTGACATGAAGCGAAGTGCAGTGCGCGAAGCGGTGAACCGCTTTCGCGTGGCGAATCCCCGTGTCTTCGGCTCGGTGCTTCACGGCACCGACCGGGATGGCAGCGACCTCGATCTGTTGGTCGATGCGTTGCCTGGCGCCACGTTATTGGATTTGGGTGATTTGCAAGACGAGCTGCAATCACTGCTCGGCGTTCACGTTGATTTGTTGACGCCAGGCGACTTGCCGCCGAAGTTCCGAGCCAAGGTGCTTGCGGAGGCGCAACCGGTATGAGTGAAAATCGTCTTCCTGATTACATCGACCACATACAGCGGGCCGCAGCGGATGCGTGCAGCTTCGTGGAGGGCCTAGGCAAGGACGACTTCCTTACCGACAAGCGCACTCAGCAAGCCGTCATCATGAACTTCATCATCATCGGCGAGGCCGCGACGAAGGTGATGGAAGGCTACACCGAGTTCACGCAAGCACACCCCGAAGTACCGTGGCGCAGCATGCGAAACATGCGCAATCGCATGGCGCACGGTTATTTCGACATCAACCTTGATGTGGTGTGGGAGACCGTTCAAGAGTGGCTGCCGGCATTGCTCAAACAACTGCCTGCTGTGCGCCAAGTAGCCGACGACGAAGACCGCAACGACTATGGGATGGAGCCGTGAACAACGACAAGACGGAGAGCAAACCGTGTTGATCGGATATGCCCGCGTCTCAACGCAGGACCAGAACCTTGACCTTCAAACCGAAGCCTTGACCAAGGCGGGCTGCAAAAGGATTTTCAATGACAAGATCAGCGGCAGTCGAGCCGAGCGCCCCGGACTCACCAAAGCGCTGGAAATGTTGCGCGAGGGCGATACCCTGATCGTTTGGAAGCTGGATCGTCTGGGCCGCAGCGTCAAGAATTTGGTCGATCTGGTTGGCGAATTACACAAGCAAGGCATCCAGTTCAAGAGCCTGACCGATGCCATCGACACAGGGACGCCATCCGGTCGTTTCTTCTTTCATGTCATGGCCAGCTTGGCCGAGATGGAACGGGAGCTGACGGTAGAACGCACTCGCGCCGGGCTGGAAGTTGCCCGCCAGCTTGGCCGAAAAGGAGGTCGCAAGCGGCAAATGACCGACAGCAAGATCGAGTCAGCGAAAAAATTACTGGCCAGCGGCATCCCGCCGCGTGACGTGGCCACGAACCTCGGCATATCCGTTCCGACCCTGTACCGCTGGATTCCAGCCGCGGGACGCGTTTAGCACCCAGATGAACAGTTCACCAGAAAATAGCGCGCAAGCCTT
>CAZUJU010000126.1:0-3066 GCA_964620675.1 uncultured Thiotrichales bacterium | reverse complement strand
GTGCCGCTCGTCATGAGAAACCAAACCCATCTGTTCAAGCGTGCTGGCGTGTACTGCGGTCGGCTGCGAATCGCATGGCAAAGTGAAAGCTCATCGCAGTCGCTCTGCCACTGGAAGCAATCAACACCGCCCGTGCGCGCGTGAAGTCCATTCGGCATCGTCATCCCCCGGCGCATCTCACGTCCACGCGTCGATTATCCTGAGACCTACCGTCGCGTTCCGATGCCCTAAAGCGTGACGCACTGCAGGCATTTCACGACGGAAGACGTTATTCTTACCGCGATATGTGACCGCGATTCCATGACGATTGGGCGATCCTCGTGGCGCGAATGAATGCCGTATGCAAGAAATGTCTCGGCCGGCTTAAGCATCAAGCGAGAAATAGTCACGCATGGACAATCGGTTCTTTGAGCGACCCATCCTGAACTCGCCTTACGCCTACCCGTCGCGGCACTGGGAGTTGGACGACCAGGGGCAACCGACGCAAAGCATCGTCGAGACGCGCCGCCGGGCTGAGTTCGTCACCCCGATCCCCAAACCGAAAAAACAGAAGGATGCGCCGCAGCAGGCGTCGTTGCTGATCGACGATGGGCTTTCGACCGATGCGCAGCAGTACGACCACACCGCGATCATCAACGCGGTGCGCCAGGAGGTCGATCGCTGGCGGATGATCCCCAACCCGAACGACTGGCGCGTGACGCCGGAGACCGCGCGGCTGCTCCAGCACTGGCGGCATCATCCGTTCAACAGTATCCGGCCGTTCTTCTGTCAGGTCGAAGCGGTCGAAACCGCGATCTGGCTGACCGAGGTCGCACCGCAGATTGGCAAATCCGGAGCCCGATTCCTCGATCACCTTGCCAACGCCAACCGCGATGCCAACCCCGAGTTGATGCGCCTTGCCCTCAAGCTGGCGACTGGCGCGGGCAAGACCACGGTCATGGCGATGCTGATCGCCTGGCAGACGGTGAACGCCGTGCGCCGCCGCGGCAGTTCGCGCTTCACCCGCGGCTTTCTGATCGTCGCGCCCGGGCTCACGATCAAGGACCGGCTGCGCGTGCTCCAGCCCAACGACCCCGACAGCTACTTCAAAACCCGTGAGTTGGTACCGAACGACCTGCTCGGTGACCTCGAACGCGCGAAGCTCGTCATCACCAATTACCACGCCTTCAAGCTGCGCGAGCGAATAGAGATCTCCAAAGGTGGCCGCTCGCTACTGCAAGGCCGCCGCGGCGAGGCGCTCGATACGTGCGAGACCGAAGGCCAGATGCTGCAACGCGTCGTACCCGATTTGATGGGGATGAAAAACATCCTCGTCATCAACGACGAGGCGCATCACTGTTACCGCGAAAAGCCCAACCACGGCGACGAAGCCCTCAAGGGTGACGAGCGGAAGGAGGCCGAGAAGAACAACGAGGCCGCGCGCCTGTGGATCAGCGGCTTGGAGATCGCCAAGCGCAAACTCGGCGTCAGCCGCGTGATCGACCTCTCCGCCACGCCGTTTTTCCTGCGCGGCTCGGGCTATGCCGAGGGCACACTGTTCCCGTGGACCCTGAGCGATTTCTCGCTGATGGACGCCATCGAATGCGGCATCGTCAAGCTGCCGCGCGTGCCGGTGGCGGACAACATCCCCGGCGTTGAAGTCCCCGTGTTCCGTAACTTGTGGGAGCACATCCGCAAGGACATGCCGAAAAAGGGCCGGGGCAAGGCCGAGAACCTCGATCCGCTCAAGCTGCCCACCCGCCTGCAAACCGCGCTCGAAGCACTGTACGGACATTACGAAAAAACCTTTCATCTCTGGCAGGCCGCAGGCATCACCGTCCCGCCGTGCTTCATCGTCGTGTGCAACAACACCGCGACCTCGAAACTCGTCTACGACTACATTGCAGGGTTTGAGCATCCCGAGGGAGCTGACGGCGTTACGCCACCGCCGTACCTCGGCAAGTTCTCGCTGTTCTCGAACTACGACGAACACGGCAACCGGCTCGCCCGGCCACGCACCTTGCTGATCGACAGCGAGCAGCTCGAATCCGGCGAGGCCCTCGACGACAACTTTCGCAAAATGGCCGGCGCCGAAATCGAGCAATTCCGCCGCGAGATCATCGAGCGCACCGGCGATATGCGGGCCGCCGATAACTTGACCGATCAGGACCTGCTGCGCGAGGTGATGAACACCGTCGGCAAGTCCGGGCGGCTCGGCGAGTCGATCCGCTGCGTCGTTTCGGTGTCCATGCTGACCGAAGGTTGGGACGCGAACACCGTCACCCATGTGCTCGGCGTGCGCGCCTTCGGCACCCAGCTCCTGTGCGAGCAGGTCATCGGCCGCGCGTTGCGCCGCCAGTCCTACGAACTGAACGAGGGCGGCCTGTTCAACGTCGAATACGCCGATGTGCTGGGTATCCCGTTCGACTTCACGGCCAAGCCGGTCGTCGCGCCACCGCAACCGCCGCGCGAGACCATCCACGTCAAGGCCGTGCGTCCGGCGCGCGATCCCCTCGAAATCCGCTTCCCGCGTGTCGAGGGTTACCGTGTCGAGCTGCCGCAGGAGCGGCTCACCGCCGTGTTCAACGCGGACTCGATCCTCGAACTGACGCCCGATCTCGTCGGCCCGTCGATCACCCAGAACGCCGGCATCATCGGTGAATCCGTCGACCTCAACCTCGCGCATCTGGGCGATCTGCGCCACTCCACGCTGCTGATGCACCTCACCCAACGCTTGCTGTATACGAAATGGCGCGACCCCGGCGAGGCGCCGAAACTCCATCTGTTCGGCCAGCTCAAACGCATCGCCAAGCAATGGCTCGACACCTGCCTCGTCTGCAAAGGCGGCACCTACCCGGCGCAACTGATGTACCAGGAACTCGCCGACATGGCCTGCGAGCGCATCACCGCTGGCATCACTGCCGCATTCGCGGATGAAAAACCTATCAAGGCGATGCTCGATCCGTATAACCCCGCCGGATCCACCGCCTACGTCGGCTTCAACACCTCGAAAACCGATCGGTGGGACACCGCCGGCCCGCCGCCCAAGTGCCACGTCAACTGGGTGATTCTGGATAGCGACTGGGA
>CAZUJU010000125.1:0-3114 GCA_964620675.1 uncultured Thiotrichales bacterium | reverse complement strand
CTCGAAAAAGGCATCGCGATTGCAGCCACCAGCGCCGGCGGCGTATGCGTCCACACGCTGGCGAGATAATCCGCCGCCGCGCAGCCCAGTTTCACCCCGGCGGCGCGGATCGCGACGCAGTGTCGATCCAGCGCCGGCTCGAATCGGCGCAAGCACCGCACGCCGTCGAGCGCAAGCCGATAATCATCATTATCGATATAAACATCGCCGACCGGATAACCAAAGCGCCGGCAGCACTCGAGCGAAAATTCCGTCGCCAGCCCCTCCTCGAAAATATTCACCGCGAGCCGCGTCGGCGACACCAGATGAAACACCTCATGCGAAAGCTGAAAAATCAACTGCCGGGTATCGTGCAACGCACTGCGCGTGAGGTGGATATAGGCCTCGTTGCGCCCATGCGGCAACACGATCCTTGGCGCCTGGCTGGCCTCGAAATCCACCTGCACCAAGGCGAAATTGTGATCGCGCGGGCCCATGCGGCGCTCGGCGAGTTCGAGCAATGCAGCCACCCAATCACCCAAGGCAACGCCGCCACGGGCCGCCGATTCGGCCGGCGACAGCGTCGGCGCATCGAGCGCCCGCTCGCGCGGTACACCCAAGCGGTGCAACAGGTCGAGCGTCGCCTGCGGCAGATTGATATCACTCATGATCATGACTCGGCATGGACTCTCTGACCGCATCGAACCGCCCGCGTTCCAACCCCACACCTCGGACGAGGGAATTTCGGCTACGTCACAGGATCGAACGCAGCCACCACCGCCGATCGAACCCGCATCCCACCGCGCCGGTCGAAACAATGACGATAGAAAGCTAACCACGCGACCGCCCGCGTCTCTATACTTTCGCGACACCCCCAATTCACCGCAAACTTGGAAGGCAACCGCATGAGCACAGGCAGCTTCAACCTCAACACCGTCATCGAGACCGCCAAAACCGTCATCACCAACCCCGTCGGGTTCTACCGCGGCATGGCCAAATCCGGCGGCTTCGCCGAGCCCATCATCTTTCTGCTCGTCATGGCCGTCGCCAGCGGCCTCGTCATGGCCGTGCTCTCGCTGCTCGGCCTGGGCCCAAGCGCCGGCCTCGCGATCGGATTCGCCGCGATCATCATCTATCCGATCATGGCGTTGATCGGCAGCTTCATCCTCGCCGCGATCCTGTTCGTCGTGTGGAAACTCATGGGCTCGCCGGAAAACTACGAAACCGCCTACCGCTGCGTCGCCTACGCCGCCGCGATCTCACCGATCACCGCCGTGCTCGGCTTGATTCCCTACCTCGGCATCCTCGTCTCCGTCGTCTGGGGCACCTACCTCATGATCACCGCCAGCACCGAAGTCCACGGCCGCGCCCAACAAACCGCGCTGATCGTATTCGGCATCCTCGGCGGCATCGCCCTGCTCTGGAACCTCGGCGCGGAACACTCCGCCCGCAGCATGCGCGCCCACTTCAGCGAACTCGAAAAATTCGACATGAACAAATTTGAAAACATGAAACCCGAAGAAGCCGGCAAAGCCGTCGGCGAATTTCTCAAGGGACTCGAAAAAGGCGTGCAGAGCCAGTAGCTGCGATTTCCATCGCGCCTGCTTGTCACCACCGCGACAAGCAGGCGCGCGCCCAGGCTCCCCTTACACCCCATCGACCGCGCGCCGGACTGCCGCGACTAGCTCCTGTGGCTGATTGATTGCCAATCACCGAGGGAGTACCTATCTTTAAAAATAGTTTCGATAGCCGAACCGTCGCCAAACACAGGCGCGCTGGCCAACGCCGCACGTCTTGGCGGTAGCGTGTCCGGAGGAAAGGGCGGCGCGGCTACAACACGGCCCCCAACGGACTCAGTACCCCGCGCCCGCCGCGTTGCAGCACATGAGTATAAATCTGCGTCGTGCGCACATCGCTATGCCCCAGTTGCTCCTGCACCGTGCGGATATCCGCGCCGCGCTCCAACAGGTGCGTCGCGAACGAGTGACGAAAGGTGTGGCAACTCGCCGGCTTGTGAATACCAGCCCTGTTCACGG
This sequence comes from uncultured Thiotrichales bacterium, assembly GCA_964620675.1. Classification (GTDB taxonomy): domain Bacteria; phylum Pseudomonadota; class Gammaproteobacteria; order UWMA-0217; family UWMA-0217; genus CAYSFW01. The sequence goes on along the minus strand of CAZUJU010000125.1, from coordinate 1,099 downwards.
CGATCTTCACCGCCCGCTGCACGGCCTGCTCACCGAAATGGTGGCGCCGCACAATGCCAGAACGCGGATCGACACTACGCTGCTCGGCCGGAAACACATATTGCCAGCCCCAGGCTTTCGGCGCCGCCGGATACTTCCGCGCCAGCGCGTGCGGCAAATAGACCTCGCCGTACCCCTCGGCGAGATCCTTGAGATGCGCATTCTTGACCGACGCGAGATGCCGTTGCAGCGGCGCAACCAACTCATCGGGCAAGGTCACCACCCGATCCTTGCCGCCCTTGCCATCGCGCACCAGGATCGCACGGTGATCAAACTCAAGATCCTTCACCCGCAAGCGCATACACTCCATCAGGCGCAGCCCGGAGCCATACATCAGACAGGCGGCCAGCCAGTGCACCCCTTCCAGATGTTTCAAAACCGCGCGCACCTCCGCCGGCGTCAAAACCACCGGAAGACGACGCGGCTTTTTCGCCCGCACGGCATCGACCAGCTCGCCCAGCGGTTGATCGAGGATCACCTTGTAGAGGAACACCAACGCGTTCAACGCCTGATTCTGCGTGCTCGCCGCCACGTTACCCACCACCGCCAGATGCGTCAGGAACTCCGACACCTCGGCTACACCCATCTCCTTCGGATGACGCTTGCCATGAAACAGAATGAAGCGCTTGATCCACCCGAGATACGCATCCTCCGTGCGAATGCTGTAATGCCGCACCCGGATCGCCTCGCGAACCGAGTTCAGAAAAGGCGACGAGTCAGACATGGTAGTGGTCACGGCGAATACGAATAGGTGTAATTATATACACCTATTCGACGCAGGGTCCCGGCTGGGGTCCGCGAAACTATTTGAATGTGACGCCTATCCCGCGGAACCGCGCCAGGATCCCCTTCTGGCCACGATGCCGTGGATCGATGTATCTTTCTGTTTTTTCTCGTATACTTTCAGACGACCGAGTAATCAGACTATGTTTCGATGGTCGGCACGAATGAAGAATATCAATCATACTGACGTGTTATCACACGTGAGTTTGAGGTCTACACTACGTTGAACTAAGCCGCTGCGCGGCAGCAAAACCTCCCTGACCCCGCGCGCGCGGGG
>CAZUJU010000124.1:0-3244 GCA_964620675.1 uncultured Thiotrichales bacterium | reverse complement strand
CCGACCACAACCGCCGTGAAAAACCCGCCCAACTGGCTTTGAAACAGGTTGACGACCGCCGCCGGAATCATCAGCACGCCCACCGCACCCAACAACGCGCCTTTAAGATTAGGCACCGTGGGGCGCTTTCCAGTCACTCGCTCGGCCATTGCAGTCTCCTAGCGAACAACGTTAATGATCAATGCACGACAGGCCGGCACGAGCAGCGTCACCACCATCAGCGTGAGGCCGAGGGCGCGCAGGAGGTGTCCGCGCAGCCGCGGCGCGTTCGGATCGGCGGGGAGGTTTGACACAGATCAGTCACTCATCGTGTGGGTTTCTCGTAGCCTAGAGATAGACCTCCGCGCGGTCAATTTCAACGCCTAAGTATTAATTCGCGCGCGCCAAGACTAAATATTTTACAATCCTGAACGATTCGTGAATTGATCCACCTAATAGTGGAGAGTACCGTCAAACCATGTCAGAAAGCCCTCGCACCTCTAACCGCCTGCGCCAATTGCGCGCGTTCTGCCAAGCCGCGCAGACCGGCAGCGTGTCCAAGGCGGGCGAACGCCTGCAGCTCAGCCAGCCGAGCGTCTCGCTGTTGATCAAATCGCTGGAAGAGGACCTCCACGCCGAACTGTTCACCCGCAAGGGTCCGCGCATCGAATTGACCCAGGCCGGCGAAACCCTGCTGGAGGTCGCGCTGCCGCTGGTCGAGGGCATGGAACGGCTACCCGAGTTCTTCGCGGCGAAGATGGGCAATGTCAACACCGGCACGCTCGACATCGCGGCCGGTGAATCCACCATCCTCTACCTGCTGCCGAAGTACATCCAGGCCTTCAATCAGCAATACAACCAGGTCAGCATCCACCTCCACAACGAGACCGGGCGCGACGGCATGGCCTTGCTGCGCGCGGGCGAAGTGGATTTCGCGGTCGGCTCGATGTTTGAGGTGCCGAGCGACATCACCTACACCCCGACCTTCACCTATCGGCCAATGCTGATCACGGCCAAGGACCATCCACTATCACGCAAGAAGCGCGTGACGCTTGAGGATGTCAGCCAGTTCGGCCTGATCCTGCCGCCGCGCCACCTCTCGACCTGGAGCATCGTCAACATGGTGTTCCAGCAGCACGGCCTGCAATACAAAGTCATCCTCGAAGCCGGCGGATGGGAAGTGGTGAAGAAATACGTCGCGCTCGGCATGGGCATTTCCGTGGTTACCGAAATCTGCCTGACCGACTGCGACCATCTCGTCGCGATTCCGCTCGATCAATACTTCCCGTCGCGCAGTTACGGCGTCGTCGCGCTCAAGAACAAGTTTTTTACCCCGCAAGCGCGCGCGTTCATCGAAATGCTCGACCCGGAGTTCTTCGATCGGCGCACCGCCGCGCCAACCGCGCCACAGCCGATACTCGCCGCCGTCGAAGGCTGATCCGCGATGGGCACGGTCGGGATCCTGAGCGCGGCCTGGGTCGCCTACTTCGCGCTGCACTCCTGGTGGGCCTCCGAAGGCTTCAAGGCGGCGGTGCAACGGCGCTGGCCGCAACAGTTCCCGCACTATCGCCTCGCCTACAATGTGCTCGCGTTGCTCCTGCTGTTACCGATCGTCTGGCTTACCTTCGCCACCCCGTCACCGATCCTGTGGCGCTGGGAAGGCGCCGCCGCCTGGGGCATGAACGCCCTCGCGCTCGCCGCCCTCGGCGGGTTCTTCCACACCCTGCGCTACTACGACAGCCTGAGCTTTCTCGGCCTGCGCCGCGGCCACGAAACCCATATCGGCCGCGCCGACGAACCTTTCGTAATATCGCCGTGGCACCGCTACGTGCGCCACCCCTGGTACGCCCTCGGCCTGGTGCTGATCTGGACCCGTGACATGCCGCTCAACTGGTTCGTCGCCTGCGTCGCACTCACCCTATACCTGCTCGTCGGCAGCCGGCTTGAGGAACACAAACTCCTGCGCTACTACGGCGAGCGTTACCAACGCTATCGCGCGCGCGTGCCCGCCCTGATCCCGTGGCCGGGGCGATCCCTGCGCGCCGACGAGGCCCACACCCTGCAAAAAGACTGAATCATGGCCAGACCCATCACCGTACTGACCGACCCCGGCGAACGGAATTACTCCGAAATCATCGACGTCCGCGCCCCCGCCGAATTCGCCGAGGACCACATCCCCGGCGCGATCAACCTTTGGGTGCTCAACGACGCCGAACGCGCCCGCGTCGGCACCGTTTACAAACAGGAAAGCGCCTTCGCCGCGAAAAAAATCGGCGCCGCACTGGTCGCGCGCAACGTCGCGCACTGGCTCGACACCCACTTCGCCCACCAGGACCGCGACTACCGCCCGCTGGTGTACTGCTGGCGCGGCGGCGAACGCTCCGGCAGCATGGCAACCATCGTCTCCCGCGTCGGCTGGGAAACCAGCGTGCTCCAGGGCGGCTACAAGGCCTACCGCCAATGGGTGCGCACCACACTCGACGCACGCTTGCCGCCACTGCAACTCATCGTCCTCACCGGCCTCACCGGCACCGCCAAAACCCGCCTGTTGCAGGCACTCGCCGCCGCCGGCGAACAAATCCTCGACCTCGAAGGCCTCGCGCGCCACCGCGGCTCACTGCTCGGCCTCGAACCCAACGGCGTACAACCGGCGCAAAAACAATTCGAATCCCTCATCGCCGACGCAATCCGCAACCTCGACCCCCAGCGCGTCACCTGGGTCGAATCCGAAAGCGCCCGCATCGGCAGCGTGCAATGCCCGCCCCCACTGTGGGAAAACATGAAACAAGCCCTCGCGGTCGAAATTCGCGCCCCCATCGCAACCCGCGTCACCCACCTGCTGGAAGAATACCGCCACTTCATCGACGCCCCCGCCGAACTCAAACGCAAACTCGGATACCTGCGCCAACTCCAGGGCAACGCCAAAATCGAAACCTGGTACGACACCATCGACCGCGGCGACTGGGCCACCTTCGTCGAAGACATGCTCCTCACCCACTACGACCCCAGCTACACCCGCTCCATCGCCCGCAACGAACGCAGCTTCATCACCGCGCTCACCCACGGCACCACCGAAGCCCCGGAGGTCGAAGCGCTCGTGCCGGAGTTGTGCGAGATAGGGCGAGGGTATCGGCGGCGTGCGGTGGCTTGAGGAAGGGGAGCGACGCTAACGCCAAGGTAAGCAGCTCTCAGAATAGAGCTATTGATCGTGCAATAGTAGCGAAGCCATCCGCAATCACGGTCGTAGTGCCTATCGTCCGAATAC
>CAZUJU010000123.1:1697-3300 GCA_964620675.1 uncultured Thiotrichales bacterium | reverse complement strand
GATATCGACTTTGAATACCGTGAGCGGCAGCCAAGGCACGCGCAAGTGATGCGGGCCGCCACCACCGCCTACGCATTGCGCAGACGCAGCGCCGCGTCCGATCCCAGCGCTGCCCCCGTCGCGCCCGAGTCGGCGTGGGTTCTGATCCGCTCGAAAAGGCTCGTCGTTTCCGGCGCGGGCTTGAGCCCGAACTCCTTCGCCAGCGCATCCCGGCAGAGCCCGAACTGGCGCAATGCGAGATGCCGTTGGCCGCGACAGGCGTAGCATTCCATCACCCGGCGGTGGGCGAATTCGTTCGCCTGGTCGAGCGCGAGCAGCTTGCGGTTGATGTCAGTGCAGGCTTCGTAGTTTTCCTTGCGGAACTGGCACTCGCTGAGTTTGCGCAGCAGATCGAGGTAGCGCGAGCGATAGCCCTCGCGTAATTCGGCGGTCCAGTCCTCATACAGATCCTCGGCGAGAAAGTCGCCCTGATAGAGCTGCTCCGCCTGATTCAGCGCACCAATCGCTTGGTCGATACGGCCTTGCGCCTCCAGTCGCGCGGCGAGCTTGAGCGCGCGGTCAAACGCATCGATATCGACCCAGATGCCAAGATCAGGATTCAATAGGTAGCAGCCGTCCTGAAACAACACGTGGAGAAACTTCGAGCCCTCCTTTTTCAAGGATTGCCGCAAGCCGTATACGGCAACGTTCAGATTGTTGCGCGCGCTACTTTCCTCCAGATCCGGCCAGAATCGATCCATCAGCACCTCCTTCGGAATCGGACTGGCGCGATTAAGGATTAGGTATTTCAAGAGCTGCTTCGCGCGCCCCTTCGGCCAGGACTCGATCGGTTCGCGATCCTGATACAGACGAAATGCGCCGAAACAATACACTTCAAGGCTAGCGAGTCGCATGTCGTCGCCGCCGTTGGACGTCGTGGCGGCGCGGTCGGACGCGGACGGCGATGGGGCATCGAGCACGACGAGCTCACTCGCGCTAGCCGCCGCGCAATTGACCGTCGTGCCAGCCAGCCCCACGAAGGACGACTTGAGCCAACGTTCGATGTTGCGCCAACAGCGCCGTATGATCGTCGCCTCCTCTGCCGCGGCAGTATTGGCGTTGGCACCGTCGCCGCCGTCATCGGGATCGGGTGGACTGCTGATCTCCAGCAACTCAAGCACCAGCGCCAACTGCTCCGCGAGCCCCAGATTCTGCTGAAAGGCCTGCTCATACAGCCGCCGATGCCATTCCAGCTCAAGCTGATTGTTCAGAATCGACTGGCAGGCGCGAATCGCGTGTTCCAGCACGATTCGCCGCGGCGAATCCGACAGGGCCTGACAATCGCGGCGCAGCATCTGAAGCAACCGCAAGAGATCTTCTTCACGATGATTAGATTCCGCTAATGGTGTGAGCTGTTTGACCTCCTTGTCGATACCCGCACGGACGGACTTGTCCTCACTGTTCGACATGGTTCCCCTCCTGAGCGACGCGCACGCAACCCGAGCCCCGAGTGTGTGCGACTGCTCAAATCTAGTCGTTTCGGTGGTCTGATGCTCGGACCGACCGCTTAATATGCCGTTAGTTTTCGAATTGTCGGAGGCGCCCCAAGATCGCCATACTCATT
>CAZUJU010000123.1:0-1597 GCA_964620675.1 uncultured Thiotrichales bacterium | reverse complement strand
ATGACGCCCGTGCACGCGCCGCGGCGATCAGCGCGCCGTACCAGAGCGGATCTTCGTGCATCGTGCGGGAGGCATGGCGCAGTTGCGCGGCGAGTTGGCGCGCAAGCTCGGGGGCAGGCGCACGTTGCAGCGCTGCCTGGGCGCCCAGCACCCAGAGCGCCTGTGCCGAAGGCAGCGCGGTATCGATCAGATGGGTGTACCTGAGCGCGCCTGGCAATGAGGCAACGCCTTCTTCTTGCCAGCCCTGCTCGGTGTGAAACTCGCGGTGAGCACGGTCAAGCAGCGCCCGCCCGTGGCGCCAGGCGGTTTCATCGCCGGCCGCCGCCCCCCAACGCAGGAGTCCAAGTGCCACGCTCGCGTAATCGGCGAGATTGCCGGGGCCAAGACCACGGCCATTGCGATCGACCGCGCGCCGCAGTTGTTGCCCATCCCACAGACGCTCGCCAAGAAAGCGCGCGAGCGCGCTGCCGGCGGACTTCCATTCGGGGGCGTGCGGCAAGGCCTGCGCCAACGCGAGCAACGCCAGCCCATTCCAGCCGGCGAGGCGTTTATCGTCGCGCGGCAGGCTGCGAGTGGCATCGCGAATCCGCCGCAGCTTGTCAGCGATCTGGCGTTCGCGCTGCGCCATCGTGACGGCGTCGAGGCCAAGTTGCTTCTGCAATTGTTGCGGCGTTCGCACCCGCATCGGAAGCGCGCCCGCCTCCCATTGGGTTGGGCGATCGAGCCCCCAGGCCGCATTCGCAAACCTCTGCTCGTCCGCGGTCAACCCCTTGGCGAGCTCCTCCTGCCGCCACAAATAAAAGCCACCCTCGATGTTCTTGTCGTCGACCGCCGACAGGCTGGCAATCAACGCACCATCGCCGCCCGGCAGTTCGCGCAGCATAAAACGCAGCGTGGCGAGACCGACGGTGCGCCAGCGCGGCTCCCCCAATACCTCTGCGGCCCGCAGGTAGAGCCAGGCGAGCAAGGCGTTGTCGTAGAGCATCTTCTCGAAATGCGGGGTATGCCAGTCGGGATCGGTGGTGTAGCGGAAAAACCCTCCACCGACGTGATCAAACAGGCCGAAATCCGCCATATGTTCGAGCGTAAGCGTGAGAAACGCGGCGACCTCGGGACGCGGTGACTGCTGGTGCAATTCTAGCAGGCCCAGCAAGCGCGGCACGGTGGGAAATTTACTTTGCTGGCCAAACCCGCCTTGCATCTTGTCGCCCGACGCCAGCGCCGCGGCGACGAAGGCGTCCGCGAGCGCGGACACGGCCGGTTGCCCGGCGGTCGACTCGAGTTCGTGCTGCACCGCGGCCTGACGTGCGGCGAGTTCCCGCGCTGCCGGACCCAGTTGCGCGCGCTGCGCACCCCAGCGGGTCGCCAACCGATCGATGTAGGCCGCGAACTCATCGGGTGGCAGGTAAACCACGCCGGAGAGCGGATAGCCTTCCGGGGTCAAAAACACATTGAGGGGCCAACCGGCAATTCCATTGATGTTCTGCGAGAACTCCATCAGGCGTTGGTCCAATACCGGTTCGAGTTCGCGATCGACTTTCACGGAAATGAAATCGCGATTGAGCCGCGCGGCGATCTCGGCGTTCGCAAAACTCTC
>CAZUJU010000122.1:0-3390 GCA_964620675.1 uncultured Thiotrichales bacterium | reverse complement strand
CCGATCTGATCGTTCATTGCGGCGACTTGATGGGCGGCGAGGTCCTACGGCAACTGCATGGCCTGAGCGACCACGTCGTCGCCGTCGCCGGCAACAACGATACGGCCGCGATCTGGCCGCCCGACGAAATCGATCAGGTCCGGGCGCTACCGCAATCCGTGATCATCGAACTGCCTGGAGGCTCGGTCGCCGTCGAGCATGGGCACCACTGGGGCAATCATCCACCTCACGCCAAACTGCGCGACCAATACCCCGAGGCGCGCCTGATCGCCTATGGACATACCCATCTGCAAGTCCTCGACCAGACCGACAAGCCGTGGGTTTTGAACCCCGGCGCCGCGGGGCGCACTCGAACACACGGCGGCGCGAGTTGTGCGTTGCTGAATATCCGCAACGCCACGTCCTGGGAAATCGAACTCATCAAGTTCGCGGAGATCGTGGACAAGACCCAATCCGCATAGCATCCCATTCGCATCGAATTAGGAAGCCAACGCTTCGGCCTTGACCGCCGATTCGATAATGGTTGCCGTTGCCGGAACTCTCAGCACAGCGAACACCGCGCCGGCGGCCGCGCAAGGCGACCGCCCGCCAATCGCAGCTCGGCCGCTTATCGTTGAATCCCGTCCCGGTCGATGAACGATTGCGTGCTGTATTCGGCCAGCGGTAGCTTGGCGATCGCGCGCCCCTCGGCCGTTTCCCGCTTGACGAAATCCACAAACGATTGCGCATAGTCTAGAAAAGTTTCAACCTTGCGTTCCGCCGGAAGATTTCCGAATGTGACGTAGCCGTCCTGCCCACGCGCCAGGAAATTATTGGTGACTACTTTGTACTCCGCGGCAATGTCGATTGGCTGCCAGGCGCCGGTCACGCGCGGGTTGACCTCGATATTGCTGAAACGCTGCCCCTTTGGCTGCGACAAATCGACTTGCCAGCGTAGGCCAGATGCATAGGGATAGGCGCCGGTTGAACCCGAGAGCGCGAAATCCGCCGCGTCTTCCAGTACGTTGCGGATCTCCTGACCGCTCATGCGAATCTCGGTCAAGGTGTTGGCGAACGGGAGCAAGGTGTACGCCGTTCCGATCGTGATATCGCCCGCCGGAATGTCGATCCGAACCCCGCCCCCGTTCTGGATGCAGATGTCCGAAGTGCGGCTCATCTCCAAGAAGCCCTTGGCAACGACATTCGAAATATCACTACCGTTGGACTGAGTCGCTTCCTTGCACCCGGCCAGCTTGCTCTGGCCGCCGTTCGGAATACGCTCCAGACACAGCGTCTCCGCCGCGCTTCCGATCACCGTTTGCTTCATGACATCGACCTGCGTCGAATAGCCATCGAGCACACCTTGGGCCACACCGTCCGGGGTGACTAAAGAAAGCTCGGGTGCCGCGGCGACTGCGGCCAACACGGCTTCGCGCTCGGCCCCGGTCAACTCGACGTCGACACCGTCGACGCGCCGTTTAAACGTATCGGCCAATAGCAGGTGCGGGGTTCCGCCACATTCAGTGACCTCACCCGAGCGCGAAAACTTGACGTTCAACTCGCCTACAACGTCCGCATACTGCGACGCTTGCACCACGCAAACCCGCTTTCCATTCGCGTCGACCGTTCGCGTCGGATAGGCGCCGGCCGGCGTCAAGCCGAAGGCCGAGAAGCCTTCACCCAGCAAGCTATGCGAGTCGCCACCGACGATCACGTCCACCCCACGCAACTGCGCGGCAAGCGCCAGATCCTTCTCGTAACCAATATGAGTTAGCAGGATGATCTTGTTGACGCCGCGTCCGGTCAGCTCGTCGATGTACTTCTGCGCGGTCGCGGCTTCATGAGCAAAGGTCGTGCCAGCGTCGGGGCTCGATGATTCCTTCGTCTTGCCAGCAATCGTCAACCCTATGACGCCAACCTGTTCGCCCTGAAATTCCTTCACCACATAGGGCTTGATGTAGTCGGTCGCCGAAGTCGCCGCCAACGGCGATACACCCACCGATGGCGAAACGTTAGCGGATAGAATCGCCGTGCCGCAGGTGCCAGTCGTTCGCAGGTGATCCAAGAATTTCTTCAGGCCCGCGTCGCCGTCGTCGAACTCATGATTGCCCAATGCGAAGGCGTCGAAGCAGACCTGATTCATCATCGCGGCGTCAGCCTCGCCCTTGAACAAGGTGAAATACAGGTCACCGGTGATCGCATCTCCAGCATGCAAGGTCAGTACGTTACCGCCGCTCGCTCGAAGACTCTTGATTTTCGCCGCGACGCTTGGAAAACCGCCGCTCTTGACGCTGGTCGCCTTGCCGTCCAGCGTCAGGCTACCGCTGTTCGGTTGCAGGTGCGAGTGGTGGTCATTGATGTGAAGAACGCGCAGATCGATCGCCCTGCCGGAGTCGCTGTCGCAGCCCCAGAGGCCGAGCGCGGCCAGGCCGAGCCCGGCAAGTAGCAATGGTTTGTAATTCATCGATGGTCTCCCAGGTTGGCCTAAAGCCGCTGGTATACCGAAGCCACGTTACAACGCGGCTAAACTCCGATGAATCTTCGATGACACCCGCGTTGGGCGCCTCAACCCACCCATTTGCGTGCGTTGCGGAACATTCTGAGCCACGGCCCATCCGCGCCCCACTCCGCCGGGTGCCAGGAATGTTGCACGGTTCGGAACAACCGTTCCGGGTGCGGCATCATGATCGTGAACCGGCCATCGGCGGTCGTGAGGCCCGTTATCCCGTGCGGCGACCCATTGGGATTCTCGGGATAGTGCTCGGTCACTTGCCCACGATGGTCGACGTAGCACAGGGCCACCAAGCCTGCCTTCATCACCGACTCGGGCGCGTTATCCTCGAACACCACTCGCCCCTCGCCATGCGCGACCGCGATCGGCAAGCGCGAGCCTTGCATGCCCGCCAACAGCATCGATGGTGAAGGCAACACCTCGACCAATGTCAGTCGCGCCTCGAACTGTTCGGAGACATTGCGGCGGAAATACGGCCAATGTCCGGCGCCGGGGATCAACTCTCGCAGTTGCGAAAACATCTGGCACCCATTGCAAACCCCCAGTCCGAACACATCGTCACGCTGGAAGAACGACTGAAACGCATCGCGCGCGCGGGGGTTGTGCAACACGGACTTGGCCCAACCGCCGCCCGCGCCCAACACGTCGCCATAAGAAAATCCGCCACACGCGATCAAACCGGCCATGTCAGTGAATGCCTCGCGCCCGGCGATGACATCGGTCATATGCACATCGACCGCCGTGAACCCGGCACGATCGAACGCTGCCGCCATTTCCCGATGTCCGTTGACCCCTTGCTCGCGCAGTATCGCGACCCGCGGCCGCAAGCCTTTGTGTACGTACGGCGCCGCGATATCGTCCTCGAGATCGAAGCTCGGCGCCGCGAAAAGCCCTGGATC
>CAZUJU010000121.1:0-3440 GCA_964620675.1 uncultured Thiotrichales bacterium | reverse complement strand
CTCGAAATCCTTGTTCGTGATGCCCGTGGCTGAATGCGTTTGCAGTTTCACGATCACGAACGCGTACGACACCGTGAGGTCCGGGTGATGAAACGCGGCCTCGGCGAGATGCCCGACGGTGTTGACCACCATCAGGGTGCCTTTCCAGCCTGCGGTTTTGTATTTGCGGCGGATCCAGCCGTCCGCAAAATACCAGCCCGGAAGCTCGTCCTTGAGGCGCTGGGAAATCTCGGCTTCCGAGTAGGTTTCCTCAGCCTTGCGTGTACGCCAACTCATGGCTTAACTCCTGTAATCGAAATAATTGCCCTAACCACCGAACAACCGGCGTGACCGGTTCGGGTCAAAACCTCGGGTATCCCGGCCACTGGGAATCCCACACGCAAGGCGACGAGGCAGTGACGCCGCGGTACGGAATCTTCAGGCGGGTTCAACATCGGTTCGTCCTCCGGATCTTCTTGACCTTGATCGAGTCTACTGCAAGAAGCGTGCCCCGTACCGGACAACCCGGTGTTACCCGAGGTCACTCTTCGCGGCGCTGCGAAACCTTCAGCGGTGGAAATCGTAACGCACGGTCAACCCCGCGTAGAGGTCGCGATCCGGCGCGGGCTCGAAGTAACGCGCACCAAATGCGTTGATCCGAACGTTGCCGTTGTACCGCTCGTCGAACAGGTTGCTGACGCCGAGAAACGGCGAGATCTCCCAGTTCCCCATCAGGCGGGTGTAGCCGAGGCGCAGATTGGATACGGTGTAGGCGTCGTTGCTCGCGGTATTGGCGTTGTTGGCGTAAAAGTCGTCGACATACAAGGCGTCGACCTTGGCGTAGAAACCCTTCGGATGGGTGTAGGTGAGATCCGCATGCACGACATGTTCCGGTGCGCCGGGGATCGTGTTGCCGCTGAAGTCGGTGCCATTATCGTCGATAAAGCGATCGAACCTGAAGTCGGACCAGGTATACGCCAGCGACCCCGACAGGACTCGACTCAAGCGCGAGGCGACGAGAAACTCGACCCCATTGCGATGCGACTTGCCGGCGTTCTCGAAATAAGTCGCGCCACCGAGTGTGAACGGTACCAGCTCGTCTTCGACGTTAATCCGAAACAGCGCCAGTTCGTAGCGCGTATCGCGCGTCACCTGGTTTTTGATTCCGATTTCGTAGTTGGTCGCGAGCTGCGGGTCCAGGCTTTGATTGAATCCCCCGCCGGCCGGATTGCCGAGTTCGCGTGCGGTTGGCGTCTCGAAGGCACGCGAGACATTGCCGTAGACATTCAGGGTATCCGTCGGTGAAAAACGCAGTCCAAGCGTTGGACTGACGCGGGTAAATTCGCGCTCGCCCGATTGGTCGCCGTCCTCCAGAAAGCGGTCCGCGACCGCAAATTTCATGCGATCGTAGCGCGCGCCGAGGGTCAGTTCGACCTGCGGGGTCAGGCTATATTCATCCTGTAGATAAAGACCGATGCTATCAACCTCTTCTTGTTGATCCTGGGTCATTGCAGCGAGAACCGGTCCAGCCAGATTGAAGCGTTTGCGATCGTCGTCCTGGCGGTCGAGATCAAGGCCAACGGTGATACGGTTTTCCCGGCCCTGCAACGGTCGCGTAAGGGTGTATTGCGCGCCGCCGCCCAGCGCGAAGCGATCGAGATTGACCGCCTCGCCACTGGCGCCGGTCGGGAGGCGATTTTTCAAGTCGCGCCAGACGTAATAATTGCGTAGGGCGAGTTCGCCGTCGGTACCGACCTTACGGGTATAGGTCAGGCCGAAACGCGTTTGTTCCAAGGCTTCACCCGAGTCCCGTAACACGTTATTCACGAAGGCTAGACGCGGATCAGCGGCGGCTTGCGCAGCGGTCAATCCGCCCGGATCGTCGGCGACCGGGGAATCGGTGACATTGATCGTGGCGTCGATCTTACTCCCGCGACCGAGATCGTAGCCGAAGCGGCTATTGAGCGAGGTCATTTCGGTCGCGCTCTGCGCACGGTAACCGTCGTAGCGCAGGTCGGAGAGATTGACCAGGTAATCGAATTTATCCTGGGTGCCGCCGAGTTTAAGTTGGTGCTTTTGCAGGCCGTCGGCGCCGAAAAGCGGGCGTAATGAAATGAAAGGTGTTTCCGGCGCGGCCTCCGTCGTGATCAGGATCGCGCCCCCCGAGGCATTGCCGTACAAAGATGAGACCGGACCCCGAATCACCTCCATACGTTCGATGGAGCCGATATCGATACTGTCGACGTTGGCCTGCCCGTCGGGCAGCGTTTCCGGAATGCCATCCACCAGAATCTTGATCCCGCGCACGCCGAAACTCGAACGCGCACCGAAGCCGCGAATCGAAACACTCAAATCCTGCGCGAAATTGTAGCGATTTTGCATGAATAGCCCGGGCATCGCTTGCAGCGACTCATCGAGTCCAAGTTGCGGCATCGCAAACTGCACCTCATCCTGGCGCACCACACCGACGCTCGCCGGAACGCGATTGGCGAATTTTTCGACCCGGGTCGCGGTGACGTTGATATCCTCCAACACGGCCGGCGCCTCGTCACCCGCCTGGGCGTGCGTCCCGAGCGGAATCAGCGCAGCGCCAAGGAGCGCGACCGAGGCCAGAAGATAAGGTGTATTGCGAGACATTCCGCCGACTCCTGATTACGGTTGATTGTAGTAGCCTTCAGCAGATTCCGTTCGGCTGGCCGCACTGATGGCTGCGCGCCCGTGACTCGGCGGGTCGAACCTGCTATTTGAAGAGGGTTGGTCGCCATGATCGAAACGGTCCGGCCGCCAACACCCTAGCAACGAGAGACGTCCCCGCCCGTGAACGCAGTTGTAGAGCCCACCCCACGCCGTAAACGCGGTCAGGCCAAAGGCCGCGGTATCGACCTGGCCGCGCTCGGCGAAATCCGCGCCGTGCTCGGCAACTCCCCGCGTCGCCGCGATATGCTGATCGAATATCTGCATTTGATTCAGGACCGCCACGGTCACCTGTCCGCCGCGCATCTGGCGGCGCTCGCACGCGAACTGGATTTGAGCCAGGTCGAGGTGTTCGAGGTCGCGAGTTTCTATCACCATTTCGACGTGGTTAAGGAGGGCGAGGCCGCGCCGCCCGCGCTCACAGTGCGGGTGTGCGACTCGGTGAGTTGCGCGCTGTTTGGGGCAGAGGCTCTGATCGCGCGGCTCGAACGGACGCTCGGCCCCGAGGTGCGGGTACAGCGCGTGCCTTGCGTTGGCCGCTGCGCGGAGGCGCCGGTTGCGGTCGTCGGCCAGTTTCCAGTCGGTGCGGCCGATGCGGCGAAGATAGAAGCCGCGATCGCCGCCGGCCAAACCCGCGACGCACCGCCCGCCGATGCGCGCGACTTCGCCGCCTATGTCGCCGACGGAGGCTACGCGACGCTCAAGCGTTGCCTCGCAGGCGAACTCGACAACGAAGCGATCATCAAGACGCTGGAGGATTCAAAGCT
>CAZUJU010000120.1:0-3518 GCA_964620675.1 uncultured Thiotrichales bacterium | reverse complement strand
CTCGGCCCCGCGTCCAAGGAGGTTGAACTGACACTATCCATCGAAGGGATTCGAAAATAGCCGGACTCGATCCGTCGCCATGGATTCACGCCCATCAACTCACGCGAGAACCCATGCTCTGTGTCTCAAGGTTGGCGAGGAACCGTGGCGATCGCATCGGTGCACGCGAGACAAAAAAATCACGAGCGGCATCCTCCCGCCAATGTTTCTCGGCCCGACCACGGTGGGAGGCGGCTCGTATTCCAGTATTGGATCAAGCAAGCCGCCTTCCTCGCCATGACGGTACGGACGCGCCGTTTGATCGCCCCGCCAGAACCGCGACCGCGATACCGGAGAGGACGATGGTGCACACGATCAACGCCCCCGAGGGCAGATCGAACAGCGTGGACACGATCAGACCAAGGGCATAGCCGGCCGCGCCGGCGAGATAACCCGCCAACAAGGCGCTCGCGCCACGCAGCGCACGCGCCGCGAGCGCCGGCACGATCAAACTCGCGAACACCAGATAGACGCCGACCACCTGGACCGATGCGGTGATCGCCACCGCGAACAGCAGGTAGAACCCGAGCTGCGACTTGCGCAGGCCGCCGAACCAGGCGGCGAGCACCAGTGCGTTGACCAGCGCGAGCAGCGGCAGATCGTCCCACGCCGTCCACAGGATCTGTCCCACCAACAGCTCGCGCAGGTGCTCGCCGCCGTGGGCGTCGTGCGCCAGCAAGAGCACCGCGATCGAGGCCACCAGCACAAAGGAGACACCGATGATCGCCTCCTGCACCTCGGGCCAGCGCCGCTCGGTGAAGTGCAGCAGTAACGCACCGAGCGCCGCCAGGCCGAGTGCCGCGATCTGAGTGCGCCAGCCACCCTCCCAATCGAGAAAGTGCGCCAGAATCACACCCAGACCGGCGAACTGGGCGAGCGCGATATCGATGAAGATGATGCCGCGCTCGAGCACCCGCAAGCCGAGCGGCACATGGCTGGCCAACACGATGAGGCCCGCCAGCAGCGCCGGGAGCAGAATGCTCCACTCAAGGCCGACGGTCATTTGAGCGCCCCCAGCAGCCGCGCGAGGATGTCGTCGAACAGGCTGAACAGATCCTTGGCCGCCTCCGAGCCGCCGACGGTAAACGGCAACTCGACCGCCGCCACGCCCGTGCGCTCGGCGAGCCACTGGCTGGCGCGCGGCGATTGGTAATTGGCGTGCAGCACCAGCTTCACCGGCTCTGCCTGGACTTGGGCGAGTACCTGCCCGAGGTAGGCCACCGAGGGATCCACGCCCGGTTTCGGCTCCAGATCGACGGTGGGGCGCAGCCCCAGCCAGTTGGCCAGGTAGCTCCAGTTCTTGTGATGCACGGCGACCGGCACGCCCTTGAGCGCGGCGGCCTGGTCCTCCCAGCGCGCGATCGCGGCTTGCCAGCGTTGCTTGAACTCGGCGTGACGCGCGGCGTAGTGGGCCGCGTTGGCAGCGTCGATTTGCACCAGGCGCGCCGCCAGCCCATCGGCGACCGCAGCGATATTGCGCGGATCGGTGTGAATATGCGGGTTGCCCGAGGCATGGACATCGCCCATCGAGCGGTCGACGACCTGCGGCTTATCGATCAGCGTGGCGTATTGTGCCGCCTCGAAATAGCCGGGCTGGCCGGTTTGTATCCGCGCGTTACCGGATTCGCGCTGCAACAGCGGCAGCCAACCGACCTCCAGTTCCGCACCGTTGCAGACCAGGAGGTCGGCGTTGCGCGCGCGTGCGATCAGGCTCGGGCGGGCTTCGATGCGGTGAGGATCCTGGTTCGCGGTGGTGGCGGAGGAGACGCGGGCCTGCTCACCCGCGAGCGCCTGGGTCAATGCCGCCCATTCGGGCGTACAGGCCAGCACGTTGAGCTCGGCTTGAACGGTGGTCGCCGAGAGCAGCGTTGCCAGTGCAAGCCATGCGTGGATTCGGGTTTTCATGTTTCGAATGCCTTGCCTAAAATTTGTGGGCACCATGCGGGCCCAGGCTATGGATGTATTGCAGCGTGAGCTGGTTGTCGCTCGCGCCCGCCTCGGCCTCGTCGCGCGCCAGCTGCAAGCGCAGGCGCGAGAACTCGCTGGGGTTGTAGTCGAGCATCACGCTGTGCCGTTGCGGCGTGAACTCGGGCTTGGACAACACCCCATCGAAACCCGCGCCGAAATCAACGCTACCGACATCGAGCCGATCGTAGCGATACCCGGCCCGCCAGCGTGGCTGGAACTGATAGACCGCCTGGGCGTACACACCGGATTGGCGGGCGCGATAGCCGTCCTCGAGACCCGCGCCGCACAGTCCGTCCGCGCACGCGAGGTCGCCATCCTCCACGCGGCGCACATACTCGGCCTGGAACTTGAAGTTCTGGTACTTCGAGTTGCCGCCGCGCGCCCATTTCCAGACCAGGTCGGCGATCCAATACTTGCTGGTGCCACTGAAATCGGTATGTGCCTCGTCGCCGCCGTCGTCGTCCCAATGGCCCTCGCGAAGGTCGGCCTTGACCCTCAGGTAGGAAACGCCGGCGCGCCAGGCGTGACTCTCGCCCCAATCATCGCCGAGGTGGACGAAGGCCGCGTGGCTGCCGAAGTCCTTGCGATCCGACCAGTCCACGCCTTGCGCGGCCTCCACGCCGAATTCCAGAAACAGCGGCGCGGGCGCCAACCATTTCAGTTGCAGGCCGTCCTGGACGAAATGCTCGCCCAAGGTGGCGGCATAGGCCAGGTTCTGATTGGCGAAATCCCAGCCATGCGGGTGTTGCTCGTTGACATAGCCGATGCCGGAGAGATAACGACCGAACTTGACCGTGAAGCCGTGCCCCAAGGCGGTGGTTTGCACCCAGGCCTCCTCGGTTTCGATCTCGCCGTCGGCGATCGCGAAGTTCACGAAGCCGCGCAGGTACGGATCGATGCTGGCGCCGAGCGTGAGTTCGGTGTGGTCCAGCGAAAACCCACGGCCGCCGCCGTGGTCGTGACCGGCCGGCAGGAAGCCGGAGATATGGCCATCGCCGTCGGCGTTGTGATAGCGGCCTTGCAGGATCAGTGAAATTTCGGGGTTCATCAGGTTTGGCGCGGAGCCCATTGAGGCGGCCTGACAAGCGATCGGAACGGTGCACGCGAGCACTGCCGCGTGGGTGAGCAGTTTTGGCAACATGGCGCGGGTCCTCTTTGAAACAGCTTTCAGATGCGGCGCGCGCGACCGCGAGGCGTGGATCCCGACATCACGCGCGGACTGGTGCTTCAAGAGGACATGGGGGGTGCGCGGATACGCAGGGTCAGAACCGACGAGGCCGGTTCGTGGATCGACCCGGCCTCGTCGCTACTGGACGAAGCGGCTTGCAGGCGACTGGCATCGACGGTTTCACTGGGCACGACCGCGGCGGAGGCGAACGCGATGCAGTCTGCGCAGGGTTCGCTGGCGAGGTTGAGCAGGTCGTCCAGATGCGTCAGCGGATGGACGATCGCGCTAAGGTGGAACACCAGCGTGGCGATCGCAAGCCAGCCGCTTAGCGGGCGATGCGGGC
>CAZUJU010000119.1:0-3536 GCA_964620675.1 uncultured Thiotrichales bacterium | reverse complement strand
GGCGGGCAGGTGCCGCTCGACCGCGTCGAACACGATCGGGTCGTCGGCGTCGAGGACTATCAGGACTTGGTCGTGCACGCTTTAGCTTCCATGATCCCGGGGTTGCTCGCGCTGGAACGCGGACCGTCGCCGGGCATGGTGATGCCTTGGCCGATCCCGCGTGCCGCGCTTGGCCGCGTTGTTTTTGTGCCCAACCGCGCACTCGGCGGTGTTGGACCCTATCGATCGAAGCGAAGTAGTGCATATCCGCGCTTTTTAGAATCGGGCGCCTGACGACAGAGCGGTGGTCCGCGGG
The DNA here is from genome assembly GCA_964620675.1 of uncultured Thiotrichales bacterium. Taxonomy (GTDB): domain Bacteria; phylum Pseudomonadota; class Gammaproteobacteria; order UWMA-0217; family UWMA-0217; genus CAYSFW01. The sequence continues at coordinate 3,241 of CAZUJU010000119.1, read as the reverse complement.
TTCGTCGCTCGGTGCGCGTGTCGCGAGGTGCTGGGGGGTTGAAGGCGGACTTCGGCGAACGGATGGGGTTAGACGGCGCTCTGGGCCGTGTCGCGGCCAGATGCCGTCAAGGGTTTGGAGGCGCGGTGGCCTGCCCAACCGGCGGCGATCCATCCTGTTGATTCGTGTGTTGCCGCCTCCTCCCGTGCCCTCGCGTTTAACCTAGATTCAAACGCGGTTTTATTGTGGTTTTTAGGATAGCTCGATTTCGCGGGACGCGCCACGTTTGACATTGTTTCAGTTTGTCACGGTTTGTATTTGCGCCCGTCGGACGCTGTGGCGCGGCGTGCGAACCCCATAGCCGGACTCCCGGTGTGTCGAGTTTGTCAATCGGTGTTTTCGCATCTATACATCGTTTAAGTGGCAGCATGAAATTTCCTTGGGAGGTGTCTGATGCAGCGAGCGATCACGCGACGATTCGCGGCCCTGAGTGTGGCGACGCTACTCCTGGGCGGTTGCGCCGGGGGTGCGGAGGTGGCGTTGGCGACCTTGGGTTTTATCGCACCGATCGGGGGCACGTTCAGCGAGGATGGCGACCTCACTACGCCGGCGCTGGACGATACCGGGTTCGGGATCACGCTCAACGTGGATATCAGCGTTCAACAAAATCCGCTCTATCTTACGGATTTCGCGGTTTCCGGATTCAATAGTTTGCAGGATGCGAGTGACGGCTGCGGGAATATCCTCGGGCAAATCACCGGCACGCAGGTCATCGCGTATGAGGATAAAAACGGCGTGCGCGGCGCGGAGTGTTTTCGGGGCCAATTCGCGAACGCCAATGTGCTGGTGTTGGCCGACGGGCGCCGCCTGTTGCGGAATTTTTCGCCGGATCTTACCTCGGGTGTCTGGCAAGATATTCGCAACAGTAATCGGCGTTTTCGTTTTGATGAGCAGGTCGTGCCGGCAAATGCTGGCGCACAAGGCAGTTTCGCGGGCTGCGAGTTGGCGGGCAGTGTGATTACGCCGGTGCAAGGTGCTTATACAGCGTCCGACGTGGGTAATGGCGTTTATCCGCCGCGTATCGATACGTTCATTATTCAGCGCGCGGCGGGCGGAGAAATCTGGAGCGGCGAAATCGTCGGTTTGTCGGGCATTCGGCTAACGCAAGGGAACCGGGAGTTGCTGCTGGAACGACGCAATGAGACTGCGAGTTGCGGTTCGTGAGCTGAATGGGTGGCTTTTGGGCGTCGCAACGCAAACCTGGGCAAAAACCACGCCCGATTGAGCGCGATGGTGCGAGTTTCGCCTCCACGCTCGAAGCCGAATAGCGCTTGCGACCGATCGGCGAGATAGGCCCAAAGCGCATGTGGTGACGTGACCGCGAGCGCGTCGACGGTCACCAGGCGGTCGCCGACCTCGACACCCGCCTGGGCGGCCGGGCTTTTCGCCAGAATGTGCGCGATCTTCAAGCCGTCGGGTGTCGGGTCGAGCACCAGGCCGAAACCACCGGGCACCGGCGTCGAGTCGGCCGATTTCACGCGCACTGTTCCCGCGCGGTGATTGACCGTGACCCGCGCGTGATCGAACATCGCCGTGCCGACGCTGCCGCCCAGGCCCTGCCATGCCGACGGTGCGCCGCGCGAGCGCGGCGCTTCCACCGCCGCGCTGACCTCGGTGCGCACCCAGCCGTCGCCCTGCACACGCGCGAAACGCCCCAGATAGACGCCCGCGTCACCGCCGAGTTCGCTGCGGGTGAGGCGTGGCAGATGGGTCATGTCGTGCAGCAGACCCGCGCGCTGAGAGAATTCGGCAAACAACACCAACGCGCCCGCGTTGCCGGTGTCGAACAGCGCTCGGGTCGGTGGATGCGCATCCAGGGTCAGTTCGAGCGTCGGCACGCCTTGGGGCCAGTTCGGAGAATCGGCGCGGGCGGGCGGGTCCGTGAACTGTCGCAGGGTCAGCGATGGCACGCGAAAATCGATTTGCAACTCGGCCTCGCGCAGGAGTGGCGCGCCGATAATGCCGTGCACCTCACGTCCCGTTTGCGCCCCGTAAGCGGTGAGGTCCATCGCGATGGCGCTTGCGGACTCGATGCAAAATTGCGCGAGACACAGCGTCGGCAAGGTCACTTCCCTGCCCTGCGCGCGTCCACCGATCGTGGCGACGTGGCGACCGCGATCTGACGCCAGCGCGAGTTCGGACGCCAAGGTTTCGGAAATGACGTGCGCGCCCGCGCCGGTATCGAGGATCCAGGTCGTGATTCGCCCCGCGAGCGTGACTTCCACCAGCGGTAGTCCGCCGATGTCGCCGGTGCGCAGCCAGTGGAGCGGTAGCGAGACTTCCGCCGGGGCGTGGATTCTGGGCGTCAGCGACGGTGAGGTCTGCGCGCAGGCACCGAGCAGCATGAGGCCAGCGGCCAGGATCCAGTGCCGGATCATAGATCCTTTTCCAACATCGCCAGGAACGCGCTGGTCTTTTGCTTCATGGCGTCGAGGGTTTCCCGAACCCGCGCCAGGAGCGCATCCTTTTCCGCGTCGAGCCGCGCGAATTCCGCGTGATCGAGCGCGTGGTCGGCGTCGCAGCGGTGGATCGCCTCGCGCACTTCATTGAGTGCGAAAACCTGTCCCCGGTAGACCTCATTCTCGATGTAGTCGATCAACTCGCCGCAGGTCTCGCCGAGTAGCCGCGAGCCCCACAACTCGCGAACACGCTGACAATGGGTCGGAAGGCGTTGAATAAAAGTCTCGGAAAACGCGTTGTAATCGGTCACCGCCTGGGCGACGGTCGCGAACGCCTGGGGATTGCGCGACAACACGATGAGGCTGTCGCCCAGCGAGCCGTGCAGGCGAAAGGCGATTTCCTTGTAGCTAGTGAGGTCGCGCGTCAGATCGTCGAGAAACTCGCGCCGCGAAGGTTTGCGCGTCTGCCCGAAATGCCGGCTTACCTGCGCGAAAAGGTATTGCGCGAGACGTTCCGCCGCGAGATGCAAACCGGCGTCACTGTGATCGAAACATTCGAGGTAGAGGCGATCCTTGAGCGCCGGATGGGCGCGGTAACGCGCCCGCACATCCTCCAGCAGCACCGGCAGCAGAAAGCCGCGCCGCAAGGCCTGCTCGCGCTCCAGCGCCCAGTTCATCTCGCGTTCGACCCACTCCGAGCGCAATGCATCCTCGCCAAGGAACACGATGACGAAGTCGCTCTCCTCGCGAATCGCCCGTTCGATCACATGTGGAAAGCGCACCCCGAGATCGAGCTCGTCCTC
>CAZUJU010000118.1:0-3577 GCA_964620675.1 uncultured Thiotrichales bacterium | reverse complement strand
TTTTTTGACTTTGGGGGCTTCGGGGGTGGCGGGCTCGGTCATGTTGTTAGTCCTCCTGGCTGAACAAGGCGTCGAGCTTTTGCTCGAAGGCGTGGTAGTCGAGGTACTTATAAAGGTCAGCGCGGGTCTGCATGAGCGGGACCACGTTCGTTTGCGTCCCTTCCTCGCGCAGGGTTTGATAAACCGTCAACGCGGCGGCATTTGCGGCGCGAAACGCGGATAGCGGATATAGCGCGATACTCACCCCGGCGTTTGCCAGTTCATCCGTAGTAAACAACGGCGTCGCGCCGAACTCGGTGATGTTCGCCAGTACCGGCACTTTGACCGCGTCGACGAACTGGCGGTACTGCGCAAGCTCGGTCATCGCCTCGGGAAAGATCATGTCCGCACCGGCCTCGACGCAGGCGCAGGCGCGGTCGATCGCGGCCTGCATGCCCTCGACCGCGAAAGCATCGGTACGCGCCATGATCACGAAATTCTCGTCAGTCTTCGCGTCGACCGCGGCCTTGATGCGGTCGACCATCTCGCCCTGCGGCACCACGGCCTTGTTCGGGCGATGACCGCAACGCTTCTGCTGCACTTGGTCCTCAATGTGCACCGCCGCCGCGCCGCCCCTGATCATCGCGCGAATGGCGCGGGCGATATTGAACGCCCCGCCCCAACCGGTATCGATATCGACCAGCACGGGGAGGGTCGTGACGTCGGTGATCCGGCGCAAATCGATCAGCACGTCCTCCATCGTCGTGATGCCAAGGTCGGGAATGCCGCATGAGCCTGCCGCGACGCCACCGCCGGAGAGATACAGCGATTTGTAACCGGAAGCCTCGGCGAGCCGGGCATGATAGGCGTTGATGGCGCCGACGCATTGCAGCGGCTGTTCGGCGGTGAGGGCGGCGCGAAACGCCGCGCCGGGCGTGTGGGTCATGGACATAACGGGTCGCTTCCTGTGTCTTGCGGGTTGAGCGTCGCGGCTTCGCGCGGGGGAATCCCTCACGCGCTCAGGGCTAGGCGCGGCGGTCGCGCGCCTCGCTCCGGCGTGGCCGCGGTTGGTTACGGCTTGGCATACCCGAGCGTCTGCAACGACTCGGTGATTTCCTCCAGAATCAGCGGATCGTCGATCGTTGCGGGCGCTTTGTAGGCCTCGCCGTCGGCGATGCTGCGCATGGTCCCGCGCAGCACCTTGCCGGATCGGGTCTTCGGCAACCGCTTGACCACCAGCACCTGCTTGAATGCTGCCACCGGACCGATCTGCTCGCGCACGCGCATGACCAGCTCGGCGGTGATCTCGGCAGCGGGGCGATTGACCCCGGCCTTGAGCACGACGAATCCCAGCGGTAACTGCCCCTTCATCGCATCCGCGGCGCCGATCACCGCGCACTCGGCAACGTCCGGATGCCCGGCCAGCACTTCTTCCATCTGCCCGGTCGAAAGGCGGTGTCCCGCCACGTTGATCACATCGTCGATGCGACTCATGATCCAAAGATAACCGTCGGCGTCCTTGTAGCCCGCATCGCCGGTAAGGTAGTAACCCGGGTAACGGCTCAGATAAGCATCCTGATAACGCTGGTCGTTGCCCCACAGCGTCAACAGGCAAGCCGGTGGCATCGGCAGTTTGATCACAATATTACCCATCTCGCCCGGCGCGACCTCGTTGCCGTCGCCGTCGAGCACCCGCACGTCGTAACCGGGCACGGCACGGGTGGGTGAGCCCGGCTTGATCGGTAGCGGCTCGATCCCCATGCAGTTGGCTGCGATCGCCCAACCCGTTTCAGTCTGCCACCAATGGTCGATCACCGGCACCTTGAGCATCCGCTCGGCCCAGAACAGGGTGTCCGGGTCACACCGCTCGCCGGCGAGAAACAGGTTACGGAGCCCGGAGAGATCGTAGCGCCCGAGGTATGCACCGTTCGGATCCTCTTTTTTGATCGCCCGAAACGCGGTAGGGGCCGTAAACAAGACCTTAACCCCATGCTCCTCGATCACCCGCCAGAACGCGCCCGGATCGGGCGTACCGACCGGCTTGCCCTCATACAACACCGTGGTACAGCCCTGCAGCAACGGCGCATACACAATATAGGAGTGGCCGACGACCCAACCGACGTCGGACGCCGCCCAGAACACCTCGCCCGGCTGCACCCCGTAGACATTCGCCATCGACCACTGCATCGCGACCGCATGACCGCCATTGTCACGCACCACGCCCTTCGGTTGGCCGGTGGTGCCGGAGGTATAGAGGATGTACAGCGGATCGGTCGCGGCGACCGGGACACAATCGGCGTCCGTGGCAAACTGCAATCCGAGTTGCCAGTCGACGTCGCGGCCTTCGCGCAGCTCCGCGCGCACCTGGGGACGTTGCAGCACGATGCACCGGTCCGGCTTGTGGCTCGCCAACTCGATCGCGCCATCGAGCAAGGGCTTGTAGGGAATCACGCGACTGACCTCGATGCCGCAGGACGCACTCATGATCACCTTGGGCTTGGCATCGTCGATCCGGGTCGCCAACTCGTTCGCGGCAAATCCGCCAAAAACCACCGAGTGGATCGCACCGAGCCGCGCACACGCCAGCATCGCGTAGGCCGCTTCCGGAATCATCGGCATATAGATAATGACGCGGTCGCCTTTCGCGACACCTTGCGCCCGCAACAATCCAGCCAATCGCGCGACCCGGCTCAGCAAGGCGCGGTAGCTGATCTTTTCGACCACGCCGGTCACCGGGCTGTCGTAGATCATCGCGTACTGCGCGCCGCGCCCATTGGCCACGTGGCGATCCACGGCGTTGTAGCAGGTATTGAGTTCCGCCCCCGGGAACCAGCGATAGAACGGCGCCCGCGTGGCGTCGATCACTTGGTCCCACGGCTTTAACCAATCGATCGCCGCTGCGGCCTCGCCCCAGAATCCTGCCGGATCGGTCAGCGCGCGCTGATAGGTTTCGCTCTGCGATGGCATTTTGCACAACCTCCTCTGGTCGGTTTTAGGCAGTTCAGACGACGGGGCGATCGGTTTTTATGGGTTCAAATTCGCAACTCACTGCGACCGCCCAAAGGATATCAAAATACAATACTTATTCAAGCGTTTATTAATCCAGTCAATACACGCAGCGTGCTGCGGCCGCCGCGAGCTCCGCCTTCCCCGCGGTTTAGCCCTGAATCGACGACAACCGGCTCGTCCGCGGACCGCGCTCGAAAGATTGCCCCAGCCGCATCAACCCGGAACGGAGAAAATTCGTTGATGAACTTGATATATATTAACCAGGATCGACCGATTCCTATGGTAAAAACTGGATACTGAGCATTGCGAATCGGGAGATGCGCGATGGCAGCGGTGCAAAACTGTAAAACGATACCTAGGTGTCTGAATTATAGTCGCACCATGCACCGATAGATGATCTCTAACAACCTCAATACCAGCACAGGAGAATCGTTCATGGTTAGGCAACGAGACAGACGCAGGGCACCGCTACCCGTTCGCGCCTCATTTTTTATGGTTTCGCTCGTGTTCGCGCTCGGCGTGGGCGTTTGGGGCACGGCTCATGCGGAACCCGGTCGCGTCACCGGCGCTGCACCAACGGCGCCGCACG
>CAZUJU010000117.1:0-3882 GCA_964620675.1 uncultured Thiotrichales bacterium | reverse complement strand
CGTCCGTCCGTCATTCCGGCAGGGAATGCCGGAACCCAGTGTACAAGGATGTACACGCACAATGCCGGAACCCAGTGTACAAGGATGTACATGCGCGATGCCGGAACCCAGTGTATAGGGACGTACATCCACAATGCCGGAACCCGTGCACAGGGAGTTGCGATGAGGAATGCCGAAACCCAGTGCACAGGGAAGCGCAGTGAGGAATGCCGGAGCCCAACACCCTATTTCACCTCGATTTTCGAGCCAATCCGCCTAAACCTGGCAAAACCTCAACTGACCGCAATCGCAAGATGGCGCGAAACTAGCTACTAGGTTTCATCCTCTGGGCGTTGTCCTCGCCATGAAAGTTAACAGGGGCCGCGCCACCGGACCTTCGCGGAGGTAAAGCAGGCTCAACTGCGTTTCAGTTCATATCAGCCTGAGCCAGTCGCCACCTACGACACGCCAACCGCGGCGACCGGTTCGCGAAGCAATCACGCCAAGGCCGCAGATCTCCCGCAAGTCGCTCATATAATTTTTCTTGAAATCAACAATCTATAACGATCTACTTGAGAAACGCGGCGTCGCGCCCTCGCGTCGCCGCGCCCAGCAACCAGCGTTGCCGGGCGCTCACCGCCGATCCGAGCGACGGCATCCCGCTGTCGTTGAGATCAAAGCCCGCTCTTGCGCGCGATGAAGGACTCCAGCGCTTCGGGCCGAACCGGGCCGGGGTTGACCCCGAGCAACTCGCCAGCCGGATTGAACAACCAGAACGTCGGCGTACCGCGAAACGCCTCCTGCGCAAACGCCTCGAAATTGACCGCAATGACGCCCAACTCGCCGACCAGCGTCGGATAGGTCGTCTTGTGTTCGCGAATCCGATCACGCACCGTCTCCACGTTGGCCATCCCGTCGATGGCAACCCCCACCACGGTGGCGTCCTTATCCTTGTGCGCATCGTGAAAATCCGACATCACCGGCTTCTCACGCATACAAATTCCGCAGTCGGTCGCCCAGAACATCACCAGAGTCCACTTGCCCTTGCCAACGTACTGGTCGAGGCTGGCGGACTTGCCCTCCAAGGTTTGGAGACCAAGATCAGGGAGGGAACCCGCATGACCGGTTCCGAACACGAATAGCAACATCAACATGACGATACGGTTCACTGCACGCTCCTCAAAACGGTGAAATCGATTCCGGGCCGATGGCATACAAGCCCGAGCCGGCGACAGGTTATATCAAGAATGCCTCGGGCCGTGACAGAGCACCCGGATTCCCAAGGCGATTCACCGTGCTGCGAGCGTAAACTCACGCAGCGACCGATACCGCACCCCGCCCGGAGCCGACTCGGAACAGTACAAATGAAACGCCGCCACCGGCCAACGGATTGGGGTGATCGCACCCTCGGTCAACCCGTTCCTGACCTTGCGCCGCAGCGTGCAATGCGGATTGAACGGGTGATCAAGCGGCATGGCGCCGCAGATCACGGCGGCCGTATCACACGCGGCAGCCAACGCGAGCAATTCCGGTGGCGGAAGTCGACAACCCGCCCACAGCACACCCGCACGTCGGTACACGCCCCAGCAATCCAGCACCAGTTCGAACGCGCCCAGATCGATGCGCGACAAGGTCAGGCCGAGGCACGCCACCGCCGTCTCCGGCAGCTGCCCAAGGTACCTGAGCGTCAGATGCAGATTGTCGGCGGCGACCTGCCGCCCATCCGGCAGATCACCGGCCGCGTTCAAGCGCACCAACGCCGCCCGCGCGCCGGAATCGGGACTCAAACCGAGAAAAAGTCCTGGCATGCCGTGGACGCTCCGTCAGCGGTAGCGGGCTTGCGGTCAAAGTCTCCGCAAGCGACAAAACGCTACAATTCAGCCACCGTTAAGACAGTTCGGGCTAAGGTAACCTAAACTGACCCACGAATTCTGAAATTTAAGGAGAATGACTATCCATGCGTAAACAACTCATCCTGGGGCTAACCTCACTCGTCATCGGCGCGTCGCTCGTCGGTTGCGCCACCACCGATCCCAACCAACGCACCAAGATCGGCGCCGGGATCGGCGCGGTGACTGGCGCGGTGATCGGCAACCAGGTCGGGGGCAGCAAAACACGGGTCGGCGGCGCGGTGGTCGGCGCGGTGGTCGGCGGCGCGCTTGGCCAATATATGGACCGCCAGCAACAGGAAATGGAGCAACGGCTCGCCGAGGAACAACGCAGCAAGGAGATCGAAATCCAGCGCGTCCGGGAAGACACCCTGAAACTCAACCTCAGCAGCGAGGTCTCATTCGACGTCGGCAAAGCGGACATCAAGCCGGCCTTCTACGGCTCACTCGACAAGCTCGCCGATGTGATTGCGCAGTACGATCAGACCACCGTCAGCATCGTCGGCCACACCGACAGCACCGGCTCGGATGCCTCGAACCAGATCCTCTCCGAGCGCCGCGCGGCCTCGGTTGGCAGCTACCTGATCCAGCGTGGCGTCAGCGCCAGCCGGATCTCAACCTCGGGTCGCGGCGAAAGTGAACCGCGTGGTGATAACGCGACCGCCGACGGACGCCAGATCAACCGGCGGGTCGAGGTCTTTCTGACGTCGACGGGCCAATAACGCCTGCCCCGGAGTTCGCACGGGGGGAAATCGACCCCCGCCGTGCTCAGGTGCCAGCCGATTCGGCGCGAATCCGCAACATCCTGATTGATTCACACACCAGGCCCTGCGATGCGGCACGCATCGCGGGCGACCGGCTCCAGGTCACACGACCGCGAGTCACGCGCTCACGGACCCATCCCAATAGCCTGCCGGGCGCGAAGTGAATCGGCGACGATTGGGAAGCCGGACCTGCCCTCTCGACGACTGCCGGCCCCTGATCAAGTCTGCGGTTGGCGTGCGCCGCGTTGCCGAACTCGGATCGGCAGTGGCCGATGGTCACCGGTGCAGGCGGACAGTTGATCACGTTCCGACTGACCTCCCGCGCCTATGAGCACGCGTGCGGGTTACTGCGGGTCAAGCGCCGAGAAGCCGACGTGCCAGCACGGACTGGATATCCCGGCGGCCATTGACGATCAGATAGATCACGACCTGGCCGCCCAAAACGCGATAGGGTTTAAACGTCGTTTGGCGATATTCCTTGATGCCCAATGCCACCAGCGCCTTAGGGTAGCTGCCACGCTCAGGGAACTGGGCGCGCCCCTCCACGACTTCGATCAAGCGGTCGAGCACGTGGTTGGCGTTGGCCATACTGTCGAACTCGGAGATGTAGTCTTGGATGGACTCCAGGTCCTGCTCCGCACCTTGGGCAAGCAGAATCTCGTAGCGCGTCGGTCTGCCGACCATCAAACCGTGGTCCGCTTCGCGCGCAGGCGCGCCACCACATCGGCGACTGGTTTGACCCGACCGCCTCGACGTCCTGCTGGCCGAGCGCCAAGATCTTGAGCAGGGCCAGTGTCTCCTGCGTTTCCTCGACGGACGCGACGTCTCGAAGCACAGCCTTGGCCTCACCGTTCTGCGTGATGATCAAGGGCTCGCGCTGTTCGGTAAGGCGGTTCAATAACTCGGCGGCATGGGCCTTGAGTTAGCTGATGGGCGTGACTTGAGATAAGTAGCGCATGGCCGTGCTCCTGAAATCAAACAAGACCGAATATTGTCCTTTTGATGTACGGCAAGGTGTCGCGGTGGTCAGGGCGACGGTGAGGGTGCACATTCACCCCTCCCTCTATCCGCACCTTGCCCGCTAACCTGCGCTGACACGGGCGCTCATGCTTCCGGTACCCGATACCCAGCAAATGCACCGGCGAGAACCTGCGCCAAGCGGTGACTTGTCGAGCAGGTCAGCGAGCCTTCCGAACTCAGGCAACTGCGATTGCGACCGGCCTGCTTGGCCGCATAGAGCGCCTTGTCGG
>CAZUJU010000116.1:0-3918 GCA_964620675.1 uncultured Thiotrichales bacterium | reverse complement strand
TCCGTCACGGTGGTCGAAGCGCGTGACCGACTCGGCGGGCGTTTATGGACGAGTAACCGCTGGCAACAGATGCCAGTGGATTTGGGGGCAACCTGGATTCATGGTGCAAAAGATAACCCCTTATCGGCATTAGCTGACCAGATCAAGGCAAGCCGCCTGACCACGCGCTATGACAACACCCTCACTTACAACACCCAAGGTAAGCCGCTAACTGACGCTGAAACCCGCGAGTTGGAACGCTGGCAGGAACGCATCGACACCGTGTTGGAATCTGCCCAATCCGCCAATCAGGATCAATCGGTGCAAGCCGCTGTTCACAAGGCACTGGGGTGGAATAATTTGACGGCGCGTGAACGCCAACTGGCACAGTTCATCCTCAACAGCACGCTGGAACAGGAATATGCAGGCGGTATCCATGAGCTATCGGCGCACTGGTACGATGCCGCAGCCGCCTTCCGTGGCGACGATACCCTGTTCAGCAAAGGCTATCAGGTGATCGTCGAACACCTCGCCAACGGGCTGGATGTGAAGTTGCAACACACCGTGCAACAGGTCGAGTGGTCAAACCCACAAGTCAGCATACAGACTAACCGGGGTGAGTTGCAGGCAGATCATGCCATCATCACGCTGCCCTTGGGCGTGCTGAAAACCGGACAAGTTGCGTTTTCCCCGCCCTTGCCTGCGCGTAAGCAAACCGCCATCAACACGCTGGGAATGGGAACGCTGAACAAGTGTTACCTGCGTTTTCCCACCGCCTTCTGGCCGAATGATCAGGACTGGCTGGAATACATCCCCACCGAACCGGGCGCGTGGACGGAATGGGTCAGTTTGCAGCGCGTAGCGGGTTGGCCGGTATTGCTGGGTTTCAATGCGGCAGAACGTGGCAAACGCATCGAATCGTGGTCTGACGCGCAAATCGTCGCCGATGCCATGCAAACCTTGCGCAAACTGTTCGGCAACGCCATCCCTGAACCGCTCGATTACCAGATTACCCGCTGGAATGCCGACCCGTTTGCCCGTGGCGCGTATTCCTTCAATAGCGTAGGCTCAACCCCTGCCATGCGTGACCATCTGGCAGAACGTCTGGGGAATGCGGTGTTTTTTGCCGGGGAAGCCACCGAACGCAAACATTTCAGCAGTGTGCATGGCGCATACCTGTCCGGCTTGCGGGTAGCCCAGCAAATTCTCGATGTGAACAAGGGATAAGCGGTGGCGATAAATCAATCAGAATAGGAAATATAAAAGCCCTTTTCCGAGCCGGCCAACGTGGTTACGAGGTGCCATGCCCCGCCACCACCCCGAACCCCCGCACCCTTTCAATCCTCCTACTCGGAAAACCTCCCCTGCCACCGCCACTTTCCACCCCTTCCGGGCCAACCGGCCAACCGATCCCCTCGGCAACTGCTCCATGCGTTGCTCTACCTCCTGCATCCCTGCAGTCGTGCCGTGCCCCCACGGGTGACAGCCATTTGTGTTGAACGCGAGAAATGACTTCAGCCAAACAGAGCGATAGGCGGCGTCCACGCCGCGGGCAACAGCGTCTGCAGTTCCGGGGCGGCCTTTTCTTTCAGATGGGGGGTGCCGTCGCGGCAGGGGCCCTTCAACTGATAGCGCACGTTGCCATTGGGCGTGAGCAACAGGCGTTTTTCCAATACGGCCGGTCTTGAAATGTACCGGAACAGCCGCTCCCGTTTCTGACCTTCGTTCGCGCTTGCCGCAGGTGCCGCAGCGTACCCGCAAGAAGCCGTGCTCGAGCCGTCCGCACCGCAGGTCATCCTCGAACTCCCGCTGCACGTAGTCCGGCAACCGCCGGCCCTGCCCGGCCATGCAGGCACCGAACAGCGGGTAGTGTTGCTCAATGAGCTGATGGAGCCGCGTCTGCTCGGGCCGCTGGCGCCGGAAACGGGCAGCCATCCGGCTATCCTAGGCATTCCTTGCCGCGGCGGTGAGAGGCATGATTCGCGTCTTCGCGATACTGTGTATCCATACAGCTTATCGGCTGGACGCTAAATACCTACCGCAAAACTACAGCAGATTGCTCAGCGCTCGGGTGCGCGATCGACGATGTACTGCGAAATGCAAGACCCTTGTATTTCGCAAGGATCGTGTGGCGGGTGCTGTTCAAACTGATCGGCGCGGAATTGGCCGCGCCGCACTTGTCAGGATCCCGGTTCTACGGCTATTTTACCCACCTATTGCGCCATCGGCCCGCTACCTTTCCAGGTGTGTGCCACTACCGCTCTGGAGTACAAACATGAGCCACGATCGCATCCTCAAGCAACGTATGACTCGGCGTGATTTCCTGTGGCTGATGGGGGTGGCGGGCTCGGCCGCAACGTTACCGCCGTGGCTGACGGGCTGTGCGACCGATCCCGTAACCGGGCAGAAGACGCTCGTTGGAATGTCCGAGGCACAAGAAATCGCGCTCGACAAGTCGCAATCCCAACACCAATTTTCGGCCGATTACGGAGCGTATCAGGACGACTCGCTGAATCAATATTTAGAGTCGGTCAGTCACGAAGTTTGGAAACAATCGCATCGACCTGGCATGCCGTATAACGCGCGGGTAGTCAATGCGAATTACATCAACGCGTATACCTTCCCCGGCGGCAGCATGGCGACCACCCGCGGCATCATGCTCGAAATGGAGAGCGAAGATGAGTTGGCCGCTTTGATCGGGCACGAGACGGGACACGTCAATGCGCGCCACGCCGCGGAGCGGGCAGGTAAGACTCTGCTCGTACAAGGCGGCCTGATCATCGCCCAGGTCGCGGCCGCCAACCAGGAGCGCGACTACCAGCCCATCATCAGTCTGGCGGGCCAGATCGGCGCGAGTGCGTTGCTGGCGAAATATAGCCGTGACAATGAGCGCGAGGCCGACGCGCTTGGCATGGAATATATGATGAAATCCGGTTACAACCCGGAGGGCATGGTTGGGTTGATGAGTCTGTTGCAGAAAGAATCTAAGTCCCGACCGGGATTGCTCGAGACGATGTTTTCGTCGCATCCGATGAGCGGCGAGCGCTACCAGAACGCGGTCAACGCCGTGGCGACTCGATACCCGAGCGAACGAGGCCGCGCATTGCGTCGCGATCGCTACATGGACCACACCGTAGCGCTGCGCCAACTCAAACCCGCGATCGCCGAAATGCAGCAGGGCGAGAGCGAACTCGCCAAGGGCCAAGCGACCAAGGCCGACACCCATTTTGGTCAGGCGTTGCGCCTGGCGCCGCGTGATTACGCGGCGAACGTGTTGATGGCGAAGGCCAAGCTCGCGCAAAAAAAGGAGCGTGAAGCCGAGGCCTACCTGACCCAAGCGCGCGCGATCTATCCAAGCGAGGGGCAGGCCTTGCAACTATCCGGCGTAACGAAGCTCGCCTTGAAACAACCCGACGCGGCGCTCAAATTCTTCGAGGAATACGATCGTGGCCTGCCGGGAAACGCCAGTACCACGTTTTTAAAAGGCGTCGCTTACGAGAACATGGGCAACAAGCAGTCCGCCGCCGAACATTATTATCGCTACGCCCAGGCAGCGGGAACCGGCACCGAAAGTCAGTATGCCGTTTCACGCTTGAAATCCTGGGGATATGTAAAGTAAAGGGTTGTCCGCACAACCCAACGTTCACTGCAAGAAATCAGCGGGTGCGAAAGAGTTTGCTGTCGCAGCGAGAGCGGCACTGGATAAGATGGGCAAGGCACGAGGGCCACAATATCGGGGCGTATCGCGAGCCTACATGAGTAGATTTTGTGGTCTGCGAAACGCAGCCCACCGCAGTTCACTCAAACCCGTTTGCCCCCATCGAGTCCACCCGACTTCCAATGACCGTTGCCGAGCCCTTTGCAGTCGCAATGACCACACTGATTACTCGTTCCTTTCGAAACACTGACCATAGCTGATGCACTCGTCGTCATCTTGAG
>CAZUJU010000115.1:0-3979 GCA_964620675.1 uncultured Thiotrichales bacterium | reverse complement strand
TCGCTCTTGAAGCCCGCCAAATAGGCGGCCTGGTAGCGCTTGAGCGCGGTCAGCGACCAAGTACGCAAACGGTTCAGCATCGACTTGGGCAGGGTTTCGGAGGCCGGCACCAACACATCGTCGAACACCCGCGCGACTCGCCCGCCGACCGGCGTCCAGCGCACCTTGGTGACCATTTGGGTACGCAGCTCCATACGCCCATTTACGTTGACCATCACCTGTTCGCGTACCTGGTAAAAGGTGCCGCGTTCGCCGCGATACTCGGCCGACGCGTTGCTGTCGAAGGTCCAGTACGGCACGTAGACACCCGAGAGGCTCTGCACCCCCTTGACATGCTGCTTGAGCGCGTTTGGTGCCAGCCATAGCCGGCCCAGCCAATGCACGAACGAGTCGTCCGCCTGCTTTTGGGTGATCTGAAAGGGCAGCACCGCCTCGGGTGGTAACTGCCGGTGTTCGGTCGTGTCGGCGACGATATTCGAGCCGCAGAAGTTGCAGTGACCGGCGTGCACGTCGGGCGCCATCCGGAACTCGGCACCGCAGGTCTCGCATTTCAGGGTGAGCTCCGTCACCGCCCGCTCGTGTTCGACAAGCCGGCTTAGCGTGGCGACGTAGTCCAGCTCCTCGATGACGTGATTGTCATCTGGAATCGGGTTGGCATGCCCGCAATAAGCACACACGAGAGCGTCCTGGCCCGGCGCGAAATGCACCGTGCCACCGCACTCCTCGCACGGAAAATGCTCCCACGCCTCGCCGGATGCACGCGGCGACTTGGGAGGGCCCTGGATGATCCTGCGCTGGGTTTCCCTGTAATTCATGGAGTTTTGGATGATAGGGCGTCGTGCCCGGCCATTGCGGGATTCGGCCTGCGCCGTCACGCGTCGATCCGGAAGTCATCAACGACGTGCGCGCAAACTCCGCGGTCATGCGGTGACCGTTCCTCACTCATCCTGTGGCAAAGGCGGCGGTCCGTCACCGACGAGGCCCGCGAGCGCGGCGATACGCTGGGCCGGCTGCCAATCGGACATGCCGTGCGTCCATACCAGGGTTTCGCCTTGAAGCTGACCGCCACCCGCCAAAACCCGAATCTGCTCCAGCGTGTAAGGCCCGCTTTGTTGCCCGCCAAGGGCGACATAGAACTGCGTCGCCGGCAAAGGTGGCGGGCCGCCGGCCGGCGCGGCCGCGGCGACACCACCCACCGCGTTGCCGACCTGTTGCGCCATCACCATGCCGACCCCAAGCCCCATGCCCTGGCCCGCCGCGCCTGGATTGCTGGCCGCGGCGTGCATCGCATCGGCGGTGCTGAAGGTGACGTAATCGCGCAGGTTGCCGATCACGCCCATGCTGGTGCGTTTATCGAGTGCCTGTTCCACTTCCGGGGGCAACGAGATGTTCTCGACCAGATACTCGACCAGATCCAGACCGTAGGCATTGATCTCGGGTGTAATCCGGTCGCGAATGAACTGGCCGAGTTCGTCATAATTCGCGGCCAGATCGAGGACCGGAATCGCGCTTTGGGCGACGACATTGGCGAAACGCGAAACGATGATGTTACGCAACTGGTTGCTGATCTCGTCGGTCGTGAAATGCGAATCGGTACCGACGATCTCCCGCACCAGCGCACGCGGATCACTGATCCGGATCGCGTAGGTGCCGAAGGCACGCAGGCGCACGGCGCCGAACTCCTTGTCCCGCAACATCAATGGGTTGCGGGTGCCCCACTTGAGATCGGTGAAGCGGCGCATGCTGCAAAAATAGACCTCGGCCTTGAACGGACTCTGAAATCCATGCGGCCAGCCCTGCAAGGTCGAGAGAATCGGCAGGTTGGCCGTCTCGAGCTTGTACAGACCGGGCTCGAATACCTCGGCGATCTGCCCCTCGTTGACGAACACCGCTTGCTGCGATTCGCGCACGGTGAGCATGGCGCCGAACTTGATCTCGTTGCGATAGCGCGGAAAGCGCCACACCAGCGTGTCGTTGCTGTTGTCGGTCCACTCGATGACGTCGACGAGTTCGCCGCGTAACCTGTCCCATAAACTCATAGCGGTGGTCTCCCCAGCAACGCGTGTTTAAACACCGGGTTTGGCGGCGGTCGCACGCGGACCGGCCGCAGCCAGCGCCCCCCGCAGATCGTCTTCGGCTTGCTGCAACTGCGTCAGCGCCTCGGCGCGCTTGCGTTTGCCATCCTCGGCGATTCGCAGGCTCTCCTCGATGGTGTCGATCAGGGTTTGGTTGGCCTTCTGCAACGACTCGATGTCGACAATGCCGCGCTCCATCTGGGTGCGCACCTCGGCGTTGGCGGTCTTCAGGTTTTCCGCGTTCTTTTCCAGCAACTCGTTGGTCAGATCGCTGGCGGCCTTGACCGTCTTGGCCGCCTCGCCCGAGCGGTAGATCGTGACCGCGTAGGCAAGCTGCTGGCGCCACAGCGGAATGGTGTTGGTCATGGTCGAGTTGATCTTGGTCACCAGCGCCTTGTCGTTCTCCTGCACCAGGCGGATGCTCGGCAAGGTTTGCAAGGTCACATGGCGGGTCAGGCGCAGGTCATGCACCCGCCGCTCAAGGTCGTCGCGGCGCGCGCGCAGATCGCGCAATTGTTGCGCCGTCAACATGTCGGTGCTTTGGTCGGCCGTGGCCTGCAACGTCGGAATCTCGTCCGCATCGAGCCGACGCAGGCGTTCGTCACCGGCCGCGATAAACTGCTCCAGCTCGTGATAATAATCGAGGTTGGCGTTGTACAGCCGGTCGAGCGAGACGATATCGGTCAGCAGCCGGGTCTTGTGCTCATCGAGGTGATTGATGGTGGTGTCGAGCTGCTTGCTGACACTCTCATACTGCTCGATGAACTTGACCACCGGCTTGGCACCGCCGAACAGTCTGGAGAGAAACCCCGGTTCGCGACTCGGATCGAGCCCCTTGAGGTCGAAACCCTTCATCACCGCGATCATCTCGGTCAGGGCCTGCCCGGCCGGGCCGGCATCCTTCGCCCGCACGCCCTCGAGCATCTTGTCGGAGATCACCGTCAACTGTTCCTGCGCCTTGCTGCCAAAGCCGATGATCGACTGCGAATCGGTGATATCGAGATCGGCGAGGATGCGGTCGAGCGTTTGTTGCTCGCTCTCGGGCGCCTGTTCGTAGGCCACCAGCGCGTCCTTGACCTCCGGCAGCGGAATCAGGGATTGAGAGACGGTGGCGGTTTGCAGCTGGGTCTCGGTCATGGTGAGCTCCTGGTGAGTTTAAAACGGACTGGACTAGATGCCTTCGTCCTGCAATTGTTTTTTGAGCACCTCGATCTGGATATCCAGATCGAGCATATCGTTGGCAAGCAGCTTGTCGCGCTGTTGCCGGAACGTGGTTTCTATCGTTTCGAGCACGTCGCGGAAATTGCCGAGCAAGAGCTCGGAATGCGTTTTGGCCTGAGTGCGCGCGAACCCCGCGACCACGCGCTGCGCACCGTCGAGGTAGACATTCAGAAACTTGCGGGCGCGGCGCAACTCGCTGGGCTTTTTCTCCAGCAGCTCCATCACATCGTGCGCAATATCGACGATGCGGCGCAACCGCGCGCTGAGATCGGCGGACCCGAGCTTGAGCCCCTGGTGTTCGATGTCGAGGATCTTGCGTTCGGCCTCCTGGATGATCCCGGCCAGTTCCGGCGTGCTGTAGCCACCCAGCCGCCCCGCGATCTTGTCGCCACGAGGATCCGCGCCGTAGGTCAAATAGTAGCCGACGGCCGCGAGAATGCCGAACACGAGCGAGACCGGGAGCGAGAAGTGATTCAGCGGCAACGCCAGTAACAACCCGATCAGCGCGGTCACCAGCAGCGCATAACGCTTGTAGGGTGTCGGTTGAGCGGCGAGGTAGCGGCGCCGGTACTCCGCCGCTTGCGTCTCGCCCTTGCGTGTCAAGTGTGCCGCGCCAAACGCCAGCACACCGACCACAACCGCCGTGAAAAACCCGCCCAACTGGCTTTGAAACAGGTTGACGA
>CAZUJU010000114.1:0-4079 GCA_964620675.1 uncultured Thiotrichales bacterium | reverse complement strand
CATGCTTTCAGGCCGTAGCTTTGCGGTATCGAAGGCGATCGAAGTTGAGCCGGGTGAGATTCGAGCGTGCATGGAGAGCGTGACACTCGACGGTGGCATGAGTCGGCTGGATTCGGAGCATCCAATAATGAGTCCGGAATCATCACGTCGAGCGCGGGTCGCGTGAGTGTATGGGGATTTCTCGAAATGACGTTTTCGGTCTACGCGGGTACAAGAATCAACCAAAGCGCACAGAATTAGATAGCTTTCAAAGTCATAATGCCTGCGTAGATCGACCACTGTGTACAAACGAGGTTCTCGGCTAATCCACCCATGCACTACACCTCAAAAGGCATTAAATCCATTCCGAATCTCGATGTGCTGACGAACAGGGGCACGCCGGATGGCGGACGCCAATCCGTCGGCTCTGTGTTTGCGGGTTGGGGCCGGAAGCGCAGCGGTGCTTTGGCGGAACGTCTGGCCGCACGCGATGGCATGCCGTTTTGGCTACTCGAAGACGGCTTCCTCCGTTCCTTTGGTACCGGTGATTGTTTTCCGCCGTTGTCTTTGGTGGTGGATGATCGTGGGATTTACTACGACTGTACACGGCCCAGCGAGTTGGAGTCGCGTCTGGCGTCGGAGGTTGACGTATTGCAGGGGCGGTTGCCTGCGGTACAACGGGCGCGGCGACTTATCCTCGATCATTATCTGTCGAAGTACAACCACATGCCGCTCGCGAGCAGCGATTTGTTTTGTGCCACGGACCGGAAGCGCGTGCTGGTTGTCGATCAGACGTTCGGTGATCTGAGTATTCGCTACGGCGCCGCGGATGAAGGCTCTTTCAGAGCCATGCTTGATGCGGCTTGCGCGGAGAATCCCAACGCGAGGATCTATGTAAAGACGCACCCGGAGACGTCGAGCGGGCGCAAACGTGGTTATCTCACGGATGTGAGCACGGACGATCGCATCGTTGTGTTACGCGATGCGATCAATCCCTTGAGTTTGATCGAACAGATGGATCACGTGTATGTCGTCACTTCGACGATGGGTTTCGAGGCGTTGTTAGCGGGCAAGCGGGTCACGTGTTTCGGGCTGCCGTGGTATGCCGGTTGGGGGGCCACGGACGATCGTCAACGGTGTTCGCGCCGGACCCGGTCTCGCTCGGTCGATGAGTTGTTTGCTGCGGCGTATTTCGACTACACGCATTACCTGAATCCTGTGACGCGGCAGGCGGGGACGATCTTTGATGTGATTCATTGGTTGATTCGGCAGCGCGAGATGGCGTTCGATGGAATATTGAGCGATCAAAGGTATGGAAAGATGATCGATTACGCGAGTTCCGATTTGACGAAAAACCGGAGCGCGGCATGACGGAGTGCATCGCAGCCGTTCCTGGTGGGGTGATCGCACAGCGGCGGTTAATAACGGTCGGACTGCGACGTTGGAAAGCCGCGAATCTCGCGCCTTTTTTTGAGTTGGAGCCGGCAAAGGTTAACAACGCCACCGACGTAGACGCCGTTTCCGCACTGCAACCCAACCCCAACGATGGTTTGGTCATCTGGGGCGCAAAGGTATCGCCCGAGCTTGAGGCGTTGGCATCGACAACAGGCGCGCAGTTGGTCCGTATGGAAGACGGATTTGTGCGCTCGGTCGGCCTCGGTTCCGATCTGATTCCACCGATGTCGCTGGTGTTCGATCGCCGCGGTATTTATTTTGACCCGACGCGGGTCTCGGACCTTGAATTCATCCTGCAAAACGCGAGGTTTTCCGAGCAGGAGCTAGCCGAGGCGCGCCGGGTTCGCGAGTACATCACGGCGCACGGCATCACCAAATACAACCTCGAACCGCGTGCGAAAGCTGCATGGAACACGCAGGGAAAGCGCGTGATCGTGGTTCCGGGTCAGGTCGAGGATGATGCGTCGATTCGCCTCGGGTGCACGGACATCCGGACCAACGAGGCACTGCTACAGGCCGCGCGCGCGTCTCGTCCCGACGCGTTCATTGTCTACAAGCCGCATCCGGATGTGGCGAGCGGAAATCGGGCCGGCAAGTTGGCGCTGTTTCGTGCGCTCGAACACGCCGATCATGTGGAAACCCGATTGTCGGTAGTGAGTTGCATCGACGCCTGTGACGAAATTCACACGATGACGTCGCTGACAGGATTTGATGCGTTGTTGCGGGAAAAGCCGGTGGTGACCTACGGACAACCGTTCTATGCCGGATGGGGGCTCACCGAAGACCGAGCCCGGGATGCCACGGGTCTCACGCGGCGGCAACGGCGTCTGCACTTGGACGAACTCGTGGCGGGCGCGTTATTACGTTATCCGGTGTATTGGGATTGGGAGCTCAAGGGTTACACGACCTGCGAAGCGGTTTTGCGGCAAATCGTCACACTTCGAACGGCGCTGGAAGCGAACGGTGGACTCGAAAAGTTGCGCAGCGGGTATTTACGGCGTCAATGGCGCAAGTTGAGGATTCTTTCCCGGGCTTGGCTTTCAGGTAAATAGCGCCCCGATTGTTCGACGCGGTCGCCTCGTTGCTTGGGATCGCACGGGCGCGCCGCGAAGAAGTTGTGATGTGTTTTCCACGGGCGTTGCGGCGCGCCCCGGCGATTACCGCCCAGTGGGAACTGCTTAGCGCCCGGGATCGGGGGGCAAGGTTAAAATCCCGCGACAAGAAAAGGCGCGCAGTCTGCGCGATCATCCGCATTCGACCGACGATTGGAAGACGCGGCAACGGGAAGACTAGAGCACGGGGGCGTGTGTGCCAAAAAGAATACTGCTGTTGCAGGGGCCAGTTGGGCCGTTTTTTCTGCGCTTGGCGCAGGAGTTGCGCGCGAACGGTCATGCCGTTTACAAGATCAATCTCAATGGCGGAGATCGACTGTTCTACGGGCGGCGGGATACGATGGATTATGCGGGTACGCTCGACGATTGGGCGGCATTTCTGGAGTCCAAGCTGCGGAGCCTGCGTATCGACCGGATCTACCTTTTCGGCGATTGTCGCCAGTATCACGTGGTAGCGAAATCGGTCGCGGCCCGACTTGGTATCGGTCTTTTTGTATTCGAGGAGGGTTACCTCCGGCCCAACTACGTGACCCTGGAGGCGAATGGCGTCAACGGTCATTCGTCGGTTCCGCGGCTCGCCAGTCACTACCGCAAAAAGGCGCGGGTCGCGGCATCGGACGAAGCCGACCCAGGGACGAGCTTTTTCCATGCGGCGTTCTACGCCATCGTTTACTACTGCGCCTGCCGGCTCGGCGCGCGCCGGTTTCCACATTACCGCCATCATCGCCCTTTGAATATTGTCTCGGAAGGTTGGGCGTGGATTCGTGCTGGCGCGCGCAAGCTCAAGTATCGCGTCACCGAACGGCGGACCGCGCGTACCTTTCTAGGCGGGGATGCACCGCCGTTTTTTCTGGTGCCGCTCCAGGTGCACCAGGATACGCAGGTCTTGGTGCACTCGCCGTTCCCTTCGATCGAGGCGTTCGTTGCCGGCGTGATCCAGTCGTTCGCAAGGCACGCGCCCGATGCGGCCTTGCTGGTGGTCAAGCATCACCCACTCGATCGGGGCTACCGCGACTATGCCGCGTTGATTCGGCAGCAGGCGCAGGCGCTGGGCATTGGCCATCGGGTCAAGTATCTTCACGATTGGAGCCTGCCCTGCCTGCTTCGCCATTGTCTCGGGGTGGTGACGATCAACAGCACCGTGGGGCTGTCGGCGTTACATCATGGGCGACCGGTCAAAGCGTTGGGACGCTCGATCTACGACATGCCGGGACTTACCCATCAGGGTGCTCTGGATGAGTTCTGGACGACGCCAGGCGAGGTGGACCATGAGCTGTTCCTCCGCTTTCGCGCATGGTTGCTCCGCAATATCCAGGTCACAGGGAGTTTTTATCGTCGATCATCACGTCGCGGCAGTCCTACCGGCATGAAATGGCCGGCGAGAATCGTCGAAAGCCACAGTCTGGCGGCCGATGAGCGCCTGCGTTGCAACCCGGCACAGGCGCCGGTCGTGAATGTTTGAGGGGGAGCTTGCTTAAAGGCTAAGGTCAGATTTCCTGATCCCTTCCTACTTCTGGAGCCGATATCCGGAAT
>CAZUJU010000113.1:0-4123 GCA_964620675.1 uncultured Thiotrichales bacterium | reverse complement strand
GCCTGATCACTGAAACGGGCGGGATGCGTTTGCTGGGCGGCCGCTATTGCTCGGTACTGGCGGCGCCTGCTGCGCAACTGCACCTGCAACGTGCTGAGGGGGGGGTGCTCACGCTCTATGAGGCCGCCTATGATCCGCAGACATTCCAGAATCTGCCAAACCTCGATCAGGGCGAGCAGCCACTGGTGCTATACGCCCGCGGCATTCGGGTTGCGATCTGGGTTGAGAAAGGATTACTTTTTGCCTTGGCAGGTGAATAATCCGGATTAAACGCGATCGCCATCGGCAGATGCGCCATTAGAAGCGTTGACCGTGCTCACAGTCGCTTTTCTGACACTGCTGGTCTTGAGAGATATCTGCACATCCGTTCCAGCTATCTGCGTTCATGGGCCTTGGCCGCAACGCCGGCATGCAGCCAGAAGCCGGCCACCTTGCCCACTGTGCCGCCGAATGGATCTTCCGGATCGCAGGCCGGCAGCGTTTGCAGCGTAAACACCTTGCAACATCCAGACATCGAGTTGGCCGTAGCCCTCGGTCGAAGTGCGCTCTTCGATGTCGGTCAGTAATCGGGTGTCGCCGCGCGCGGCGATTTCGGCGGCGATGGTGCGCGAGTCGCAGAATACTTCGGCGCCATACTGCGCCAAGGGATTTTCCGGTAACCACCGGCCAGGGAAGCCAGCAGCGGTCGAGGCGGCATCTCGCGGACCGTAACCGACTGGCGCTCACACGATCCAGCCTGATCCGTCGCGCCGGCCCGGATATTTAATGAGGGACGCAGGATGATGGCGAGGCGATTTGTGAGCGGATTTGCGTACCCGCGCCCAGCCAATATCCGCGACTGTTAGCGCGAAACGGGGACGCAAAGATGTCGCAAATCACCCACCAGTAACGGCGTAGCCCGGTGGTGCGAAATGAATTTCCGCCCGCATAGCCGCCAAGCCTTTGCTGGGGCTGGAGACCGTTGAATTTGGGGGCGTCTTCACGAAATATCCGGGCTCGTCAGGGCTTTCGTTGAGGAAATATCGCATCGTTCCAAGACCCAGTTCGTCCCAGCGCAGGCGCGCGCCGGAATAGTCGCCGCTCGATAGCTGGACGCAGAGGCTATCCTGAACGTAAGCACCGCTGCCAAACACCAGCCAGCCGATGCGCTCCCACTTGCCGTCCACGATGCCATGGACGCGCGCATCGAATTATCGGGAAGAACTATATGGTAGAGAATTACCGGCAACAGTCATTGCCGAAAGACGTTCAGCGCGACCCGAAGATCCATGCTTGCTGGCTGATCCGGCATGAGCGGTGATCGCTAGACTTCGGGCGCAGTAGTACACTTGACGCCAATACCCCTACGACTGGCCAGCGCAACCACCCAAACCGATGGAGCAGGGAATCATGACAACACCACCCGCCAACCAAACCGGCGCCAATGGCGAACAATTGCAAGCACTTTCCAGGGAGCATCGCGAGTGCCTGGCGTTTGCTGACAAGATCGCCCTGATTGCCAACCAGGGCAGCGATGACGATTTGCTGGAAGGCATCCGCCTGATCCAGGAATACAACGTCAATGAAATGGAAGCGCACCTCCAGCACGAAGAACAGACCATCTTTGCCCCGCTGGTGCAGCAGCATCGGGAACACTTGGCGCTGTGTGTGCAGTTGGGCAAGGAACACGGCCTGCTACGCACTTTGGTGGAAAGCACTTCGCCTGATAGCGCCCGCCAGGATCTGGCCGAATTTGCCCGCGTGCTGCGCCAGCACACCCTCACCGAGGAAGAAAACCTGTTTCCCCTGCTGGCCGACTTGTTCACGGCGGAACAACTGGATGTCGTGCTGCATTTTTCCCCACTAAAGCGCCAGTCCGCGCCTGAATCCGGCGCTATCAAGCCAGCCAGCGAGCGCAGCGAATGGTTGGAGGAACTGGAGCTGTTTTTTAACAGCGCGGGCAATACTGGCGGGAGCATCGTGCTGTTGCCGCGTTACCAGCCCGAATTGATGGCTGCCATCGCCGCGCGCCTGGGACTGGCAGTGTTCGATTACCGCCAGGAAGTGATGCAGCCGCTCCGGGAAGCTGCCGATTCCCCCACCCTTGCGCAACTGGAAGCCGATCTGCGCCAGCGTGCCACCCAAGGCGGCATTATCGGGCAAAACGTGGAAGCCTTGCTGGGTGTCAAACCGGAAGCAGAACGGCGCACCTGGTTGCAAGCCTTCCTCGACGCCGACTGGCCCAACCCGGTATTGCTACCGATCTGCGTGTTCCAGGCTGACGTGCCGCCAGGGCATGTCCAGGTGTGTGACCTTGAACTGCTGAAACTGCCCCGGCAGGCGCCTGGCTCCATGGCAGCGCCAGCCGCACGCATGAAATACAGTCTTTGATGGGCAAGGATTAAACGGGCCTCGACTTTTCTTACCGCAATACGGTCACTCTCGGAAATTACCCCCCCACCTGCAGATCCCGTCTCTTGTGAATGGTCGCCAGAATATCGATATGGCTGGTCTTGATTTCGCAGAGGATGCGGCAGGAGTAGCGCGGTGCGTCCTGGGCGATGTAGTCGTGAATATGGCGAAGCTGAGCCAGCGCGTGGGCGGTCCCTCTCACCACGACTGGATGTCCCGCAACAACTGATCGGCGGCCGTGCTGTTCCCCTTCTCCGCATCTTCCTGGCCGCGGCGGTCAGTGGCGTGTAGCTCGCGTCTGGCGCGGCGAACGCTTGGGTCAGTTAAGCCTTGAGCCGCTCGAAGACCCGTTGGCAGCCGCTCCGCAACGTCGATTGATGGCGGTCATCGAGCGACGATAGAAGCTCGTCGCGGGCGGGAATGGCGAGTAAGCGCTCGATTTGAAATTGATAATGGTTGACGGCCCGATGGACGTAATCGAGTCCGACCCCGTTTGTTCCCCGTGAAATGGACGATACCTTCACCCAGGATTGCGCTGCCTAAGCGTGTGGCGAATTTTGCAACCGCATGATAATGCGTGAAAGTTTTCGCCAAAGGAGGTGAACCAGGCCGTTTTTTTCCCGAACGGGTTTACCCCGTACACGGCCTAACGTGTTGACTTTCTTCGTGCTCTTCGTGGTGAACTGGGGATTTCAGGTTTAGCCCTCCCACAAGGGCTCGGCAGACAGCGCGGCGCAAAAGGGCAAGACGCCAGCGCCTCAGATCTGCGCTGGCGATGCATGCGTTGCGGCACATCACGCGCGCGCATAGACTATACGCATTACTTTTGCTGGAGCTCCGCGCATGAATCCCGCCTTCGATATCCACGCACCCAAAAAGCCAACAAACGTCAGCATAAACAGTGACTTGCTTGCAAAATCCAAGGCGCTGAAGATCAACTTGTCGGCAACTTTGGAAACTGCCCTAAGCGAACTCGTGAATGCCCGACAACGCGAACTTTGGAAGCAGGAAAACAAGACGGCCATCGAAGCCTACAATCAACTGGTCGAGGAGCACGGAACCTTTAGCGACGATCTGAGGCGGTTTTGATGGCCCAGTTCGCCGCTTACGCAAACCCAAACAAAGCAACCAGTAAAACCTACCCCTACCTCCTGGACATCCAGTCCAACCTGCTCAGTGAATTGCGAACCACCGTCGTCATTCCGCTATGTCCCGCGAGCCTTGCAGGAAAGGCAGCCATCGCGAGACTGTGCCCAATTTTGGAAATCGAAGGCGAGAGCTTCATTGCCCTCACCCAGCAGATTGCCGGCGTGGATAGACAATCACTTGGGAAGGAAATCTGCGATCTTTCCCATTACAGACCAGATGTTATTTCCGCGTTGGACTTTATGATTTCGGGCATCTAGCGTGCGGCTTTTTGGCCGCATGTCACAGCCCGTAGCCTGCGGGGTACGCTGAGCGTAGCGATCGTAGAATATGGCGAGCCAGGCCCCTTTTCACGGTTGTTCTTAACTAATCCGCGGCGTACCGCAAATGCGCGGGTGGCGCGTGGATTCAGGCCTTAGTAATCAGTGACTCTTTCAGTGTAGAGAGATTTTGCGAGTACTGGCGCGTCGGCTTGCTTTGATAAACTGCCTTCTTGGAAAACCCGCCATCTTCGGTCTTTGTGCACGTAGTTTGGCCTAGCACTTGTAGATCATAGTCGTCTATTTCCACATCAACCACATCCCAG
>CAZUJU010000112.1:0-4470 GCA_964620675.1 uncultured Thiotrichales bacterium | reverse complement strand
GCCAGGTCGGCCAGTACGCGCGGATTCCGGTGCTGATCGTTCCCAACGACTGAGCAGACACGTTGCGTTCTAGACGGCCGGCGCCCGCATTCGGCGATAGACGGATGCCAGCGCATCAACGTCACCGACATTGCCCGGAAAAATCACGACGGGCAGCTCGGGAAAACGCGGATGATCGACGGGGCAACGCACCACCGAGCACCCCGCCAGCACCTGCCCCAACACGCGCGCCGTGCGCAACGCGAGTCCGTCGCTCAGGACATCGTTCGAGGTGATGCCACCCTTGCTGATCAAGAACCCCAGCGTTGGCGGCAACCCGCGCACCACATCCATCAGCAAGGCCGACACCCGCTCAGCAGCAAAACAGGGGTCAGACCACTAAAAGTCCTCCGCCGAAGGGTTCACCGGGAGATGTACGACCGGTCACATTTTTTTATGAACGGTTATCCGTTCGGCCCAAGCCCAGCCCATGGTTCCGGGCTTGCTGGCAAACAGGAAACGCAGTGGGTATGGGAAACTCGGCACCCACTGGCGCATGAGCTGCTCAGGCAGCACTACATGGACTGGCAGAACTGCGGCAGCGCCGTGTAACCGGGGTAGACAAGATTGCCGGGAGCGATTCCGAACAGCAAAAGCCGATCCGTTTTTCGGCGGGATAAGACGCGCAGCGTACCCGCAAGGTCGCGCCCGCCACGGCGCCTGCGACTTCAAGACATCCTGTGCGTCACACCGTGATCAAGGCGCCAGTACGGTGAAGGTCATCCTCGAATCCAAGGTGTACCCGACATTTATATGATCGCGTGGCGCACCTTGGCCGAGATCCACTCGCTGATCACCACGGTCACGAGAATCACGATGAAGATCAGGGTCACCTGCGGCCAGGCGAGTGTGTTGAGCGAGTTCGAGAGCTGCAAACCGATGCCGCCGGCGCCAACCAGGCCGAGCACGGTCGATTCGCGAATATTGATATCCCAGCGAAACACAGTGATGCCAGCAAAGGCGGGCATGACCTGCGGCGCGATGGCATAGTCGAGCACTTGCAGCCGCGTGGCCCCGGTGGCTGTGACCGCTTCCACCTGACGCGCATCGATCTCCTCGATCGCCTCGTAAAGCAGCTTGCCGATGAATCCGATCGAGCGCAGCGCGATGGCGAGGATACCCGCGAGCAGTCCCGGGCCGAGAATCGACACCAGCAGCAGCGCCCAGATCAGCGAGTTGATGGAGCGTGAGGCGACAATGATCAGCAGCGCCAGCGGCCGCACGAAACGTACACTGGGCGTGGTGTTGCGCGCGGCAAGAAACGCCACCGGTACCGCCACCAGCAACGCCAGCAAGGTGCCTAAAGTGGCGATATTCAAGGTGTCCCAGAGCGGCACCCAAAGCTGCTCCATATAGGACCAGCGCGGCGGGAACATACGCCCGGCTATGTCAGCCGCCTGCTGCGGCGCGTCGAGCACAAAGGCCCAGATGGTGTCCTGAGTCATCACCTGCCAGCAAAACGCGAACAGCGCCACCAGCATCAGCCAGCCGAGCCACGCGAGGAGCCGCTGCCGCGAGCTGCGATGTTGCCAGACCTTGCCCTGGGGCGTCTCGGTGACCGGCATCACTGCACCCACTTGCGCACGGCGCTCGATGCGTACTCGGCCACCATCACGATGGCGATGATAATGAGCAAAATGGCCGCGGCGGAGTCGAATTCATACCGGTCGATGGCGGTGTTGAGGGTGGCGCCGATGCCACCGGCACCGACGATTCCAATCACCGCCGACTCGCGAAAGTTGATGTCGAGCCGGTACACGGACAGCCCGATCAGGCGCGGCATGACCTGTGGCTGCACCGCGTAGTTCACCACTTGCAGCCAGCGCGCGCCCGTGGCGCGAATCGCCTCCACCTGGCTTTCGTCGAGATCTTCGATGTCTTCGGCAAGCAGCTTGGCGATAAAGCCGATGGTGGCGAAGGCCAGCGTGAGGAAACCGGCGAGCGGGCCAAACCCCACCATGGCGACGAACAGAATGGCGATAATGACTTCCTGAAAACTTCGCGACAGCGCGATGATCGCGCGGCACACCGCATACACCGGGGTCGGCGCCAGATTGCGCGCAGCACCGATGCCGATGGGGATGGAAATCAAGATACCGACCACGGTCGAGGTCAGCGTCATGGTCAGGCTTTCCTGAATGCCCTGCCAGATCTCGCCGCCGCGCGAGCTGAAATCGGGCGTGAAGAAGGCGCTGACGAAGGCCCAGCCGCGCGGCAGCCCCTCCCAGACCCGAGTCCAGTTCACCTCCACGGACTGCAACCCAACCATCAGGTAGGCAAACGCCCCCAGATAAATCGCATAGCGCCAGGCAGTGCTGGTAATGACGGGTGGCCGCCGCCACACGGTCGGATAGCCCGGCGCCACCGCCAAGGCGCGGTATTCGTTACTCACTTGTCAGTCGCCGCCTCCGCGAGCGTCTTCGGCGGATCGTCCGGACCAGCCGGCGCCGGCTTCGAGCCCTCGGCGACCGGGATCTCCTCCCCATCCGGCGCGGCCTCATCCGCGGGTCGATGGGTGCCGGACCAATCTTCTTCACCGTAGATGCGCGTCAAGGTATCCGCATCGAGACCTTGCGGCGGCCCGTCATAAACCACCCCGCCGGCGCGCAGGCCGACAATGCGCTGCGCGAACATCTGCGCCAGCGCTACATCGTGGATATTGATGATCGCCGCGAGCCCGCGCTCGGCACAGACCTCGGTGATGAGGCGCATGATCTGCCGCGAAGTCTTCGGGTCGAGGCTGGCGGTGGGCTCGTCGACCAGCAGGATATCCGGATTCTGAAGCAGCGCGCGGGCGATGCCGACGCGTTGGCGTTGGCCGCCAGAGAGCGCATCAGCGCGTTTGTCCACCTGCTCCAGAAGACCCACCCGGTCGAGCGTGGCGAAAGCCTGTGATACCACGGCAGGCGGAAATCGCCGCAGCAGGCTGCGCCAGAAACCGACGTAACCGAGTTGGCCCGAGAGTACGTTTTCCATCACGGTGAGCCGCTCGACCAGGGCATATTCCTGAAAAATCATGCCCATCCGGCGACGTGCGCGCCGTAGTTCGCCCCGCCCGAGGCCGATGATGTCCTGTCCCTTCAGCCACACCGATCCGGCCGAAGGCTCCACAAGGCGGTTGATACAACGGATCAGGGTGGATTTGCCGGCACCGGAGGGACCGATCAGTGCAACCACCTGACCCCGGGGAACCTCCAGCCAGACATCGTGCAGCGCAAGGTCGCCCGTGCGGTAGCGCTTGGTCAGCGCCTCAAGTTTCAGCATCGCCTACTTGCAGTCGTAACTCACGCCCATCGCCGTATCGATGGTGCGCACCACTGCCCAATGTTGTTTGTAGGTGATCGGAATGAACTTGGCTTCGCCGGAGTTCTTGAACTCCTCCTGCAACGCCGAACCTTCCCACTTGAAACTGAAGAACGCCTCGCGGATCTTATCTTGCAACGCCGGCTTCAGATTGTGCGCGACACCGTAACCTGTGGTCGGGAAGGTTTGCGAGGTGTAGATCGAGACGATCTGTTCGGGCCTGACCACCTCGCGCGAAATCATGCGCTTGAGCACCGAGTTGGCCACCGCTGCCGCCGGGTAATCTTTGTTCGCGACGCCGAGAATCGAATTGTCGTGCTTGCCGGAAAACACCGGTTCGAAATCTCGCTCGGCCTTGAGGTTATATTCGGCGCTGAGCAGCGCCGAGGGCGCCTTGTAACCGGAATTCGAGGTTTGCGCGGTAAACGCCAGCTTCTTGCCACGCAGGTCCTCAACCTTCTCGATACCCGAACCCGGATGCGTGATGATCTCCATCTCGTAGCCGAACGTGTCATCGGCCCGCGCCATCATCGTAAAGGGACGAAAGCCGGCGCAGTTCACCGCCAGCGGATTCGATCCCGTGTTAAACCCCGCGACATGCAGGCGGCCGGCGCGCATGGCCTCTAGCTGGGCGGCGTTGGACTGGACTGGGAAAAACTGCACCTCCTTGCCGGTGACGCTTTCCAGGTGCTTGAGAAATCCATCCCAGACCTTGGCATAGACAGCGGGATCCTCCACCGGGGTGTAGGCGAAAACCAAGGTGGCAGGATCCACCCACTTTCCCGGATCGGTCGGCACATCGGCCAGGAGGTCGCCATCCTTGTCCTCGAAACGTGCATCCATCGCCTGCGCCGACCCCAAGGCACACAAGGCAATCAGGCCAGCAAACAAACTCTTAACGGACAACGTGAACATGCGGAACTCCCGGTCAGTGGCAACGAATCGGCGAGTTTAGTGCCGCGAAGTTACACCGGGATGACAGACACCACGACTAAGTTGGAACGCGGAAAGCAGCCACAAGGTAACTGCTTTCGATTTTTTAACGACCGTGTTGGCCCCGCAAAACAGGGGTCACAGGGGTCAGACCACTAAAAGTCCTCCGTGATCGACGGAAACTCTTTGGGTGGT
>CAZUJU010000111.1:0-4518 GCA_964620675.1 uncultured Thiotrichales bacterium | reverse complement strand
TGACCTTCGGGATGTTGTACAACTTCACCGAGAACTTCGTGTTGCCGTTCTCGCACGACGAGGTGGTACACGGCAAACGTTCGCTGATCTCCAAGATGCCGGGCGATCGCTGGCAACAGTTCGCCAATCTACGCCTGCTCTATACCTACCAGTTCGTCTACCCCGGCAAGAAACTGGTGTTCATGGGCGCCGAACTCGCGCAATGGGAAGAGTGGCACGAAGACAGCGGTCTGGCCTGGAGCTACCTGATTTACCCCGAACATCGCGGCGTGATGCGTCTGATGGAAGACCTCAACCGGCTCTACACCGAGACCCCGGCGCTGTACGGCAACGAGTTCCATGGCGACGGCTTCGCCTGGATAGACTGTCACGATGCGGCGCAATCCGTGGTTTCGTTCGTGCGCTGGTATGGCGACGAACTGGTGGTGGTGGTGCTGAACTTCACCCCGGTGCCGCGCGGCGGCTATCGGATCGGACTGCCGCGCCCCGGTCGTTACCTCGAGGTTTTCAATTCCGACTCGGCCTACTACGGCGGCAGCAATGTCGGCAACGGACAGGTTCTCGACACCGAGCCGCGCCCGTGGATGAGCCAGCCCTGTTCGGTTGAACTCACGCTACCGCCGCTCGGCGCGCTGGTACTTAAGCCCGGTACCTGAATGGCCCGCGTCCGGCGATCAAAAACGAAAGCAAGAAGAAAAATGAAGGTCTTATTCGCTTCGAGTGAGGCGTTCCCGTATGTCAAGACCGGCGGGCTGGCCGATGTGTCCGGCGAGTTGCCGATCGCGCTGCAACAGGTCGGCGCCGAGGTCACCCTCGCGCTGCCGGCTTACCAGTCGGTCCTGGAACGTGTCGAGGCCCCGGTCGTCGGCCATTGCGCCACGCTGCAAGGCTACGCGCTGCTGCGGCAAGCCCAAATCCGCCCGGACGGGCCCCGGCTCTGGTTGATCGACCACCCGCTGTTTTCCCAGCGTGCCGGCAATCCCTACCTCGACGCCCACGGTAACGACTGGGCCGACAACGGGATCCGCTTTGGCCTGTTCAATCAAGTGCTGACCGAACTCGCACTCGGCCGCGCCGGAACCCACGAGCCGTTCGATCTGGTGCATTGCCACGACTGGCAGACCGGCTTGGTCCCCGCCCTGCTCTCACAGCACACGGAGGCGCCACGCACCGTCTTCACCATTCACAACCTCGCCTATCAGGGCATGTTTTCGCGTGCCTTGTTCGACCTGCTCGGGCTGACCGAATCATTGTGGTCGCCATCGAGCCTCGAGTTCTACGGCTCGCTGTCGTTTATCAAGGGCGGTATCGCCTTCGCCCACAAGATCACCACCGTCAGCCCCACCTATGCCCGCGAGATCCAGACCGCGGCCTTCGCCTACGGCCTCGAAGGCCTGCTGCAATACCGCGCCGCGGACCTCTCCGGAATTCTGAACGGTATTGATACCCGCACCTGGAACCCGCGTACCGACCCGCACATTCCGAGCCATTACGACGCCCTGACACTCGCCGGCAAGGTCGCCAACAAAGCCGCGCTGCAACAGCGGATGAGCCTGCCGTCCGACCCGCACGCATTCGTGCTCGGGCATGTCGGGCGCATGGTCGAACAAAAAGGCATCGACCTGATGCTTGCCGCGCTCCCGGCGCTGCAGCGCCTGCACATTCAAATCGTCATCGTCGGCTCCGGCGCGCCCTATTTCGAGGAGGCATGGCGCCGCGCGGCCGCGCACTCGCCGCACCAGATCGCGGTTCACATAGGCTACGACGAAGCCTTGGCGCATCTGGTCGAGGCCGGTGCCGATGCCTTCCTGATGCCTTCGCGTTTCGAACCCTGCGGCCTCAACCAGATGTACAGTCAGGCCTATGGTACCCCGCCGATCGTCAATCCCACCGGCGGCCTGGCCGACAGCGTGGTGCACGCCGATCCCGAAACCCTGCGCAACGCCGACGCCACCGGCGTGTTCATGCCGAGCGCGGATGCGGTCGGCCTCATCGCCGCGGTCGACGACGCCTACACCCTTTACCGACAGCCGGAAAACTGGCGTGCTTTGATGATCAACGGCATGTGTCGCGATTTTTCCTGGACCCACAGCGCGCGCGACTATCTTGCGTTGTACCACAGTCTGCTCGACACCTGACCCGCCGTGCCCCGCTTTGATCTTCGCGCCGCAAACCTCTGGCTGCTGCTCGCGGCCATGTTGTGCGCCATCGCGGTGCAGGCGCTGGGGTTCGACGAGGCCTGGCGCTTCGATCGCGACTACGTAAGCCAAGGCCGGCTCTGGTTGCTGCTGAGCGGCAATTTCGCCCACCTCGGTTGGAATCACCTCTGGCTCAATCTCGCCGGCCTCGCCCTCGTCGGCGTGCTGTTCAGCGACAGCTACCGTTGGTGGCAATGGCTCGCGATCGGTTTCGTCAGCTGCATCGCGGTCACCGGTGGCCTCTGGTATTTCGATCCCGAGTGGCGCTGGTATGTTGGGCTCTCCGGCGCTCTGCACGGGCTGTTCGTCGCCGGCGCAATCCGCCTGCTGCCGGCCGAACGCAACTTCGCCCTGATTCTGATCCTCGGCATCGCCATCAAACTCGGCTATGAACAGATTGTCGGCCCCAGCCCCGGCACCGCCGAACTCGCGGGCGGTCCGGTGGTGGTCGACGCGCACCTGTTCGGTGCGATCGGTGGCGCGATCGCAGCCGTGGCGCTTTGGTTTTGGCGCGATTCACCGCGCTGAACAGCGCCGCCGGCACGCTAAATCGAGTGGCGCATTGCGCACAGCTGCCGATGAAGCTCGGCGATCGCAAAGATCTCATCGGACGGGCAACGAATCGTAAAACCGCGTGAACGCCCACCCTACCCTTTACGCCATTCTCCTGACCATCGCGGCATCGAGCCTGCTGGCCGGCATGGATGCGCTCGGGAAGTTTCTGATGGGTGAGTTTTCAACCTTTCAGGTGACATGGGCACGTTTCGTTTTCCACGTCGCGATTGTGGCGACGATCTTCGTCCTCCAGGGCTATCGCGACTTCGTGAAAACCCGCGCGCCGAAAGCTCAGCTTGCACGCGGAGCATGCATGACCGGCATCAACACCGCGCTGTATTTTGCGATCCAAACCGTCAGCCTGGCGGAAGCCACCGCATTGATGTACCTGGCCCCGGTTCTAGTTACCGTTTTAGCAGGCGCATGGCTGAAGGAGCAGGTCACACCGCGGCACGTGTTCGCGGTCGTGACCGGATTCTGCGGCGTTTTGATCATCATACGGCCCGGTTTCCAGGCGTTTGATCCGGCGATGCTGCTGGCCTTCGGTGCCTCGGTCTTGCTCGCGCTGTATTTCTTGCTGACCCGCAAAGTCAGCGGCGTCGACGACCCCAGAACGTCGCTGTTCTACACCTCGATCGTCGGCGCGGTGGTGCTGAGCACAGTCGTGCCCCTGACCTGGAAATCGCCGGATCCATCGCAATGGCTGCTGCTGGCTGGCATGGGAGCGCTCGGCGCGGCAGGACACTTCCTATTGATCAAGGCGTATTCGCTGTTACCCGCTTCGGAGTTATCGCCCTGGCTGAACGCGCAGGTGATCGCGGCCACCGTGTTCAGCGTGGTCGTGTTTCGCGATGTACTGGGCTGGAATTTCTTCGTTGGCGCCAGTCTCATTGTCGGTTCTGGCTTGCTGCTGCGGTTAGGACGAAGCCGATTAGGCCTGTGAACTCGCACGCGGTTCGGCCAATGGAGTTGCTCCCGCTCGATAGATTCCCCCATCCCGTACGCAAATCTGTCGAGCCTTGCGCAAACCGTGAAATCCAACTTCGTTAGAATCCACTGACCGCATCGCCTCACTTTACAGGCCCTACATCAGATAAGTTGCATAACTCACTGATTATGGTAATATCTGATTAACTCACTTGGATTCACGGGAGGTTTCGCGTTGAACGCACCGAGGCACCAGCGCTATCAGGCGTAGGCCCGCTGCCCGAAATGCGAATAAAGTTTATGACGACAATACGTTTGATCGCGCTAGCATTGTTCCTTCCGCTGGTGCCGCTGCTGCCCGCCGGTCACGCCAGTGTGCTCGGTAAGGAAAGCGGTCAGTTTGTTTGGGTCGAACCGGACAAGGGTGGCGCAAATAAGGTTTACCTCTACATGTTCTGGTCGCATAACTGCAAACACTGCCACTACGCCATGCCGTTTCTGGACGATATCAAGTCACGCTATCCCTGGATTCAGGTACGGCTGAGTGAAGTCACCGAAGACCCTCGCAATATGGAAACCTACCTGGCGATGGCGGAACAGGTTGGAGAACAAGCCTTCGCCGGGGCCGTACCGGCGTTTTTCTTCTGCGGACAGATGTACACCGGTTATAACGACGCGAAAACCACGGGTAAGTGGATCCTCGATTCGCTGCAACAGTGCCGCATCAACCCTCCAGAAAGCGACGTTCGCATCGTCGGAATGCGATAGAAACCGCCGCTTGTTAGGCCTTACGACGCATACGCCGCCGACACGTCGGCTGTAAGTGCCGACCGCGATC
>CAZUJU010000110.1:0-4577 GCA_964620675.1 uncultured Thiotrichales bacterium | reverse complement strand
CTAGCAGACCTCGCCTCGCGTCTGCCCGATGTGTACGGAACCAAAACGATTCGCACGGCATTCGCATTCATCGCGGTCGGCGTTTCGCTGAAGCTGGCCCTGTTTCCGCTTCACTTGTGGCTGCCCAATGCCTATACCTACGCGCCGACGATGGTCACGGTGTTTCTATCTGCCACGGCTACCAAGGTCGCAATCTACGTGCTCTTGCGTTTTTTTTACTCCGTGTTCGGGGCCGACTTCTCGTTCGAGATTCTACCGATGAGCTACGTGTTGATGCCGCTGGCGCTACTAGGCATCCTGATCCCCTCCGTCGTAGCGATCTTCCAGGACGACGTCAAGCGCATGCTGGCTTATTCCAGCGTCGCCCAGGTCGGGTACATCATTCTGGGATTTAGTCTAGCGAACACGCTGGGTGTCACAGCGGCGGTAGTGCACTTGTTCAATCACGCGCTCACCAAGGCCGCGCTGTTCATGGCGCTCGGCGCGATTGTCTACCGGATCGGTAGCGCTCGGCTGGAACGGATGGCCGGAATCGCTCGCGACATGCCGTGGACACTGGCCGCATTCGTGGTCGGCGGACTGGGTTTGATCGGGGTTCCTTTGACGGCTGGATTCGTAACCAAGTTGCACCTGCTGCTTGCATTGCTGGACAGCGGCCTGTGGCCGCTCGTGGTATTTCTTCTGCTCACCTCACTGATGGCGGTGGTCTACATCGGGCGAGTAGTCGAGGCCGCGTACTTCCGGACACGTCCAGCCACCGCCACCCCAGTACGTGAGGCACCGCTCGTATTGCTGATCCCGACCTGGACGCTCGCGCTGGCGAGCCTCGTATTCGGCATTTATACCGCGCTGCCTCTGGGCGCCGCCTCGCGGGCTGCTTCAATTCTCGTCGGAGTCCAAACGTGACGGCGAATTTAGTCATCGGCCTGGCGCTTGCGATCCCTCTTATCGGAATGCTGCTGTTGCTGGCCGCGCGCCATTGGCCCAACTTGCGTGACTCGGTACTGGTATTCACGGCCGCGGGCATGTTCGTGGCCGTTTCGTCGCTCCTCCCCGAGGTGCAGGCCGGAGAACGCCCTAGCCTCGAGTTGTTCACGATCGCACGGGGTTT
Source organism: uncultured Thiotrichales bacterium (assembly GCA_964620675.1). Classification (GTDB taxonomy): domain Bacteria; phylum Pseudomonadota; class Gammaproteobacteria; order UWMA-0217; family UWMA-0217; genus CAYSFW01. The sequence goes on along the minus strand of CAZUJU010000110.1, from coordinate 3,466 downwards.
CACGATTGCGTTCGAAGTCGAGCCGTTGGGGATGGTCTTCGCCATGCTTGCCTCGGGGCTCTGGATTGTCACCTCACTGTACGCGATCGGCTACCTTCGAGGCACAAATGAGGCTCACCAGACCCGCTTTCATGCGTTTTTCGCGATCGCGCTGTTTGCCGTACTCGGCATCGCTTTCGCGGCCAACATGTTCACGTTGTTCGTTTTTTACGAGTTGTTGTCGCTATCCACTTATCCGCTGGTGGCCCACAAGGGTACCCGTGAGGCAAAGCGGGGCGCCCGCGTCTACCTCGGCCTTTTGCTGGGTACTTCAATCGGATTTCAGCTCCTCGCGATACTCCTCACTTGGTGGCATGCGGGCACGCTCGACTTCACCGACGGTGGCATCATGGAGGGCAAGGTGGGCCACGACCTGGGCGCTGTGCTGCTGGTGCTGTACCTGTACGGCATTGGCAAGGCGGCGTTGATGCCTTTCCATCGCTGGCTCCCGAGCGCGATGGTCGCGCCAACGCCGGTCAGCGCGTTGCTGCACGCGGTTGCCGTCGTTAAGGCCGGGGTGTTTACGGTGCTCAAGGTCAGCGTGTACCTGTTCGGGCTGGACTATCTAGAGGCGTTGGCCACCACCGTATGGCTTATGTACATCGCCGCGTTCACGATGATCACCGCATCCGTCGTCGCGATGACGAAAGACAATTTGAAGGCGCGGCTCGCCTACTCCACAGTGAGTCAGCTCGCCTATGTGGTGCTGGGTGCGATGTTAGTCAGCCCGATCGCCGCGGTCGGCGGCGCGATGCACATCGTGATGCATGCCTTCGGCAAGATCACACTGTTCTTTTGCGCCGGCGCGATCTATGTCGCGACCCGGAAGACCGAGATCAGCCAGCTGGACGGGCTGGGCCGGCGTATGCCCTTCACGATGGGGGCGTTTCTGCTGGGCGCGCTCTGTGTGATCGGCGCGCCGCCGATGGGCGGTCTCTGGAGCAAGTGGCACCTGATACTCGGTGCCATCGACAGCGGCCATGCCTGGATGATCGCAGCGTTTCTGCTCAGCACGTTGCTCAACGTCGCCTATCTGATCCCGCCGGTGATGCGCGCCTTTTTGCTACCCTTGAAAGACGGCGAACCGCCCGGCGTCCGCGAGGCACCCCTGCTGTGTGTGCTCCCCTTGAGCTTCACTGCGCTAGGTGCCCTGGCACTGTTCTTCTTAGCCGCGCCGCTGCGTGCGCTTTTACAGGGCATGTTCGCGGGTTGAGCACAATCGATGGATAGTGAGATCGGTATGGGCGCAAGATTTCTGGAACGCCTGGTAAGGCATGCGAGAGGGCTCGCCTGGCTGATGCTTGCGCTGATGGCCTTGCTGGTGGTGGCCGATCTGCTAATTCCAACCGGTTATGGACGCTTCCCCTGGGACTCAATCGGCGGCTTCGGTGCGTTGTACGGGCTCGTGTCCTGTGGGCTGATCGTCGGGGTGTCGAAGTGGCTCGGCTACGCGTTTTTGTATCGGCCCGAGGACTACTACGACGAAGATCCACCCGCCCAAGCGACGGGTCAGGGCGTGTCGGACGAGTCGGAGGGTGATCATGGGTGAATCCGGCGCGCTTACCGCCTCCGGCTGGCTGCATCCGTCGTTCCTGCTCATATTGGGTACCGTCCTGGTGCCGCTGCTATATGGCCGTTTGCAGCAATTCTACCGTCTTGGGCTTTCGCTGGTTTTTCTCTGGGCGGTTTGGCAGATCACGCCCGGCGTCCATGGCGCCATGCAGTTTCTTGGCATGGAGCTGGTGACCGGGCGCGCCGACAAGCTAAGCCTGGTATTTGCGTACGTGTTCTCCCTGATCACGGTGATCGGCACGCTCTACGCGCTGCATGTCCGCGACACCGTGCAGCTGGTCGCCGCCAACCTCTATGCGGCCGCTGCGGTCGGTGTGGTATTCGCCGGTGACCTGGTCACGCTGTATGTATTCTGGGAGCTCATGATGCTCGCCTCGGTGTGGTTGATCTGGCGGCGACGCACACCGGAATCCTACGCCGCCGGATTTCGTTACCTGATGGTCCATGTCGTCTCCGGCGTGTTGCTGCTCGGCGGTATTGCGCTCTATTACACCCAGACGGGTGATCTCTCCTTCGAGCGGATTGAGGTCGGAGGCGCGGCGTTTTACTTGATTCTGCTCGGCTTCATGGTCAACGCGGCGGTGCCTCCGCTGCACGCCTGGCTCACCGATGCCTACCCCGAATCCACCGTCACGGGTGCGATTTTTTTGAGTGCGTTGACCACGAAGACCGCGGTCTATGTGCTGATCCGAGGTTTCCCGGGCACCGAGTTGCTGGTCTGGCTCGGCGCGATCATGGCGCTGTGGGGTGTGGTGTATGCCGTGCTGGCGAACGACATTCGGCGGTTGCTCGCGTATCACATCATCAGCCAGGTGGGGTACATGGTGGCCGGTGTCGGCATGGGCACGGCGATCGCACTGAATGGCGCCACCTCGCATGCGTTCACCCACATCCTCTACAAGGCATTGCTGTTCATGGGCGCGGGCGCAGTGATCCACATGACCGGCAAGAGCAAGCTCACCGAACTGGGCGGCATCTATCGATACATGCCCTATACCTTTCTGCTGTACATGATCGGCGCCTTCTCGATCTCGGCCTTCCCGCTGTTCAGCGGTTTCGTCAGCAAGACCATGGTCGTCGAGGCCGCCGCGCTCGATCACCGCGCCTGGATCTGGCTGATGTTGTCGATGGCCTCGGCCGGTACCTTCCTGCACACCGGGCTGAAACTCCCCTACTTCACCTTCCTCGCGAAGGATTCCGGCCTGCGACCACGGGAGGCGCCTGCGAACATGCTGCTGGCGATGGGCATCGCCGCGTTCCTGTGCGTGTTCATCGGGGTTTACCCAGCCTGGCTCTACGCATTCCTGCCGTGGCCAGTGGATTACGATGCCTATACGCTGAGCCACCTGTTCTGGGAACTCCAGCTTCTTCTGTTCACCGGGCTCGGCTTCTTCCTGTTGGTCAAACACCTCGGTGGCGAGAGCCGGATCAGCCTGGACACCGATTGGGTCTACCGGCGTGTACTGCCACGCACGGCGTCCTGGCTGTACCTACGGGGCCGACGCGTCTGGACTGGTGTCGTGAATACACTGATTGATGCTGTTCGCGCCCTGTTCGTCGCATTGGCGCGTCATCACGGCCCTCAAGGCATCCTCGCCCGAAACTGGCCTACCGGCAGCATGGTGCTGTGGGTCGCTGTGATCCTTGCCGGTTCACTGCTCGCTTATTACCTCTGAACCCAACCGGGCCACCAGGAAGACCAAGAACACATCTACGGGTTTAACCGTCCGCGTCGCGCTCGCGCATGCCCGGCAGATTCACCCGATCACGCCGCGATCGGTATAATCCTGCCCCATGAAATTCTTATTCGACCTGTTCCCTGTCATCCTGTTTTTCATCACGTTCAAGGTAGCCG
>CAZUJU010000109.1:0-4578 GCA_964620675.1 uncultured Thiotrichales bacterium | reverse complement strand
CCGTCGGCGTCACTTGAGGTGGTGGCGTCGAAGCTGAAGCTCAGCGCACCGCCGGTAGGGTTATTGGTCCAGACGAAGCGCGCAACCGGCGCGACGTTGTTGTCGATCGGTGGATCGCTGCTGCCGCCGCCGCCGCCGCCACCACCGCAACCCGCCAGCGCAAACAGGAGAAATAAGATGCCAAAGACGATCTTCGCTGGTTTCATACTTTAACGTTTTAAATTGATCTAAGAAGTTGAATACACACGTTTTAGCTGACCATTGCTCAACGCTGGCGCGGGATGCTCGCTCGCGTGGTCCCTGAATCTGGGGCGGAATTGTGCCATAGCCATCGCGTGGCGGGTGGCGTCGCGCCGACGGAGCGTCCCGATTTGTGATCGGTTGCCATAAACCCGGGTAACAATTTGGATAATTGTGCAGCCCGTCGCCGATCTATACCGGCGACCGCCGCATGGCACAAAACAAGTGCAGGTATCGGTATCGCCGAGGCTTCGCTTGAGCCGGCCCCGGCCCGCGACCGAAGTCAGACGATCTGACAGACTTCTTCAAACGCAAAGCGCGGGCTGCGCGGGAACAATCCGGCGGGGTCGCCGTAGCCAAGATTGCAGAGGAAGTTGGCCTTGATCTCGGTCCCGGCGAAGAACTCGCGATTCACTGCCTCCTTGTCGAAACCGGACATCGGTCCGCAATCGAGCCCGAGCGCGCGTGCGGCGAGCATCAGGTACGCGCCTTGCAGGGTGGCGTTGCGAAAGGCGGTGTCGTTGATGACATCCGGCTTACCGGCGAACCAGGCGCGGGCATCGGTGTGCGGAAACAGCTTCGGTAAGTGCTCATAAAATGCGTAGTCCTGGGCGATGATCACGCACACCGGCGCGGCCATTGTCTTGTCGCGATTGCCCTCCGCAAGTGCGGGCCGCAGGCGTTCGCGGCCGTTTGGGGTGGTGACGAACACGAAACGCGCGGGGCTGCAGTTGGCGCTGGTCGGGCCGAACTTGAGCACGTCGTACAACTCGCGGAGTTGGGCTTCGGTGACCGGTTGATCGAGCCATGCGTTGTGGGTCCGGGCATCGAGAAAGAGTTGCCGCAAGGCGGCGTGGTCCAGGGCTTGTGACATGGCGGTTACGGGTCGGGTTGACGATGCCGCGCACTGTACCGGAGTTGCCCCGGCGGATGCGGATTAACCCGATGCGGACGCTGGATTCGCCGTCGCGTCGCCAAGCCACGCTTCGCGCCGGCACAGGCCGCCCATCTCGCAGTATTCGCAGACCCGATCGCTGCCGTTGGCCGGCAGGCCTTGTCCGGCGACGATGGCGTCGAGGGCGCGGGTCAGACGTTGCGCGACGGCGGGTAGCAGGGCTTCGAGATCGGACGCGCCGACGGCGACCGGTTTAAGTGAGTCATCCGAAGCCTTGAGCGGTAGATAGACCGCCTCAGTGACGTTCGGAACCAGCAGTGCGTAACTGAGCAGCTGCACCGACTCGGCCGCAAGGATGTCCTTACGTTCGGGTACCGCGCCGGTTTTATAGTCGATCAGGGACTGTCCGGCGGCGCCGCGATCGAGACGGTCGAAACGTCCGCTCAGGGTAAACCCGTTACCGAGTTCGCCCGCGACTGCCTGTTCGCCGGCCTCGATCCGCCAGTGTTCGCTGCGAGCGATTTGCCAGTCGAGATACTGCGGGATCGTCGCCTGCCAGGTTTGCCACCAGGCGCGATGCTGAAATGCGTGCGCGAGCGCCGCGTCGAAGACCTCGGTACTGATCTGTTCCAGGAGATCGCGCGCGGCGTCGCGTCGCGCGGCGGTGAGCGGCTCCGAGAACGGCCCCGGCAAGCCATCCACGCCGATATGAAAGGCCTCCAGCACGCGGTGTATCAGTTGCCCGTAGTCGCGTTTGCCAAGGATCTCGGCGACCGGTTCGCGTGCTCTGAGATTGAGCCCGCGCGCGGCGAAAAAGCGATACGGGCAGTCAAGCAATTGCTGGTGCGCGTTGGCGGAGATTTCTTGCGGCAGGCGCTGGCGCGGCAGGACAGGCGCGGGCGGTTGCGGCGGGTCGGGCAGCGGGGCCGGATGGGGGCAGGCCACCTGACTGCGTGGATCGTGAATCAGCTGTGCCAGCCGGATCGCGGCGAGGTCGTCGCCGAATGCCTGAACGTGAAAGGTACGCAACAGGGCAAGCCAGGGCGAGGGTTGGAGCGGCCGGCCGTCGCTTTCCTCGGCGTGGGTCAAGAGCACGCGCGGGGTGGTTTCCAACAAGGCACGGAATTGCTGAAAGCGCTGGCGGCGCTGAATGTCCCAGGTCACGAGTCCAAGTTCGCGCCGCACGCCCTGGTTGAAGAACGCGAGGCGCGGGGCCGGACCGGGCAGATGGCGAGCATCGGCGCCCGCGATGATGACGCCGTCACAGGTCATCAGCCGGCTCTGCTGCAGGTTGACGATACGCACCGGGCTGGCCCCGCGTGCCGGGCGAAAGTTGTGGGTTTCGAGTGCGCGCCCGAGCCAGGTTCGGCACGCGCTCCAATCCATCTCTAGGTCGCGGCCGATCAGACCCAACCGCATCTCGTCGAGTTCCTGCTGGATGCGCTGTCCGGCGGGATCGAGGGTGTAGCCGTCCCATAAACCAAGCCGGCGCAGGCTCGCCTCGAGCGCGTTGACGAATTCCAGCGGCGCGAACGCCCCGGAATCGCGTAGGGCAAGCAGTGGCGCGGCGGCGTGTTCGAGGTGGTCGAACAGGGTGGTCAGAATCTTCACGTACCCCGCCGCAGGGTCGCCGAGACGCTCGGCGCGCGCGGCGGTGGCGCGGCGGTAGGCGAGCAACGAGCGGGTGGCGTGCTCACGTTCCACGAGGTCGCGTTGCAGGCGATACACCGTTGTGGCGGTGACCGCGGGATGGCGCAGAAAGCTGGACTTGAGCACGTCGAGCAGGCTGCGATAGCTGAAATCGCTCTCGATCGTTTCGAGCCACCGCTCCAGCGCCCCGGCTGCCGCGGTGGTCGATAGCGGCCAGCCGGCGTCGTCGTGCGCATCGAGTCCGGCCCGGCGCAGCAGCGCGCTCACGCGCCGCGCGAGACGGCGATCCTCGGTGACGATGGCGACGCTGGCGCAGCCTTCGAGCAGCCACACCCGGGCCTGGATGTCGATGGCCTGGGCTTCCTGCTCGGGGGACTGCGCCGTGAACACCTGAAGCCGCCCGGCGAGCGGGCTTGGGTGTCCGTGCCAGCGGCGGGCGCGCTCGACGAGCGCGACCTCGCGCGCGTAAGCGGCGCGCAGCAGCGCGACCGAAGCGGGTGTCTTGTTTGTGGCGGGCGGGGGCAGGTCGAAACCTTCGGCGCGCAATTGATCCACCAGTAACTCGTCGCGGTGCAGCAACAGGTTCAGGCGACCCGCCCGCAGGTTACGCACCGTCCACGCCAGCTCGGCGGGTGTCAGCCAGTCGTAGCCGGCGAGATAGAGCTTTTCGTCCGGGGCCGCGACGGTGTGCGCGAGGCCGTCGGCGTACCACGCGCTGCGATCGCTGCGTTGCTCCGCGGCGAGTTGCGTCTGCCACGCTTGCCACAGTACGCGGACCATTTCGGCCTGGCTGGCGAAGGCGCCGAGATCGCCGAGGTGTGTCAGTGCCTGCGCCCCCAGCGTGAGTTGATCAAACAGGGTCAGCAGTTCGTCGGCGATGTGCCAGGGATTGCCGTTGCCGAACAGCGCGCGATGGGCGTCGAGCACCTCGACCAGCATGAGTTCGCGACCATGGGTATTCAGCAGCGGGCTGTGGACCGGCGCGCGGGCTTCGATCCACTGCCGCAGGGTCATGATGTGTGGCCCAAGCATCGCTTGGGCCGTTGCGCGGCGCAGCAAGGCTTGCCTCAGGTCGGGCGCGACGGCGAGTTCGGGGACCAGGACACTTACCCGACTCAGGTCGGGTAAGTGCGAAGGCGGGTCGCTGAGCAGGATGCGAGCGAGTACGTCGAGTGGCGCTTCACCAGGTTCGAGCCAAAGCAGCGCCACCGTTAAACGCGCCTCATAGGGCGGCGAAAACGTGATTCAGCGTTCCAGATAGGGCAGCTTGTTCGCCGTGCCGTCCCACTGCGCGGCGTCGGGCGGCGCGTCTTTCTTTTGCGTAATAACCGGCCACTCGCGCGCCAATTCGGCGTTGAGCGCGATGAATTGCTGCTGGTTCTCGGGTACGTCATCTTCGGCAAAAATGGCCTCGGCCGGGCATTCGGGTTCGCACAAGGTGCAATCGATGCACTCGTCCGGATCAATGACCAGAAAGTTGGGACCCTCGTGGAAACAGTCCACCGGGCAGACCTCGACACAGTCGGTGTACTTGCACTTGATGCAATTGTCTCCAACAACAAACGTCATGATTCCGATCCTCCGGGGCTGCTGCGGTAGCGCGCTATTGTAGCGGGATTCGCCATGAAAGCGAGGTGCCGCCAAGCGCCACACGCCGTCTCACGAGCCACTGATTAAGTATTTGATTATATTTTGATAATCAAAACTATTGACCTGCATCAAGGAACCCCTGGCGCCTGCGGTCCACGCTTGTTAACAAGCATACACTGGAGGCTGCAGCGATGAATTTGTCT
>CAZUJU010000108.1:0-4652 GCA_964620675.1 uncultured Thiotrichales bacterium | reverse complement strand
ATCCTCGGCACGCTGGACGACAAGATCGAACTCAACCGCCGCCGCAACCAGACCCTGGAGGCCATGGCCCGCGCCTTGTTCAAGGACTGGTTCGTCGACTTCGGCCCCGTCCGCGCCAAGATGGCAGGCCAGGAACCCTACCTTCCCGCCGACCTCTGGCAATTCTTCCCCGACCGCCTCGATGATGAGGGCAAGCCGGAAGGGTGGGAGATGCAGCCGCTTAGCGAACTGCTGACGATCATTGGTGGAGGGACACCCAAGACATCTGTCGAGGAGTATTGGGGCGGAAACATACCTTGGTTCTCCGTGATGGATACACCGTCCGCCAGTGATGTATTCGTCGTCGGCACGGAGAAAACCATCACGACTCAAGGCTTGAGCGGCAGTTCTGCACGATTGATTCCAAAGGGCACAACGATCATTTCGGCCCGTGGCACCGTAGGCAATCTTGCCATTGCGGGGCGAGAAATGACGTTCAATCAGTCTTGCTATGGGCTGCGAGGAACTGGCAGTGCAGGTGATTATTTCGTTTACCTCACTGCGCAACAGATGGTTGATCAACTCAAGTCCATGGTGCATGGCTCGGTGTTCTCGACGATCACGCGCCAGACATTTGAAGCGATCCAGCGTCCTGTCCCACCGTCTGGCGTCCTCGCAGCATTTGAGGGGCTGGTCACGGGGTGGTTTGACGCCGTTCTGTCGAATGTTGAGGAATCCCGCACCCTCGCCCAACTCCGCGACACCCTGCTGCCCAAACTGATCTCCGGCGGGTTGCGTATCAAGGATGCCGAGAAGTTCATGGAGGCTGTGGCATGACGCTCGTCACCAAGATCAGCCGCCTCCGCCATCCGGGCGTCTTGCGTGATTTCAGTTGGCCTGCCGACCTGCCCACCTTTGGTCGTTACAACTTGATCTATGGATGGAACGGCAGCGGCAAAACCACTATCAGCAACCTTTTCCGCGCCCTGGAGTTGAGAAAATCACCCGAGGGCGAGGTAACGCTGGCCACCGCAAGCACCACTGTCACAGGCAAAGACTTCCCCCAAGCGACACTGCCGGTCCGGGTGTTCAATCGCGACTTTGTTTCCGCAAACGTGTTTCCCGTGGGTGGTGGTGAAGTGCCGCCCATCTTCGTACTCGGCGTGGAAAGCGCAGAGAAGCAGGCAAAGGTCGAACAGTTGAAAGGCGAAAGAACCACAGCACAGAGCGCCCTCGACGTTGCGAAGCGGGAGAGGGGCAAGGCCGAAAGAGCGCTCGACAAGCACTGCTTGGATCGCGCCACGGTGATTCGCGAGACCTTGAGGTCGTCGGGCAATAACCCTTACAAAAACTACGATAAGGCGCGTTACAGCGGGCGCGTTGCGACGATGCTGAGCGCAGGTGACAAGGCAAGCCACCTGCTCGCAGATAATGAACGGGAGCGCTTGCTCGCCCAAAGCAAGGCAACGCTAAAGGCACCTGTCAGCGAAGTGCGGCTTCGACTCCCCGATCTTCAGATGCTCACCGATAGCACGCGCCAGTTGATGCAGAAGTCGGTAGTTTCGTCCGCCATCACCACACTCAAGGCTGATGCGCAGTTGTCTTCATGGGTCCGCGACGGCCTTGGACTGCATCTCCAGCGGGAAGTCGACGGTTGCCTGTTCTGCGAGCAACCCCTTCCCGACGCCCGTATCGCCGCACTGGAAGCCCACTTCAGCACCGAGTACGAACAACTGTTGCGCCAACTGGACGCGCAGATAGCCGAGCTTGAGGCGGCTTCGCATTCGATCAGTCAGGCTTCGCTGCCCAATCGGGCCGAGCTCTACGAAGACCTGGTTGCCGATTTCGATTCGGCGAAAGCTGCATACGACACGACGGTCACAACCTTAGCCGATCACTTGGCAGCACTGGTCGAAGCCCTGAAAAGACTGAAGGCGGAGGAGACAGCGATTAGCCAGGAGAACAACAAGGCTCAGCAACTGGCCAACCAGATCACGCGGCTCGAACGGGAGATCATCGAACATCGTCAGCCAGCGGAGGAATTGAACCAGGACTTGCATAGTTACCTTGGCCACGCCGAACTTCAGCTTGATGTAAAGGACACCGGCTACACCTTTGCGCGTAATGGAACACCCGCCCGATCTTTGAGCGAAGGCGAAATGACCGCGATCGCGCTGCTCTATTTCCTGAAGTCATTGAAGGACCGCCGCTTTGAGATGGACAATGGATTGGTTGTGCTGGACGACCCGGTATCCAGCCTCGATGCGAATGCTTTATATCTCGCTTTTGGCTTCATCCGGCGCTGCGTGGATGACGCAGCCCAGATAGTTATCTTGACGCACAACTTTGCCATGTTTCGCCAAGTGCGGAATTGGTTTCATCACCTCAAGGATCAGAGCAAGAAGGACATTACCAAGCGTCCGGCTCGGTTCTACATGATGGACTGTTCATTGACTGACCAGGGCCGACGCTCGCGCATTACCCTCCTCGATCCACTGCTTGAGCAGTTCGAGTCGGAATATCACTATCTGTTTGCTCGCGTTTACCGAAGGGCAAAAGAAGACGCACAGGGCGGGCTGGAGAAGAACTACATCTTCCCGAACATGTCACGACGGTTGCTCGAAGCCTTTCTTGCATTCCGTCGCCCACAGCACACCGGCGAACTGCGACAGAAATTGCAGGGCATCAACTTCGACGAAACCAAGAAACTGCGGATTCTGCGCTTTCTGCATACGCATTCACATGCTGATGCGATCGTCGACCCGGAGCACGATCCGTCTGCACTTGGCGAGGCAAAGGCCGTGCTGACAGATCTACTGGCACTTATCCAGCACGAGGACGCCGCTCATTACGACGCGATGGTGGCGCTGGTTGATCCGCCAGCGAAGGAAGCGCAATGACCCGCATCCCCGTTAACCCCGAGCTGCTGACCTGGGCGCGCGAGCGCGCCGGACTGGATGCGCTCGCGCTGGCGGGGCGACTGGAACCGGGAGAAACAAAACTCAGGAAGGGAACCTATGAATGACATCGTGATCTTTGAGTCCGGCGAGCGGTCGGTTGAGGTGCGGCTGGACGGTGAAACCGTCTGGCTTAGCCTTCAACAGCTAACTGAACTGTTTGGGCGAGACAAGTCGGTCATTTCCCGTCACCTGAAAAATATTCTTGATAGCAATGAGTTGTCGCGGGAAGCAGTTGTTGCAAAAAATGCAACAACTGCGGCCGACGGGAAGGTCTATCAGGTCGATTACTTCAACCTCGACGCCATCATCTCCGTAGGCTATCGGGTCAACTCCACCCGCGCCACCCGCTTTCGCCAGTGGGCCACCCGCGTGCTACGTCAGCACTTGGTCGAAGGCTACACCCTCAACCAGCAACGACTGAACGAGCGTGGCATTGCGTTCGAGCACGCGTTGAATCTACTCTCGCGCACCCTGGTCCACCAACAACTGGTCAGCGCCCAAGGTGAAGCCGTGGTGCAGGTGATTGCCGATTACGCGCGTAGCTGGAGCCTGTTGCAAGGCTACGACGAGCAGAGTCTGACCGGGCAGACGGCTAAACAGGGCGGCATGCAGGCGCTGTGTCTGGACGATGTGCTCGCCGCTGTTGCCCAACTCAAGGCGGAGCTCATCGCCAAGGGCGAGGCTACTGAGCTTTTCGGGCAATTGCGCGGCGACGGGCTGGCGTCGGCCATCGCCACCATCGAGCAGGGGTTCGGTGACGAGCTGTTCTACCCCAATGTCGCCAGCCGGGCGGCGCATCTGCTCTACTTTGTGATCAAGAACCACCCGCTGGCCGATGGCAACAAGCGCACCGGCTCGTTCCTGTTTCTGTGGTACCTGCGCCTGAACCAGCACCTGCTGGCCCGACCGGTGGAGCATCTGATCAACGACAACACCCTGGTGGCGCTGGCGCTGCTGGTGGCCGAGAGCAAGCCGGAACAAAAAGAGTTGATGGTGCGGCTGGTGGAGCATTTTGTGCTGTTGAAAGACAACGTAAGCACGGGAGACACCTGATGGTCTTTCTCTCCGAAGCCCAACTGGAATCCGCGCTGCTGATGCAGTTTGCCGGGCTGGGCTATGCCTGCGCGACGGACGATGTCATCGGCCCCGATGGTAAGCACCCGGAGCGGGATGCCTATGACGAAGTGGTGTTGAAGGTCAGACTTTCCGCCGCCGTGGCGCGCCTGAACCCGGCGCCGCCGCCCGAGGCGCAGGCCGACGCGATACGCCGCCTGATTCAATCGGAATTGCCGAACCTGCTGGAGGAAAACCGCCGCATCCACCGGCTGCTGACCGACGGCGCGGATGTGGAGTACTACGCCGAGGACGGCACGCTGACGGCGGGCAAGGTGCGGCTGATCGGCGTCGATGCGCCCAGCATGCACACCATGAAGATTGATCGACGCGGCCCATGAACGACCGTGTTGGAAGGTGATGATACAGGTCTTAATCAGCGCCCGGTTTTTAGGCCGGGCGATGCCTGTACGGGTGCGCAATGCGGATAACGACCTGCATGTTTCAATCCGCGCCCGGTTTTTAAACCGGGCGATGCGCCGGATAAATCCGGTGGGCACGATCACCCTGTTGTTTCAATCCGCGCCCGGTTTTTAAACCGGGCGAGTAACTACTCGCCCCCTCTCGTCGAAAAAAAATATCTGAATTAACGAAAAAGCG
>CAZUJU010000107.1:0-4661 GCA_964620675.1 uncultured Thiotrichales bacterium | reverse complement strand
AGGCCGGTCAGGCGAGATGGACGTCTCGCTATCCTTGCTAAAGGGCATTGAATTTCCTATCCTTTTCCTATCCTTCTACTGGAGACGACCCATGGCGCACAAGGACATCTTCCGCTACTTCCGCGAAAACCATGATGGACACTCCAAGTCCAGCGCCTACCTGCTAGCGCTCTTGAGCTACTCCGTTTACAAGGGCAATCCGCCGGGCGGCGGCCCGTTTGAGACAGCATTCAAAGCCTTTGCGCACGACCTGAGCGACACGGATCCGTTCGAGGTGCAAAACTTCACCGAAACGGGGCCTTTCCCCTATGACACTGAGGCCGCTGTGCTGACCAATTCGCGGCTGATTCTGGTCGTGTTTCGCGGCACCGAAGGCCTCACCAGCGTGCGCGACTGGCTGACTAACGGCCAGCACTTAATGCACAACTGCCCTCAGGATTGGGGCGACGTGAAAGCGCACCGAGGTTTCTACAATGCGTTGAGCAGCGTATACCAGGGAGTCCGCAATGAAGTCCGCAGCCGGCGAAAGAATAACCAGAAGGTCTTTCTCACGGGGCACAGCCTAGGTGGCGCGCTGGCGACGCTGTGCGCCTACCGCTTTCAGAAAGTGGGCGGAGTGCCGGTCTCTGGCGTCTATGTCTTTGGCTCCCCACGAGTCGGCGATATCGGCTTCGCCAACGCCTACAATAATTTACTCAAAGCGAAGACCTACCGCTGGGTGAAAAATCTAGACTTCGCCTCCAAGGTACCCGTGTACGCTGGGGCTCCCTTGCCGGCCACGCAGTACTACCATGTAGGCACACTCAACTTCATCAGCCAGGATGGCAAGATAGAAATGGATGCCGTGGATTCAAACCCGGGTGTTGGTTACAACACCACCGACCACGACATGCCCAATTACGTGCGCGTGATGCATAGTCGCCTCTCCAACAATACGCGCATAAGCGCCGCCAACCCCGATTACCTGGTGCGCGGCGACGTGCCTGCCAGCGGCTTGTTCTAAGTCAGTTTCCGCGGCCCCCGATGCCCTCAGTAATCGAAGTGGCCTAATCAAAGGGTTATTCAGGCTCGTTCAATTTATCGCTAGTCGTCTGCTTCGATTGGAAGTCTCGCAGCAATTGGAATCAGTGGCCCAATGGACCCTCAATAATTCGCGGCGAGTCACCTACGCCGGCCATGCACATCACTACATCACTCCTAATTTGTTGTCCTTGGCGAAGTGTCCTGAATATCGCCGTGGTACTTCACGTCCCACCCTCGACCTGACCGCTATATCCGATTGCATAAGTTGTTTGGATGATGCGGAAGGCGCAACCAGCCTCTAGCCTGATATCACTGCTGGTTGATGCGTTCAAACGCTTGTCTTGAAGTGGTTGATCACGGCAAGTGGACCGCGAACCCGCTAGGCGGAATGCCTCAGCGGGTTCGCAGACAACTCATAGAGCATAACTCAAGAGGAGGATGCATTACGTCCGGGCGTGGTGTTTCTGTCAGCGCATAGTCGGACCTGATCTGACCGATCACCGAGCCGGCGGCATGTGTGCTGGCTGAGTTAGCAGCAATTAGGCAGGACGAATTCGATCTGGACGGGGAGGTCCAGTCGAATCAGGAAACATTCCATTTCATATTACGGAGGAGTTGGATCATGAAGAAGGCAACCGATACGACAGTCACCCTGAATGTCAGCAAGGACTTGATCGAGCAGGCGAACGGGATGTTTGCCTGGGTGTTCGACAAGGCGGGCAATCTGGTTGAAAAGCCGTTCCCTGCTCGGCATCGCGGGTGGCGTCAGAGCCCCGACCTATGCTGAGCTCTACGCTGCAAAATCACGGACCATTACATCTGGTGGGTGTCTGTGATAACCGGATAAGCACGGTTCAATCAATGCTGATATGGGTCTGCATCGTGCGGTAGTCGAGTTTTACCCGGTGCCTTGCGAGCCAGTTGTGGCCGATGATGCCGCCGATGCGGATCCCCAGTTCGCGTCCGAGGTTGAACTCCCTGAGTGCCGCGGCGGGGAGTTCGGGGTACTCCAGTTGCGCGTGCTGGAAGTGCCTGATGCGAACGGCCTTTGCGGCCAATGATCCACCACCACCATGAGCCGCGACATCCTGTTGCAGCGGCAGTGCGCCGTGACGGCGGGCAGCCGACTCCGAGCATGCCAGCTCGATTCCGCTCATGCCGCTGTCGATAAACCAGCTCGATGGTGGTCCGCCGTTGACGCGGCAGGAGGTGAGCGGGTAGTGCGGGCCTGCAATCCACAGCGCTTCCCCGCCTTCGACGTTGGGTGATCCAAGCGTGAATCGGGCGTCGTGGAATTCAATGTCGATGCCACCCGCGGCACGCAGCAGCCCTGCGCCGATGATGCCGTCGACGCGGGTATCGGCGATGTGGTGGAAAGCGTGGCCAAGAGACGCAATCATGCCGGGGACTTTTCTGAACTCAGATCGACCGATATGCAGGTTTTCGATCTTGGCGAGTCGCCAGTGACCGACATGGCCGCCGGCGAAGCTGGCTTGGTCGTAAGGGCCGGGTTCAACACCAGCGCGGCGCGCAAACGCGCTGTCCAGCAGGCAATCCCCGGTGCCGGTATCGAGAACGAAGCGCCCTGCTTGGTCGTTGACGGTGACCTCGACGAGGGGGAGGGGGTGCGTGTCGTCCCAGGTAACCGGCTCGCTCGACAGTTTCGCGACCTGGTGCCATTCACCATCGAATCGCTCAAGGTGATCTGCCCGGGCGTGTCGCCCCAGCTGGCGCAGCGATGCAACGGCCGAGGACAGGTCGCCCTTGCGGACTGCCACGTCGGCCTCCAGCCCAACGAAGTAAACGTGGCGGCCGTACGCGTCACGCGCGATCGCCAACTGTGCGCTGGCATCACCTGGTCGGTCGCTCAGTAACCCGATCTGCGCGCGGCGAAGTGCGATCTGTGCGCGATCTTCTTCGTTCAGATCAGCCAGTTCTGCCAACAACATGTCGGCATGAAAATACTGGCCGTCGGTGAATAACTTGGTGGCCAGGCGACGAAGATGGTCGATGTCCAGTGGGCGTTGTTGCTGCACGTTGACTCTACCGAAGCTGCTCTCGTTCTGTTCGCTAAAAAACGCCGCAAACACGGTTCGCCTCACAGGCGCCGCGGTAGGACGAAATGCGCTATCCGGGAGAACATTCGGAAGGATAAACGCCCTTTTCAGGAAGGGGCAACTGTTTATCCACCGATGGAGATGGGAACGAGCGACCCTTCACGCCCGAAATCTCTCTGAATTCGGTCATCGCCCGTCGCCATAGCTTCCCCCCAGCGCCATATCCGCGCCATTTCAGGCGGGCGGCCAGCCGGTATCCTGCCGTGTGTCTCCAGGGAACAGCAAAATCGGTCATCTCAAAACATCGCCGCTAAGACGCCCGTCCAAACGCCAGCGCTTGCCCAAGGGGCGTTGCGGCAGCGCGGGTGGGTCGTTGCTGCCGCCGGTGAAGATGTCGCGGCAGCGCTTCGGCAAAATGGCCATCTCGCGAAACAAATAGCCGCGCACAGTCGTTTTGCTCCCGGTTTTTTCTTATCATCGGAGCCGGGGTGATGGGTTTATTCGTGAACCGCAGGTCGTGTCGCAGGGATAATCAAAGGAATAATCCGGCATGGGAAATGAGGATCTGGACGCATTGAGGTCGCGGGTTGAGCCCGCTACGGCGCGGGTGTCTTGCGGGCCGCCGACGCCGGAGTCCTGGATCGGGTCGGCGTTCGCGGTGGGACCCCGCGCGTTTATCACTGCTTATCACGTTGTGAAACAACGCGAGCCCCACGAGATTCTGCTCGGTACGCCCGCCTTCGACTCACCGCAGCGGGTGCAGCGCATCGAGGTCCATCCCCTGCGGGACGTCGCGTTACTGTTGCTGGACCCGGCGGTGCCGCCACGGAGAAGCTGGCTCGCCGTTGCGGATCGCGGCTTGGCACAAGGCGATACGATCAATTCAAGTGGCTTTTCGGCCTGGCACCAATCGCTCAATCTCGTGCCGACCGAGATCACGGCTTACGAGGGCACTGCGTCGCAATACGTGGCCAAGGCGCACGGAGGCGGTGCTGTCGAACCCCGATCCAAAGAAGGGCAAGGAGATCGAGATCAAACTCCTGCGCCGCTTGCGCGGACATGCCGGCAATCCCAATTTCAAGCAACTCTCGGCGCGGTTGGATGCGTTGACGGATCGCTTCGAGTCCGGGCAGATCAACAGCGTGGAGTTCCTGAAGCAGTTGCTGGAGATCGCCAAGGACACCCTGCAGGCCGAGAAGGAAGTGCCGCCCGAGGAGGACGAGGATCGCGGCAAGGCGGCGCTGACCGCGCTGTTCAACGAAGTGAAGACCGGCGAGACGCCGATCATGGTCGAACGGGTAGTGACGGACATCGACGAGATCGTGCGCATGGTGCAGGAACCCCCAACAACACGCGGGAACTGGCGCAAACAGACAAGAAAAAACCCCAACCGAGAGTGGATGGGGTTTGAATATTGGTGGAGGCGGCGGGAATCGAACCCGCGTCCGCAAGCTCTCCGCCCTCGGCTCTACATGCTTATCCACGTCTATGATTTTAACCGGCCGCTACCCGACGGGCAGGGAAGTCAGACGGCGATCTCAGTGTGTTTTAACGGGTTGGCCCTGAGCAAGCCTTGCCGCG
>CAZUJU010000106.1:0-5001 GCA_964620675.1 uncultured Thiotrichales bacterium | reverse complement strand
CCACCTCTGCCGAAACCCGGATCAAGATCGCCGTTGGCCGCGATGGTTGCCGAACAGGCCAAGGACAGCGCAACGAGTGACGCCAACGCAAACGACCGACTGTTAATGCGGTACATGAACTGAACTCCCCTAAGGCTTGACGACCCGAATAAATATTCCAGGCCTTAATGATTCTATAGCTTACGGTTGCGGCAATTGTTTGAACAGCTTCACGTAATTAAATGCTGTTTTGCGGGCGCGGTCGCAGATTTCAAGGGTCGTGGGTCTTGCCGAAGGAGCAGTGATGCTCAACTGCTATGGGGCAGGAGGCAGGAGGCAGGAGGCAGGAGGCAGTGGTCGGTGGTCAGTGGTCAGCGGTCAGCGGTCAGCGGTCAGTGCGAGGGCGGCGAGCATCGCGGCGCCGGCTTCGTCGGCGTTGCCACCGAAGCTCACTACGCCGTCTTCGTGCCCGCCCATGATCAGGATGCGTCGTTGGGGGAGGTCGCTGGCGTGCCATAAACGCGCCATCTCGCGCGCCATCTCGGGCGTGCCGTAGGCAATGGCGGGCGCAGTGAGTGGCAGGTGTAGCCCGATGGCCGCCTGCCAGAGCTGCGGTGCGTGGCCATGAAAGACGAATCCGATCGCGGGGTCGCATTGATAGAGCGCGCCGTGGGTAAGCGCCTCGGACGACGGTGCGATCGGACCTTCGGCTTCGATCAGGTTGCGTTCGACATCGCACCGTGTCACCCGCGCGAAGTGCCGCGTGTCGAGCGTTGCCAAGCCGCCGGTTTGGGTGCCGGAGATCACAAACGCCAGGTGCTCACCCGCCAGTCGTCGGCTGACGTTGCCGAAGCCGACCCCGCCGTAGCGTGCCGGATCCTGGCCGATGATGCCGATCTGGTAGAAGCGCTGGCGCCAGTCGCGCAGTTCGCGCAGGAGTGAGTTCGCGAGCGGCGGCGTAGCGGTGAAGCGCAGCGCGAACTTGGTGACGCCATCAATCGGGTTCATATCGTGAGTGGGATGTCCGCTCCGCAGGGCGCCTCTCCCGAATGCGAGGCGGGTTGATCTCCCGTTCTGGGAGTGGGTTTCTTCATGAGCGCGGGCGTATGATCGAGGCAGGGAACACACCAATATGCTGCGTCGCTCATTCGCTCCTGTCTACCCGCGCCGGCCTGGGCCGATGCCTGCCTTACTTGATGTGACGCAAAGTGCGACCGGGCTCGTGCTCGCTTTGTTCATGTGGCTGCACATGTTTTTTGTCGCCTCGATCCTGTTGGGTCATGACGCATTCTGGACCGTGGCGCGGTTTTTCGAAGGCTATTTCATTTTCGGTCGACCGCTGGCGTGGCTGGTTTCCGTCCTGGTGGCGTTGATCGGACTCCTGATCGTGGTACACGCCGCGCTCGCGTTGCGTAAGTTTCCCGCCAGCTGGCGTCAGTACCGGGCGATCGGTGCGCACGCGCGTGGCTTGCGACACGCCGATACGACGTTATGGCTGGTTCAGGCCGCGACCGGGTTTGCGATGTTTTTCCTGGTGCCAGCGCATCTCTACGCGATGTTTTCGCGCCCGGATCTGATCGGACCGTTCGCATCGGCGGACCGGGTCTGGACCGGGCAGTTCTGGCCGTTGTACCTGGTGTTGCTGGTGCTGGTCGAGGTCCATGGCGGGGTTGGGTTGTATCGCCTCGCACTCAAGTGGGGCTGGTTTGCCGGCGGCGACCCGAGGCGAACCCGGCTGCGGTTGCGCCGGATCAAATGGGGACTGACGTCGTTTTTCCTCGTGCTCGGGCTGCTGAGTCTCGCCGCTTACATCAAGATCGGCATCGAGCACGCGCCGTACGCAGGCGAGCGCTACACCCCGACCTGGATCGAACACTCCGGAGCGAGCCCGTGAAGGTCGTCCATACCGACGTGTTGGTCATCGGCGCTGGACTCGCGGGGCTGCGCACCGCGGTGGGCGTCAAGCGACGGGGGCTGGAAACCGTGGTGCTTTCGTTGGTGCCGGCCAAGCGCTCGCACTCGGTGGCGGCGCAGGGCGGGATGCAGGCGAGCCTTGCGAATACCTTGAAAGGTGCCGGCGATAACGAGGATGTGCATTTCGAGGATACCGTGCGCGGTAGCGATTGGGGCTGCGATCAAGTCGTCGCACGGATGTTCACGCACCTGGCGCCAAAGGCGGTGCGTGAGCTGGCGGCCTGGGGGGTGCCGTGGAGTCGGGTCAAGGCCGGGGCGCATTCGGTGGTGATCAATGGCGAGCGTGTGACGCTTGAGGAGCGGGCGGGCGCGCACGGATTGATCAGTGCCCGCGACTTCGGTGGCACCAAACAGTGGCGAACCTGCTACACCTCCGACGGGACCGGACACGCGATGCTGTATGCATTGGGCGATCGCGCGATTGCGGAGGCGATCCCGGTCCACGAACGCAAGGAGGCGCTGGCGCTGATTCACGACGGTGGGCGTTGCCACGGCGCGGTGGTGCGTGATCTGACGACCGGCGCATTGATCGCCTACCTAGCACGGGCCACGGTGATCGCGACCGGAGGCTACGGGCGGATCTACGGGATCTCGACCAATGCCTTGATCAATGAAGGGATCGGCCATGCGCTGGCGCTTGAAACCGGCGTCGCGCGCCTCGGTAACATGGAGGCGGTGCAATTTCACCCGACCGCGATCCTGCCCTCGGGGATCCTCGTCACCGAGGGATGTCGCGGCGATGGCGGCGTGCTGCGGGATGTCGATGGCTACCGCTTTATGCCGGACTACGAGCCGGAGAAGAAGGAGCTGGCCTCGCGCGATGTCGTCTCGCGGCGCATGGCCGAGCACATGCGCAAGGGCAAGGGGGTGAAGTCGCCTTACGGTGAGCATCTGTGGCTCGATATCACGCAACTCGGACGTGAGCACATCGAGCACAACCTGCGCGAAGTGAAGGATATCTGCCACTATTTTCTTGGCATCGATCCGGTGAGCGACTGGATTCCGGTGCGCCCGACGCAGCATTATTCAATGGGCGGCATTCGTACCGATCATCGCGGCCAAAGCCCGTGGTTGAGCGGCCTGTTCGCCTGCGGTGAGGCCGCGTGCTGGGATTTGCACGGGTTCAATCGCCTCGGGGGCAACTCGGTCGCCGAGACGGTCGTGGCCGGTATGCTGGTCGGCGAATACATCGCCGATTTTTGCGCCAGCGCGGCGGGGGAGGTGCGGTTTTCCACCGCGCTGACGCGTGAATTCGTCGCCCGCGAGCAAGCGGCGCTCGACGCATTACTGAGCCGGCGCGGAACCGAGCGGGTGGCGGAGTTACGCCAACGGATGGAGTCGATCATGACGGAACAGGTTGGCCTGTTCAGAGATGGCGCCCCCCTCGCGGAGGCAGTGGAGGAACTCACCGATCTGCTGGCACGTAGCACGCGAATCGGGGTCGCGACCGTGCGCCACGACGCCAATCCGGAACTGGTTCAAGCCTACCGCTTACCGCGGATGCTGAAGGTGGCGCTAACCATCGCACTCGGCGCTCTCCAACGCACCGAGAGTCGCGGCGCGCATTTCCGCGCCGACTACCCGGCCCGCAACGATCGCGACTGGCTCAAACGCACCCTGAGCGTATGGCACCCGGGCAATGGCCAGCCCACCCTCGAATACGAAGCGCTCGATGTCGCGACGATGGAATTGCCACCGGCATTCCGCGGCTACGGGGCGAAAAACATCATCGAGCATCCGGCAACCGGTGCGCGACAGTGCGCGGTCGAGGCCGCGCGCGGCGCTTCCGGCGATCGTTTCGCGGCGCAGGCGGCTGTGATGCCTTACTTCCATTTGTTGCCCGAGCGCTACCGGGGGCGCAACGAACGCCTGTCGGAGCCGTTGGAATGAACCGCCGTCTGACTTTCCACATCCTGCGGCACAACCCGCGCGATCCCGCCTCGCAACCGCGCCTGCATTCATACGTGCTTGACGAAACGCCAGGTCTCACACTGTTTCTCGCCCTTATGCGTATCCGCAACGAGCAGGAACCCGGACTGGTCTTCGATTGTGCCTGCCGCGCCGGCGTTTGCGGCTCCTGCGGCATGCTGATCAACGGCCGCCCCGGACTTGGGTGCCGCACCTTGACCCGCGACCTGCCCGACAGCGTCACATTGCTGCCGTTGCCGATTTTCGAACTGATCGCCGACCTCTCGGTCGATACCGGCAAATGGATGCGCGCCGCGAGTGAGCGCCTCCAAACCTGGCTCCACGAGGCCGGCGAACCCGACCTCGATCGCCTCGAACAACCCATGGAACCCGAGCTCGCCGAGGCGATTTACGAACTCGACCGCTGCATCGAATGTGGCTGCTGTATCGCCGCCTGCGGCACCGCGCAAATGCGCGAGGACTTTGTCGGTGCGCTCGGCATGAACAAGCTCGCCCGATTTCGCCTCGATCCGCGCGACATCCGCAGCGACGCCGATTACTACCAACTCATCGGCGACGATGACGGCGTGTTCGGCTGTATGAGCCTGCTCGCGTGTCACGACGTGTGTCCGAAAGAATTGCCGCATCAGGTCCAGATCGCCTACCTCCGGCGCAAAATGGCCGGGCAGGGCGCACGCACCTGGGCCGCGAATTGGTTGCGACGCAAGCCGATTCCCGACTGATCCCGGCCCGTTTTGCTTTGGGCGCGATACGTGGAGCGGTGGAATACCGATAAGCGCAACGCGCGGACGGCAAGTGAGCGCGCGCCTTATTTCCGACATTTACACCGTCACGTAAAACCGATAGTCTTACCGCCCACTTCGAGGCACGGAAACGAAAAGCACCGTGCCCCGAAAACAAGTTGGAGAGATGTCCGAGCGGTTGAAGGAGCACGCCTGGAAAGTGTGTATACGGTAACCCCGTATCGAGGGTTCGAATCCCTCTCTCTCCGCCATCTACCCTTTAAGCCGTTGAAAAACTTGAATTATCTTGTTTTTCAATCGCTTGAAATCGCCGAGTGGTACACAGAGGTGGTACACAAGCCCCCTGGAGGTGCCGCTCGTCATGAGAAACCAAACC
>CAZUJU010000105.1:0-5035 GCA_964620675.1 uncultured Thiotrichales bacterium | reverse complement strand
CGAAAGCGCTGCCTTCAGCAGCGTGCGCCGCGCCGACCACTGCGCATTGGATTCGGTTCATCCCCGCGTGTGCGGGGAACGCACTTCTTCCATCTCGTTGAAACAACGAAGATTTTCCGACCCCGAATTTTCCACCGAAATAAACGCGGATTTATTCGATTTTCGGCACTCAGCGTCGAACGTCCAAATTGTAAAAGATCACGTCCCGTCAGTCTCGGGCGGTGGTAGAAACTCTACGAGTTTGACGCCGTCGCATTCAACCGGGATGCGGCGGTTGGTGCCGAGGGTGACGAAGTCGAATCCGGCTTCGGTGTTGGAGCGCCACATCATCACGGCGTTGCCGTCCTCGATACCGGCCTCGACTTGCTCCCAGATGTGCTCGCGCACGCGAGCGCTGTAGTCGCCGACGTAGACGCCCGCGCGCACTTCGAGCAGCCAGATGGCGAGCCGTCCGCGCAGCCGCGGCGGCACGTTTTCAACCACGATGACCAGCATCGCCGAGTGGTTTGGGGTCGTTGAAGGCGGGGCCGACTTGTTCCGGCGCGGGCTCTGGCGGCTCGATACCGCCGGCGGTGAGCATATCTTCGATGCCGGGGATGATGCGTTCCAGCAGTCGCGATTCGCGGAAGATATCGCGGCAGGCGAGCCGGACTTCGCGCTCGGGGTGCGCAGGGCTCTTGGCGGCGATGCGGAAGGCAACGGGCACGACGGTGTCGAATTTGTAGACGTCGGCTACGTCGTAGACGAACGACAGCGGCTTGCCGGTGTGGATGAAACCGACGGCGGGCGCGTATCCGGCGGCGAGCACGGCGGCTTCGGTCACGCCGTAGAGGCTCGCGGTGGCGGCGGACAAGCAGCGGTTGGGCAGGTCGGAGGCGTCCCACTGTTCCGGGTTGTAGTCGCGACGTTTCCACTCGATGCCGTACTTTTTCGCGATGCGCTTGTAAGTTTCGCGCACGCGGGCGCCCTCGATGCCGCGCAGTTGCTCGACGGAGCGGCGCTGCGGTGGTTCTTCGCCAAAGCGCAGGGCGTACATCTTGCGCACGACTTTGAGCCGGAGGTCGGGGTCGAGCGCAAGGCGCGCTTGATAGAGCAGCCGGTCGGCGCGCGCGCCTCCGGGCTGGCCGGCGGAGTAAAGCCGCACGCCGGCTTCGCCGATCCAGACCAGCAGCGTGCCGACACGCGCGGCGAGCGCGCAGGCGGCATGCGAAACCCGCGTACCGGGTTCGAGCATGAGGCAGGCCACGCCGCCGATGGGCACGTGCATGCGCACGCCGTTCTTGTCCACGACGACGAACGCGCCGTCGAGCACGTCGAGCTGGCCGCGCTCGATGTAGAGCACGGAAAGGCGGTCTTTCATCGGGATGGGGCGTAGCGGTGGGAGGATGTCAGCCATGGTGGGTTGCTTCTATTCGCCGGCCAAGCGAAGGGTGTCGGCAACGACGCTTTCACTAAGGTAGTAGCCGGATGCGCTGAGGTGGTCGAGCGCTGGACGGACGCTCGTAAGCAGTCCTCGGCGTTTGGCCAGGACGAGCACGCCGACGCTGCCAATGACGACTACACCGAGGCGGTTCGCGACGCTTCGCCCTGCCTTGTCGTCGATCAAAAGCCGCGCGCCGGTCTCTTGGGCAAGGAGCAGAGCACTCGTTTCGCCGGGATCGATGCCCCAAACCGGCGGTTCGCCCCTTGGAGCGAGGACTTCCAGCCACCCTGCATCGATCGCCGCGCGCACCAGTTCGCCTTCGCCACGGTCGGGGCGCGCGACGCACTCGCTCAGGACCATCGGCGGCAGCACAACGCGCTCGAACAGCGCCGGAAGTAAGTCGAGCAACCGTACGCGGGCCAGCGCGATCAATGGCCCCGTATCCGCGGCGACCCGCTTATTCGAAGTCGGCGAGGTCACGTTCCAGCTCGCCTTGTTCGAGTCGCGCAACGGGAATCCGCAGGCTCCCGAGAACGTCGATGAACGCCGAGTGGCTCATGCCGGAGAGCCGCACCGCGTGGCCAAGACTGATTTTCTCCTCATCGAACAGCTTGACCGCGAGCGCCACATTGACGCCGTTTTTCAGCAAGTTCTCGTCGAATGGCACCGCCACGAACACCGGCTGCCCATGCTTGGTGACCACGGAAAGATGGCCGGCTTCCGCGTCGCGCACCAACTCGCCGGTACGGTCGCGCAAGTCGCGTATGGTGAAAGTTTGCATGTCAGATCTCATTTATGCCCACACTTAGGGGAACACTTTAGCCGATTCGGCGGACCAGCAACAGGCCACAACCAAAGGCTTTGGCCGGGCCGACGCCGTTTTCCAGCAATCCGTTCAAGATGCCGGCTGAAGACACCCGCAGGACGCCCTCGAACGTACAGGTCACCAGCTTGGCGGCCCGATTACCCTTGCGGAAGTACAACGGTGCGAGAGGCAGAATGCGGACATTTTCCAGTTCAGCGCCGTTAGCCAACTTGCGTGCCAGCCACTGTTGTTGCTCATCTTCCTTGATCAGCGGCACGCGGCATTTCTCGGACCGCTTGCCGGGTTTCGCATCCCGCTGCTCGTCGGTGATCGTGCGGATCGGGTTGGCCGTCAAGATGAACGCGAGCCGTTGTCCCGGATTCGGCGCGGGAAAGAACTCTCGGCTGCCCAGCAGGTTGAGACCCTCCGCCCGACCCGGCGCGAAACGCGACTGCATGAGAAGGCGTGTAGGTCGCCCCGTGGCCTGTTCTTCGATACGGAACAGGAATCCTTGCCGGGCGTCATCGCCTTGTTTACGCATTTCTCGCCCTTGCCCAGGGAACAGATGCCATAAACGACGATGAATCTCGTAGGGGTTACGTACAGCGTCCCAAGGAAGTTCGACGCGGCTTATGAACATGACGGCGTTTCCTTATGCAGATACACGACGCGCGTGCCGAACTGGCGGTGGCGGCCGTGTAGGGGAACATCGCGCAGGCGCAGCGGCTGAAGGGACTCTTCGCTTTCGCTGTAGATCAACTCTCCGTGACCCGAGACTTGTCGTAGTGCGTCCAACGCATCTCCCGCTTCCACGGGCTCGCCGTCGAGCAAAGGCCGCGTCGGCGGACACGAGCGCCGTCCTAGTGAGGGGGTATAGCAGGGGCTGCACAGCGCGACGGCGAGTTGGTCGAGCGTGTATCGCGCGCCTTCGCGACCGCCGACGGCCACGGTGAAAGCGGCGTCGAACAGGTATTCGCGGCGCGAAACCACTGGGAATTTGTTCGCCGAGCCATCGACTTTGCGCGCGTCCATCACAGTGTGGAAATCCGGCAGCTTCACACCCGGCTTGGCGACGGGCTTGTTCCGGCCGGGGCGCTCCACCGTGCTATCGACGCGCACGCTGAAATCCACGCTGGCCGCCAGCCGGGACTGTTCCGCGTGGTCGGTACGCTCGATGCCCAAACAGGCTGCGAGCAAACCTAGAAGCCCACTGCGCGTGGGATAGAGATTCGAAGGCCGAAAATCCTCGTAGGTGTGCGTACCCCAGGCTTGCATCGGGCCGTCGAGCCGCAGGATCAGAAAGCGCGGCATGGCTCAGTCCTTCCCGTTCGTAACGATCCAGGTTTCCAGCTCGGCGAGCTTGCCGACAGTTTGTCCCTCGATGCCGGCGCCTGCTTGCAGCGAGAACGCGCGTGCACGTTCATCCAGACCATACGCCTCGTTGATACGCGACCAGTAGTTCGCGAGCGCGGCGACGGAAGGCTTGAGAAAGCCGCCGTTGCGGTCACGTTTGATCGGCTCTTCAAACGCGTTGGCGAGCGAAATCGGCTGGTCGGCGAAGCTTACGATGGCGAAGTCGGCGAGGTTATGCGCGGCGAACGACTGCTGCTTCGCCGACGGCACCACGGTTGCTAGCATGTGGAACACGTGGCGGGCGATGTCCAGCGCGGCTGCACGCGACTCGGCGGTTTCTTCGCTCCGCATGTCCGCCAGCAGGCCGAGATTGACCTGCAATTGTTTGAGGTTGAGGCTGGCGTAACGGTAGAACACCCCGGACGAAAACTGCTGGGTATCGAGGTGGCCCGCGCCGGTTTCGCCAGCGTCGCTGGTCAGGTCATCCACGGCGGTGAACCAGTCCACATCCTGCGGCTCGACCGCGTGGGTGGTGATGGCGTGGGCGATGGCCATCGCGCCGTCGACCGAGGTCATCAGGCCGGAAGTCGCCATGCGCCCGGACAACGCGATGTCGACGGTTCTCCCGATAGCCTGCCGCACCTGATCGATCTTGGCTTGTACCGCCTTGA
This sequence comes from uncultured Thiotrichales bacterium, assembly GCA_964620675.1. Classification (GTDB taxonomy): domain Bacteria; phylum Pseudomonadota; class Gammaproteobacteria; order UWMA-0217; family UWMA-0217; genus CAYSFW01. The sequence goes on along the minus strand of CAZUJU010000105.1, from coordinate 783 downwards.
CGCGCTTCTTGGTCAACGCGTCGTCGATCAACTCCTGCTCGGTTTTCTTTTTCTTGCCTTTCTGTTTGGCCACAGCGGCTTTCGCTTTGGCCAGTTCGTCGTCGGTCAACGAGACCTCACGGACGATACCGCACAGCACGCGGATTTCTTCGAGTGACCACGGGGCGACGGCGAGCTTCTTTGGGGCAGCAGCGCTTTCAGCCGCTTCATTCGTTTCATCAGACTCTTCAGCTTCTTCAACCAACGATTTCGCGCGAACGAACAATTCCATCGTCCTGGCGATGATCGTCGGTTCGAACTCGTCTTGAAGTTGCTCGGTGAAAATCGGAATCAGCATTTCGAGTTCGCGAGTGCGCGTCGATGCGGAGCCAAATGCCTGCTCGTAGTACGCGCTAGTGCGCAGCGCGCGCTTCAACGACTGGCTGGACACGCGAACCCTGTTGACCCCGCCGAATACCGCCGTTTTCTGCATGTTCATGTCGTCGCGGTTCAGGCACGACGGGCTGTGCGAAATCAGGACATGGAAGTTGATGAAATTCTTGGTCGGCATTATTTGTCTCCTTTGACGGGCGTGAATTGGGCGAGGTAGTAGTCTTCGACGATTTGACGCTTGCTTATTGGATTCCAGTACCAGAGTGCTTTTCCAAACTCCGCCCAATTCACGGCGGGCTCGATATGTGTCAGCAATCGGCGCAGCTGAATCAGATCTAGTGGCGATTGCGCACGGGCGACCTGCAACACGCGCGCCTCGCTCACTTTCTCCTTGGCGAGTTGCGCGCCTAG
>CAZUJU010000104.1:0-5359 GCA_964620675.1 uncultured Thiotrichales bacterium | reverse complement strand
TGACCTAAGCCGAATCCGCATCGAAGGCAGTGAGGTGTGCATCCTTCGCGACGGCATGCTGTTGATTGAGAACGACGCTGCGTGCGGTCCGAGGAATAGCACGAGGAATAGCACGGGACACGGCATTGCGAATGCCCCTCAAGCATGCGCCACCGCATGAATGGCCTTCAAGCGCTCGCCCATACTTGCTTCGGCTGTTTTGAGGTCGTGGTCGGCCTGAAGATTCAGCCAATACTCCGGTGTCTGGTCAAACGCGCGGCCGAACCGCAGGGCCAGCTCCGCTGTATTTCCTCAATGGTAATCAACGATTTCAACATCGAAGGCATGGTCGCCCTCGAACCTGAAACACACGCGCCATTGGCCGTTGATGCGTATGCTCCATTGACCCTCGCGGTCGCCCGATAGCTTTTCCAGCTGATTGGATGGCGGCAGGCGCAAATCTTCGACGCGCGCGGCGGCGTGAAGCTGGCTCAAACGCATAGCCGCCCGTTTCAGGATCTCTGTCGGCAACCGACGAGACTTGCCGGTTACAAAGAATTGCTCGGTGATGCCGCAACTTGCCGATATGACCCATCGCCAGTATGGTGTACGCGTACATCAATACAGATCCGATCGAGGAGAGTCGCATGCCCACCACCCGCTTGTTCAGAAACGGCCATTCTCAGGCCGTGCGCATCCCTGCCGAACTGGCTTACGAGGTTTCCGACATGGAACTGACGATCGAGCGCGTGGGTGACGAATTGCGCATTCGTCCCGCGCAGCGCCGCATGGGCGATGTACTAGGCGCGCTGGCGCAGTTCAGCCCCGACTTCATGAGCGCAGACCGCGAACCGGGCGAGCAAGCCGAGCGCGAGGTGCTGTGATGGCCCGCTACATGCTGGACACTAACATCTGCGTCTACCTGATGAAGCACCGCCCGCCCGAGGTGGCGCAACGCTTCGCCCAGTGTTTTGTCGGGGATGTGGTGATTTCGGCCATCACCCTGGCCGAACTGGAATATGGCGTTGTGGCTTCGGGTGCAGAGGACCGAGAGCGCAACCAGGCCGCGTTGGCGGCTTTCCTGAAAGAAGTGCCAGCCGCGCCCTTTGATGCCCTGGCGGCCAAAGCCTACGGCCCGGCCAGACTGCTGACGCGTGAGCGTGAACGCGACGCCCTGGATAAATTGATCGCCAGTCATGCCATGGCGCTGGACGTCACGCTGGTCACCAACAGCCCGGCAGATTTCGCGGCGTATGGCAGCCTGCGCCTGGAAAACTGGGTCGCCGGGCATTGACCCGGTGCGACATGGCCGAGATCGATTTAACGGGCTCGGATTGTTCTCGTGGGGTGGGCGGGCAGGAGAACCCGACATGACGCAAATCGTTTTGGACCTGGACCCGGGGGCGTTGTCATCAATGAAGCCCGTAATGTCTTCGTATTCTATGAAATTCGATAGTGATCAAAAACACAGGCAGCGCTAGGCGGAAGCGCCACAGAGGCCGCTGTGAGCCACCGAAAACGTGGTTTATACTGCCTATGCCCCTACGACCGCCTCAAAGCCAAATACGACCCCCAGGGCCGCCTTCGCGAACTCTTAGCAAATGCGTGCAACGACTATGACGACCGACAGACCAGACCGATGGGGCGGGGGATGGCGCGGGCGCCGCAGCGGGGCACTGGCACTGCTCCTCACGGGGTTGCTGGTCGCGCTGGGCGCAAGCGGGGAGGGGGTGCTGCCGACGCAGCGCAGCCTGCACTACGCAGAGCTCTACGCCTTGCCGTTGGAGGACAGGATCCTGCCCGCGCCCGAGCCCGTGCTCCAGCTCGCCTGGCTCGGCAACCGGCGCGCCGGGGTGGATCTGTGGCCGACCCCAGCGGGCCTCGATCACCCCTTGGTCCCTGAGCTTCGGAGCATGATCCAGGCGCTGCCGGAGCCGGTCTACCGGCTGGCGTCCCGCTACCTCGCGGGGATCTTCATCGTCGAGCGGACCTTCGGCTCGGCGCGTGCCGAGGGGCTCTGGGATGCGGGGGACCGACTGGTCGGCGGCTACATGCTACTGAACCTGACCGCGCTCGCGCGGTCCGCCAACGCCTGGGCGACCATGCGGGAGGGCTCGGCGTTCCATTCGGCGGACAATACGACCCTTCAGGTGCTGATGGAGCCACCCGAAACCGACACCCCCCAGAGCGCACTGCGCTTTATCTTCCTCCACGAGCTTGGCCATGTGCTGGGCATGGGTATGGGGGTGCACGGTCACTGGGCGGTCCCGGCGACCTTTGCGATCACCAGTGAATCTCCGTTCACGCGAGAGTCCTGGCGCGGGCAGGGAGCGGACGGGCTGCTGGCGCCCGCCAAACTCACCTTTCCGCTGCTCACCCAGCTCCACTTCTATCGCTTCGAGGAGGCGCCCCTGCCGCGAACGGCGGCGCCCCTGGTGTACCAGCAGCTTGCATATACCGATTTCCCTTCCCTATACGGGACCTTGGATCCCTACGAGGATTTCGCCGAGACGTTCGCGCTCTATGTCCATACGAGGCTGCTGGGGAAGCCCTATGCGGTGGTGGTAGCGGGCGAGAATGGTTTGGGCGTCTACCGCTCCTGCCTTCAGACCGGCGGCTGCCCGACCAAGGCGCTCTTCATCGAACGCTTGTTGGCGACGCCGCCCTAGCCCGGAATCAAGTCCGGCACCTACCTGCTTTACGACTGCGGCTGCGGTACCGGCGGCATGCTCACCGTTGCCGAGGACACGCTCACCGCCATTGCCGACAAGCGCGGCCACTCGAAGATCTATCTCGACAAGCCGATGCGCAGCCACACGTTGATGCAATGGGCGTCACTTCTGAGCGCGACGCGCCTGCTTCGAATTACGGTGGAGTTACGGTGACAGTTTACCAAATGGTCTAATTATACCGCTATTGGCGTACGTCTCGCTTACCCCGTATGGTTGTTCCCGAAACGGATAATGGGACACCCACTACTTTGCTAGGCAGGGAATCTTCACCGCACAGGAAGGCACGTCGGACGCAGCGGCTGATGCAGTGGTAGTACGGGGTGGTATCAGCGCAGATGAGCTGGTTTCTGGCGCGGGTCATCGCATTCCTCCTTGAATGGTGCTGGGTACCGATGCTGAGTCTAGGCAAGGGGTCAAGCTAGTGGTGCGTGTCCTGTTGTCCCATACCGTAACTTGCTTAAATAGTGCTTTAAGTAAACTGTCACCGTAACTCCGCGCGCGGGGATCCTCGTCAACACTCCCAAAGGAACAGCCCGGGAAAAATGAACGATCAGCGATGCTACGCCCTTGTTCCTCAGGCAGAGAGAGTTTAAACTGCGTATAAACATCAGCTGGCGCCGAACCATGACTTCAACCGTTCTTGACATCAAACACTGGGGCAACAACCTCGGCGTGCGTTTGCCGGCCGCCATCGCCAATGCCGCCCATCTGCACGCTGACCAGCGCGTCAGCATCACTGTGGAAGGCGAGCGCGTCATCATCACCCCGATCCGTGACGAATCGCTTAGCCTGGAACAACGTCTGGCCCGCTTCAACCCGCAGCGCCACAGCGGCGAGGCCATGCCGATTGACGAAGCACTCGGCGCCGAACAATGGTGAAAGCCGCCAAGCGCTGGGTACCGAATCGGCAGGACGTCATCTGGATCGACTGCAACCCGCAACGCGGGCAGGAAATACGCAATGTGCATCCTTTCCTGGTGCTCTCGCCCAAAGCCTTCAACGAACGCACCTCGCTGGTCATCGGTCTGCCCATGACCACCGCCGCCTACAACGCCGACAACCCTTTTGCCGTGGCGGTTGGTGCAGCAAGCGGACGCAAGGCCGGGCAAACCAGTTATGTGCTCTGCCACCAGCCAAAATCTTTCGACTGGCGCCTGTGCGGCGGCGCGCAGCACCCGATGAAGCACATCCCCGATGCCCGCTTTGCCGAAGTGCTCGCCATCCTCAACCAGATCGTTCAACTGGCCTGACAGGTCAGAACTAAAACGAGCTACGAATTGAGCCTGGCGCGTTTTATTCCTCGGCTTTACGTACCGGCCGAATGCCAAACATGCGATCCTTACGGCCTTCAATATCCGTGCCTTCAACGAGCGGATCAGCGGCGAAAATTCGGCCTTCACTGGCGGACAGAAGGGTTTCGTCGAGATGGACTAGCACGAGATCGAGGTGTCGTGGAGCTATCGCTTCTAGCGGTTTGTAACGCTAGTTACCCAAGACTGTCTGTCCAAAACATGATCTGCAATTAGATTAGCTCCGCGAACTGCTCTAGCTCAGATGCCGTCGCAACCAAGCCTTGACTGGTCAACGTGTCCAGGTATTCCTTAGCGGAGTAGGGCGGCCTCTTCAACCGTGATCGGACCTTCCTGATCGCCCCGCAGAAGATGCCTGGGGCAAGATTCAGGTGGTTGTACAGAAATTCATCGGGATGTTGGGCCTCGATCCCGTAAGGCGCAAGGCATTCATCTGGAAAATCTTTAAGGTTCTGCGTAACAATGACATCGCACCGCCCGACGATGGCGGCTGCCAGCACATGACGATCATCCGGGTCTGGCAATGTGATGATCGAAATCAACGGCTCGTATCCGGTGACTAGGCAATCACGGGTCGCCTTATCCATTAGATCCCGTGTCCTCTCCAGGACGGTACGGTCACGTTGGCTATCGTTACGCAGCAGCGCATCGATCCATTCCCGATGAATATCAGCAGACCACTTCGCGCGGAACAAATCAGTCACGGCCAACTGAAGCAGAACGTCCCGCATCGGCGCCGGATACAGAACATTTGCGTCAAATAGAGCCATGTAGGAACTCATGGGCGGTCATAGCCCATGTTCTGCTCTTGCGCTTCGGCGGCCAGTTGATCCAATACGGCTTCACGCTCGCGATCGATGGATTCTTTGTATGCCCTGACGTCTTCCATCCGCACGCGGCGATGCTTTCCAACTTTCCTGTGAGGGATCGCGCCGTTCTCAAGCAGCTTGATCAAGAACGGCCGCGAGACATTTAGCACCTCGGCCGCCTGCACCGTAGTCAGTTCCGCGTTCTCTGGCAGGATGGCAATGCCGCGTCCAGCAGCCATCGCCTCAAGTATCTCCATAAGCATCGCGACGGCACCCGCCGGCAACTCGATCGGCTGTTCCCGTTCGACATCTGTAACGTGCACGGTCAACGACTGGTTACCGCGTGCATAACGCGACAGCAACTGCCCAGAGCTCCTAGCAATCGCAGAGTCGCGCGCTGTCGGCGGTAGTTGTCTGTGTGTATGTAAAGCCATGGCTACTCTTCCAAGTTAGGTCTTCTTAACTCAAATTTAGCACATAAATGAATCAAACGCTTTATATGAAATAAATGAATCGCCAGAAATCAAGG
>CAZUJU010000103.1:0-5594 GCA_964620675.1 uncultured Thiotrichales bacterium | reverse complement strand
GCTCGTGCCTCACGCAGGAAGAAAGTTATTTGCTAGCCTGTCAGCGTTACATCGAATTGAATCCTGTTCGGGCGGATATGGTGAAGAACGGCACCAGCTTACGTTTCTTACAGCCCCGGGCTAACACTGCGGTCAAGGCGCTCCCTTCGGTCGCTAGGACGCGCCGCAAGCGACGCGCCCCTTACCTTAAACGTTAGGCCGCACATCACAGAATGGTTGCACCCCCACCACAAGACATCGCGCACCTGCTTCATGAGGCGCTGTCGCAGCTTGGGACAATAGGGGACAGACCACGGTTTCCGTGATATAGTCGGGGCAACTTCAACCTTGAGAAATCGCCATGCCGCGCCGCGCCCGCCTGGCTTTACCAAACGTTCCGCTTCATATCATCCAGCGTGGTAACAACCGGCAAGCGTGCTTTTATGCCGATGAGGATTACCGGTTTTATCTCGACTGGCTACGCGAGCACGCGGATAAAACCGGATCTCAGATTCACGCTTATGTGCTCATGACCAATCACGTCCACTTGCTGATTTCGGCAACTCGGCCTGAAGCGCCGGGGGCGTTGATGAAGGCGCTCGGTCAACGCTACGTGCAGTACATTAACCGCACGTATCGACGCAGTGGAACCTTATGGGAAGGACGCTTCCGCTCGTGCCTCACGCAGGAAGAAAGTTATTTGCTAGCCTGTCAGCGTTACATCGAGTTGAATCCTGTTCGGGCGGATATGGTGGCGCATCCGGCGGAATACCGTTGGTCGAGTTACCGCGGTAACGCGCAGGGCGATCATGATGGTTTACTCAAACCCCATTCGTTGTATCTTGCGCTGGGCAAGGATGCGGCAAGCCGCGCGGTGGCGTACCGCGAGCTGTTTCGCTATGAGTTGGAGCCCGGACTGGTGGATGAAATTCGCCGAGCGACAAATGGGAATTACGCGTTGGGGAATGCGGCCTTCGCGGCGCAGGTGACGAGTGCCGTGGGGCGGCGGGCAGTTCCTGGAAAATCGGGGCGGCCACGCCGGATGGTAGAACCTGAGTCGGGGGAGTTGTTCGGTGAATGAGATTAACCGTAAACCGTCGTCTGTCCCCTGTTGTTGTGATCTTGGCGAACAACCCCTATTCCGGCACGGTAGAAGCGAGGATCACACGCGAAAAATATCCACTTTAGTTTCGAGACACTTGCGGAGACTTAGGTCGTTCGCCCCGACCTCGAACCATCCCCCTGGCTTTTGGTAGAAATCCAGACCCCGACCAATTTTAATGACCCAGCCATTATCGAGCCGAATTTCTCGATCATGGATGTTAGGGTTGAGTTTAACCTCCAGTTCGACATCCAATTCAAGCAGACTCTGCTTAAGTTCTTCGAGCTTTTCGGCAATGTCGGCCAACTGCGTCTTGTCGTCGTAGCCGGTAATGAGGCTAATTTTTCTTACTGTAGCTGCCTTCAGGACCGTTTCGCAAAATCGCACGAAATTATGAATTTGATGCTGAAGTCGAATGTACGGGTCTTCAATAACCACCGTCGTAGCGCCGCGTAAGTAGGGTCCGATGATTGACTCATAGCTATAGCCCGTATCGCCATAAAGGATCGTGAAATGTTGCGCCTTGAGCTCCACCGGTACTGGAGTCGCCAACTGAGGTGTCGAAGCAACCGCCTCGGGTATCGGTGTTGCTTGGGGTGGTGACGCGACGACAGTCCGACCCAACCCCGCAACTGATGCCACTTCGGGCACTGCTCTCGATCGTTGTTCCGATGGGATCAATCTGCGGCGCGCGGGCTCTTGCGTCGCGGGCGCATCCTTCGACTCCGGGCAGAAAACCACCACCTCCTCACCGCTGGCCTTGAAGTAGGACAGATTGATGCGTGCAAACTCGTCATCGGGTTTGCGCTTGTTCATCTGCTCCTTGACGCGGCGGCGGCACTCTATCGCGTAGGCCACGTACTCATCGAACTCATCATCTGACGGTGGCCCGTTCGGGTGGAGCACCTTCAAGAACGCGCAGACAGTCTTTTTGATGCCTTTTTCGTCGCGCCCCTCGATCGATTTGCCGAGTCGAATGCGCTTGCTCACTTCCTCATACCGGTTGGTGTGCTTGAACTGGTAGTGGAAGGCCTCTGCCAAGTAGTCGGTGATGAACCCGTAATTGCTGGTCAGGAACTCGCTGCTGTTCTTCGGCATCTCCCAGCCTGGGATGTACGCGGCGAAGCGGTCCATCACAGCCAGGTCAAGTTCCGGCGGCAGCGGCTGAAACAGATCGTGCTCGTTGGAGTTGACGACCTGCTGCACCGACACATCGATGTTGCCGACGAAACTAAGACTGGCATCGGCGATGACTTCGGCCCCGCGCGAAAAGCGCCCGTTGGCCATAAAGTCTTTCATGATCTGAATGGTGTCTGGGTCTTTGACCTTGATGCCGCCCACTTCGTCAAAGGCCACCGTATCCCAAAATCCAACCAGGCCCACCTTTCGCCGAGCGTTGTTGTAGAACAGCGTGGCCTTGGTTGCCTGGCCCCCCGAGATCAAGGTGGCGTAGGGCGAGAACTCACTGAAGAAATAGGACTTCCCAGTGCCTCGCGGGCCCAGTTCTATATAGTTGTAATTGGGCTCAACAAGCGCCGCCAATCTTGCGACGAAATGGAACTGAACCCTCTTGGTTAATTTGGAAGGCTCCAATCCGACAGAACGCAAAACTGCTGCCAACCATTCATCTCGCGAAAACTCCTCTCGCTTGAGCGCATACGAGTAGTAATCGAATTTAGTTAACTGAATCGGCCGCAGATCCTCAATGGAGAACGCGTAGTCGTCCTCATCGATGTCGTTGTGCGCCAGGGTGACTTCGGCCCAGATGCCGCCTTCCAGCAGCCTGTCGTTGTCACGGTAGAACTTTTCGCCAATCGCGATGCGTTGCGAGTTGAAGTTTTCCAGCGATGCCCAGTGGCGCTTCTCTTTCTCGACGTAGCGAACGTGAACCTTGTCGATGAACCGATGCTTGCCCTTGGTGGCGACCTTGGACTGCGCGGCATTGGCCTCGTCTGGCCGAACGTAGTTCTCCTGCAGCGACGACAGCACGGCCTCCATGCCTGCATCCATCTCTGCCTGGTCATTGCTGGCGCAATACTTGGCGAGCAGGAATTCCAGGACGAACGTCGGGACGTTGGTGCCTTTCTTGATTCGATGCAGCAAGTCCTTGCGCAGCACTTTGCCGTCGAATGTGGCGTTCAGTTTTTGGTCCAGTTCGTCCATCAGGTTCATTCCGTATAGTCGGTTTCAAGGGTCAGATTTCTGTAGGCCACCAGCGTGGTGGGATTCAGCGCCTTGACCGCGAACTTGCCTCTGAACTCGTCATCCATGCGTAGCGCAATTTGCTTGCGTTGACCTGGCATCAAGGTCACGGTTCTGGTCGCAGGGTTTACATCTCCGCCTGGGCGCGGCTCACCCACCACATTGCCCTTGCTGTCCTGCGCTTCCAGCAGAATTTCCACGCTTATGTCTTGAGAGAACATATCGTCGGACAATAGGGAAACCTCAATAACAGGCATGAACGTAGTAATTCTTTTCGCACCGTTCTTGTAGCCTAACTCCACCACCACCTTGCGCAGTTGCGCATGGGCGACCGTATCGAGCCGCGCCACCAGCACCGGCACAACGGCCTCCGCCAGGGACGCCCCGCCGTGGAAATACAAATGTCCCGAGCGATAGGGCGCCATGCTGCGGGGCAAAGCCACTTGGGAGAAACCGCCGCGAATACCAATCTTCTCTGCGCTGACAACCAGGCTATGTCCATCTGCCGTTCCATCGCCCAGCATCATGCGGTCGTGTGCATTCACCGGCCATTTACCCTGGGGCTTCACACACACATCGCCAGCCTCCGCTTGTGCGTTCAGGAAGAAGCCGTGGTCGGTGACGATGACCGCTTCCTTGAAGCCCATGCCGCGCAGCTTGTGCAGAGCGACGCGAATCAGTTTCAGCGTGCCGGGGATCAGGCCCAGCGTGGTTTCGGGGTTGCTTTCGAGCTGGCTATCGATTTCCGTGGAACGCAGCACCAGCAGGTCGACGGTCTCAGCAAGCTTCGGTTTGCCGCGCACGAAATCGTTGAGCAACATCTCCGAGAAGCGATCGCCGTACCGCTTGGCCAGCACATTCATGCGTTGCGCGACATTGCCCACGGGCGCTCCGGCCAGCTTGGGCAGGAGTGAATCGTTCTCCAGCGACAGGGTCAGCCCAGTGCGGGCGCCCGGCAGCAAGCTGGCCATGCCCACCAGGGTGATGGTCGGTAGCTGCGCATAGGCCGCTTGCAGCTCGACCGGCCCGTCTTCCGCCAGCAGTTTTTCGAGGGTCACACCCAACTCATAGCGCAGGGCGTCGACCATCAGGTAGGCCACCTTGCGGCCACTTTCCTTGAGGCGATCCGCCACCAGGCGATCAAAGGCATCGCCATTGGCCAGGCGCCCGGTGGGCGGCCAACCAGCAGTTTCGATGTGTTTCACGAACATGCCCTGAACCTTTTCCGCCAGGCGCCGATAGCGGGCCCGGGCCTGGCTGATGACTTCATGCAGCAAGCCGTGCGGGTCGAGGAAGTCGCCAGCGGCTTGCTCAAACTCGCGTTGCAGGCGGTCAGCCTCGCGCAAGCTGCCCAGGTAGAAATCGATCAACTCGGCCTGGGAGCGAGCATGGTCGGGCAACTGGCGCTCAAGGTCTTCGCAGGCCTCGACCAGGCTCAAACCAGAGCGCACCAGCTCCCATTGGGCCTGGCTTTCTCCCTTGTCCATCCAGACCGAGTTCTTGCGGCCCGCCAGCACCCTGCGCGTAGCGTCGGTATCGCCGGTGACAATCCCCTTGACTCCCAGACGCAGGAAGGTGCGCTCCTCGAAGGGGAAGGTGTCGCGCTCGCCCAGGTCTTCAATCGCTCCACACAGATCGGGAAGAGCCAGCTCCGCCTCGATGGTTTCGGCCCGCTCGATATAAACCGCGCGTGACTTAGGATCGCTGCGTAGACGGTCGCACACATCCTCGACGATCGGTCTGGCTTCCATCGGTGCGTGGGGCACCCCCTTCAGGGTCTCCGGCAGCGCCACCGGCAAATCAAACACGAACTCGCTGAACAGCACATAGCGCCACAGTTCATCCACGAGGGCGGCCCAAGTCTTGCCGCGCGTCTTCACGCTTAGGCCCAAGGTGGCGCGGAGGAAGTCGCGTGCCTCTTGCCCCCAACCTTCCTCCCCCTTCAGTGCATCGATTTGGCTGACGCTTGGCGCCAGCAGTGCTGCCAGAATCTCCCGGCCAGACTCCACCCGCAAAGTGGCTCGCAATTGCGGCCAGCTCACGCCGCCACCAATGGCATCGATCACCGCAAAGGTCGGCCCTGAAGGCGAACCGGCGAACACCTGGCGGATCTGAGTAGCAAAATCCGGCCTGGCGCGAAGGCACAGGCTAAAGTACTCGTCGCCATCGTCTTGCGGGAATACGGCGCCGCATTCTGCATACAGGGCGAATGGGTCAGCCTGCTTCTGCTCGTCGGTTTCGGGTCGCTTGGTCGGTACATAGATCAGCACCCCTTCCAATGGGGCCTTGGGCTGCCCCACCTCGCGCAGTG
>CAZUJU010000102.1:0-5597 GCA_964620675.1 uncultured Thiotrichales bacterium | reverse complement strand
CCTTGGGTCGTGGCACGGACCTCGTTGTGTCGTTTATCGAGAGCGCTCCTCAGGTGGCGCGCGAGATCGGCGAACACGCCGTTTCAGACCTGCTGTCCGCCGCGATTCGGATGTACTCAAAAACCAGCGCCGCCGTGTTGGCGTTGATGTTCTCAACTGCGCCAACGGCTGCGGTGCGGCTTGGCGAATTGGAGTTGTTCAGGGGTTATCTCGCGCTGCTCGATAACGTGTTGGCGCAGGCTCCGCGAGCCGTGCGACCAATGCTTGAAAAGCTGGATGTCTTGCTGGGGCATCTGACGCTGGGTGGTTTACGTCGTTGGGCGATGTGGGGCGTGTCCGCTCACCGGCTCGATTTCGACGGGCAGGCGCGTTATTTCGGTCTGCTAAGCGACGACTCGCTCGCAGTGATGAAAAAGGAACAACGCGGTGTGCTGTTCGTGGACGTTCAGCGCCGTTTGGTGATGTACCTTCGCGCGCTATGGGGACGCGATTTCTTCCTGCGTCCGACCTCGGGCGATTTCGAGAATCGCGAGGGTTATCGCCCCTATATCGAGCAGTACTTTATCCATCTGCCGGATGCCTTCGATGATTTCGCGATCGAGGGCGAGGACAAGATTCCGGGGCTTGAGGTTTACCGCGCCGCGGCAGCGCACGCCGCAGCGCACCTTGTGAACTCGAATTACGATCCCGCCGCGGATGAATTCGATGCGCTGCAACGTGCCTGGATCGGGCTGATCGAGGATGCCAGGGTCGAGACGCTCGCCGCGCGGGCATTTCCCGGCCTGAAGCCGCTTTGGCAGAGAATGCTGGTTGCGGACACCGGATCGGCGGCCAGTCTGGGGCCTATCCTGAATCGTGTTGCCCGCGCGCTACTCGATGAATCCCATGCCGACTCCCATCCGCTGGTTTCCGACGCGCGCGCCGCGTTCGCCGCTGCCGAGTCACGCCTCGGTGACCAGGCGATCTCGCGTGAGATAGGATTGGCGCTGGCGGCTAGAACCGTCGAGCTTGATATTGAGTTCAATCCGCGTACGGACGTGTTGTCGAGCCCTTATCGCGACGACAACCGCTACCTATGGCAATCCCCAGATACGGGCGACGATACCGTGCTCTTGCCGGGACAAAGCGCACAAGTCCGCAAGTACGTGAGCTTGATGGAAATGATCAACGGCCTGGACGTTGAATACGCGGGTGATGACGCACAGGAAGTCTGGATCCTGGCGACTGAGCTTTACGACGACGACGGCACTACCTTCAACGAGCGCGAAGGCAAGGAGCCGATCTCCTCTCCATTCCACTATCACGAATGGGACTACCAAACGCAGCTCGAGCGTCCGGCGTGGGCGACCTTGCTGGAGAAGCGCCCGCGGTCGGGCGATTCGGCGCTGATCGACGCAGTCGTCGAGCGGCATAAGCCGCTGGTGAAGCGACTCAAGCACCTGATCGAAGCGGTGCAACCGCAAGGTGTCGTGCGCCAGCGCAAGGTCGAGGATGGCGACGAGATCGATCTGAACGCGGCGATTCAGTCGATGGTCGATATTCGCATGGGGCAGCAGCCCGATACGCGCATCGGCATCCGTACCCGGCTACAGATTCGCGATCTCTCCGTGTTGCTGTTGATCGATTTATCGGAATCCACCAACGACAAGGTGCGGGACGCCGACGGCGATGTCAGCGTACTCGATCTCGCGCGCGAGGCCGCGGCGCTGCTCGCCGAGGCGATGGTCAAGATCGGTGATCCGTTCGCGATTCATGGGTTCGATTCAAACGGACGCCATGATGTCGAATATTACCGCTTCAAGGATTTCGACGCGGCGTATGACGATAAGGTCCGCGCCCGGCTTGCGGGCATGAGCGGTCAATTGTCGACGCGTATGGGAACAGCACTGCGCCATGCCGGTTCAATGCTCGCCCGTCGTCCGAGCCACAAGAAGCTCGTGTTGTTGCTGACCGATGGCGAACCGGCAGATAACGACGTGCGCGATCCGCAATACCTGCGGCAAGACGCGAAAAAGGCTGTCGACGAACTTGCAAAGCAAGGAGTACACACATTCTGTGTAAGCCTCGATCCGTATGCCGATGAATATGTTTCGCGAATTTTCGGCCAGCGCAACTACATGGTGCTCGACCACGTCGCGCGCCTGCCTGAGCGCCTTCCCGCGCTCTATCTGAGTCTGACACGATGAAAACAATGAACTGGCGAAGGCTCTTTCCCTTTGTCGATTGGTTCCCGATGCATGGGGGGCAGATACGGGCCGACCTGATGGCGGGCATCGCAGTCGCTTTGGTGCTTATTCCTCAATCGATGGCCTACGCCCAATTGGCGGGAATGCCGGCTTACTACGGTCTTTACGCGGCCTTCTTGCCCGTGATGGTCGGCGCGCTATGGGGGTCGTCGCGGCAGCTCTCGACTGGACCGGTGGCGGTTGTCGCGTTGCTGACCGCATCGACGTTGGCCCCGCTGGCCATGCCTGGTTCAGAGCAGTACATTGCTTTGGCGATTTTGCTCGCGGTGCTAGTCGGCTTGATTCAATTGAGTTTAGGCTTGTTCCGGATGGGCGCGATCGTAAACCTATTGTCGCACCCGGTAATCATCGGTTTCACCAACGCGGCAGCGATCATCATCGCGTTATCGCAGCTCAATAAACTGCTCGGCGTGCCGATGCAGAGAAGCGAGAGCTTTCTGACCGACATCGTGGGCGTGCTACGGCAGGTTGGCGATATTCACTTGCCAACCTTGGCGATGGGAGTTGGCGCGTTGCTGTTGATGCTGGCGTTGAAACGTTACCGCCCGGGCTTGCCCAATGTGTTGATCGCCGTGGGCCTAGCCACCTTGGTAAGTTGGCAAATCGGCTTCGAGCGGAAGCTGACACTCGACGCCGCGGCAATTGCCGACGCGTCGGTCGCAACGATGGTTCGCGATTATCGTGAGGCGGATGATCGTTTATCCGCATTCGAAATCGACCTTGGCAGCAAGCGAGATGCCGTGCGCGCCGCAGGCGCTACCGAATCGCGCGAACATCTTGCCGCGCTGGAGTATGCGCTTGAGGTGGCTAGCGCCAAACGCGACGAGTCGGCACGCCAACGTCAGGCGCACTTCCGCGCACTCCAAAAGCTCCGTCTCGTCGTGGTGACTGACGACACACACCAAGCACGTCTTTACTCGGCTGCGACGGCGCCGTCCAGTGGCGAGAAAAGCGCCAAGCGATGGCGAATAAAATCGATTAACGCCGAGCGACTTGTTTTGAGTGGTGGCGGCGAGGTCGTGGGTAGCATCCCGCCCGGGTTACCTAGTTTCGCCTTGCCGAGCATGGGCTGGGCGGAAATAACCAGCCTGTTGTCCGCGGCGTTGGTGATATCGCTGGTCGCCTTCATGGAAGCGATTTCGATCGCCAAGGCGATGGCCGCCAAGACGCGCGGCCGGATTGATCCAAATCAGGAACTGATTGGACAGGGTCTCGCGAACCTGGTGGGTGGTGCCTCGCAGTCGTTTCCGGTGAGTGGTTCCTTCTCACGCTCGGCGGTGAATCTCAACGCCGGCGCCGTGACGGGCCTTTCATCCCTATTCACCGGCGCATTGGTGTTGCTCACGCTGTTGTTCCTGACCAGCGTGCTCTATCACTTACCGCAAGCAGTACTGGCCGCAGTCATTATGTTGGCCGTGGCAGGCCTAATCAATTTCGGAGCCCTGCGCCACGCTTGGCAGACCCACAAGCATGATGGTATCGCCGCAACCGTGACTTTTGTCGCCACGCTCGCGTTCGCGCCGCATCTCGACATGGGCATCCTGATGGGTGCGGTAATCGCGATAGTCCTGTTTTTGCATCGCCGCATGCGTCCGCGCGCCGAGATTCTCGGTCAGCATCCGGACGGCGTGTTGGGCGGCATGGATACCCACGGCTTGGCCCCTATCAGCGAGCGGTTCGTTCCGGTGCGTTTCGATGGCGAACTGACTTTCGTCAATGTGAGCTATTTCGAGGATGTGGTGCTAGAGGCCCTGGCGCGGTTTCCACAAGCCAAGGCAATCCTCTTGATCGCGAGTAGCATCAACGAGATCGACGTATCGGGCGAAGAAAAATTGCGTGAAGTTGCCGAGCGTCTGGGACAAACAGGCGTGAAGCTCTATATCAGTGGCCTTAAGCGGCAGGTCTTGGACGTGCTGGAGCGGGCCCACCTGACGGACACGATACCGCCCGAGCAGATGTATAAGTCGAAGGACCAGGCCGTGCGCGAGTTGCTGGAGCGTTACGGATGAGTCGCGCTCCCGAGCCACAGTTGGCGGGGGCGTAGCTCATGGCGTTCGAGCCCGTGGTTTTGTTCTTCCTACTCGGGGCCGTGGCAGGGTTGCTGCGTTCCGACCTGAAGATTCCCGCGAGCATTTACGATTTTCTCTCACTTTACCTGCTACTCGCGATTGGTCTGATGGGAGGGGTCAAGCTGGCCGAGCAGCCGCTTGGAGACCTGGTGCTGCCGAGCATCGCGATTTTACTGGTAGGCTCGGTGATTCCACTCATCGCGTTTCCAATCTTGAAGCTCGCGGGTCGGTTGAGCCGCGCCAATGCGGCTTCGATCGCCGCGCACTACGGCTCAGTGAGTGTCGTCACGTTTTCCGTCGGGGTGACCTACTTAAGCCAGAAAGCGGAGTATTTCGAGGGTTACATGATCGTGTTCCTCGTGCTGCTGGAGATGCCCGCGCTGGTGATTGGCGTGATGTTAGCGCGGCATGGCGAGGGCCAGGTGCGTTGGGGCAGGCTGCTACACGAGGTCTTTTTCGGCAAGAGTATCTTTCTGCTAGCGGGTGGGTTGATCATCGGTTTCCTGGTCGGCTCAGAAGGGATCAAGCCGCTCGACTTGCTGTTTTTCGATTTGTTCAAGGGCTTTCTCGCCTTGTTCTTGTTGGAGATGGGGCTGGTGGCCGCCGGTCGAATCGCCGAACTGCGATCCTACGGCGCGTTCTTGATCGGTTTTGCGATCGGGATGCCGCTGTTTTCTGCCCTGCTCGGCACCGTGCTGGGATGGATGCTGGGGCTAAGCCAAGGGGGTACGCTCTTACTGGCAATTCTTTACGCGAGCGCCTCCTATATCGCCGCGCCGGCAGCAATGCGTATCGCCGTTCCGGAGGCGAATCCCGCCTTGTCCATCAGTGCAGCATTGGGAGTCACGTTTCCATTCAATATTTTCGTCGGAATCCCTATATATCATTGGATGGTAGGGCTACTGTATTAGTTCGAGCCGCTAAAAAAGAGGAGTTACTGATCCATGCGATTGCTGACCATTATCAGCGAAGCAGTGCTCGAGGACACGCTGATTAGGGAGATTATGCGGCTTGGCGCCAAAGGTTACACGGTCACCGACGCGCGTGGTAGCGGAGCGCACGGCTTGCGCAGCGGAGCATGGCGTAAGGAGGGCAATATCAGGATCGAGGTCGTAGGGGACGCCGAGTTGTGTAGGCGCATAGTCGAGCGCCTACACGCCGAATATGAGCGAGACTACGGCCTAATGATGTTCTCGACCGAGGTAGAACTCGCGAGCGATTTGTCCCCAGTGTCGCGCTGAGGCGCCGGCCTGTGGCGTCACGCGCCAACGGGATGCGCGGC
>CAZUJU010000101.1:0-5682 GCA_964620675.1 uncultured Thiotrichales bacterium | reverse complement strand
CTGGTCGCAGCTCCGTTCGCAGCTCAAGCCGATACTTCGATTTACGGTCTGGGCCACGTCTCGCTCGAGAAAGTCGATAACGGCACCGACAGCACCACCGCGTTGTCCAACAACTCCTCCCGAATCGGCTTCAAGGGTGTCGAGAAGATCGGTGGCGGTCTCTCCGCCATTCTGTCGGTAGAGTGGGGCCTGGCCGGTATCACCGATGGTGGTACCGTCGTCAGCAACCGTAACCAGTTTGTTGGCTTGACCGGTGGTTTTGGTACGCTGCTCGCGGGCCGCCATGACACGCCGGTGAAGTTAATCAGCCGTCGTTATGACATGTGGGGGGATACGATCGGTGATACCGCGCAGTTCACGGGTATTGCGGATGGCGGCGCACGCTTCGAAAATCGTACGCCTAACACGATCGCCTACGTTTCACCCAAGATCGCGGGCGGCCTGACCTTAACTTTGGCTCACGTGCTTGACCACGATATAGCCGGTTGCAATGCGGCGTCGAACTCGCCGTTCCCGACCGGCGACGACAACGATTGCAGCGCGTCGAGCGCTAGCCTCGTTTGGGACAAGGGTATGTTCAATGCGGCGGTGGGTTATGAGACCCATTCCATCGATACTCCTGGGGCCAAGGACGAAACAATGCTCCGCGCAGGTCTCGGCCTCAAGTTCAAACCCGCCCGTGTTAACCTGTTCTATCAACAATCCGAGGACACAGGTTTCGCGGCCAACGATGGCCGTACGGTCATGGGTGTCGGTATCGGTGTCAAGCTTGGCAAGGGCGAGCTGAAGGGCCAGTACTACGTGGCTGACGACTTCGACAATCAGGCCAACACCGGCGCGACCATGTACAACATCGGTTACGACTATCCGCTGTCGAAGATGGCGAGTGTCTATGCCCTGTATCACGCCGTGAATAATGATTCTGGCGCGAGACTTGGTATGAACCATCCAGCGCACGGGGATAAGTCGGGCGTGCCTGCTATGGGTAAGGACCCGAGCGCGATCGCGGTAGGCATGCGCGTTCGGTTCTAAGCGAACCTCGCTTGCATTGCTCTTTGAAAGGCGCCTTCGGGCGCCTTTCTTTATACGGAATCCAGGTTTAGCATTGATGGACAGGATTGGCAGGATAAATATAGGTCTTTAATCCTGTTCATCCTGTGTATCCATGTTCAACAGACAGCATTTCCGCTTTCTCGTGGAAAACCCGCTCCCCGTTGAAGTCATCGCCTCCGGTGTAGATCAGAACCTGCCCCTGCGCGTCGGGGTTTGGCATCCTGTCAGTCGACTCGGTCCATTGCATGATTACGGCTCCATTCCGCCAGGGTGGCCGTGTTCTTCCTTTGGCGGTGGCAGGATCGCCGCTGCTGCCGGATGGCAACCAGCGAGGAAGCGCGCAGGATGGGCTGACGTAAGAAGCCCATCGCTCGCGGCCGATGCGCCTCGCCGTGCTCGGCACATCCTTGCATGGTGCGCTTGACCGACAGGTCTGGAGGCTTGATACTGACTAAGTATGACCATATTGTGGGCGGTGACATGGGTGCAACGGTAAATATCCTTGAGGCCAAGACGACGCTTTCCAAACTCATCGAACGTGTGGAGTCAGGCGCGGAAACCGAGGTCATCATTTCGCGGCACGGTCGACCTGTTGCCAGGCTGTCGGCGATGCCGGTTGGCGATCCAGGTCTCCGGATCGGAGTTGCCAAGGGGCGCTTCGACGTTCCGCCACCAAGCCGGGAACTTGAGGAGCAGGTCGCGCGGCTATTTGCTGGCGGGGGCGATTGAGACTGCTGCTCGACACCCACATTGCACTGTGGGCGGTCACCGATAGCGCACGGCTTCCGCGGCGAGCGCGGGATCTGATCGCCGATCCTGGCAATACACCTTTCGTGAGTGCGGTGACGGTGTGGGAAATCTCGATCAAGCACCGGATTAAGCCGGACGAAATGCCTATCTCCGGCCGCGAGGCGCTGGAGTGGTTCCATCTCGCGGGGTACGTTCCGCTGAGGGTTGACGCGGGGCATGCGGCGGGTGTCGATGAGCTGCCGTTGCACCACGCCGACCCGTTCGATCGCCTACTGGTCGCGCAGGCGTTGTTGGAGCCGTTGCGATTGCTGACTCACGATGACCGACTTGGCGAGTACAGCGACATGGTGATCGTTGTTTAAAGCCGCGGCGTCGCCGAAACCCGTAAGCCCACATTCTCGCCAGCCCACCATGCGACCGCGAAATGCAGGTGCTACCATCGCACTCTGACGAATCTTTTTTGCCCCGCAACATGACCGCACCGATCCCGCCTCGCATTCGCGAGATTCCCTACAACTACACCTCGTTTTCCGACCGCGAGATCGTGATTCGCCTGCTCGGCGCGGACAGTTGGGAGATCCTCAACGAGCTGCGTGGCGAGCGTCGCACCGGGATTTCGGCGCGGATGTTGTTGGAAGTGTTGGGCGATCTGTGGGTGGTGCAGCGCAATCCCTACTTGCAGACCGACCTGCTCGATCACCCCAAGCGCCTGGCGGCCCTGGCCCATGCGATGCACCACCGGCTCGACCAGATCGTGGCGCGCGGGGCGGGCAACGCGCGGGCGCTGGCGCTGGAGCAAAAGGCCCGCGAGGCGGTGCGTGCGTTCGAGCGTTGGTATCCCACCCAGCAGGCCCTGCGTGGCAAGCTGTCGCGCGCACTGGCCCGCCACACCCGCAAGGACAACATCGATTTCAGCGGGATGGCGCGGGTGTCGCATGTCACGGACGCCACCGACTGGCGGGTGGAGCTGCCGCTGGTGGTGCTGACCCCGGACACCGAGGCCGAGGTCGCACCGTTGGTGCGCGGCTGTATCGAGTTCGGGCTGACCGTGATTCCGCGCGGTGGCGGTACCGGCTATACCGGCGGCGCAGTCCCGCTCGACAGCTTGAGCGCGGTGATCAATACCGAGAAGCTGGAGGATCTGGGCGCGGTGGAGCAGCGGGTGTTGCCGGGGCTCGCGCAAGCGGTGCCGACGGTGCGCGCTGGCGCCGGGGTGATCACGCGCCGGGTCGCCGATCTCGCGGCGGCGCATGGCCTGGTGTTCGCCGTCGATCCAACCTCGCAGGACGCCTCGACCATCGGTGGCAACGTCGCGATGAACGCCGGCGGTAAGAAGGCGGTGCTGTGGGGGACCACACTCGACAATCTGGTGTCGTGGCGGATGGTCACGCCCGATGGTCATTGGCTGGAGGTCGAGCGGCTCGAGCACAACCTCGGCAAGATTCACACCCAGGAGACCGTGCGCTTCCGCGTGACCCGCTATGAGGCGGAGGGAACGCACCCCGTCGGCGAGCCGGAGATCCTGAGTTTTCCCGGCCGGATGTTCCGCAAGTCCGGGCTTGGCAAGGATGTGACGGACAAGTTTCTCGGCGGGCTGCCGGGGATCCAGAAAGAGGGTTGTGATGGGCTGATCACCTCGGCGGTGTTCGTCCTGCACCGGATGCCGGCGCACATTCGGACCGTCTGCCTCGAATTTTACGGCACCGACCTGCATCAATCGGTGCCGGCGATCGTGGAGATCCGCGACGCGCTGGAAGCCAATCGCGAGGTGGTGCTGTCGGGGCTGGAGCATCTCGACGAACGCTATGTGAAGGCGGTGAAGTACACCCCGAAAGGCGCGCGTGGGGAACGGCCCAAAATGGTCCTGATCGCCGATATCGCCGGGGACGATGACGCCCGCGTCGCGGCGGCGGCCGCCGCCGTGGTGCGGCTTGCGAACGCGCGCAACGCCGAGGGTTTTGTCGCGGTCAGCGCCGAGGCGCGCAAGCTGTTCTGGCGCGACCGCGCCCGCACCGCCGCGATCGCCGCGCACACCAACGCGTTCAAGATCAACGAAGACGTGGTGATCCCGCTGCCACGGCTCGCGGAATACAGCGAAGGGATCGAGCGCATCAATATCGAGCAGTCGATGCGCAACAAGCTGCGCATTCTGCAGGCCGCGCGCGACTACCTGCAAAGCCAGCCCGCAGAGTTGAATCCCCCCGCCGGACAGGCCCGTAGCGTCGAGTTCGAGGCCCAGATCGCGGACAAGCTCGGCGCCGCATTGGCTCACCTCGAAGGCGTGGAACGCCGCTGGCGCGAGATCCTCGGCAACCTCGACACCCGTGCCAGCGAGTGCCTGCTGTTGCTCGACGCCGACGCGCACGAGGACTTGCGCGGCAGCGACACGCTGCTCGATCTGCTGCTGCGGCGGAGCCTGCGGATCTCCTATCGCGCAGCGGTCGAACGCCCGCTCAAGACGGTTTTCGATGGTTACGATTTCGATGCCCTGCGGCGCCGACTTGATGCCATACACTCCGAGCTGCGTGCGGCCCGCTTGTTCGTCGCGCTGCATATGCACGCCGGCGATGGCAATGTGCACACCAATATCCCGGTGCATTCGAGCGATTACGCGATGCTGCACGAGGCCGAGCGCGTGGTCGATCGCATCATGGCCTTGGCGCAGTCGCTCGACGGCGTCATCTCCGGCGAGCACGGCATCGGTCTGACCAAGATTCAGTACCTGGCGCCGGACGCGGTCGCCGCGTTTGCCGACTACAAGCAGCGGATCGATCCGAATGGGCATTTCAATCGTGGCAAGTTATTGCCGGGTTCGGGTCTCGAAAACGCCTACACCCCCTCATTGCGGTTGGTCGAACAGGAGGCGCTGATCCTGGAAGAGAGCGCGCTCGGAGACCTCAACCAGATGATCAAAAACTGCCTGCGTTGCGGCAAATGCAAGCCGAAGTGCAACACCCATGTGCCGCGCGCCAATCTGCTGTATTCGCCGCGCAACAAGATCCTCGCGACCGGACTGGTGATCGAGGCCTTCCTGTACGAGGAGCAGACCCGGCGCGGCCTTTCCTCGCAGCATTTCGAAGAACTGAACGACATCGCCGATCACTGCACGGTTTGCCACAAGTGCCTGAATCCGTGCCCGGTCGATATCGACTTTGGCGATGTCACGGTGCGCATGCGCAGCATTCTCAAACAGCGCGGCCAGCGAAATACGCGACCGATCACGCGGTTGTCGATGGCGTTCTTGAATATCAAGGACCCTGCGACGATCAAGTTGATGCGCAAGGGGCTGATCGAATGGGGTTACCGCGCGCAGCGGCTGGGGTATTCGCTGTTCCGCGGCGCAGGTCTGTTGCCCACGGGGGAGCGGCCGGCGGCGACCACGGGGAAACCCACGTTGCCAGCTCAAGTGATCAATTTCGTGAAAAAGCCGATGCCGGCGGGGTTGCCGGCGCGCACGATGCGGGCACTGCTCGGAGTAGAAGAAACGACGATGGTGCCGATCATCCGCAATGCGAAGCGTGGCGACGACAACGCCGACGCGGTGTTTTATTTTCCGGGTTGTGGCTCGGAGCGCTTGTTCAGCCAGGTGGGGCTCGCCACCTTGGCGTGGCTTTATGAGGTCGGCGCGCAGACGGTGTTGCCGCCCGGCTATCTCTGTTGTGGCTATCCGCAACTCGCGTCGGGCGACACCACGAAGGGGCAGGCGATCACCACCGAAAACCGCGTGCTCTTTCATCGCGTTGCCAATACGCTGAATTACCTCGATATCAAGACCGTGATCGTGTCCTGCGGCACCTGCATGGATCAGTTGCTCCGGTATGAGTTCGAGAAGATCTTTCCGGGTTGCCGGCTGCTCGATATCCATGAGTACCTGATGGA
>CAZUJU010000100.1:0-5718 GCA_964620675.1 uncultured Thiotrichales bacterium | reverse complement strand
GGGAGGGGGTCAGTTGCTGCAAGCGTTCCAGGTGTGATTCGCTCAAATGCTGCGAATTCAGATGTTGGCGGACGGCTTGTCTGAGCGGCATTTTCATGGTGTCGACTCCGCACTGGCCGGTAGCAAGTCGCTCGATTCTGCACGCAGCCTGGCACGCAGTCGATGAATCCGCGACAGGATCGTGCCGCGCGGCGTACCGAGCTCGTTCGACACTTCCTGCACAGTCATGCCCTCGACAGCCCAAAAGTACAGAATCTCTCGCTCGAACGGCGCCAGCTGCAGCCAGATGCGCGCCAGCAGATCCTGATCGACCATGATCGATTCGAGCGTGCGCATATCAATGTCCTGTGCCTCGAACTCCTCTGAATACTGGATTTCCGGATGCAGATTCTTGCGCCGCAATCCGTCGATGAAGCCATTGCGCAGAATGCGCCGGACATAGGCCAGTGGATTGTCCACCGACTTCTGTCCGGCGCGCAGATACCGTTCCAGTCCATCCTGCAACAGATCCTCGGCCTCCACCTTGTGACCGGTCAACGAGTAGGCGTAGCGATACAAACGGTTGAGGGTGTCGCTGTCAAACACGCGCGGTATTCATGTCCATGCGGTCGCCCGCTTATACGCTAAGCCGTGTCGTCATGCAGTTGTCAGTTTTCGGAGGCTTTGCGCAAGCTGGCGCGAATATCGGCCTCGGAATGCTCTTTGGTGATTTTCTCGATGGACTGGCCGCTGGTGCGATCGACGATGGTCAGATATCCGGTCTTACCGGCATTCTTTTTATAGAGTTCACCCACACCCAGGGCTTGCGCCAGCAGGCCGGACTGGTGTTGGGTAGCCTCATTGCTCAGGTCTAAGCGAACGAACAGGATATTGCCGCGCTCGAATTCCGACTGCACCGCCTTGAGCTTTGGATCCAGGATTTTGCAACTGCCGCACGAGTCGGCATACATCAGGATGGCGATCTTGTCAGGCGCGGCTGCGTTGGCGCCATGCGGCATCATGCCAAGGGCAAGCCCGAGCAACAGGATCAAAAAGAGGTGAATGGAGGAAATTCGTTTGAGACTTGCCATGGTGACTACTCCTTAGGTTGTGGTGGGTACAGCTGCTTAGACGCAGTAGGATGACTCTTGATTGCAGATGAGTAGAATTTTTTGACCCGCTTGCTCTCCGCAAACAAGCCTCCACAGTCTCTTCAGGGTCGGAAGCACTCATTCGCAAAAGTGAACCGCCCCGGTTTTGCAGCGCCGTGGATTGCAGCCCTCGGGACCACCGCTCCGAACGTTCTCAACCCCGAGGCTGGCGCTCCGCCGGCAAGTGGGCGTACGCCGGCAACGTTTCCAGCCGGTTGTCGGTTACCGGGCTGCCGAGGGTGAAGTGGTAGACGCTCTGAAACGCCGTGCCGCGCATGCCGAGCAATTCATGCACGCTGTCGTCGAAGAAGCAGCCGATGCCGGTGCCGCGCAGGCCGATGGCTTCGGCTTCCAGATACAGCACTTGCCCGATCAGTCCGGCTTCCCAGAACAGGTGGCGGTAGATGTGCGCGCCTTCGGTGAGGGCGGTGTCGAATTCCGCGAGCATGCCGAGGTTGAAGGCGCTGGTGGAGGCGATGTCCTGGTGGCAGGACAGGGTGCGGGCGGCGTTGCGCGCGTCGCCTTCCAGCAAGCGGAACAGCGGGAGGGTTTCGGGGCAGCCGTCCGGCTTCTGCCATTCGAATTCGGGGTCCATTGCGGTGCGCAACCGAGCCTCGGCTGCGCACTCGCGGGGCAGGGCATACAGGCCGGGCGGCAGGCCGGTGACTCGGTGCACGAACAGGGCGAGGTGGGTACGGACGGGGAGGTTCCACGCATCCCAGGGGGCCCGCTCGCGACGTGGCAACACGGCATCGAGGATGGCGTGGAAGTCCTCGCGCGGCAGGACGCTCGCCTGACCGCTAAATGTCTGCGCGCTGCGGCGTTGTTTGATCAGCGGGATCAGGGCGGGGCGCGGGGTGAGATCCGGTGCGCTGGACGGTGCATTGATCCGTAACGGCGCGGCCTCGCGGGTGGTCGCCGTGGTCACCTCTTCGATCACCGGCCAGTCGTCGCGGGGCTGGCTACTCAGGGCGTTGGCCTTGCCGCGCCAACCTGTGGCTTTCGGCAAATGGGTATCCCGCGCCGGTTGGCCCGCGTGGATGCGCAGCAGCATCTCCGGGCTTTCGGCCTCCGCCCCGGCGAAGTCGGCGGTTCGGTCGAGTCCCAGCAGCGTGCCGATCTCGGCGTCAGCAAGCGGTAGCAGTTCGACCCATAGCCGCAGCGCCGCGGCCGCGTAGCGGAACGCGCCGAGCGCGTGTCCGGCGTCGAGTTGCACGTAGCGAAAGGCGCGCTCGCCATATTTCCAGGCCTCGCGCCAGGCGATGCTGGTGAGGCCGATGAGGCATAGCGGGCTGGATTCTTCGGAGACCAGCCCGGCGCGCATTTCCAGCGCGTGTTCGCGCGGGGCGTAGTGGTAAACGCCGTTGTCCAGACCTTTGATGCCGGTTGCGACGAGATAGCCCTCGGTCGGGTGCAGGTTGCCGCTGGAGGGATTGCAGCGCAGCGCCCACCGGTTCGGGCCGAACTGCTTCCAGGCCGACAGCCCCAGCGCGAGTTCCAGCAGCGCGGAGAGGCTTGCGAACGTCAGTCCGGTGGGTGGATCGGCGTTGCGCGACAGCAGCGGCAGCTCGACCAGCGGCGCGCCCGCGAAGCGCCGGAACGGATCGGGCTGGAGATCCCAATCGAGGCTGCGCGGTCCGCGCGCGTAGCCGTCCAGGCGATGCTTGGTTCGTTCGTGATAGGCGCGGGCTTGCTCGACTTTAGAGCTCATGTGGCGTGGTTGCTGACTGCTCGCCCTCGATTCTCGCGCAGATGGCGCGCATCCCAAAGCTGCTTGAACCGCGAGTCGAGGTCGGAGAGTTCGCGGTCGATCCGCTCCAGCTCGCCGAACCCCTCGCGTGGGGCGATGGAGTGGGCTTCCAACGCGGCCTTGAGGCTTTCGCGTTCGGCGTAGACGGCGGCGATTCGCGCCTTGAGCCGTGTGTTCGGCGCGGTCTCGATGACGTGTCGGAACAGGGTGCGGGCATGGGACGGGTCCGTGCGGTGGATCGCGACGCCCTGTTGCAGCAGCGCATTGACCTGCGCCGGCAGCGTGCCGAAGTCCACGAGGTCTTCATTCCGGTCGGTCTGGCGCATGAGGTCCCCTCGCTGCGGTTTTCACACCCTCAACCAAGCAAAATGTATTCCGGGTGCTGAACGCTTATGGCAGCGGGGAAAGCCGTTACAAAGCTGACACAGGAAGCTAAATTTTGCTCCACGGCATTGTCGTTCTGTCGTGTTCGCGACACTCGCGGATCCGCAAATCTCGTAAAATCAGACTGATAGAATGCGGTACGTGATTTGCATGGCTGCGTGTGGACATCACCTTGGACGCCGTCATGCAAGCTAAACAGATCGCCGAACTGCTCAACGAACCCGCCTGTTCCCACAACACGAAGTCGAAATCCGGTTGCGCGCGCCCGAAACCCGGGGCGACGGCGGGCGGCTGTTCCTTCGATGGGGCGCAGATCGCGCTGCTGCCGATCGCCGACGTCGCGCACATCGTGCACGGCCCCATCGCCTGCGCGGGGTCGAGTTGGGACAACAGGGGCACGCGGTCGAGCGGCCCGACGCTGTACAAGATCGGCATGACGACAGACCTGACCGAGCAGGACGTGATCATGGGGCGCGGCGAAAAACGCCTGTTCCACGCGATCAAGCAGGCGGTGGACACTTACGCGCCGCCCGCCGTGTTCGTCTACAACACCTGCGTGCCAGCGCTGGTCGGCGACGATCTGGAGGCGGTGTGCAAGGCCGCTTCGGCGCTGGTCGGGGTGCCGGTGGTGCCGGTGGACGCGGCGGGTTTTTACGGCACCAAGAACCTCGGCAACCGCATCGCCGGCGAGTCGATGTTCAAGTATGTGATCGGTACCCGCGAGCCGGATCCGCTGCCGCCCGACGCGATCCGTCCCGGCGTGAAGGTCCACGACGTCAACCTGATCGGCGAGTACAACATCGCGGGCGAGTTCTGGCACGTCGCACCGCTATTCGACGAGATCGGTCTGCGCATTCTTTGCACGCTGTCGGGCGACGCGCGCTTTCGCGAGGTGCAAACGATGCACCGCGCCGAGGCGAACATGGTCGTTTGCGCCAAGGCGCTGCTCAACGTCGCGCGCAAGATGCAAAGCCAGTTCGGGATACCGTTTTTCGAGGGAAGTTTTTACGGAGTGACCGACAGCTCACAGGCGTTCCGCGAGTTCGCACGGCTGATCGGCGATCCCGATCTGAGCGCGCGGGTCGAGTCCGTGATCGCCCGCGAGGAAACGCTGGCGCACGCCGCGATCGAACCCTGGCGCGACCGCCTGCGCGGCAAGCGCGTGCTGCTCTACACCGGCGGCGTGAAATCCTGGTCGATTGTTTCCGCGTTGCAGGACCTCGGCCTGGACGTGGTCGCGACCGGCACCAACAAATCCACCGAAGAGGATAAGGAACGCATCCGAGAGCTGATGGGCGAGAAGACCAAGATGATCACCGACGGCAGCCCGAAGGCGCTGATCGGGATCGTCCGCGAGTACCAGGCCGATATCCTGATCGCCGGTGGCCGCAACATGTACACCGCACTCAAGGCGCGCATCCCGTTCCTCGACATCAACCAGGAACGCGAATTTGCCTACGCCGGTTATACCGGGATGGTCGAACTCGCGCGGCAACTGGCGTTGACGATCGAGTCGCCGGTCTGGGCCCAGGTGCGCAAAGCGGCGCCGTGGGCGACGAATGACACAGCGCGGTTGTCACCGCCCTGACGCCATCGGTACGGGCCGACCAAGAGTTCCAGCTCCGTGGCAGGGGTGACTGCGTCGCGGGCGATCGATTTTAACGCTTCGACTTTTCCGCCAACGCGCGGGCCTCAAACATTCTTTTCCTCCGGCTTCGTTGTCGGGTTGTCGCGTTTGCGACAGGCGGTTAGATCCGCGCTCTGCCCCGGATAGATCGCGTAACCGACTGTCGCATCGAAGGATTCTGCGATCGATCCGAGGTCGGTGAGGGTGGAATGGATATTGCTGCGTCGCACCGGAACGCAATCAACTACCGAGGTCGCAACATGCTGCTGAATACCTACGAGCGACGGGGCTTGCTGTACAACATGAACTTCAAGGAAGCGACGACGAGCGGCGGAATGGGCGCCTATCGCGGAGACCTGGTACTGGTCGAAGGCGAGGTCGCCGATGCCATGGGGCGGCGCAAACCACCGACGGTAACGCTGAAAGGCGCCGTGCTGCTCGCCGACGCCGAACGCCTCAAACTCGCGGCCGGCTCGCTTGATGCGCTTTCCGACTTCGAGTCTTTCCTCGAACTGTACGGCGCGGACCTCGCCCCGGACCTCTGCGCAGTGTTCTACGTCGTCAACATCGCCAAGCCTTTGCTTACCACAGTAGACGGTTTCGATATCGTGCTGATCCCGATGACCGACGGGCTGGTCTGGAACGAACTGGCCGACGAACTGAAACTCGATAAGAGCGACTTCAAGGGCCAGTCGAGTGCCGACAAGGTGCTCACCGTGCTGCAAGCCTTTCGCGACTACCGGCCGAAGTACGCACAGGTGTCGTGGGACGAAGCGCTCAAGCGCACGATCGCGGCGAAGCGCGAAGCGCGCGGTCCGGTCTAGCGG
>CAZUJU010000099.1:0-5843 GCA_964620675.1 uncultured Thiotrichales bacterium | reverse complement strand
AATGCCGGAACCCAGTGTATAGGGACGTACATGCCTAATGCCGGAACCCAGTGCATAGGGACGTATGTCGCCTTGGTCGTGCATGTTGCGGGGGGGGGTGGTGGTTGTCGCGTTTGGGGTCTCACTATCCTACCTGCGTCCGGGGTTGGATGTGGGTTGGTTTGATCCGACAGCTACGGGGGGCGTATAGGCGTCGCTTTCGCTGTCTTTTTGTTTGAATGTTGGACCTGACCCCAATCACGCTCGCATGAACAATCGGGAAACTTCGTTTACAAATGCAGTGTTCGACCGGCAAGCAGTTGTTCTGCTTGCTTTAAATCCGCCCCCATCGGCAAACTCATCACCCGTTTCGCTGTTTCCTGCGCCACTGGCGTACAATCCGCGCAACACAAATGCTGATAAGCAGGCTGTTCATTCAACGGGACTGGGTAGTGTACCGCGGTCGGGATTCGAGCTTCCTTGAACCGCGCTTCCACCTCACCGCGGTTCTCCACCAACACCGTATACTGCGCGAACACACTCGTTCGGTCATCGCGTTGGTGCACGCGCTGAACACCTGCCTCATCCATCAACTGGTTATAGCGTTGCCCAATCGCGATGCGCTGTTCCACTTCCCAATCGAACCGTTCCAATTTCGCCAACACCACCGCACATTGCAGCGTGTCCATGCGCCCACCCACGCCGATACGGGTGTGATAATAGCGCTTGCTCTGTCCGTGCACCCTGATCTCTTTACAGGCTTGAGCAATGGCATCGTCACTGGTAAAAATCGCCCCGCCATCCCCATAACACCCTAAGGGCTTACTCGGGAAAAAGCTGGTGCAGCCAATCGTGGAAAGATTACAGCTCCTCTTACCCTGATAGGTCGCGCCAAAACTCTGTGCCGCATCCTCAATCACGGGCAGGTGATATTTCGCCGCAACCGCATTGATCTCATCCATGTCCGCCGGTTGCCCATACAAACTCACCGGCATAATCGCCTTGGTTTTTTCCGTTATCGCGGCTTCGATCAGGCTGGCATTGATGTTGCAGGTATCCGGCTCGATATCCACAAACACGGGTTTAGCGCCCAGCATTACGATCACTTCCGCCGTCGCGACGAAGGTAAACGGTGTGGTGATCACCTCATCCCCCGCACCAACACCTAACGCCATCAGACTGATCAGCAGGGCTTCGGTACCACTGGCGACCGTGATGCAGTGTTTAGCGCCGGTATAGGCGGAGAGCTTCTCCTCCAGTTCGCGCACTTCCGGGCCTAGGATGTATTGCCCATGCCGCAAAACAGTATGGATATTGCGTTGTAATTGCGGGCGAATAGCGCGTTGCTGGACAGCCAAATCAATAAATTGCATTTTTTTCTGCTTGCCTGCCCATGCTGACAAACCTTGTTCCAACAACTCTTTCGGGTGAATTGCCGGCACATCAAGCGCAGACCGTAAAAACCACTTATCGCGGGTGACAATGATAGGATTAGGCAAATACTCAACGGCTAGGGAATGAATTAACCGATCTTCCAAGTCATCATCGATTTCTGCATCCAGATTAGCCAGCTCATCCCCTACTTGAGGCAGTGGTTTCAGCAGGTCAGTTAATTGCTTCAATAGAGCCTGCGCTGCTTGTGAGGACTCCCGCCGATTTTGTGCATCCTTAACCAGAGTACGCTCAAGTAAATAATAAACGGTACTTAAGGTATGGGGTGCATACCAACCCTCAACTTCACCATCGCGTACCCATTCCAGCACACCGACGGCATCAGCATAGTAAGCACCGCGTGCTGCTAAGGCATCAACCAGTACATTGGTGTCAAAAACAAGCTGAACACTATTGTTCTTGTATGCATTAACGGCCAAAATAACGATCCTCTAGGGCATCTTGTAACATTTGCTCGTCATCACCAATACTGGCACTAGGGCGTGTCAAGGCTAACCGCCCCAACAATTGATTAAGCTGCTCCTGAAGGCTACCAGGTTTAGCAGGGGGCACTCGCCGCAATGTCTCGGAGTCTGGCGCATCTACAAACCAATCGCGCACTTCAATAAGTGCCTCATCCGGTATTTCAACCCGATAACGCATGGGTGCATCAGGCTTTAAATAAATCGGACGGGCAAATTTTACCTGCCCGTTTTGAATAATGATTTCTGCTTGCATAACATCATCCTTCCGTTGTGACCTGACCGGCTTTCAGCTTATAGGTTGTGCCAGTGCGCGAGCAAGTCGCCACCCCTTCGCCCGTCAGTGGCAAATCCAGCTTCTCGCCATATTCGCTCATCCAGCCGATCTGCTTGGCCGGTACGCCCACCATCAGCGCATAGTCGGGCACGCTGCGGTTGATAACGCTGCCGGCGCCGATGAAGGCGTATTTGCCGATGGTTACGCCGCAGACGATGGTGCAGTTGGCGCCGAGCGTGGCGCCTTTCCGTACCAGGGTATTGAGGTATTGGTCTTTGCGTTCGATGAGGGCACGTGGGTTATACACATTGGTGAACACCATGCTCGGGCCACAGAACACGCCCTCTTCGAGGGTGACATTGTCATAAACGCTGACGTTGTTCTGGATTTTGCAGCGGTCGCCGATGACGACCTTGTTGCCGACGAAGACGTTTTGGCCCAACGACACGCCTGCTCCAATTTTGGCGCCCGCGCAGACGTGCGCCCAGTGCCAGACGCGGCTGCCTTCTCCGATCTCGGCGCCGGCGTCGACGATCGCGGTAGGGTGGATTTGTAGCTTGGTCATGGTTCTATTTGACTGCTTTGGCGACGTTTTGGGCGAGGGCACGTGCGGTGGTCCATTTGCCGCCAAGGACGGTAATTGCGCGCTCCTGGCGATGAATCGAATACTCGCGCGTTGCGGCGTTGGGGTTTTGGGTGGAGCGAAGTAATGGCCGCAGCCCCGAGAAGGACCGCACTACCCTCGCCTGCTCGATTTTCTCGGGGAAATACGCGGCGTAGCCTTCGCGCAGGTAGCGTTTCTCTTCGTCTGAGCAGGTGACGACTTCGTCCAGTCGCTGCCGCACTTCGGTGGTGCCGACTAGGGTTTGCCCTTGATAGGGCAGCACAAAGAAGATGCGGCGATCACGCGGATGCTCCAGCAGGTAGGCTTGCGGGCAGGGTTGGTCGAGGATGAGATGGCTGCCCCGGACGAGATCGAGCCGCATCCCCGATGCCTGGCCGGAACGTTGCGCGAGATGGTCGGCCCAGGGGCCGGCAACATTGACGACGCGGTCGAACTGCTTGATTTCGCCGCTCGCCAACTCGACTGTTCCGTCAAGCCCGAACTTTGCGACGGGGGTATGCTCATGCAGCTCGGCGCCGAGCGAACGCGCTTGTTCGGCGACCCAGAGGCCGAGGCGCTCGTCGTCCATTTGCCCGTCCTGAAAGCGGTATCCGCCGCTCAAGCCGACTGGGTTGAGCGCGGTATCGGAGTTCACCAGCCTTGCGGTTGGGATCCATTCGAAATCCCGGTAGGGGCTTTGGCCGGCAAGTTGCCGGTAAAGCCAAAGTCCGACCCCGTATTGCCAGCGCTTGCGCTTGCCGCCGCGATACACCGGCACGACCAGCGCGAGCGGCGTGGCGATGGCAGGCACGCGATCGATCCAATGGTCGCGCTCCCGCAATGCCTCGCGCACGAGCCGAAACTCGGCGTGTTCCAGGTAGCGCAAGCCGCCGTGCAATAGCTTGGACGATGCGCGACTGGTCGCCTGCATCAGGCGGTCGCGCTCGAATAGCTCAACGCGGTATCCGCGCTCGGCCAAGGTCCAGGCGACACACAGCCCGTTGATGCCGCCGCCGATGATGCCGATGCGCACGGTCGGTTTACTCTAATATTCCAGCGGGAGCGACACTGTTTTCCCGTCCCGCGCGGATAGATAGGCCGCGATCAGCAGTTCCAACGACTTGAGGCCTTCCCGGCCGTCGGTTTCGGGCTCGGCTTCACCGCGCATTACGTCGATGACGTTCTTGTAATACAGCGGATGACCGAAGCCGTAGACGGAGGTGGTTTCGTAATTGGCGTTCTGGATCTGTGCGTCGTAATCCTTCGGTTCATCAAACTGCCAGATCTGGATGTCGTTGACGGCGACACCACCGACTCGCACGGTGCCTTTTTCGCCGAGAATGGTGATTGAGCCTTCAAGGTTTTTTGGGTAGGTGAGCATGGTGACCGCCATTGAGCCAAGCGCACCGTTGCGCCAGCGGACGTTTAACACGCCGGTATCCTCCACCTCAATGTCACGGGTGGTGCTGGTCATGGCTTGGACTTTGTCCACCGGACCGATCAGCCAGTCGAGCAAATCAACGTAGTGGCTGGCCTGGTTCATGAAAGCGCCGCCGTCGAATTCCCATGTGCCGCGCCAGCCATTGCCCTGGTCGTAGTAGCTTTGTGGGCGGGTCCAGAAGACGTTGAGGTGGACCATGTGGATTTTGCCGAAGCGCTTTTCCTCAACGGCGCGTTTGAGCAATTGCAGCGTGGTATTGCGGCGGTTTTGTTTGACTACGAACAGATGAACGCCGGCTTCATCGCAGGCTTTTACCATCCGTACGCCATCCGCCCAGCGAGTTGCCATCGGCTTTTCGGTCATTACGTTGACGCCGTGTTTAGCAGCCAGGACGGCTTGGTCGGGGTGTAAGCCGCTGGGGGTGCACAATGCCACGAGGTCAGGCTGGTGCCGCTGAAATACGTCCTCCAGACGCACATACGCGGGGACGTTGTAACGCTCGGTATATTGCGCGGATTGCCTTGGATCGGTGTCGCAGACTGCGACTAACTCAAGGTCTTGCTGGTGAATGTCAATCGTGCTGAAGTGGTTCTTGGCGATGCGCCCGCAACCGACAATGGCTATGCGGATCTTGCGGTCTGTGATTATTTGGGTCATTTCAGTTTCCGATGCTGTTTTGAACATACCAGGCCATGGCTAAACGTAGGCCTTCATCCATGCGATACGGTGGTAAATACCCCAGGCGTTCCTGTGCCTTCCCAATATCGGCCAGCGAATGCCGAACATCCCCTGCCCGAAAATCCCGGTAAGTCGGGTTCACGTCCCGAACCTGTGGTTGGTATTCCGCCAATTGGGTTTTTATTCGCTGATAAAGCTCGTTCAAACTGGTGCGGTCGCCCACGGCGACGTTATACGCCTGCGCAGCCGCTTCAGGATGTTCACTCGTTGCCGCCAGCAAATTCGCCTGCACCGCATTGTCGATGTAGCAGAAATCGCGGCTGGTTTGGCCGTCGCCGTTGATGAATACGGGTTCGTTTTTAATCATCGCGGCGATCCATTTGGGGATGACGGCGGCGTAGGCGCCGTTGGGGTCTTGCCGTTTGCCGAAGATGTTGAAGTAGCGCAGGCCGATGGTTTTGAAACCGTAGGTTTTAGCGAAGACGTCGGCGTAGAGCTCGTTGACCAGTTTGGTGACGGCGTAGGGTGAGAGGGGTTTGCCGATTTTGTCTTCGACCTTGGGCAGGTCGGGGTGGTCGCCGTAGGTGGAGCTGCTGGCGGCGTAAACGAAGCGCTGGACTTTGGCATCGCGCGCGGCGACGAGCATGTTGAGGAAGCCATCGATGTTGTTTTGGTTGGTGGTGATGGGGTCTTCGATGCTGCGGGGCACGGAGCCAAGCGCGGCCTGGTGGAGGACGTAGTCGACGGGGATGCTCGCGCCCTTTGGTTCTGCGGTTGGGGCGTGGGGATTAGGCGCCCTCCCCCCCAGCCGCTCGGCTTTGGCTTCCTGCGTCGCGCTACCGCCTGCATCCGTGCAGTCGTCTCCCTGGGGGAGCGGAGTGAAATACATCGCCCGGCGGCAGTCATCGAGGTTGCGGATGTCGCCTTCGATGAATTGGAAGTTGGGGGTGT
>CAZUJU010000098.1:0-6108 GCA_964620675.1 uncultured Thiotrichales bacterium | reverse complement strand
ATCCGCGCCGAAGCACGCCCCGGCGGCCCGCAAACCGCACCAACGGCGACGTCGCCCGTCGATCGCATCGGTCGCAGGTGAAAACCAAGCCCCGGGAATACGTCTCCCGTACCGCAGACGGGTCGTCGGTGCGGCTCGGCAAACAACCGATCTCCAACAGGGTCCCGCGCTGCGTCTTCCGCTCTGGCATCCGCTTTGCGCGAAGCTGCGGACAGCTACTATGGCCGCTGCAAACTTCCGGGAGGGCTTCCGGTCACCTCTCGATGGTGGTAACGCGGAGGTTTCCCCTGGCACCCTTGCAGATCCGGCCATGACGCACGCGCCTTCACGCGTATGTCGATCGGATCTACGTCACGGCGTTCCATACAAGTTTCGGACTTTGACGATATTGGCCACCTTGTCCCGCCGTGCCGCCTCGTATCCGTTTCCTGTTCGTCAGACCGGCGCGCTGCCTTCGGCTTGCTCCGGATTCCCAGTCGCCCGGAACACCCTTGCCACTCGACTAGGTCTTCCCCGTGCCGGCAAGTAGAGGATTTTCACCTCCAACTGAGTGCGCCCTGCTGGGCGCACAAAAAAACGGCAGGAATGATCCTGCCGTTATGCATCTGTTTGAACGCGGGGCGGTCGCGCTACTTGTTCTCCACCACTTCGCGCGGATTCGGAGCAAAGTCGACCCGACGATTCTGGGTCCAACCCTCCGGCGTGCTGCGTGGGTCGCGTGGTTCGCGTTCGCCGCGGGCCTCGTAGCTTAGCCGCTTATTGATGACGCCCTGCTGCTCCAGATACTTCGCGGCCTCTTTCGCCCGCCGCAGCGACAGGCCCATATTGTAGTCATCACTGCCGCGTTCGTCGGCATGACCGACCAGCGTCATCCGCACATCCGGGTACGCATTCATCAGGTGCACGACTTCATTCAACCGTGCGACGGCCTCGGGTTTGAGCGCATGCTTGTCGGTGTCGAAAAAGATCGATTCGATCTCCAGCATGACCATTTTTGGCGCTACCGGCGCGGGTTTCGGCGGCGGTGGCGGCTCCGGCTTGACCACTGGCGCCGCTGGCGCCGCGGCGACCACTACCGGCGCGGGTTTCGGTTTCGCGCCTCCGAAGCGCTTCAACAACGACAGCGAGACCAGCTGCGCGTCTTCGTCGAAATACTCATATTCGCCGCGTACCGATACGCCGTTACGAAATTGATACTCGGCGCCCAAGCCGCCATATAGCTCGGAACTCTCAACCTCGCGGAAGTTGATGTTGCGCCCTTTGTTGTCGATCTCAGCAAATCCGAGCTTGGCAAGAAATGACAGCCCAGGACTGTTGCTCGGCAGGTTGGCGACCAGCCCGGCGCCATACGTCTTGTAATCGATCTCGCCGCCGTTGGAAAACCCGGCCGCGCCAAGTTTCGAACCGAACGCCTCGATCGACAACCAACGCAGGATGTCGTAACCGAGGAACAGCTTGTAGCCTACGTCGTTGTCGTCAGTCACGGTCAGGCCCGGGATGTTCACAACCTCGGGCTCGAGGAATGACTGACCGACGCCGCCACCGATGTAGAACTGCCCGGGCGCGGCCTGGGCGCCGAACGAAGCGCCCATCAAACCCGCCAGCGCAAGCCAGCGCCGCCGGCGCAACGCCAGCGCACCGCCCATCGCGAGCAGCAATGGCAGGCTTGCCGCGCCGCCACCGAGTCCCCCTTCGAGGCGGGTTAGCACCTCACCCACAGGCGCTGCGACCGCGCGTCCCGCGAGCCCGATCGTGGCGGAATCCACCCCCGGAGTTGCGGACGGAATCACCAAATCGCCCGCCTTATCGCCGGCGGTTGCAGTTTCGAAGGCCAACGTAATCGTACAAGACTGCTGCGCCGTTAACGTTCGACCACTGCAGCCGTCTTCCACCAGTGTGAAATCCGTATTCGTCGGCGCTGGAATATTGCCAAGCGCAAGCGATCCGGTTCCGACGTTGGACATCGTGATCACGGTCGTGGTTCGCGTCCCGCCGACGGTAAAGTCAGGCAGCTGTGCGCCTGTGATCGGCGTGGTAGAGGTCGCAGATGTCACCGCAAGCGCCGGACCGCCAGCCGCCGCAGCGGTCGCGGCGAGCGGCACAGTGACCGAAGGCTCGTCCGGATCGTTGGACGGAATCGTCAAAGTTCCGGTCTTGGCGCCAGCGGTTGCCGACGAGAAATTGAGCGTGAGCGCACAGGATTGGTCTGCGGTCAACGACTGGCCGCTACAGCCGTCGGTCACGATCGTAAAATCGGTATTGGCAGGCGCGGTGATCGTGCCGATGGTCAGAGCGCCGGTGGCGGTGTTTCTGACGGTGACGGTTGCGCTCGTTGCGGCACCCCCCAGGGTGTAAGCGGGGAAATTCAGAGGCGTCGGCGTAACCGCGATATCCGGTGTGCCGATCGGCACGCACTCCTGGAAGCTGACCAGGGTCATCGCGAAATCGTTGCCGGAGCTGCTGGTCACCTGCTTGTCGTGCACGGACAGCACCGCGGACGTCGCGCCACCGGTCGAAACCGTGATCCCCAGCCGCTGCCAGGCATCGGCAGTCGCTTCGGTCGCGCAAGCATTTGTCGCGGGGTTAAGACCGCTGCCGGAATCGCAGACGGGAATATCGCTGCCGACCTGGGTTCCATCAACGCGGAACTCGACCAGCGGCGCCACGAACCCGGTGGCCTGCTGACCTGCCGCCAGAGCGTTAGAGAAATATGCCGTGAAGGCGTAGTCCGTATTCGCCTTCAACCCGGTAATCGTTTGCTCCCACAACTTGGTGGGGGCACCCGCGTCATTGCCGTTGAACGCCAGCCAGTGGCTCGCAGCAGGTACGGCCGGCAGCCCGCCCGGCGGCGAGGGATCGCCGGGGAACGCGATCTGGCTGACGATTCCAGGTGTGTAATTGCCTGTCATCACACCGATCCCGGTGCTGGGAAACCCCGATGTGTTATCCCCCGCGCCGTCGGTCGGATAGGTCCCGACCGGCGCGCGGTACATGACCGGGTCGGTAGTAAAGCCGTTGTACCCGTTGGAAAACGCGCTGTTCACCAGATTCTCCGTGCCGTTCGGCACAAATCCGGTGGGACATCCGGACTCCGCGGACGCCGCGCCGGCGATCATGGTCAGCGCCAGAACGGCGGAGGCGGTGCCCAGCGCGCGGCCGATCGATGCCGCGAATACGCGCCGTCGTCCGACGATTTGTAGTTCCATTCGACCCGTCTTCATATCTCAAATCTCCTCGGTATACCCGGTAACTGAGGGCATGAATTCACACGGACATCGCGCATCACGGACAACCTCTCGACGACGACACGAACGCCCACCCTAAAGGACTCACAGCACTTTCGCGCATGATAACCATATTCTTTTAAATGTCATAGAGTTAATCAAGCAACTTAAACCACCCCAAAGAAACAATTTGTAACTTTGAACAGTGGTCCACGTCGATGGGTACGCGCCGCAGCCGTGTCGCGGCGCAAGCGGGATGTCACGCGCCACGATGGCGCGCGTGCAACAGATTGGCGCCAGCTCGCTGGCGCTCGCGCCTATCCGAATGAAATTAAATGCATTTTTGACCTCAGGAACAACGTGCGATCAAGTCCGGGACGCAAGTTCAGACTTCCTGATCCCTCGCTCATTGGCATGGGCACCCATTTCGTAGGTTGGGCTGACGAAGGAAGCCCAACCTACATGTATGATGCCTCCACCCAGTCCGGATATCGGTTCCAGAAGCCGGAAGGGATCAGGAAATCTGAAGTTCGAGCTGTTCGCTCAGCGTGAGCCACTCGGTTTCCGCCGTCTCCAGCGCGCCACGAAGCTCAGCCTGGCGTTGAAGCTCCGCCTGTAACGCCGGCTTTTTTCCCGGCTCGTACAGCCCGGCATCGCCGAGACGCGCCTCGACCTGGCGCAGTTCCTGCTGCAGTTGTTGGATTCGGGCCTCGGTCGCCTTGATCTTGCGCGTGAGCGGCTGCAATTGTTGACGCTTCGCGGCCGCATCGCGGCGTTGTTGCTTGCGGTCGCCCTTATCGCCCTCCTCCGCCGCCTCGCTCGACGATTCCTGGCGAATGATCTGAGTGCGGTAGTCCTCGAGGTCGCCTTCGTAGAGTTGGCAACGCCCGCCTTGCACCAGAAACAGCTCGTCGGTGCAGGTGCGCAGCAAGTGACGATCGTGCGACACGATCACCAGCGCGCCTTCGTAACTTTGCAGCGCCACCGTCAAGGCGTGGCGCATTTCGAGATCGAGGTGGTTGGTGGGCTCGTCGAGCAACAGCAGATTCGGCCGCTGCCAGATCAGCAGCGCGAGCGCGAGGCGGGATTTTTCGCCGCCGGAAAACGGCGCCACCGCCTCCAGCGCCCGCTCACCGACAAAACCGAAGCCACCGAGAAAATCGCGCAAGCCCTGTTCCGGCGTGCGATTGTCGAGCCGTTGCAGGTGCAACAAGGCCGAGGCCTCGGGGTCGAGCTGCTCCAGCTGATGCTGCGCGAAGTAGCCGATCGCCAGCCCGCGCCCCTCGATCCGCCGTCCAGATGCCAGTTCGAGCTGCCCCGCGAACAGCTTGATCAGCGTCGATTTACCGGCGCCATTGGCCCCGATCAACCCGATCCGCTCGCCGGGACGAATCTGCAGCTTCACCCCATCGAGCACCGTGCAACCGGCATAACCGACCACGCCGTCGCTGATCTCAAGCAGCGGATTACCGGCCTGTGGCGTCGGCTTGAAGGCGAAATGAAACGGTGTATCGACGTGCGCCGCCGTGATCCGCTCCATCCGCTCCAGCGCCTTGAGCCGCGATTGCGCCTGGCGCGCCTTGGTCGCCTGGGCGCGAAAGCGGTCGACATAGCGCTGCAAATGCTCGATCTCGCGCTGTTGCTGCACAAAGGCCGCCTGTTGCTGCGCCAACTGCTCGGCACGCCGGCGCTCGAACTCGGAATAATTGCCACGAAAGGCGTTGATGCGGCATTGCTCGATCTGCGCCACATGGGTCACCACCGCATCGAGAAATTCCCGATCATGCGAAATCAGGATCAGCGTGCCGGGGTAATTGCGTAGCCAATCCTCCAGCCAAATCACCGCATCGAGATCGAGATGGTTGGTCGGCTCGTCGAGCAGCAATAGATCCGACCGGCACATCAGCGCTTGCGCCAGATTGAGCCGCACCCGCCAGCCGCCGGAAAATGTACGCACCGGTTGCGCCACCTGCTGATCGGTAAACCCCAGCCCGTGCAGCAATTTACCCGCCCGCGCCCGCGCCGTGTACCCACCGATCGCGTCGTAATGCGCGAGTAAATGCGCCAGCGCCTCGCCCTCGGCCCGCGCCATCGCCGCCTCGACCTCGCGCAATTCCGGGTCGCCATCGATCACAAACTCCAGCGCCGCGGTTTCCACCGCGGGGGTCTCCTGCGCCACATGCGCGACCACCCACGCCGCCGGCACGTTCGCCTCGCCCTGGTCGGGGTGCAAAGCACCGAGCAACACCTGAAACAGGGTCGACTTCCCCGAGCCATTGGCCCCGATCAAGCCGACCCGCTGGCCGGGGTGAATCGTCAGATCGACCACATCAAACAGCGGCTTGGTGCCGCGTTGAAGCGTAAGGTTGCGCAGCGTAATCACGGGTAGAAAAAGGGTTGCCACAAACGAGCGCGCAGTCTACACGATGCGGCCTGCGCGCGGCGGTGAACGAGCGCGATCGGTACCCGCCTGAACGAGCCAAGCTTCATGCAACGAGGTACCCGGCCTGATTGAAACAAGCGCCCGCCCATCCGTGGCCACTGGACCCCGGCAATCCCTGCCGGGGTGACGGTGGCAAGCGACGCATGCGCTAACCAAAAACCCCGCCCGTCCGTCATTCCGGCAGGGAATGCCGGAACCCAGTGCACAAGGAAGTGCGATGAATAATGCCGGAACCCAGTGTACAGGGATGTACACGAACAATGCCTAACGCCACCTCCGCCGCGACCGAACGCCGCCTGAATCGCGCCTTGGAATCCTGCGCCAATGATCCGCGAAGACTGTTACGCCATCTCGCCGATACGCTCGCAAACTTTGACCCGGTTAATCACACCCTGTTCGGCACAAAAAACTAATCCAGCTCGTGTTGGTGATGCCCCACAC
>CAZUJU010000097.1:0-6155 GCA_964620675.1 uncultured Thiotrichales bacterium | reverse complement strand
GGCAGGGATTGCCGGGGCCCAGTGTCCACGGACGGGCGGGTTGCTTGTTGCAACCCATCCGGGTACCTCGTTGCATGAACCTTGCAACCATGGTCAGTTGAGGATTCAGCAAACTGAATCGGATTGACCCGAAAATCTAGGTGAAATGACGTACTAGGGGCCGTCCTTCGACGGTTGCTGAGGATGCATTCTCGAACCTGCCGGTCTGTGCTACCGCCCGGGCGCGGCGCGCAGGAGCGCGTACACTGCGCCGGTGCCGCCGTCGCGCGGGGGGGCGGAGCAGAACGCGAGGACTTCCTTGCGTTGCTGCAACCAGGCGTTGAGGCGGGATTTCAGGATCGGCCCCTGGTTGCTGGAGCGTAATCCCTTGCCGTGGATGATCCGTACGCAGCGCCAGTCGCGTGCCTTGGCTTCGGTGATGAAGGCTGCGAGCGCCTGGCGTGCTTGTTCGACGGTCAGGCCGTGGAGGTCGAGGGTGCCTTCGCGACGGTATTCGCCGCGCCGCAGCCGACGCATGATCTGCTTGGAGATCCCGGGTGTGAGGTGGCAGAGCACGTCGCCGGGTTGGACTTCCTCGGTGATGTATTCATCGCTCATCATGTCGTCGCGCACGCGCAGTTCGTCGAGCTGGGTCTGGCGTGGTACGGGTAGAGGCGGCGGCACGGTTGGGGGGAGGTGGTCCTGCGGCATGCGCCTGACGTTGCCGATCGCGGCGTGGAACAGGTCGCGGTCGCTCGGCGGATCGTCGCGTTCGGTCATCTGGCGTCGTGTCGGTAGGGGCTTTCGAGTATCCTTATTGTGTCGATTGGGGAGGCAATATGCACATTCTCGTCAGTAACGATGACGGATATCTTTCGCCGGGGCTCAAGGCGCTGGCCGAAACCGCGGCGCAGTTCGGCCGCGTGACGGTGGTCGCACCCGACCGCGATCGCAGCGGCGCGAGCAATTCGCTCACGCTCAACAATCCGCTTCGCGCGGTCCTCGCGGAGAACGGCTACTTTAAGGTCGACGGCACACCGACGGACTGTGTGCACCTCGGGATCACCGGCTTGCTGGAGGAGGAGCCGGATATGGTCGTTTCCGGCATCAACCTTGGCGCCAACATGGGCGATGACGTGATCTATTCCGGCACCGTCGCAGCGGCGATGGAGGGGCGATTTCTCGGTCTGCCGGCGATTGCGGTCTCGATTGCCGCGCACGAGCCGCGCCACCTCGAAACCGCGGCAGAGGCGGTGCGCCTGATTCTGACGCGGCTGCAAGCGCGGCCGCTACCGCGCGATTCGATCCTCAATATCAACGTGCCCGACCTGCCGTGGTCGGAGATTCGCGGCCTGCGCGCGACCCGCCTCGGCCATCGGCATAAGTCGGAACCGGTGTGGCGCGGCACCGATCCGCGCGGGCGGACGATCTTCTGGGTCGGCCCGGCTGGCCCGGAGCAGGACGCCGGCGAGGGGACCGATTTTCACGCGGTGCGCGCGGGTTACGTCTCGATCACACCGTTGCAGGTCGATCTCACCCGCCATGGTGCGTTGGGCGAGATTGCGGCTTGGCTGGTATGAGAGCCTGTGAAAATATCCCGCGATCTACTGCGGACGCCCCTGGGCGCGGTGTCCTGCGTTGCAAGAGGCCCGAAATCGGGTCATGTAGGCCCGCTACACTCCCCGATTTCGGGCCTCTTGCGCCTTGTTCACCACGCCCAGGGTCGCCCTCGCGACGATCGGGGATTTTTTCACAGGCTCTGAGCGGCCGGGCATGAACGGTAATCGGCCGGATATCGACGGGATCGGCATGACCTCGCAACGCACGCGCGACCGGATGGTGCAGCGCTTGCAAGCCGAGGGAATCGCCGAGCCGCGGGTGCTGGAGGCGTTGCGCAAGGTGCCGCGCCACCTGTTCGTGGACGAGGCGCTGGCCAGCCGCGCCTACGAAGACGTCGCGCTGCCGATCGACTCGGGCCAGACGATTTCGCAGCCGTTTATCGTCGCGCGGATGACGGAATTGGTGCTGCAAACCGAACCGGCGCCGCGCAAGGTGCTGGAGATCGGAACCGGCTCCGGCTATCAGGCCGCGGTGCTGGCGCAGCTGGTGCCGGAGGTGTACAGCGTCGAACGCTTGCGTCATCTCTACGAACAGGCGCGCGAACGGTTGCGCGGGATCGGTTACGGCAACGTCCGCCTCAAGCACGCCGACGGCATTCTAGGCTGGCGCAACGAGGCGCCGTTCGATGCGATCGTCGTCACCGCGGCTGCCAGTCAGGTACCGGAAACGCTGCTGGAGCAACTGCGGATCGGTGGTCGCCTGATCGCACCGGTCGGCGCTGTCGACGGCGTGCAATCATTGCGGGTGCTGACGCGGACCGAACATGGTTACGACGATGAGGCCTTATTGCCGGTGGTTTTCGTGCCGTTGTTACCCGGACGGGAGGAGCGACGCTGAGCGTTCGCGGGTGCGACTGGCGGGCTCGGTCTGGCGCGTGGCGTGCGGTTTGCGCCGCGTGGCTGCTCCTGTTGTGTTTTGGTGTGGTGCTGGTGGGTGGCTGTTTGCGCGAGCGAGTTCGCGATCTGCCGCCTCAATATCAGGTGCAACGCGGCGATACGCTGTACTCGATCGCGTGGCGTTTTAATGTCCCGCTTGAGAAGCTTGCGAGCTGGAATCAGTTGGGTCCGCCGTACACGATCTATCCCGGTCAGCGGCTCAATCTTGGGCAGCCGGGGGTGCCGGTGCGCGGTTCGGGTGGGTCGGTCGCGACCGGGGCGGCCGACGGTGCGACGGATGTCCCGCCCGATCCGGGTGAGCCGCCGCTCGCTTGGCAATGGCCGACCGACGGCGCGGTCATTAAGCGCTTCAACGAGATCGACGCGAGCAAGGCCGGAATCGAAATTCGCGGCGAGACCGGGCAGCCGATCCGCGCGGCGGCGCCGGGGAAGGTCGTCTACAGCGGCAACAGTCTCAAGGGCTACGGCGAGCTGATCATCATCAAACACAACGAGGCCTACCTCAGCGCTTACGCGTATAGCCG
Source organism: uncultured Thiotrichales bacterium (assembly GCA_964620675.1). GTDB lineage: Bacteria > Pseudomonadota > Gammaproteobacteria > UWMA-0217 > UWMA-0217 > CAYSFW01. The sequence continues at coordinate 3,136 of CAZUJU010000097.1, read as the reverse complement.
CGTGCGGCTGGCGCAGGAGGGCGAACAGGTGGAGGCGGGGCAGCCGATCGCGGAACTTGGCCGTCCCGACAGCCAGCCGCCGACGCTGCATTTCGAGATTCGGCATTTCGGCCGTCCGGTCGATCCGTTGTTGCATCTGCCGGCGCGCTGAACCGCAGCCGAGGCCTTCGGGTTGCGTGATTCACCGCTCCCGCACCGCGCGTAACCCGCCATTTCGCACTGTCTCTTGAGGCCGTCCACCGGAGTTGCTGTGATGGGGGATTGAGAGTCACCCAGCGGTCGCCATGCTTGAGTCCTTGCATTTCAACAATCGCTTCACCGACGGTTTGCCGGCCGATCCGGTTATCGACAATTTTCGCCGTCAGGTCGAGCGGGCGTGTTACTCGCGCGTTCGGCCCCAAACCGTCGCCGCTCCGGCCTTGGTCGCCTATGCGCGGGAGGTGATCGAGCTGCTGGGTCTGCCCGATCCGGCGCTCGATCAAGTCCACCGCGAGGCCTTCACGGCGGTGTTTTCCGGCAACCGGGTGTTGCCCGGGATGGATCCGTTCGCGATGTGCTACGGCGGGCATCAGTTCGGTGCGTGGGCGGGGCAACTCGGCGACGGGCGTGCGATCAATCTCGGCGAACTCGTCGCGCCGAATGGGGCTCATTTCACCCTGCAACTCAAGGGCGCCGGGCCGACGCCTTACTCGCGGCGGGCCGACGGCCTTGCGGTGCTGCGCTCGTCAGTGCGCGAGTTTCTGTGCAGCGAAGCGATGCATCATCTTGGGGTGCCGACGACGCGCGCACTGAGCCTGGTGACCACCGGCGAAAGCGTGGTGCGCGACATGTTCTACGATGGCAATCCCGAGGAGGAGCCGGGCGCGATCGTGTGCCGGGTTGCGCCGTCGTTTTTGCGCTTCGGCAATTTCGAACTCTTCAGCGCGCGCGGTGAAATCGAATTGCTGCGGCAGTTGGTTGACTACACGATCCGCACCGATTTTCCGCATCTCGGCGAACCCGGCCGGGACACCTACGCGGCCTGGTTCGATGAGGTGTGCCAGCGCACGGCCGAGTTGATGGTCCACTGGATGCGGGTCGGGTTCGTGCATGGGGTGATGAACACCGACAATATGTCGATCCTTGGCCTGACTATCGACTATGGCCCCTACGGCTGGCTCGAAGACTACGACCCGGCTTGGACACCGAACACGACCGACGCGCAGGGGCGCCGGTACCGCTTTGGCAACCAGCCGTCGATCGCGCTCTGGAACCTGGCACAACTCGGTAACGCCTTATATCCGCTGCTCGATGACATCGCGCCGCTGCAGGCTGCAGTCGATCGCTACAAGCTCAGCTATCGCGCCGGCTGGCAGCAGATGATGGCGGGCAAGCTCGGGCTGGTCGCGTTTGATCCGGGCAGCGATCCGGGGCTGTTCGGGTTGCTTGATCACACCCTGCGCCTGACCGAAACCGACCTGATGATCTTTTTCCGCTGCCTGGCCGATTGTGACGCCGAGAAAATGGCGGGGGCGAATGGGGCGGATCCGTCCTGTCTCGACACCTTGCGTCCGGCGTTCTATCAACCCGAACGCATCGATAGCGATACCGTCGGCCAGTGGGCCAAGTGGTTGCGCGCCTATGGCGAGCGACTGCGGCGCGATGACCTCGATCCGCTCGAACGCAAGGCGCGGATGAACGCACGAAACCCAAAATACGTACTGCGCAACTACCTCGCGCAACTTGCCATCGACGCCGCGACGGCGGGGGATTATGCGCCCGTCAACGACCTGCTGGAGGTCCTGCGCCATCCCTACGCCGAGCAGCCAGGCCGCGAGCGCTATGCCGAAAAACGGCCGGAATGGGCCCGGCATCGCGCCGGGTGCTCGATGCTCTCGTGCAGCTCCTGAGCGTAGCCAGCGCCGCGGCGGCCCGGCCTGCGGCGTGAGTCATTCGGTGCGGCGGAAACAGTCCACGGCGTGATCGTTGACCCTGCCGGTTTGCAAACGCCCTCGGACCCACGCCATGTTGGGAGAGACGAAATGTCGCCGATCCCACTCAAATGAGCGGTCAACCGAGGATTCTAGGTTGAACGATCCCGAAGGTGACGATCGAAGCTAAGAAGGTGAGACGCCAGGGCAGGAAGGGGCGTGGAGTTTGACGTTTGCGTGGATGACTGCATTTACCTATGATTGCAGTCATCGAGGGCGGATGAGGGGTTTTGAAGAATGGCAATCCTGACAGTAAGAAATGTGCCTGATGATGTGCATCGCGCTTTGCGCGTGCGGGCGGCCCAGCACGGCCGCAGCACGGAGGCGGAGGTGCGCGAGATTCTGGCCGCCGCAGTCAAGCCCGAAAAACGCGTGCGTGTGGGGGACGCCCTGGCCGCCATCGGCAACAAGATCGGGCTGACCCATGAAGATTTCGCCGTCATTGAGAGTGTACGCGACACGACGCCGGCCAAACCATTGAGCTTCGACTGAATGATCGTCCTGGATACCAACGTCGTTTCCGAGGCGATGAAGCCGGAGCCAGACGGGCGCGTCCGGGCCTGGCTGAACGACCAGGCGGCGGAAACCTTGTATCTGTCGAGCGTCACGCTGGCCGAGTTGCTGTTTGGCATCCGGGCGCTGCCGGCAGGCAAACGCAAGAACATGCTCGACAGCGCCCTGAACGAACTACTGGAGCTGTTCAAAAATCGGGTGCTGCCGTTCGACACGGATGCAGCGCGCCACTATGCAGACCTGGCCGTGTCGGCCAAGGACGGCGGGCGTGGCTTCCCGACGCCAGACGGCTACATTGCGGCCATTGCAGCATCGCGGGGCTTCATCGTGGCATCACGCGATACCTCGCCCTATGAAGCGGCCGGCGTGACTGTCATCAATCCCTGGAATGACCAATAAGCTCGCGGTCCTCGATGGGCCGACAGCCGTATCCGCACGCCCATGAACGCCGTCGAAATCGAACAAGCCATCACCGATCTTGCGGAGCAGCCCTTCGACCCCGCCGAGTTCCCCTATGCCTTCCTCGAAGCATTCGGTAACAAGGCGACGACCATCAAGCGCCTGCGCGCCGGGGCATCGAACAAGTCCGACCTGGGCGGCGTGCTTCAGACCAGCAACATCCACATCTTGACCTGCGACGCTGGGCGGGTGAC
>CAZUJU010000096.1:0-6183 GCA_964620675.1 uncultured Thiotrichales bacterium | reverse complement strand
GGAAGGGATCAGGAAATCCGAACTTGTAGCTCATCTCGAGGTCGACGTCGAAACCGAGTTCCTCGCGCAAGCGACGATGCGCCGCATCGACATAGGATTCGCCCTTGCGTGGATGACTGCAGCAACTGTTCGACCAATGCAACGGCCACAACTGTTTGCCTGCACTGCGCTGCTGCAGTAATAAGCGGCCGTCACGCGCGAAGACGAACACCGAAAACGCACGGTGAAGCAATCCCATTCCGCTGTGTGTAGAATGTTTGGTTTGATACCCGGTCACGTTGTCGTCGCCGTCTACCAGGATCAGCAATTCTTCGTCAAATGAGACAATCGCGTGGTCGGACATTTAAAACATCACTTATCGCTACGAGTATCGTCCGGGCTACGGCCCTGCTGAGATCCCACGAACCCGTTGCCGCTCAGGATACCTCCAAAACATGCAAAGTATCGCCAAACCAGGCCTGGGTCTCCTCGGGGCACTCTGGGGCGCCGCCGGTCTGACTCTGCTGCTCGGATTCGCGATCGTGCGCCTAACCCCCATCGCGCTCGAAGCCCTACGCTCGGATCTCGCCTGGCACCAGTGGCTGGTGCTCACCGCAGCAACTGGATTCATGGCCTATTACGAAGGCTACCGTGGATTTCAGAAAGCCTTTTCGCCGCGCTTCGCCGCGCGCTGCCGCTACCTTCAGACGCACCCCACCGCGCTCCGCGTTCTCCTCGCGCCGCTGTTCTGTCTTGGCTGGTTCGGCACGACACGACGCCGGCAAATGGTCACCTTGATCCTGACCCTCGGCATCATCGCCGCGATCCTGCTCGTTCAGCACACCAGCCAGCCTTGGCGCGGCATTATCGATGCCAGCGTAGTGGTCGGCTTGACCTGGGGACTTATTTCCTCCCTGCTGTTGACCTATGTTGCGCTCACCGCACCGACGTTCAATCATTCGCCCGAAGTGCCGAATACGTAACCCCGCAAGGCCCTCGCGCCGGCCCCGCTACATGCCTTGACCGTCACTGAGCGCCTGTGAAAATGTCCCGCAATCTACTGCGTTCAGGGTCGCCATCGCGACGATCGGGGATTTTTTCACAGGTTCTGAACCGTTTTGGCGCGACCCGTCATGTCCGAAAGACCGGGACAATCCTCTAACATCATGGCCCCGAACAACGGCTTGTAAACACCTTCGTGACAGATTTTGCCGCTCACTTTGAGTGACTTATCCAGCGGACCCTTGATCTGCAACCAAACATCCATTGCCGAGACCGGATACGATCAACGCCTCACATACCCCAACGGAGGTGCCATGAGCGAACCTAGCCTAGAGGTCTTTCACCGACGCACCGTCGGTAACCGCGTGCTGACTTGGTTTGCGGCCACCCGACCTGCATTCCTGACCGCCTCGGTGTTGCCGGTGGTCGCCGCGCTCGCCCTCTCGACCCACCTGGTTCCTCGCCTCAACCCGGTACTGGCGATCCTGACCCTGATCGCGATCATCCTGATTCACTCCGCCGCTAACGTGCTGAACGACTACTTCGACGCCGTCAGCGGTACCGACGCCGACAACCAGGCGCGGGTCTATCCCTTCACTGGCGGCAGTCGCTTCATCCAGAATGCGGTGCTGGATCCAGGCGAAACCCGCAGCTTCGGCTTCGCGCTGACCTTTGCTGGCGCAGTGTTGGGGTTGCTGGTGGGCGCGCTCAGCGGGCCGGCGTTGCTCGCCATTGGCCTGCTCGGCGGCCTGCTTGCGATCTTCTATTCCGCGCCGCCCTGCTTGTCCTGTCGCGGCCTGGGCGACGTGGCAATACTGGTCAGCTTCGGCGTGCTGCCGGTCATTGGCACGGTTTATATCCAGACCGGTGCGTTTCCGCCGCAAGCGTGGTGGATGGGCGCAAGCGTGGGCTGTTTCGTCGCCGCGATCCTGTGGGCCAACTCAATCCCCGACATCACGGCCGATCGCAAGGCCGGAAAATGGACCCTGCCCGCACGCCTCGGTGCAGCGCGCGCACGCTTCGGCCTGCCGATCATCTTCGGCTTAGGCTTCCTACTGTTGATTCTGGCCCCGCTGCCAACCTGGTCGCGGCTTGCATTGCTCGCCATGGTACCGGCGGGATTGGCCGTGACCCGGCTGTTTCAGGGCCGCGTCGCGCAGGCCCTGCCCTTGACCATCATGACCCATGTCGCATTCAGCGTTTTATTGACGCTGGGTCTGGTGCTTGCGCGCTAGGCGCATCGCGCCGGTCGCTGCGGCAACCGGCGCAGTTCGGTTCACTCACCAGCGCCTTGCGGAAAACGCGGCGCCAGCCACGGCCCCGGTACCGGCGGCATCATGCCGGGCGCCATGCGCGACTCACCGAACGGACCCGGAGCACCGGAACGCATCGGCGGCGCCGGCATCGGGTTTGGCCCCGCACCGCTGCGCATTGCCTCACGCCGCTCGCGCATGGCCTCGAACCGCTTGAGCTGCTCCTCACTCAACACGGACTTCATTCGGGCCTCCGTCTCGGCGCGGGCCGCTTCCATTTCCTGCACATGCTTTTCGTGCATGGCACGATGCTTGGCGCGCTGCTCCTCCATGATGGCCTGCATCTCTTGCGCCTGCTCGTCATCGACACCCAATCGCTGCTTGAGCATCTCGGCTTGCGGCCCGCCCTCGGCACCTCGCGGCCCGTGGCAAGGCGCTTGCGCATGAACGAGACCGGTGGAAAAACAACAGGCGATTGCCGCAATCAGGACTTTTCTCATGTCTGGCTCCTCAATTTAGCGTTTCCATTGAACAAAGGCGCCCGCAGGCGACCGCGCGTAGCATAAACAACCGGGTTGGTCGGCGGGAATAGGCTGTAGTTTGGTGGGGACGCAGCAGCTGGGCGCGCCTTCATTCAATCCGGCGCTACTTCGAGCAGCACCGCATGACGCCCGTCATCGACCACCACGCCGGTCGCGGTGATGGCCTGAACCCGGTAGTCGCTGCGCTCAAGCGTGTCGCCGACCCGGTATTTACGCATGTTGATCAACGCGAATCCGCGCCCCGGCGCCTGCGCGTAGTAATGGGTATTGATCTCGAAGCCGGCCAGGCGCGCCTGTACCTCAGTCGGTGCTTCTCTAAAACGAACGGGATCGCGTGCGGGGTCGCTCCCGTTTCGACGGATCGGCGGGGCAGTCGCCTCGGCCGTGATCGATGGCTCCGGTTGGGTGACGGTGGGCGATTGCGCAGGGAGCGGGCGTGCCTCGTCTGCCAACGGTCGGGGCGGCGGCGACGGCGGAACCGGCGCCGCGCGCGCGGTTTCGTGGTTCGGCTGCTCGGCGCGGGTATTGGCTGCAGGCTCGCTCGCCGCCGACAACAGTTCCGTGTCCGCGATTTTCGGTGCCCGCGTTGAAAGTTCCGCAGGCGATGGGGTGGGGTTGTGCGCAGCAGTGGATTCAGGCGCCAGCGCTGACGGCGGGCCGGCGCGAAACCACCACCCCCCCGCCGCGAGTAAGGTCAGCAATGCAACCGTGAATACGCCGACGGCTACAGTCGAATACCGTTCGCGACGCCTACTCGCCGGGTGCGTGAGCCGTTTGAGGTCGCCCAACGGCGGTTGTTGTTCGCTACGTTCCTGCTCGGATCGGCGCAAGGCATCAAGGATCAGGGACATGACTTCATTCCTGTGGGGCCGGGACCAGCAAGGGGAGCGTAGCGCCGCCGCCGTAGCCCGCCAGCACGAGCAGGGTACGCTCGCCGGCGATGCCGTCGGGGGTGAGTTGATGACGCGTTTGAAAGGCTTTGACGCGCTCGGTCAGACTCCGGTCAAAGACGTTGACGTAATGCCGTAGCGCTTGTTCCGACCCCTCGGCGCGATCGAGCTGACGCCGCAGCCAGACCACATCGAGACCACTATCGCCCTGCTTGAGGATCTCGGCGCCATTGGGCGGCGGTCGCCATAACAGCAAGTATTCGCCCAGCCAGTAAGCGTCAAGCGTCGCAGCGGTGACGCGAACGCGACCGTCCGCCAGCTGGATCGACCAATGCTCACCGTCCAGCCCGTCGAGCAAGGCGAGCCGTCGTTCGAGCGCCGCATTGTGCAGCTCAAGCACGGCGACATGATTCAACCCACGCAGGGTCGCGAGATCGCCGCGCCCGGAGAGACAGCGCAAGCCGGCAAACTGGGCGCGGGCGCACACCGTGTCACCTTCCAGTTGGCTCGGCTCGATGCCCCAGCGGGCATAGAGCTTGCCGTACACCCAGTCGCCGGCCTGCACCCGCACCAGGCGCGCGCCTAATTCCGGGGCATCAAGTACCGGTGCGCCGGCTGCGGACGGCGGCGGTGATGCGTCGCGCGCGTTGCCGGCCAGCGCCGGTTGCTCCAGCGTCGGCGCGGACGACTTACCGGATACCGCCTGATACCCGAGCCACCCCAACACCGCGAACACACTCAAGGCACCGGCCAAGGCACCCCAACGCCAGTCGCGCAACGCAGTTTCGCCGCCTTCACCGCGGACTTCGCTGGCGGCCCGATAGACCAGTGCGCCGTTGATCGCCTCGCGCCCTTGGGCATACGCTCCGAGCAACGCCCGCTCGCCGATCACGTTGATGATTCTTGGAATGCCGCGACTCAGACGATGCAGCATGCGCAGGGCCGAGGGATTGAACACGGTTCGCGCGACCCCGGCTACCTGCATTCGGTGGGCGACGTATTCGGCGGTTTCGTCGGCCGAGAGCGGATTGAGGTGATAGCGCGCCGTGATTCGTTGCGCGAGCTGGCGCAGTTCCGGGCGCCCTAGCATCTGTTTCAGTTCGGGTTGCCCCAACAGTACGATCTTCAGCAGTTTATGCGCACGCGTTTCGAGATTGGTGAGAAGCCGGATCTGCTCCAGCGTCGAGCTGTCGAGGTTCTGCGCCTCGTCGATGATCAGCACTGCGCGTTCGCCCCGGGCGTGGATCTCCAGCAAGAAGGCGTTGAGACGGTCGACCAGGATCTTGCGACTGGTCACCGGCTTCGGGTATTCCACGCCGAACTCATCGCAGATCGAGGCCAGCAACTCCAGCGGCGCCTGCAAGGGATTCAGAATCAAGGCGAAGCGCGCACCCGCGGGCGCCTCGTCGAGCAAGGCGCGGCAAAGCGTCGTTTTACCGGTACCCACCTCACCGGTTAACAGCACGAAACTGCCGCTTTCGTCGGTACCGAACAGCAGGTGCGCCAGCCCTTCGCGATGCTGCTCACTGAGATAAAGGAAACGCGCGTCCGGCGTGATCGAGAACGGCTTTTCGTTCAGTCCGAAAAAATTGAGGTACATCGACTACCGCCGCATCGCGAACAGCCCTCAGAGCCTGTGAAAACATCCCCGATCGTCGCGAGGGCGACCCTGGACGTGGTGAACAAGGCGCAAGAGGCCCGAAATCGGGGCGTGTAGCCGGCCTACATGACCCGATTTCGGGCCTCTTGCAACGCAGAACACCGCGTTCAGGGGCGTCCGCAGCAGATTGCGGGATTTTTTCACAGGCTCTCAGCGAGCGCGCTTAAATTCATACCGATAATCGCCGGGCTGCATCACGGCGACGAAACCATCCGAGGTCGCTGTGACGCGGTAAATCGCCGGCTGCTCGGAATACGGCGTCTTCGCATAAAGCATGTCGCCCTGCAGCATGAAGACGCCCTCGGTCGCCTGCCCGCTCTTGTCGGTCCAGATGAACTGGTTGCCATCGACTTGCAGCACTTCGTCATTGGCGCCCCGCCAGACACCATCGAGCGACTGGATCGGTGGCGTGCCCACGGTCGACTGCACCGCTTGCCCGGCGTTGACCGGGGGCGCGATAGGCGCGGGTTCGGTGCGGGGCAAGACCCGCGCTGGCGCGACAGCGTCGGACTTTCGCGCCGTTTCAAGCAACGCCTGCAGATCCTGAACACTCATCTGGATACGCTCGTCGTCCACCCGACCCGGAGGCGACGTTGCGCTCCAGTTCCACGGCGAGGTCGCCTGCGACGACTGACCCGGCGACCCGCCGGCCCAGTTCTGCGTCGGCGAGTTGGGCGCCATCCAGGCACCCATCGGGTTACCCGCGCCACTTAACCAGTTGCCCGGATTCGCACCCAAGCCGGACAGCGGCAAATTCGCCCCGGGGAAGCCACTCATGCCCGGAAATCCCGTCATTCCCGGAAGGCCGCCCATACCGGGAAATCCGGTCATTCCGGGCAGGCCACCCATACCCGGAA
>CAZUJU010000095.1:0-6247 GCA_964620675.1 uncultured Thiotrichales bacterium | reverse complement strand
GGATGGTATCCCGGATTACCTCGAGAACAATCGCTGGGATACCGACGATGATGGCATCCCGAACTGGCAGGATCCCGATGACGACGGTGACGGCAAGCTGACCAAGGACGAAACCGGTTCGGATTACTGGCGTCCATGGGGCTCGAAAGATATGGATGGCAAGCTTTCGGTCAATCCTAACCAAGCCGACGATGGCGATGGGATTCCGGACTACCTCGACGCCGATGAGACCAACCGTGGCCGCATGGCGGATGGTACCGGCGACTCGGACGGTGACGGCTTCTCGGATCTCGCCGAGTGCCCAAGCTTCCCGGCCAACTGCCCGGATGAAAACAACGACGGTACGCCGAATTATATGCAGAAGCCCAACCCGGTCCGGACCGGACTTGACGGCGGCGTGCGCGGCGGCGCGATGGGTCTGCCGCTGTTGTCGCTGCTCGCCGGTGGTCTCTGGTATCGGCGCAAGCGCACCGAAGCGAAGCCTGTGCCGAAGCGGCCAAAAGGGCTGTTGGGACTGATCGGCGCCGCGGTTCTGGCGAGTTCATTGGCGATCGGACCGGTCGATACTGTGCAGGCGGAGCCGGGGCAGTTCTACATCGGCGGCGGCGTCGGCCAATCCTGGTTGAAGCCCCAAACGTCAGGCACGTCCTTTTTCGTCGATGACAAAAAGGATACCGCTTACAAGTTGTTTCTCGGTTACGACCTGACCAAGCTGTTCAGCATCGAGGCGTTTTATGCCGACATGGGCGAATCGGGCATCGGCAGCATCGCCCCGCAGCTGCCTGGCACCATCGGCTACAAATCCTACGGCGCCGGGGTCGTGTTGAACTACCCAAACAACGGACCTGGGCCGTCCGTGCTCGGTAAGCTGGGTTTAGCCGGCATCAAGAACGACTCGGACAACATTCCTTACGAGAAGGTCGAGGATCTCCAGGTTTACGCGGGCGTCGGCGCCGAGTATCAGTTCACGAACGGCGTTTCGTTACGCGGCGAGTACGAGTACATCGACAAGGATGCGCGCATGGCAACGATCAACTTGATCAAGCGCTTCGGCGGCAAGACGGCGGTCGCGCCAGTGATTGTCGAGCCGAAGCCAGCGCCAGTCGTCGCGCCAGCACCGAAGCCGGTCACGCCGGAGGTGGTTAAACGCTTTACCGGGATTCTCGAAGGGGTCAATTTCGAGTTCGACTCTGATCGTTTGACGCCAACCGCCATGTCGATTCTTGACGGCGTGGGCGCGGAACTGAGCGAGTACCCCTATCTCAACGTTGTGATCGTCGGCCACACCTGCTCGATCGGCACCGATGCGTATAACAAAGCGTTGTCGCTGAACCGAGCCAAATCGGTTGCTCGGTACCTGGTTGGCAAGACGATAGATCCGGCACGGATGCGGTACGCGGGTATGGGCGAAGACCAACCGATCATGAGCAATGCCACCGAAGAGGGTCGGATCAAGAATCGCCGGGTCGAGTTCATCGCCCACGACGGCACGCCTCAGTAATTTGGTTCGACGGTTGTCGCGCGAATAACGGAGGTCCTACGGCCTCCGTTATCGTTTTCCGATCCGAAAAATTCTCCGCGCGATGCGCTATTCGAATTTCGACGCGCACAACAAAACCGACCGCGCGGCGGGAGGTCGCGCGCGCGACTGAATGCTATACTGCGCGGCCTTCGCACGCGCTCGGTATTCATCATGTCAGCTTACGACGTATCAACGTTTCAGGGGCTCATCCATGCCCTGCAGGATTATTGGGGCAAGCAAGGCTGCGTCATCATTCAACCCTATGATATGGAGATGGGGGCCGGCACCTTTCACCCCGCCACATTTTTGCGCGCAATTGGGCCCGAGCCCTGGCGTTCGGCTTACGTCCAGCCGTCGCGGCGACCCACCGATGGTCGCTACGGTGAAAATCCGAATCGCCTACAACACTATTATCAGTTCCAGGTGATCATGAAACCTTCGCCGAACGAGATCCAGGCCCTCTATCTGGGATCATTGCAGGCGCTGGGTATCGACCCGTTGGTGCACGATATTCGCTTCGTCGAAGATAACTGGGAGTCGCCCACACTGGGTGCCTGGGGGCTCGGCTGGGAGGTCTGGCTGAACGGCATGGAAGTGACCCAGTTCACTTATTTCCAGCAGGTTGGCGGGCTCGATTGTCGTCCGGTATCGGGCGAAATCACCTATGGGCTCGAACGGATCGCGATGTATTTGCAAGGGGTCGACACCGTTTACGACTTGATTTGGAACACCGGTCCGCAAGGCACCGTGACCTATGGCGATGTATTCCATCAAAACGAGGTCGAGCAGTCCACTTACAACTTCGAGCAGGCGAATGTGGAGGCCTTGTTCCAGCAGTTCGCGACCCTCGAACGCGACAGCGCACGCCTGATCGCGGCAGGACTTCCGCTACCGGCTTACGAACAGATGCTGAAGGCCTCGCACACCTTTAACTTGCTCGATGCACGCAAAGCCATCTCGGTCACTGAGCGACAAGGCTATATCCTGCGAATAAGAACGTTGGCGCGGGCAGTTGCCGAGGCTTACTACGCCACCCGCGAGCGACTCGGTTTTCCGATGCTTGCTGCGTCCACGGAGGTCGCGTCATGACTGCGCGTGCTGATCTGCTGCTCGAAATCGGTACCGAAGAGCTGCCGCCGAAGGCGCTGAAAACCTTAATGGATAGCTTGGCCGACGAGTGCGGCAAAGGGTTCGCAGAGGCGGGTCTCGACTACGCGACGTTGCAGGGCTATGCCGCGCCGCGGCGACTTGCACTGCAGGTCACCGGGTTGCTGATCCGTCAACCGGACAAGCGCATCGAGCGGCGGGGGCCGGCGGTGCAAGCCGCGTTCGATGGCGAAGGGCGGCCGACACAAGCGGCGCTCGGCTTCGCGCGCGCCTGCGGGGTCAGCATGGACCAGATCAAGACGGTCGAACAGGGTAAAGGTCGTTGGCTTGCCTTCGAGGCGGTGCAGCCGGGAACTGATGCGGCGGTGCTCTTGCCTGAGTTGGTGGAGCAGGCGTTGAACCGTTTGCCGATTCCTAAACGCATGCGTTGGGGCGCCGGCACGGCCGAATTCGTGCGCCCGGTGCACTGGATCGTGCTGCTGCTCGGCGATGCGGTCGTACCCGGAACCGTGCTCGGCCTGCCCACCGGGCGGACGACCTATGGTCACCGCTTCCATCATCCGGAGCCGATCGAAATTCCGTGCCCCGATGCCTATAGCGAGCTACTGCGGATCCAGGGACGGGTGATCGTCGACTTCGCGCAGCGGCGGGCGTCGATTCAGGAGCAGGTGCTGCGGGCGGCCAATTCCGTCAACGGGCATGCCGTGATCGATCCCGGCCTGCTCAATGAGGTGACGGCCTTGGTCGAATGGCCGGTCGCTTTGATGGGCCAGTTCGAGTCGCGTTTCCTGGAGGTGCCACAGGAGGCGCTCATCTCGACCATGCAGGATAATCAGAAGTACTTTCCCGTGATCGATACCGCCGGTCGCTTGATGCCATGCTTTATCACCGTCGCCAACATCGAGAGCCGTGAGCCGCAGCGCGTGATCGAAGGCAACGAACGGGTCATTCGGCCACGCTTTACCGATGCCGCGTTCTTTTGGAATCAGGATCGTAAGCAACCGCTCGAGGCGCGACTGGAGCGGTTGAAAGGCGTCACCTTCCAGCAGCGGCTCGGTTCGTTGTATGAAAAGACGGAGCGCTTGGTCGCGCTGGCCGGTTTCATGGCACCGCGCATTGGCGCCGATGCAGCCGCGGCCGAGCGCGCCGCGTGGCTGGCGAAATGCGATCTGATGACCGACATGGTGTTTGAATTCACCGAGTTGCAGGGCGTTGCCGGGCGCTACTACGCGCGTCACGATGGGGAGGCCGAGGCCGTTGCCAACGCGCTGGACGAGCAGTATCAACCGCGGCACGCTGGCGACAGTCTGCCGACCGGTGCCTTAGGGCAGGTGCTGGCGCTGGCGGACAAACTCGATACCTTGATGGGGATCTTCGCGATTGGGCAAAAGCCCACCGGCGCCAAGGATCCGTATGGGCTGCGCCGGGCCGCGCTGGGTGTGCTGCGGATTCTGATCGAAGGCCGCCTGCCGCTTGACCTGCGCGACCTCCTCGGCGCGGCGGCGAACGGTTTGCAGGGCAAGGCGCCCGCGGTGGAGGCGATCGACGAGTGTTTTGACTATATCCTCGACCGCTTGAAGGCCTACTACCAGGATCAGGGCGTTCCGCCCGATGTGATCGACGCGGTGATGGCGTTGCGCCCGACCGTACCGCTCGACTTCGATCAGCGCATTCAGGCCGTGAATGCGTTCCGGCAATTGCCCGCCGCGACCAGTCTCGCGGCCGCCAACAAGCGCATCCAGAATCTGCTGAAAAAGGTCGACGGTGCGATTGCGCAGGCGGTACGCGAGGAACTCCTGCACGAAGCTCCGGAACGGGCCTTGTTCGACGCGGTCGAGGCGTTGCGCGCCGCCGTGACGGCGGCGTTCGATGCGGGGCGTTACACCGAGGCGTTAACCCGGCTCGCAGACCTACGTGAGCCCGTCGATGCGTTCTTCGATCAGGTCATGGTGATGAGCGACGATGCTGCCTTGCGCGAGAATCGTCTCGCCCTGCTCAGTCGCTTGGCGCAACTCTTCGGGCGCGCGGCGGACTTGTCTCGGTTGCAATGAGGCTGGGGATTCTCGATCGCGATGGTGTGATCAACGAGGACTCGGATCAATTCATCCGGTCGCCCGGGGCGTGGATCCCGATTCCCGGCCGTCTGGCCGCAATCGCGTGTCTGAACCGGGCCGGATTTATCGTGGCAATCGCTGCCGATGCGTTAGTAATGGAGGCCGAAAATGGCTGAGTCGCCTGCGCAAACCCTTTGGCTCAGCTTGCGCGCCAGTGCATTCTGGATCGTATTTGCCGCCAGTACCATCGTCTTTTCTATCCTCGTGGTGGCGGCGCGGATGCTGCCCGAACAGATTCCATTTTGGCTTGTCACGCGTTGGGGACGTTTGAACGTAGCCGCGTTGAAAGTGATTTGTGGCCTCGGCTATCGCGTCGAGGGTCTCGAGCACATCGGGAATGAGCCATCCATCGTGCTCGCGAAACATCAATCGACCTGGGAAACCCTTGCGTTGTTGTTTTTGCTTCCGCCGCAAGTCTGGGTACTTAAACGGGAACTGCTACGCGTGCCGTTTTTTGGCTGGGGTCTGGCCGCGATGCAACCCATCGCGATCGATCGCAAGGCCGGCCGCAGCGCGGTCGAGCAAGTGATTTCCCAGGGACGCGAGCGGCTCGACCGCGGAAAATGGGTGGTGATATTTCCGGAAGGGACACGCACGCTGCCCGGAACCCGGGTACGCTATAAACTCGGCGGCGCACGCCTCGCAGCGGCCACTGGGCGACCAGTTGTCCCGATCGCCCACAATGCTGGGTTGTTCTGGCCGCGACACCAGTTCATTAAACGCCCTGGCACGATCACGGTGCGCATCGGTCCACGCGTCGATTCCGTCGGACGCAGCAGCGAATCAATCAATACCGAAGTGGAGGCCTGGATCGAAACCCAGATGGTCGATCTGGAGCGGCGGTATCGCTAACCCGCGAATTGACAACCTGTTCCTAATTGGAGAGCACCATGCAAGGCCACAGTTCCCGTCGGAGCGGTCCCGCCAGACCGAGATTAGTGACTTTCACGTGCCTGCCGGCGAAGGCCGAAGCCACCCTGCGTGCGCAAGTCGAGTCCATCGTCAAGAATGGCTGGAGCCGCGTGACTGATTTCCTGATGGATGACTGCTGGCGCGGGTGGAAACTGCGAATGTTTGCAGAGATCGACGTGGAGCGGTTTCCGGCTCAGCCCGAAGCCCGCCACAACATTGCTCTCAACAATCCCGTGCGGCTGAATCGGCAGTATAATTTCATACAATCCCATGGCACGAGCATGGTGATTTTTTGCGGCAATACGGTTTAGGATACCGCGCGGCGGAGTGAAGCATCGACCCCCCGTTTCGCGAATCGCGTAGTGGGGAATTTTCTGATCGCGCCGACAGCTAGGAGGCTGCATCAAGCGAGTAGGGCCTAGCCCACGGCTCGCTATTGTCAGGCCGCAATAGGCAGTATTTTTCCATGGGAGTTATCAATGAGTAACGTGATCGAGCAATACCGAATCACCCAAGAACCGTATTACCGTACCGTCTCCGACGAAGTGGATCTGTTCAAAGCGGCTTACTCCGTTCGCATGCCGATGATGCT
>CAZUJU010000094.1:0-6261 GCA_964620675.1 uncultured Thiotrichales bacterium | reverse complement strand
GTCGCCATGCCGCCATTGCCACGCGCCTGCAGCGCGGTCGACGCGAAGGCGTCATACTTGGCACCACCAGTTTCCTTGTAAGCGCCGTCGAATGAGCCGAATACGATTTCGCCGAAATTTCCCTTAAAGCCGACATTGTGGTCGCGGTCGGTGATCGTGATGCTTTTGTTGCCGGCCTTTTCGTCATTGGCGTCGCCGACGTTGAGGTTCCAGGCGGCGTAACCGACGAGGCTCAGATCATCGTTGATCTTGTGGCTGCCCTTGAAGCCAAACCGTCCCATGCCATTTTCGTCACCGAAATAGTTGCGGCTTTCGGCGTTATTTCCCTCTTCAACGGAACCGGCCTCAATGTAAAGTATTCCGAACAGATCGAGATCCTTTGCCAGTGCTGCGGGGGTGGCGGCCACGGATGTGATTACCGCGGTCGCGATCAGGCCATATTTCATCGCTTATCTCCTCTGGTGTCTTTGCTGTTGTGAATGGTCGCGGTGCGCGGGATTTGCCCGGTGTACCCGTGCGCTGGCACGTATTCGGGAATTCGCGCGCGTGCGACGTTCGAATATAGCGAGAACGCCACACTCGAAAACATGACTGAAATTAGGATTGACCCGCTTGAGTGGAAATCAATCGCGCGGATGGATTGGTTGCCTTGGCCGCTTGGGCGCGGCGCGATGAAACACTCGGAAAATCGCGGAGAAGCGCGCCTTCGCGGCGCGATTATCCGAGGAGTTCGAAATAAGCGCGGGTGCGCAGGATGCGGCCTTCGTTGACCAGTTCGCTCAATACGCGATAAAGCGTTTCCGGCTCCAGGGCCAGCTCTTCCGCCAGCTCCACCAGCGGGGTCGTGAGGTGATAGCGATTGTGTGGGTCGCTTTCGCAGGTGAGCAGGTGAAGCACGCGGTCGCGAGCGCGCTTCAGGCGTACCCGCTCGAAACGCGAGCACTGCCGGCGCGCATTCCCGGCCATGGCCAGCGCAAACGATTTGGCGAACTGGGCATTGGTTGCGAGTTCGAGATGGACCGCTTCCGCCGGTAATGCCAACACAGTGCTGACTTGTGATGCAAACGCGTCGCAGCCGTAGACCTTGGATGCGAGCGCGGATTCGGCAAAAAACTCGCCAGCGCTGGATTGCAGCATGATCGCTTGAGTGCCGTCGTTCAGCGCCCGCACCGCTTTGACGCGCCCGGTCTGCACAAAGAAAATGGCGTCGACGGCGGCGCCTTGGGTGAACAGGCGTTCGCCCTTGGTAAGCGCTCGTGGCCGTGCCGCGGTGCGCAGCTCAGGGCCGATGAATGCGGGTAATGTGGCGGGTGATTGAGGCATGCGTTATTTCGCTTGTTGCGCCCTTTGGGTCGTTTACGGAGGCGTAGTCAGTGCGTCGGCGCCTGCGCGCTCACGCCGCGGCCTTACGCTCGGCGCGGGTCTGCGCGAGCAGGGTGTCGGCGATGGCGAGATGATCGCGAAAGGTCTTCGCGTTTTTCGCGACCACGGCGTAGCGGCCGTCGATCGTCAGCAGCGGCACACTCTGCACCCGATAATCGTTGACGCGCTGTTCGTCGCGCTTGAGGCGTGAGGTGGCGCCGAGCGATTCGAAGGCGTCGGTGAAGCGCTTGGCGTCGACGCCGTGCTGCTTGACCCAGGCGACGATTGCGGGCTGGGTGTAGAGCTTGACGCGTTCGTGGTGCAGGGCGCGGAAGATGTCCTCATCAAGCCGCGCGAGGTCACCGGTGGCTTGCAGGGCGTAAAAGAGCCGCGCGAGGTTGGCCCAGGCGGCACGGTTAAAACTGACCGGTACGCGCTTGAAGCTGACGTCGGGTGGCTGTCGTTTGATCCAGTCCATGAGGATCGGATGAAACTCCATGCAGTGCGGGCAGCCATACGCGAAAAATTCGAGCACCTCGATTTTTTGCGGCTCGACGCCCGTTTGCGGCGGTTCGATCAGCTCGAAGTCGCGTCCGGGTTCGAGGGTCTTGGCGATTGCGGGCAGTGCGCCGGCGCCGAGCGCGGCGAGAACGAAACGGTGGAAATCGCGGCGAGTCAGGGTCATGGGTGGTTTCTGGAGTTCGGTTGGAAGGACCAGGCCCAGAGGGCGAGGACGAAAAAGGTCGTGAAGCCGATCAGCGATGCGTTGGCCAGTGTCAGACCGAGGATACTGAGTTCCGGCTCATCGCAAAAGCCGGTGGCGAGAAACAGGGTTGGCGCGTGTTCGCCGAGCCACTCGACCAGGCGTTCAATCAGTCCGGGTTGGCCGCCGACGCAGGAGGCCGTGCCCGGCGGCTGCAGCTCCAACCAACTCTGATAGCCCGCGACGCCGAGGCCGGTCACGATGACGATCAGGCTGGCAAGGCGGCCGAATATTGCGTGCGGCCAGACGAACGCAAGGGTTGCGAACCCTGCGAGCGCGAGCCACAGCAGGCGTTGAAAGATGCACAGGTGGCAGGGATGCAGGTCAAGCCAGGCCGTGAGCAGCAAGCTGCCGACTGCGAGGGCGGCGGCACCGAGGGCGATCAGCAGCCAGATCTGGCGCGGACGGGAAAGGGTCATTGCGTGACCAAGGGGCGGCCTTCGGTCTGCCAGCGGTTGATCCCGCCGTTGAGATACCAGACGTTGGTGTAGCCGAGCAGGCGCAACGCCATCATCACTTGGGTACTGCGCGGACCGGTGTCGCAGTACACCAGGATGGCATCCGATTGAGTCGCGGGCAGCTTGTCCAGGTTGGCGATCAGAGCGTAGTACGGGACGTGGACCGCGCCCTTGATGACCTTGCCGTCCATCTCATCGCTTGGACGGACGTCGAAGACGAAATAAAAGTCGTCGCGCGGGTCATCCTGCAGCGCGTCGGGCTGGATCCGCAGATTTTCGATCGGTTGTTCCGCGAGGTAGGTGTCGAGCGCGTCTTTCAAACTCGTCTCGGCGGCGACGATCGTTGCGCCGCCCAACCACAGCGGCAAGGCCAGAGCGAGGCTGAGCGTCAATCGGCGTAACGATGGGGCAGTGCGCGGGCGGTGGAATGTCATGGTGGTCTCCTGAGTTCAGCGGTGGATGTGCGGGGGTGCAGTGACCCAGCGCACGGTACGGGTCATGGGTTCGGGTTGTAGCGTGGCATGTTCGATCCCAAAGCGTTCATGTAATAGCGCATGGCTGGCATCGAGAATCTGCTCCCAGCGGCCGATATCGCGCACCACCAGATGCGCGGTCAATAGCGGCCGATCGGTTTTGACGCTCCAGATATGCAGGTCGTGTACCGACCCGACGCCGGCGATGCCCGCCAAGGCGCTTCCGACCGCCTGCGCGTCGATTCCCGGTGGTACGCCTTCCATCAGGCCGTGCAGTGTCTCGCGTAGCAAGCGCACGCTCGAAACCAGGATCAACAGGCCGATCGCGAGCGAGAGCAGCGGGTCGATCGGGGTCCATCCGGTCAGCGTGATCACCAGCCCGGCGATCAACGCTGCCACCGAGCCTAGCAAATCACCGAGCACGTGCAACAACGCGGCACGGGTGTTGAGGTTGCGTTCGCCACGCAGCAACAGCCACGCGACCAGCCCATTGAGCGCCAGCCCGAGCGCGGCGGTCACGAACACCGCTTCACCGACCACCGGTTGCGGGGACTGCAACCGCCCAATCGCCGAGGTAACGAGCCAGATGACCAGGACCAGTAATGCGGTGCTGTTGAGCAGGGCCGCGATGAACTCGGCCCGACCAAACCCGAAACTGAGCCGTGCCGAGGCGGGACGCCGCGCCAACCACGCCGCGCCCGCTGCAAGCGCGAGTGCCGCCGCGTCGTTCAGCATGTGTCCGGCGTCGGCGATCAATGCAAGCGATCCGGCCCAAACCCCGACGCTGGCCTCGACCGCCGCGTACCCGAGCGTGAGCAGGGTCGCCCAGAGCAATATGCGCCCGGTGCCGGAATGCGGGTGGCTGTGTGGGTGGGCGTGGTGGGTGTGGTTGCAGGTGCTGGTCATCACGGTTTGCGGGTCAGGCGGGCGGCGAGCCAGGTCACCGTGATCGCAAACACGAGCAGGGTGACGGCGACGTCGATACGACTGATTCGCTCCGGCGCCACCAGTAACACGACACCCAGTGCCAGCATCATCACGCCGGAGAGCAGTTTCAGCAGACGACCCTCGCGATCGGTGAGCTTACGCGCGCCGAGGGTGCGCGCAAATGCCGCGACGATCAGGGCGAGCGGCAGGATGTAGATCAGGTTGTACGCGGCGAGATAGCCGTAACGCTCGGCGGCCGACAGATCCGCAAGCGTCAGCGCGCGGGTGTAGACCATCGGGAAACCGGCGGTGCACAGCAGTTCGTAAAAATTCGCCGCGATTGCGAGCAGTACGGTGGCGCCCAGCATGGCGGGGATGCGCTCCGCCGCGAGAATGAGGCGGGTGCGGCGAAAGATCTCCGGCTTCTTCGTCTCCGGTATCGATAGCGTAAGTCCACGCTGAAATTGAAAGAAATCCTTGATATTCACTAGCCCGACGAACAGCGCCAGCGCGCCGGCCGCGAACGTGACCCAACCGAGGTGACCGACGACCTGAAAAACATTCAGCCACGCAGCCATGAAGGCGAAGTACATCAGACCCGAAATTGTTACAAAGACCCCCCCGATCAGCAGCATCCGCCGGGTGTCGCGCTGATGCGCGAGCATCGAGAGCAGAAACAGCAGCACAAAAAACGCGCAGGGATTGAACGCGTCTAGCCCGGCGAGTACCGCGGTGAGCACCGGTAGCGAGAGATGATTCGGATCGACATCGCCCACCAGCGGAACCGCGATTGTCGCCGCCGGCGGCGGTGTCGGGTTGGCTCTGGATTCGCCGCGCGCTCGCGCATGGCAGGCATCAACACCCTGACGGATCACTGCGCCGGTGGTCGCATCGCTGCCCCAACCGGTGTGAATCTCGCCGCAAAAGATCAACGCCGGGACGGATCTCGCCTCGCCGCCGGCTTGCCGTGCCAAGGCGCGAAAGCGTTCGACGTGCTCCGGGTGGCGGGTCAGCTCCAGGGTGTGGAGCCTGAGCCACGGGCGCTCGCGCGCGAGCGCCTCGATATGCGGCTGCGCCTCGGCGCAATGCGGGCAGGTGAGGGCGGAGAAAAAATATAACTCGACTTGCACCTGGCCATCGCCACCGAGTGACAGCCACGGATCCTCGGCGCGCGCCGAAACGGCGACCAAGACCAGTAACAACGATACGAGCGCGCGCGAGAGCATAGCGCCCCTATCTTAACCGATCGCGGTGCTGCAGGCGGAGCGATCTGGCAGGTGCAGGGCTAAGTCTCGGCGCGGTGAAAAATCCGTTCCCACCAGCGCCGACGCACACCCGGCAAAGGGGCGTCGTCTTCGATTCTGGCGGGGCGCAGGCGGCTCAGGATCCAACGCGGCGGGATCCGCTGGCCGCTGCTGCCGCAGGAGCTGCCAAGGTGGTGCGGATCGTAGATCTTGATCAAATCCGGCCGCTGCGGGTCATCGGCATACACGATGCCGCAGTAGTCGTGTTCGTGTTCGCGCCGCAGCAGGGTGTCGATCTCGGTGACAAAATGGGCCAGCGCATCCGCCTCCAGCGTGGCCTCCGGCGGCGCCTGACCGGCGAGGCTTGCGTACCATCCCTGCGGTTCGGCGCGTACCCGCGCCCACAACGCATCCAGATCCTCCCAGCGCAGAATGCCGCGAAAGGGGCCGTTGATGCGGCTGGCGAATTCACTTGGCATGGTTAGCTCCCCAGAATTTTCGGTACGGCCTGTCGTTGTTGGGTTGGCGCTGTGGGTGGCACCCTTGCCAACCCTCACTCGGGATTTGAGGCTTGTGCCGACGCCAAGGGTCAAATTTACGCCAATACTTGGGCTCGGTAAAAGTGCCTCGATTGAAGCAAATGCGATTGCCCGCGGGTTGCGCGTTGATCGAATCTCCGATGAGTGCGATTGGCGTGATAGTTTAAGGGTGTGCCGTCGATATTTTGGTGCCCGTTTCCGGCTTGCGACCTGGCTCGCGTGGTCGGTGTCGTGTCGCAGCTATGAAAATCCCAAAGCGCAGGCAATCCTAATTCTGATCATATTCCAACCGCGCCAACTCGTTTAGTCTGGACGGTCGAAGCATTTTCGGATGCGTCATTATAATCGATCCCACTAAGGAGATTTTAGATGAAACGTACTCTCATGGCGGCCTTACTGGCTGGCTTTGCCTTCACGGTTCCGACGGTTCACGCGCTCACCAGCATTTCCAATGAAACGGATGTCGAAAAGGTCGCGATCAAACTCGCGAACGAA
>CAZUJU010000093.1:0-6812 GCA_964620675.1 uncultured Thiotrichales bacterium | reverse complement strand
CCTCCATCAGTCAGTTTACTGGATTGATGGCGTCCATTTTTTTGAGACTAGCTCAGGGTGCCGGGGTGCGGACGCGTGAGTTCGTGTTGGGCGTAGGTGTAGAGGAGGTCGAGTTGGGCTTCGAGGGCGTTGGTCCCGTAGAGGCCGCGGCTGCGTTGTTCGAGGTAGGCGCGATAGGTGGGGGCGGAGAAGTCGCGGATGGGGCCGCCGTGGTGGCGGGGGAGGAGGCCGAAGCGGGATTCGACCCAGCCTTTGAGCACGGCGGCTTCGAGGCCGTCGGGGTTGAAGGCCCAGCCGCGCACCATGCGCAGATAGCTCGCGCGGGTGCGGGCGCGGGTGGAGCGTTCGCTGTAGCCGGCGGCCTCGGGGTTTTCGAGGCTGAACAGGGCGTTCATGTGGGCGAGGAATAGTCCGATTCGCTCTTCGCGCTCGCCAAGGGCGTCGAGCTGGGTGAAGAATTTCCGGTGAAGCGTGGCGACGCCGTCGAGCCGCAATGGCGCGGGATGCTGCTGAAAGTTCAGGCTGCCGAGGATGTCGGCGGGGAGGTTGCAGCGGTTAATCGGCAGCCGTGCATCACGTGGCAGGCGCGGTGTGTCGCGGGGGGGTGTTGTCGTCACCGCGACATTGTCTCGCGGCTTGTCGTGACCGGGACCCCTGTCGCGTTTCTGTCGTAATAACTATTTATTTTTATTTTCATCAAGTTAATGCCATTTCTCGCGCTGGCACGGGCTTTGCAGTCAGAGCATCGAACGCGCAGATTTTCAATTGCGCCCTTTCGAGATGAAGTTAGAGGAGACAATCATGGCTTTGCGTCAATGTGCAATTTACGGCAAGGGTGGTATCGGCAAGTCTACCACCACTCAAAACCTGGTTGCGGCGCTCGCCGAAGCGGGTAAGAAGGTGATGATCGTCGGCTGCGATCCCAAGGCCGATTCCACACGTTTGATACTGCATGCGAAGGCCCAGAACACGATCATGCACCTGGCCGCCGAGGCGGGTTCGGTCGAGGATCTTGAGCTGGAAGACGTGCTCAAGATGGGTTACGGCGACATTAAATGCGTCGAGTCGGGCGGTCCGGAGCCGGGGGTGGGTTGCGCGGGTCGCGGCGTCATTACCGCGATCAACTTCCTTGAGGAAGAAGGCGCTTACGACGAAGACCTTGATTTCGTATTTTATGACGTGCTGGGTGACGTGGTGTGCGGCGGTTTCGCCATGCCGATTCGTGAGAACAAGGCGCAGGAAATCTACATTGTGGTCTCCGGCGAAATGATGGCGATGTACGCCGCCAACAATATTGCCAAAGGCATCGTGAAATACGCCAACTCCGGTGGCGTGCGTTTGGCGGGTTTGATTTGCAATTCACGCAACACCGCGCGCGAAGATGAATTGATCATGGAATTGGCGACCAAACTCGGCAGTCAGATGATTCACTTTATCCCGCGTGATAACGAAGTGCAGCGCGCCGAAATTCGCCGCATGACGGTCATCGAGTACAACCCGCAAGCCAAGCAGGCGGACGAGTACCGTACCCTGGCCAATAAAATCATCAACAACAAAAACCTGGTGATTCCGACCCCGATCACCATGGACGAGTTGGAAGAAGTGATGATGTCCTTCGGCATTCTGGAAGAGGAAGACGAGTCGATCATCGGGAAAACCGCTGCCGATCTGGCGGCCGAGGCAGCCGCGGCAGCCGCGGCTGCCTGATGTTCGCGCTTGGTAGGGCCTGATTTGGCGTGGCCTAACCGTTGCGATCAAGTCGACGGTGGGGCGCGGCCTGATGGCCGCACCCACCCCCTACGACGTAACCAACCTGTCAACTGCCGTCCGCGGATTTGCGGCGGCGTGAAGGAGTGAAACATGTCTAATTTGTCGCGTGAAGAGACTGAAGCCCTCATTGCCGAGGTGCTCGAGGTCTACCCGGAAAAGGCTAAAAAGGACCGCACCAAGCACCTTGCGGTCAATGATCAATCGATCGAACAGTCGAAAAAGTGCATCACATCGAACCGCAAATCCTTACCCGGTGTAATGACAATTCGCGGTTGCGCTTACGCCGGATCGAAGGGCGTGGTGTGGGGTCCAATCAAGGACATGATCCATGTCTCGCACGGTCCGGTCGGTTGCGGCCAATATTCCCGCGCTGGACGGCGTAATTACTATATCGGAACGACGGGTGTGAATACCTTCGTGACCATGAATTTCACCTCCGACTTTCAAGAGAAGGATATTGTCTTCGGTGGGGATAAAAAACTTGCCAAGATCATCAATGAAATCGAAGGTCTGTTTCCGCTGCATAAGGGGATCTCGGTGCAGTCGGAGTGTCCGATCGGGTTGATCGGCGACGACATCGAAGCGGTGTCGAAAAAAGGTGCGGCGGATCTCAACAAGCCGGTCGTTCCGGTGCGTTGCGAGGGTTTCCGCGGTGTGTCCCAGTCGCTCGGCCACCATATCGCCAACGACTCGATTCGTGATTGGGTCTTCGCGCGCGACGGCAAGGACGCCGAAGCTTTTGAACCCAGCCCTTATGACGTCACTATCATCGGCGACTACAACATCGGCGGTGACGCGTGGTCCTCACGCATCCTGCTCGAAGAGATGGGCCTGCGCGTGATCGCGCAGTGGTCCGGCGACGGCACGTTGGCGGAGATCGAGAACACTCCGAAGGCGAAACTCAATCTGATTCACTGCTACCGCTCGATGAACTACATCTCGCGGCACATGGAAGAGAAGTACGGGATTCCGTGGATCGAATATAACTTTTTCGGTCCGACCAAAATCGCCGAGTCGTTGCGCAAAATCGCGGCACTGTTCGACGAGTCCATCCAGGCGAAGGCGGAAGCGGTCATCGCTAAGTATCAACCGATGGTCGACGAGATCGTCGCGAAGTACACGCCGCGCCTCAAGGGTAAGCGCGTGATGCTTTATGTCGGCGGCCTGCGTCCGCGCCATGTGATCGGTTCGTACGAAGATCTCGGCATGGAAGTGGTCGGTACCGGTTACGAGTTCGGTCACAACGACGACTACGACCGCACCATCAAGGAGATGGGTAACGCGACGCTGCTGTACGACGACGTGACCGGCTTCGAGTTCGAGGAGTTCGTGAAAAAGGTCAAGCCGGACTTGATCGGTTCCGGTATCAAGGAAAAGTACATCTTCCAGAAAATGGGGGTGCCGTTCCGCCAGATGCACTCCTGGGATTACTCCGGCCCTTACCACGGCTACGACGGGTTTGCGATTTTCGCGCGCGACATGGATATGACGCTGAATAATCCGTGCTGGAACAAGCTGACGCCGCCGTGGCTGAAAAAGCCGGTGGAAGAGGCCGAAGCGAAGGCGGCGTAATTTGATTCTGCCCCCTCTCCCCCAACCGCTCCCCACCAGGGGGAGGGGAGCGTGGAACCCCGCTCCGTCGAAGAGAGATGGGGGGGAGAGCCTGGAGCCCTCGTCCTTGAACGGGAGAGGGCCGGGTTGAGGGTGTAATCAATTTGATCAACCCAATGCCCGTGTCCGCGAATTGGCGGCTCGGGTGAGGAAACGATGATGCAAACGACTGAAGATATCAAACCTAGTTTTCCGCTGTTCCGTCAGGACGAATACAAGGATTCGCTCGCCGAGAAGGCAAAATTCGAGGCCCGCGTCGATCAGACGAAGATTGAAGAAACCTTCCAGTGGACGACGACGAAGGCGTATCAAGATCTCAACTTTCAACGCGAGGCGCTGACCGTCAATCCAGCCAAGGCCTGCCAACCGCTCGGCGCCGTGTTGTGTGCGCTTGGCTTTGAGAAGACCTTGCCGTATGTGCATGGCTCGCAAGGCTGCGTGGCGTACTTCCGCACCTATTTCAACCGTCATTTCAAGGAGCCGATCGCGTGTGTCTCGGACTCGATGACGGAGGACGCGGCGGTCTTCGGTGGTCAGAAGAACATGTTCGATGGCCTGGAAAACGCCAAGGCGCTGTATAAGCCGGACATGATTGCCGTGTCCACGACCTGTATGGCCGAGGTCATCGGCGATGACCTCAACGCGTTCATCGGCAATGCGAAAAAGGCGGGCCATATCGAGCAGGAGTTTCCGACGCCATTTGCTCACACCCCTTCGTTCGTCGGCAGCCACGTCACCGGTTGGGACAACATGTTTGAAGGCATTGCGCGTTACTTCACGCTCAATTACATGACCGGTAAGGTCAAAGGGAGTAACGGCAAGATCAACTTGGTGCCGGGATTTGAAACCTATCTCGGAAATTTCCGTGTCATTCAGCGCATGCTGAAGGAAATGGACGTCGACTACAGCTTCCTGTCGGACCCTACGGAAGTGCTCGATACCCCCGCGGATGGCCAGTTCCGCATGTATGCGGGTGGCACGACGATGGATCAGGTCAAGGACGCACCTAACGCGCACACGACCTTTCTGCTGCAACCGGTTCAGTTGGAGAAGACCAGGAAGTACGTTGAGGCTACCTGGCAGCACGACGTGCCCAAGCTCAACATCCCGATGGGTTTGGAGTGGACCGACGAGTTCCTGATGAAGGTGAGCGAGGTGACCGGCAAGCCGATCCCCGATTCGCTTGCCAAAGAGCGCGGCCGCCTGGTGGACATGATGACGGACAGTCACACCTGGCTGCACGGCAAGAAATTCGCGCTTTACGGCGATCCAGATTTCGTCATGGGTATGGCGAAATTTTTGTTGGAACTCGGCGCCGAGCCGACCCATGTACTTTGCAACAATGGCTCCAAGAAATGGGACAAGGCCATGAAGAAGGTGTTGGAGTCATCGCCGTTCGGGGTTAATTGCAAAACCTACGCCGGCAAGGACCTTTGGCACCTGCGTTCGCTGGTGTTCACCGACAAGCCGGATTTCATGATCGGCAATAGTTACGGCAAGTTCATCCAGCGCGACACGCTGTACAAGGGCAAGGAATTCGAGGTGCCGTTGATTCGCATCGGCTTCCCGATTTTCGACCGTCACCACCTCCACCGCATGACCACGCTCGGATACGAAGGCGCGATGTACATCCTCACGACTCTTGTTAACGCGGTGCTGGAACGGCTCGACGACGATACCCGCGGCATGGCGACGACGGACTACAACTACGACCTCGTGCGGTAAAGGCCGGCTGCGCGACCCGCTGATGGCGTTGCGCGGTGCTCGGAATCCTCATGTACTGAACGTACGTTCCGGTTCCTGCGCTGCGCGCGCCATGCCAGCGGGACACGCGCTCGGCCTCGAGGCGTAACGAAAGTACCTGGAGAAAACCATGGCCAACATCATGATCCGGCGCGGCGACAAGGGCGAATACGTGTTTTACCTGCCCAAGCGTGACCTCGAAGACACCATTGTCTCGATGGAGTTCGACACCACCGAAAAATGGGGTGGCGAGATCAAGCTGAACAATGGCGGCAGCTATTACATCGAACCGCAAAGCGCGCCTGAACGGCTGCCGCTGTCGCTGCGCGCCAAGCGCCTCGACGCGGCGGAGTGAATTGATTGAACGAATCCGACGGGAACGAAATTTATGGCACTTAAAATCGAAGCTGAACTCTGCACGTCTTGCGGCGATTGCGAGCCGGACTGCCCAACGACCTCGATCAAACCCAAGCGCGGGGTCTATGTGATCAACGCGGATACCTGCACCGAATGCGAAGGCGATTTTGATACGCCGAAGTGCGTCGATCTGTGTCCGATCGATGATTGCATCATCCCGCTGGCGGTTTAATCGCTCGCGCCAAGCGAATCCGCGACCGGTTGCTTACAGCCGGTCGCGCGATGATTCCGGGATTGCGGAGGGCTTATGACGACGATTACCAAAGGCGCCGCAGCGCGGATCGCGCAGGCGGCGCGGGCGATGCCCGACATCGATGTGCGCGCCTTGGCGCTCAAACTTGCCGAGCGCGTCGGACTGCCGATCGACGAGGCCAAACTCGAGCGCCTCACGGTCGCCGACCTCACCCTGATGCTTTCGGGCGAGGAAACGGTCGAACCGGACGTCGATCGCGCATCGATCAAACTCGCAGTGCGCCACCTCTGGGGACAACTCGACGACAGTGACGGCCTACCCCAGCCTGAACCCTACGCGGACGGTGATCTGCCCGGCAGCTTGCGGGTGGCGGTGGCCTCCAACAGCGGCGATCTGCTCGATGGACATTTCGGCTCCTGCCCGCGCTTTTTGATCTATCAGGTCGGGCGCGAAACGACCCGGTTGGTGGCGATCCGTGGCACCGAGCCGACCGACGAAGCCGAGGATAAGAACGCGGCGCGCTCGGCGCTGATCGACGATTGCCAACTGGTTTACGTGCAATCGATCGGTGGCCCGGCTGCGGCCAAGGTAGTCCGCGCCGGCGTGCATCCCATCAAGGTGCCGAGTGGCGGACCTGCGAGCGAAACCCTCGACCGCCTGCGCGCGGTGCTGGATGCGCCGCCGCCGTGGCTGGCGAAGGTCATGGGGGTAGAGGCGAGAAGTCTGGCGCGGTTCACCGACGCCGAGGAAGCCTGATGCTGACGCCGGAGCTGCTGCAACAGATCGCCGCTGCCGCGACCGCGTTTGGCATTGATGAGCACGGGCTGGCGCAGTTGCGTGCCGGCTGGCCTGGGGTCCATTTCACGCTCTGCAGCGACGACGAGATTCCGCCGCAGCTGCCGCCAGCGCATTCCGGGGACGGCTTCAATCTCTATCTGGTTAGTAACGGCGAACACTGTCTCCGATTGACCACGGTGTTGAGTGACGCCAGCGGACTGGTGTTGGCGACGCTGGATGAGGACGATTGATACTGCTGTGGCGTCGCGGGCTTTCGTTCTCGGGTCCGAGGTCATAACCT
>CAZUJU010000092.1:0-7506 GCA_964620675.1 uncultured Thiotrichales bacterium | reverse complement strand
ATCTCGGTATCCATGCGTGTATCCGTGGTGTTCGGGAATTGGCCTGCCGTGCGACACGGCAGACCTAACGCAGCAGGATGGTCGGAACCCTGGCCGAACGCAGCAGATCCGAGGTCTTGCTACCGAAGATCAGGCTGCGCAGCGGCGAGTGGCCGTAGGCGCCGATGATCAGGAGGTCGATGGCCTGATCGAGCACGGCCTTGGCGATTACACGTTCGGCGTCGCCCGGAATCAGGGCGGCGGAGGTTTCGATGCCGGCGCTGGCGAGGGTCGCGCGCGCCCACTCGAGCTGTTTGCGCGCATCGGGAGAATCCTTGCCTGACATCAGGAGGTGAATCGGCAGCCCGCCGCACAGCGGGCTCGCGGCCACCATCTCGACCCCGCGCCGGGTGACGCTGCCGCCGTCGTACGCGATCATGACGCGTTGCGGGACTTTGAACCCCTCGGTCACGGTGAGGATGGGCCGATGCAACGCCCGAACCATGCGCTCGACGTTGCGGCCAAGATCGCGATGGGTCGCCTCGGCCGACTCGCCGCGGCGGCCGAGAACGAAGAGATGGACGCCGACTTCCTGCTCGGCCAGGGTCTCGTCGAGGGTTCCGTAGCGTTGGCGAACGTCCGGGGATTCGACGCCGGCCGCGATCGCGCGCATGCGCAGGCGATTGAGAAACAGCCGCCCCTGTTCCCGCGCTGCCTTGCTGCGCGTGGCGTCCTGGGTAGAAAGTTCCGTCAGCAGCGATTCTTGCGCATCCATGCCGATCGCCCCGCTGTGGTCGTCACTGACCGCAATTTCGGGGTGGCGATCGATGATGTGCAGCAGTTCCAGGGGTGCTTGCAAACGCTCCGCCGCCCATGCGGCATAGTCGGTAACATAATCGGCGAAATGCGACTGATCGACGCAGGCCAGGATCTTGTGGTCGGTTTTCATCGTCGGCTAACTCCTCAATGACCCATCAATTGTTCGACCGCATCCGGCTTATCGTGCACCGCGAAGCGATCGACCAGGGTCGCGCTCGCTTCGTTCAGACCTATCACCTCGACCTCGGTACCCTCGCGGCGAAACTTGAGCACGACCTTATCGAGCGCGTTGACTGCGGTCACATCCCAGAAATGCGCGCGACTCACATCGATCCGCACCTTCTCGATCACCTCTTTGAAATCGAAGGCGCCGATGAACCGGTCTGCGGAGGCATAAAACACCTGACCGATCACCCGATAGGCGCGCACCCTGCCTTCGTCCTCGGCCTTGGAGCCGACGTGCAGCACCATTCCGACCTTGTGCGCGAAAAAGAACCCCGAGAGCAGCACCCCGACCAGCACCCCCTGCGCCAGATCGTGGGTGACCACCACCACCGCGACGGTCGCGAGCATCACCACGCTGTAGCTCTTGGGGTGACCACGCAGGTCGCGTATCGAGGCCCAATTGAAGGTGCCGATCGAGACCATGATCATCACCGCGACCAAGGCCGCCATCGGAATCAGGCTGACCCAGTCACCGATGAAAACCACCATCAGCAGCAAAAATACGCCTGCGGCCAGGGTCGAGAGGCGTCCCCGCCCGCCCGATTTTACGTTGATAACCGACTGGCCGATCATCGCGCAGCCCGCCATCCCGCCGAGCAGGCCGGAGGCGATATTGGCGACGCCTTGGCCAACGCACTCGCGGTTCTTGTTGCTGTTGGAGTCGGTCAGGTCATCGACGATCGAGGCCGTCATCATCGATTCGAGCAGACCGACCACCGCGAGCGTTGCCGACACCGGGAAGATAATCGTCAAGGTTTCCCAATTGAGCGGCACATCCGGGAACAGAAATACCGGAAGGCTGTCGGGCAACTGCCCCATATCGCCGACGGTGCGGATGTCGAGCCCCAAACCGATCGACAACGCGGTCAGCACGACGATCGCGATCAAAGGTGACGGCACCGCGCGGGTGACATAAGGAAAGAGATAAATGATCGCGAGGCCGCCCGCGACCATCGCATAGACCACCCAACTGACGTTGATCAATTCGGGCAGCTGCGCCATGAAGATCAGGATCGCGAGTGCGTTGACGAAGCCGATGATGACCGCGCGGCCGACAAAGCGCATCAGCGCGCCGAGACGTAACCAGCCCGCGATGATCTGCAGCACCCCGGTCAATAAGGTCGCCGCGAGGAGGTATTGCAGGCCGTGGTCCTTGACCAGGGTGACCATCAATAAGGCCATCGCGCCGGTGGCAGCGGAAATCATACCCGGTCGTCCGCCGGCAAAGGCGATGACGGTTGCAATACAGAATGAGGCGTAGAGCCCGACCTTGGGATCGACGCCCGCAATGATCGAAAAGGCGATCGCCTCGGGGATCAGCGCAAGCGCGACCACAAGGCCGGCGAGCAAGTCATTGCGGATATTCGAGAGCCAGTCCTGGCGTAGTGATTTCATGGGCGTGTTCCGTTGCGACTGCCGGCGGCAGTTGGGAATGAATGCGTGCGCGTCATCGCGGTCCCGGGCGGCCTGGAGCGCCGGGACGGTCGGGATCAAGTCACGAAATGCGATTGCGTGCGCGGATAGCGAAGCGCCGCGTTCGGCTGACTTGCGTCAGGGAGAGGCTTACACCGGTGAGGTCTCCGAAGGATCGCGGGCGTAGGGTTGTAAGGCGCGGGAGCTTACTGGATTGGCGCTTTGGCGGCAAACGGATCAGGGGCGGCGCGCGGCCAGATTTTGCTCGCCAACCGCACCGCGTTGCCGCTTCAACCGGGTTGGCCGTCGGCGCGCGGCGCAACGAGCAGTGGAAAGTAGATCGCGAGGAAAATCCCGAACGCGAGGATCCAGGCCAATCCGGCAACGACGATCCAGACCGGCGCGTCGCCGGGCAGCAGCAGCGGAAGCAGCGTTCGCACCACGGCGCTCAGGTGGATCAGCGCGAACGCAACGATCATGGCGGGTCCGACTTCGAGCGCGCGACCGGTGTGCCCGAGACTGACCCGAGCCATCATGCCAAGCGCCAGGGCGATGATGCCCCCGATGCTCAGCGCGTGCAGCGCGGTGCTTGCGAGCGCGGGCAGAAATTGCGCCAGCCCGTGCAGGGCCAGCCCCAGCACCAACCACAGATAACCGGTATGCAGTACCCACAGCAACGGCACCCGCCAGATTTTCGGCGTATACCAGCCGAGCCAACGCCCGGCATTGAGGGCCGCCGCCGCGAAAAGGAGTGAGCCGGTCAGTGCCGCGGCCTCGGGCCAGGTCATGGTCAAGCCGGCGACGACGACCGACAGCGTTGCGGCGTGATCAAGCCAGGGGCGACGGCGCGCGATGAAGCCGTCGATGCGACGTTCGGTGAAGAACGGAATGACGCGTCCGCCCATGGCGACGAGCAACCAGACCAGTACGTACAGCGCGACGAAGGTCGCCGGTCGTGCCGCCTCGGCCAGCACGCCGTAAGTGTCGAGCGCGATTACGAGATTGCTGAGCGCAAGCGCCGTCAGCATCGCAATGAATTGATAATTATGCCGTTGCGCCGTGCGGACGATGGGTATCGCGATCACGATCGCCAATGCCAGCAGAAAAACGGTATCGGCCAGCGCGCAGAGCAAACCCCAAACGGGATCGAGCCACGCCGCGCCGCGGCCGGCCAACCACAGCAGTGCCAGCCCGGCCAGCGGGAGCCCCGCGGGGGTCGGTAGCTGGGTCCAGTTGCGCACCGCGGTGAGCAAGAACCCCGCGACGACGGCACCCATCACCCCGAACACCAGCTCATGGACGTGCCAGATCAGCGCCGAGCCGCGCGCGGGCGGCGGTAGCAGGCCCAGATGGATTCCGAGCCACAGCGTCATCATCACGACGGCATACCCGGTGCCCAGCAGGAAAAACGGGCGAAACCCGAGTGCAAGCACGGCGCCTAGCGGCGCGCGACGAGCCGCCGCCGGCGCGGGCGTGTTCACGATCCTGGGCGCGCGGGCGATCGTCGGTTCAGTTTGATTCCGATTCGTGGGCGTGAGTCGCCACGCAAAGATGGAAGATCGCGTGCGGTGCCCACCAGTAACCGAGGAGCATCAAGCCGACCACAATCTGCCAGAACGTGGTGTTGAGATTGGCGGCCTCGGCCAGAATCAACACCGAACCGAACAGCACGGCGTAACTCAGATAGGCGCCAACCATGAATCCCGGCCGCGCTTTCACCTTCGACCAGGCGAACAGCAAGGCATAGAGCGCGCCGGCGAGGATGACCATCGCGGCGCTGAAAAAGACAATGAAAAAGTCTGCGAGATCAACGGGCTGTACCATCGCGGCATCTCCGGTCGGGTGAGTGGCAGGGTCATCATACGGCGCAACCGCCCCGAAAGCGCTTGACCTGGGTCAAGCGACGCCTCGTAACGGAACGTGAACCCCGCGCACCCGGAATGTGTGACAATGGCGCGCCAAAACGACGTAACGGAGCGGGGACGATGATACGCAGCATGACGGGCTTCGCCCGGGTCGAAGACGAAGAGGCGCAAGGCCAGCTGGTGATCGAGTTGCGCGCGGTCAATCACCGCTACCTCGAAGCCAATCTGCGCGTGCCCGACGAGCTGCGCAGTTTCGAAATGCTGCTGCGCGAGACACTCCATAAACATCTCAATCGCGGCAAGATCGACTGCGCCGTCCGATTCAAACCGACTTCGAGCAATGAGCCGCTGCGGCTGGACGAAACCCGGTTGCATGCACTGATCGCGACCGTGGAACACGTCGAGGCGGCGATGAAAAACCCGGCGCGATTCACCGCGCTCGATCTCATCCGTTGGCCCGGCGTTTTGCTGGAGGAAAAGCCCGATCAGGAGGTGCTCGGCGCGTGGCTGACGACGCTCACCGAGCGCGCGATCCAACAGTTGATCGCGATGCGGGCACAGGAAGGGCAGCGCCTCGCCGAACTCATCGCGACGCGGTTGACCCAGGTCGAGAACGTCGTCGACCAAGTGCGGCGACGGCTCCCCGAGGTGCTGCTCGCGGTGCGTGAGAAGATGTCGGCGCGCCTCAAGAACCTGGAGCTCGAAACCGACACCCACCGGCTTGAACAGGAGGTCGCGCTGATCGCCCAGCGGCTTGACGTCGAGGAGGAACTCGATCGCCTCGGCAGTCATACCGCGGCGGTGCGCGAGTCGCTGGCACGTAAGGAACCAGTCGGGCGGCGGCTGGATTTTCTGATGCAGGAAATGAACCGCGAAGCCAACACGCTGGGTTCCAAGTCCGCCGACACCCAAACCACCCAGGCCGCGGTCGAGCTCAAGGTGGTGATCGAGCAGATGCGCGAGCAGGTGCAGAACATCGAGTGACCGGGGCGCGCGGCGCGGCGCCGCGCGCCCGCTTACTGGTCCGGCGCAGAGACGATTCGTCGTCGCGAGTATGGCCCGTCCGGTAGCGCCGAAACCGCAATTCGAACCGCATACCGGGTCGCGGTGGTGCGGACTTCCCGACTTTAAATCCCCCCGCGTCGGCCCCGACCGCCGCGCTACCGGGCCTAATCGGCTCATCCTGGCACGCCGCTTGCTGACGGATTGAATGACTAAAAAATTCAATTCATCACCAGAGGTTTGCCCATGAAACTCGTCAATCCCGCCCGTGGATGCCGGACCGTATTGCTCGGCTTCGCGCTGATCATGTCACCCCTCGCGCTCGCTGAACCGGTCACCGATACGGCCACCGATACGGTCGTCGAGGCGGGGCATCTCGATGGCTTGGCCGCGGCGCTCAAGCAGTATGGTTGGCGCGTCGAGCGCGACGCGGAAGGCGCGTTGCTGCTTTTCCCGCGCGGTGGGGAAGCGGCTGGCGGGGCAGCTGAGGGTGCTTCGGTGGCGGATGCCGCGGCGCCTGATGGGCGGGATGAAACCGTGCCGGTGGGCAGCCTTGATCAGCTCGGCCGCGCGCTCACGACCCGTGGGTGGAAAACCGAGCGGAGTGCCGACGGTGATCTGTTGGTATTTCCGGTCGGCACGACGTCGCCCGGCGCATCGGCCGCCTCGGGTGTCGCCTCCGACTCCTCCGCCATCGCCATCGACGCGAGCGATCTGGATACGCTCCAGGCCGTGGCGGCCGAGCGCGGGTGGGGGCATCGCCGTGAATCCGACGGGAGCCTGGTGCTGATACCGCCAGGGCAGGCGGTGAGCGACCCGGCCGACGTGGGGTGTCAATCTGGCATGCGGCGCGTGGGCGGTGATGCGGCGTTGAGCGGTCCGATCGATACCTGGCACAAGGCGCGCCACGTGGCTGAACTCTGGATCGCTGCGGGGGGGGACCCAAGTGTTTCTAAAGTCGGAAAAATTCGCCAAGTCAACGACCTTTATCTGGTGAGCTTGCTGGACCCCAAATCCCCCTATCGGCTGCGCGCGCAACTCGTGATTCGCGTGAAAGATGGCTGCACGATGGAGATCCCGCGCTGAATCTTGATTTTCGGCACTGACAATTAGACAGCCGGATCAACGTGATCCGGCTCACATTTCTGACAATTCGGCAGCGGGTGCCGAAGTCGTTTTCGTCGGATTCCTGCCCGTCTTCAAAAAATTAATTAAAAACAATCATTTGAGCTACTTCTGCGGGGGTGGCCCTGGTTTTGCTTTAGCGGTGGTGTGGCGGGATTTTTCATGCGTCGGCTGGGCTGCTCAAGTCGCCGATCCGGCGTCGGGTGTTCGAATGAAATGGGAGCGGAGTGATGCGAATTAACGATTTTTTTTCGATCGCGCTGATGGCGGCCTTGAGTGCGCCCGTACTCGCCAACCAACCGCTTACGCCGCTGCAGTTGTTTGGAATCGACGGCCGCTTCGAGTTGACCCCCCGAGGCGACATTTTGCTGTTCCCGAGTGACGACGTCTCGGTGCTGCACGAGGCGCCTACCGTGTTCGCCGCGACGCCTGCGCGTGCGGGGTCGAACGCGCGCCCCCTTTTTGCGTTGCCTGAGGAATCGAACGCGTTGCCGAGTGGCGGGCCGTATGGGGCAGAGCCGATTCCAGGACCGTTTCGGGTGCAGCGCTATCCCCATCCACCGGGTGAATTTTACCGCGACGGGCGTCACGGTGTTCCACCGGGTTGGCGTCCATACGCGGGACCGAGCTGGCGCTGAGTGAGTGGTCCGCTCAGAGGGTGAACTTCACGAATAACAGGAGTTAGGAGTAGGCGTTGGAAGGCGCCGAACAGGAGGAGGGTAAGGGTGTCGAGGCTTTGAACCGCATGAGGTGCTACGACGGAAGGGGTTTGGCGATGCCGGCGCCCTCCCGATGGCTACACGCGCGGCAAGGTTTCGGAGGTTATGTCGAAATTTCGATTCCACCAATCAAGAGGTAGAGAGATGATCAATCGAATGCGCGGAAAATCAATGGCTAAGCAAGTCGGAATGGCGATGTGTGCGCTGCTCGGCACACTCGGCCTCGCGACGGCGAATGCAGGCATGGGCGGCATGTCCGGAATGCAGGGCATGGATGGCATGTCTGGAATGTCGGGCATGGGCGGTATGTCCGGAATGTCGGGCATGGGCGGTATGTCCGGAATGTCAGGCATGGGCGG
>CAZUJU010000091.1:0-7543 GCA_964620675.1 uncultured Thiotrichales bacterium | reverse complement strand
TTGCAGGTTGCAGGTTGCAGGTTGCAGGTTGCAGGTTGCAGGTTGCAGGTTGCAGGTTGCAGCAAGAGTTTAGTCTTACTGCCGCCGGCAACCTGCCGCCTCATTCCTTCAACCGCCGATCAGCGCTCGTGCCCGGGCTGCCATTCCATCCGCGGTCAGGCCGTTGTAGGCCATCAGTTCGCCCGGCGACGCGGTTGTTTCACCGCGCTGCCAGGCAAAGGTGTCACGCTTGGTGGCGCGGGTGCGCAGCAGGACGGGTTCGAGCGGTCCGCTCGGGCCACCACTGACGGCAAGTAACGCGTCGCCATCAAACAGCGCGTTGAAGTGGTCGTCGTCCATGAAGGCGTTGTCCGGTTCGCTACAGTGCTGCCAGGCGACGTCGGTCGGGCGGTAGAGTCGGCGCGGGTTGACGACCGCGACGATCCGCACCCGATAGCCCTCGGCCTCCAGCCGGCCCTTCGCCTCAAACACCGGCAGCAGGACCATGTCGCCGGTGACCGCGAACACCACCGTGCCCTGCGCGCCGCTGGCGCTTTCATGCAGGCTGATTGCCCCGCGCTCCAGGGCCTCGCGGCTCTGCGCCAGGGTCGTGCGGACTGGCAGTGGGCTTTTCGAGGCGATGATCGCGATGCCCTTGTTATGCTGCTCCAGCGCCCAGAGGTAGGCGCTCTGGATCATGTTCGCGTCGACCGGGAACAGTGGGTAGACGTTGCCATTGCGCATCTGCGCGGCGAAGTAGCTCTCGATCTCCGGACGCTGGTGGGTCCAGCCGTTACGGCCCTGCTCAAGCGCGCCGGCGGTGAACATGCACACCGCGGCAGGCGTGCGGCGGCGGAGTTCCGCCATCGCCTGGGTGACGGTCTGGAAGATTGGCCAGCCGTTGATCGCGAAGCTCTCATACGACAACCACAGCGAGCGCGCGCCGAACAACGCGAGTGCTGCGGCCATGCCGGCGCAGGCATCCTCGTTGAGCGGCTCGTAGACTTGCCCGGTCGGGGTCTGGTTGTAGAGCGGATCGGTGGTCGGGTGGCGGATCTTGAGCGCGTCGTTGATGTTCTTCATCGCCGAGGCCTCGTTGCCGTCGGCGTTGGTGACGAGGTAACGCGGATCGGCCCGACCGACGGCGGCGACCAGCGCACCCATCGCGGTCGACGGCACTTGCTTGTCGCCGAGCGCAAAGCCACGCGCCGGCAAGTCGCCGAGCGGTGCGAGCTTGAGCGTTTGCTCGGTCACCGACGTCTTGGCCGCGGCACCGCCGCCCGCGCGCTCGAGATTGGTCCGCACCAGGGTCCAGGCTTGCGGCGGCAGCGCGCGCCGTTGCAGCCCTTCGATCATGTGCGGCTGATCGAGCGAATCGGCCGGATACAGGTTGTGCGACTTGGCGCCGGTGGTGTGGACCCCGGAACCCTTGAGCTGCTTGATAATCAACACCGTCAGCGTGCCACCAAAGGCATTGCGGGCCGCGCGATCGACCCCTGCGAGCACGGCGCGGGTGAAGGCGAGGCGCTGAGCCAATGAAAATCGCGTGCTGTCGACATAGGCGCCGGCTTGCTCGCTGTCGTCAAAGTCCTTCGCGTCGATCAGGATGACTTCACGGAACCCGTGAGCCTGCCAGTAGGCCGTCATCTGCGCATTGCTCCAGGTCGAGACCATCGCGTGGTGCTCCTGGCTATAACCGTTCCAGATCAGGACCGGGAGAAAATTGGTGATCTCGGGGAACGCAGTATTGAAATGCATCATCGACGACAGCGGGTAAGGCTCCCCCATTCCGCCGTCACCGAGCGTGACCGGGAACAAGGTGTCGCGATGCAGGTAAGCGCCGGCCATCGCAAAGTGCTGGCCCTGCCCGAGTGGGCCAGCCGGCGAGAGAATGCCCGGAATCGCCCCGGAGAGGTGACCGAGCAGACCTTCACGCTCACGGAAGCGGGCGCGCAGATCGTTGACGGTACGGATCCCCATCTCCTCCAGTGAGGTGTCGAGGAACATCGAACTGTAGAACCCCGGCGCGTGGTGGCCGACCTCGGTCACGATATTGGTGTGGCCGAGCATCATCAGCGCCGCGTGCGCCTCGGCGCTGCTGGCGAACCCGCCCGGATGGCCGGAGGCCTTGGCACCGGTGACCTGCAGGGTGAGGTAACGCAACGCGTCCGCGGCGAGCAGCGTTTGGTACACCGCTGCCGGAGCGCCGGGATCGGCGATCGCACGCTGCCCGGCGGCGATGACCGGCTCTGCGGCGTAGTCACGGAATTCGGGCCAGGGCTGGCCGAAATGGTCGATGCCAGCGCAAAACGCGGGAATCGTGTCGAACGTGGGGTTGGGAACTGCGCTCATCGCTGACCTCCGGTGCTGAATGGTTGACCGCCGTGCTGCGGTATGAGGTAAACGATAGTGGACAGCCAATTATTCCGCAATATAGAATCGTTTCCACATTATGGAATTTCCCGCCATGAAATCGACCTCCATACAAGTCATCGATCGCCTGGTCTGGCTACTCGATGTGTTGGCACGTTACCAAAATCCGGTGGCACTCAAAGTGCTCGCAGCCGAGACTGCGTTGGCCCCCTCGACCGCTTTTCGCATCCTCGCCGCTGCCGTCGAACACGGCCTGGTCGAGCGCGACCCCGCCGGCGCCTACAAGCTGGGCGGCAAGCTATTGCAACTCAGCGCGCATGTCCGCGGTCAGACCGACCTGATTGGGCTGGCCCGCCCGGTGATGGAACAGCTGCGCGATCAGACCGGCGAGACCGTGAACCTGACTGTACGCGAGGGTGACCAGGTGGTGTATGTCGAACGGGTCTTGAGCTTGCGGATGATGCGGGTGGAGCAGATCATCGGCAGTCGTGCGCCGCTGCATGTCACCGCGGTCGGCAAGATGATGCTGGCGGAGTCCGGCCGCGCGGCAACCGAGGACTACGCCCGCCGCACCGGCCTGCCGGCTTACACGCGACACACCCTGAACGCGCTCGAGGCGTTATGGCAGGCGGTAACGACCGATCAGGCCAACGGCTTCGCCTACGACAACGAAGAAGCCGAGGTCGGCGTCGGCTGCATCGGCGCCCTGGT
Source organism: uncultured Thiotrichales bacterium (assembly GCA_964620675.1). GTDB lineage: Bacteria > Pseudomonadota > Gammaproteobacteria > UWMA-0217 > UWMA-0217 > CAYSFW01. The sequence continues at coordinate 4,480 of CAZUJU010000091.1, read as the reverse complement.
GCGCGACGCCTCGGGACGGGTCATCGCCGGCCTGTCGATCTCGGCCCCGATCGAGCGCCGGCAGGACTTGTGGATCCCTTGGGTGCAGGCGTCGGCGCAGCGCATCTCCGAACGTTTCGGGTATACCGCCGCGTAACCACGGAAGCGCCGGTCGACTGCAACAAAGCCCTAGAATCCTCAGTACTTATCGGTAAAATCGGGGAGCCGACCCGCCTGCCGGAAGCGGCTGTCGGGGCGTGGTCAAACCCGCGAAACGCGCGCGACATTTCGTTTCGAAAATCGTCATCACTACGCGCGGGGCTAAGAGGACAGCGTGACCAAGAATATCCCCCCATCGCGGCGGCGTCGCGACGCCCTGCCTGCGGCCATCGCGGGTTGTCTGACGCTGTGTGGCGGCGCCGAGACCTCCGCCGGCGATTCCTTTAGTCCCGGCGAAGAGGCATTTTTCGAGCCGGCGCCGACGGTGGTTTCCGCGACCCGACTGCCGCAGCGACAAGTTCATAGCCCAGCCGCAACCACCTTGATCACCCGTGACATGATCGCGGCGGCGGGGTTCACCGAGTTGGCCGACGTCTTTCGCCTGGTGCCCGGCTTCCAGGTGGCGCAAGCGACTGGCTCGCATTATCTGGTGTCGTACCACGGTCAGGAGCGAGTGTTTCCGGATCGTATCGAGGTCATGGTCGACGGCCGATCGGTGTACGGCAATCTTGTTTCAAGCGTGAACTGGAAGACCGTCGGGGTCTCGGTTGAAGCGGTCGAACGCATTGAAGTGGTGCGTGGACCGAACGCCCCGGTGTTCGGCGCCAACGCGTTCTCGGCCACGATCAACATCGTCACCCGCACCCCGCTCGACGAAGAGGGCACGCGCCTAAGCGCAACGACGGGCTCGCTCGACACCCGCAAGATCCAGCTGCGGCATGCCGCGCATCGCGACCTGCTCGACTACCAACTCATCGCCGGGTACCGCCGTGACGACGGCTTCGATCCAATCGCCGCGACCGGGCAGGATTTTGACAACTCCCGGCTAACAGATCTCTCGGTGCGCGCGATCTACACGCCGGACCTGCGTAACGACTTTGATCTGCAACTCGGTTACACCGGTGGCGATCAATCCACCTTATACGCGGCGCCGGAGGCGTTTCTGCTTGAGCACGACGGCGCCACCAAGTCGCACTATCAATCCCTGCGCTGGACCCACAAAGCGCCGCGTGGCGCGGAAACCTACGTTCAGTTCTACCACAATTATCAAGACCAATCCGACACCTTCGTTGCCGGACCGCTCTCGCGCATCGTCGGCGCGCCGGCCTTCATGATTCCGCAGATCTTTAACGGTCAGCAGGATCAAACGCTCGAGTACTTCTATGCCGATGGCGTCTCGGAACGCTACGACCTCGAACTCCAGCAGATCACCGCCGCGGGGCCGGCGACCCGAGTCGTCTGGGGCGCCGGTCTGCGGCTCGACCGCCTCGAATCCCCCCACCTCGACCAACGCGGCGCCATCGATGACCGCGGAGCGCGGCTGTTTGGTAACCTCGAACACACCGTCACCGACGCGCTGGTGATGAACCTCGGGCTGATGCTCGATTACAACGAGATCGGTAGTCTCCACGGTTCGGCGCGAGCCGCCGCCAACTACCGCCTGGGGGATGACCGCAGTCTGCGTGCCAGCGTCAGCTACACCCAGCGCAGTCCATCGATCCTCGACGAGTACTGGAACGCGGTGCTGCGGTTTCAGGATGGCGAGATTCTTGAGCGCGCCATTGTCTCGCTCGGCAATCTCGAGATCGAAAAGATGACGGCCTACGAAATCGGTTACGCTTCGTCCTATTTCAACGGCAAGCTGCACGCCGACATCAAGCTTTTCCGCGAGTCGGCACACGACTTGGTTTCGCTGCCGGCCTTCGACGACGATACACCGAGTGGCAATACCGGGGTTCCGGTGCTGGTGGTCGATAACGGCAGCCAGTTTTCGATTCACGGTATCGAGGGGCAGGTGCAATGGCAGCCGACCGCGGCCGACCTGCTCGCACTAAACTACTCTTTCACCGAGAGCGATCGTTACGAAGATCTCAGCTATACCAACAATCAAATCGACCAGCGTTACAAAAACGCAACACCACGCGCAACTTGGGGGCTGTTACTGGCCCATCGCTTCGCCCACCAGCTCGAGGCCAGCCTGGGGCTGTACCACATTTCGAAAACCCGCTGGTTACTCGAAGGCACTGAAGTACCCGCTTATAACCGGCTCGACCTGCGATTGGCGAAGAATTTCAAGTTGGCGAATCTGAACCATCGCGTCGAGCTGATTGGGCAAAACCTCGGCGATAGTCACGCGGAATATATCCGCGGGCGCAATATCGTCGATCCACGCTATTACGTGAGGCTCACCACGCGTTTTTGAATGGAACGGCCACGCCGCGCGCGTGGCCGTTTGTACCCGGGAGCCGGGCGAGCTACGTTGCCATCACGATAACATGGAACGACCCTGCGCCAGTGATAGCGCTTTGCCGACGAACGACAATCCGGCGCAATCGAGTATCCGGCTTTCCGGCAACAGCCTAACGCGCGGTGAGCGTCGCGTAATGCGAAGCCAAGGCCTCGATCACGTCGTCGGTCAAGGCCGCGCCCATCGCATGCATCGTCGAATGCTTGCGTGCGCCGTCGTGATAACCCTTGAGCGAGCGTACGAGATAGTCGTAGCGCTGCGCATCCAGGCGCGGGATGATCAGACCCGCGTGTTCCACGCCCGGCGCGTGACAACGCTCGCAGCGCTCGAGCCATTCGACTGCCACCAACGGCCGCTTGACCTCCGCTTGCTGCGGTGTCTGGGCGTTGTAGTACGCCGCGATGTGCTCGATTTCCGGATCGGTCAACGCCGCTACGGCCCCTTTCATCAATTCGTGGTCACGCCCGCCGTCGCGATAGGCGGTCATGGCGACCTTCAGGGACTCCGCGTCCTGGCCGGCCAGCGTCGGATTCTTGCTGCTGGTGCTGTTGCCACCCTCACCGTGACAACCGGCGCAGCCAGCCGCAAGCGCTTCGCCGGCCGCGACATCGCCGGACTCGGTCTTATCGCGCGCAACCGGTGTCTGCGAGGCGTAGAACAAGGCGATACTCGCCATCGTCGCGGCGTCCATGTCGGCCACGAATCCGGGCATGATCTCGTCCTTGCGCTGCGATTCCTGATAGGCAACGAGCGCCGCAACGAGATAATCCTGTTGCTGACCGGCGAGGCTCGGGGTGCCCGGCAGCGGGCTGTTCCCATCTTCGCCGTGACAGCCGCCGCACATCTCGGCGGCGGCGCGTCCCTGCTCGACCGGGTTCTCGTCGCGCGCGAGCTTGGAGGTAACCGCCGGATCGGGTTCCGGGCGCGGCAGGCTCGCATAGTAAGCGGCTACGTCGATCATTTCGCGCTCGCTCACGTCGGACACCATCTGCTGCAGCGACGGGTGCCCGCGCGTGCCGTCCTTGTACTCCTGCATCGCCACCCGCAGGTAGGTCTCGTACTGGCCGGCGATGTGGGGGGTTTCGACGCCCCCCGATACGCCATCAAGGCCATGGCAACTCAGACACTTACGTTCGGCAACGAGCTTTCCGGCAGCGCCGTCGCCGGTGATCGAACGAGGGTCTTGCGGCGCTTTTTCACCGGAGCAACTCGCCAGCATCGCCGTCGAAAGCAATAGAAAAAGGGTTGGTTTTAACATTGGAAACTCCAGTGAAGAAAATTTATGTCGATGTTAGTTCAACGCGACCACGGGTTAATTTGATGTTTATCAAATGCCGAGACGCGACCAGGCGATGGAAGGTTATTCGCGGGCAGGTTCCAGCGTCGCGTCGAGGTTGAGATCGTCACAGTGTTCCAGAAAAGCCTTGCGAAGGGTCTTGATCGGCGTGGTGGCAGGTATCCCGACCACCATCCTTACCGCGAACATCAGGGTGCCGGTATGGGGTGCCGGGTAGGTTTCGGTCTCGAGTGCTTCGATGTTGATCTCGCGCTGGGCGAAAAACCGGGCCAGGCCATGGACGATACCGGGGTGGTCCATTGCCACGACTTGCACGTCGTAGGGCATCAGCGTCGCCCGGGGCGGACGCTGGTGGGTGCGTTTGTGGACCACCGCGAGTCCGAGCGCGGCACTCAATGGCCCGAGACGCTCGACCAAGCGGTCTAAATCCAGGTCCGCCCCCGCCACCAACATCAGAAATGCGAACTGGCCGCCAAGCACCGCCATGCGCGTATGCTCGATATTGCAACCGACATCCGTCACGGCACTGGTGAAGGACTCGACCAGGCCCACCTTGTCCTCACCGGTCGCGGTGATAACCAAATATTCCCGTTGCGGCGTAGCGCTCATGCTGATCCGTCTCCGACTGTTGCGTTTGCGGGCGCGAGTTTACCGCGCGCCACGATGAAACGGCATCCGTCACCCTAGAATCCTCGGTTGGACGTGCCCGAGTGTGCGGTATTCGGGGTGCAGGGTAA
>CAZUJU010000090.1:0-7753 GCA_964620675.1 uncultured Thiotrichales bacterium | reverse complement strand
TTTCAGTGAAAAGGGGGTTTATACTTCCTATGCTCGACTCGACCAAGAATGCCCATTGGCCCCGAGGCCATTGCTGCCACCACTCGGCGCGCGACCTCCATATCAAGCCGAGCGACTTGGCCGGGTAGTAGCGAACTGTGGCAGCAAGGGGTACGACTACCAGACGCGACAATGGAGATTCCGCGTGCTTACATGACATGACTTCACCCACACCTCCACCACTGCTTTCGGCGGCTTCCTCGGCCAAAGGTGAACCCACGAGCGCAGGACGGCAGGCCCCGCCACCATCCCCGCGGCCCGCCTCCCAGGCGCCGGCAGAGGGGGAGCGTCGTGCGATGCGCGGCTACGTAGGTCAATACAGGGCGGCCGCCGCTGCAATCTACTCCAGACTCCAAGATGGCAGTCTCGAGTGGGTCGGCTTAGCGGCTCGCTGGGCGGGGATTGCTGACGATGTTGTTCTCGGTCTCCGGGGACGAACTGTGGGCCATCAGTTCAAGCTGTCGCAGCATCCGGAAGGGTTCACAATTTCTGCACGTTTGGCCGGCGCCGATGGGCTGATCGGGCCACTTGCTTCGGCTTGGCAACGCCTGGTAGAGGCACACACACAAGACGCCGTAGAGATCGCATTGGTCACGAATGACTACCCGTCCGTCAATGACGCGGTTCCAGACGTCGACAATGCCCAGTTGGCCGGCAGAGGTGCCCACAGCGCTGCCTTCGTCAGCGAGTTCTGCAGCAATCCAAACAGACCTCTAGCGCAATGGCGTTCGACGCCTTGGGCCAGATTCGTGAGCCGGCTGCAGCAGGCATCCGGATTGGACGAGGAGCGGTTCGATCGGTTCTTTCGATCACTTCGCCTCTTCGTCGGCGCAGAAGCGAACTTCGCTGAACTGCACCGCCTCTCTGAAGACGGTTTGCGACAGGCAATCGATCTTGCCGACAAGCTTCCCGGAATGGTAGCCACAGACTCGCGCGATCGATGGACCCGAGCGGAGTTTCTTGATGCCGTCGGATGGCGGGACTCGGCCACCCCGCTGCACAGCCACCAGTTCCCGGTGGGGCCGCACGTGCAGCGAAATGTCAGGACCGAGGCGGATTTGGACGCCGCCATGGCGGCAACCACGTCCGGCTATATCGCTCTTCTGGGGCCGCCTGGCACCGGAAAGTCCACGCTGCTGCAGACAGCAATTCGCAATCAGCCCGACGCCTTTGTAGTGCGCTACTTGGCATACGTGCCGGGGACCGCCCAGAACACGGGGCGAGGCGAGGCCGAGGCATTTCTTGCCGATGTGGCGGCCCAGCTGCGGTTGACAGACCTTATCGGGCCACGTTTTCTGAACGAATCGCTGCTCGAGAAGCGGGAGCAGTTCGCAGCCTTGATGCACTTGGCAGGCGAGCGCTTCGCACGGAACCGAACCCGGACAGTCATCGTGCTAGACGGCCTGGACCACGTACCGCGCGAGGAACGACCTACGCACTCGTTCCTGAGCGAGCTGCCCCTGCCCGCAGCGGTTCCCGAGGGTGTCGTTTTTATGTTGGGAAGCCAAACCCTGGAACTGACGGCCCTGCCGCCGGCGGTAAGAGACCAAGCGTTGCAAGCCACGCGTAGGGTGGATGTCAGAGCGCTGCCGCGCGCGGCGGTGGACGCTCTGGCAGACAGCCTTGGCCTGCCCCTCGGGGTGCCGCGTGATCGTCTGTACGAGATATGCCGGGGCCACCCTCTAGTCAGTCGCTACTTGATTGAAGCCTTGTTGGTCGCTGACGGTGCGGAGCAGGTACGGCTCCTCGACGGGGGCTTTGCGTTCGCCGGCGACATCGAGCAGGTATACGCGTCGGCATGGCGGTGCGTCGATAACGATTCCGACGCTCGGGACGTGCTCTTCTATCTGGCGCGCGCGGAAGGGCCGATGCCGCTGGAGCTGCTGGCGCGAGAGCTTCCTGAGGCAGCCATCGAGAGGGCGTTGGCCGCCACACGCCATCTGCTGGTCGACAGCCGGCATGGGTGGTCAACATTCCACAACAGCTTCCGCCTGTTCGTCATGGCCAAGCCCAAGATCCGACTGGGGCGAACCGTGCCGGACTTCGGTGTGGAGGCCTATCGAGGTCTTGCCGGCTTGGCTAGGATTGCAGATGCAACGTCACCGCAGCGATGGCTGGAGTTGCGCTATCTTGCCCGGATCGAGGACGACCTAGCCGTGCTGGCGCTGGCGCGGCCGGAGCGATTCCGCCAGCAGCTCTTCGAAGGTCGTTCCGACAGTGAGTTGATCGCTGATCTTCACCTCGCTTTCCAAGCGGCGCGGCGAATTCTGGAGCCAACGACCGCCGTGCAGCTGCTACTGATTCGCGATGAGCTCGGACGCCGCACCAACGTCCTAGACTCCAGCACCCAGTTCGCTGCGGCCTTGGTCGCTACGGGGCAACTGGATGCCGCGGAAGCATATGCGGGCGACTTCCAGGCCAACGGCTACAACGTCGTGGACGCGCTTCTGGCACGCGGTGAGCACCAGCGCGCGGAAAGGCTCTTCGATCGTCTCGACCCGATCGCCCAGGTTCTAGCGGGTCGGCTGCGGCATTCCGGGACATCCGAGCGACAGAAGGAGTTCACTCGTTGGGCAGAGCGAGCCTTCCATTTTCGGGACGTGGAGCAGATCCATCGTGCAATCGAAGCGCTGACCGTTCAGCTAGCGGATGCTCCAGGGGCCGACGCGGTCGATAAGGTGGAGGTGGCCACGGGGCTCAGGTTTGGGCTTCTGCTCGCTTTGGTGGCCGAGCGCCCTGAGGCAGATGCCGCGGGCCTAGTGACGCAACTGCACGGCGAACCAACATGGATGGCTGATTTGCAGAGTAGGGCGGGCCTGTCGGCGTGGAAGAGGAACGACCGGGCGCTAGCTTTGCAGCGATTCACCGCCGCGCGCGCGCAAGCAAACTTCGCAGATGTCCCCAACGCTTGGCGTCGCGCAATGGCGACCGCATGTGCCAAGTCGGGAGCGCTGCATGAAGCGGAGGCACTTTTCAATGACCTCACGGTACCCGCGCGAGGAGTTCGGCGAGGCCGTTGGCGAAGGTCTGTTCGAGTTGTGCGAGGGCGGCGAAAGGGAGTGACATGGCGGAGGCGGCTGACAGAGGAAGCGCAACTATACCAAGCCCGGTACTCGGTCGCAGGCGAGTCGGCGGCGGTGGACCTTCAGTACGTCATGCGGTTCAATCAATGAGCTACGATTATCCGTATCCCCCAATAGCCGGGACGATCAGCGAACGCGCCGGCCCGAGCCCGTTTTCAGTCAGGATTACACCGATGCCGAGACGCCACCGTTTACCCCTGCGTATCGCGCTGCTGGCGCTGATGTTGTCGCTGCCTTATAGCTTTGCGTTGGGCTGGATGTGGGTGAGCCAGGAGTCGTTCCTGTTTTTCCCCACGCGGCTGGCGCCCGATCATCGCTTCGAGTTCGCGGGTGTCGATGAGGTGGTGATCCCGGTCGAAGGGGCGGAACTCAGCGCCCTGCACCTGAAGAATGCAGAACCGCGCGGCCTGGTGTTTTTCCTCCACGGCAACGGCGGGAGCCTTGAGAACTGGTTCACCGGGGTCGATTTTTATCGCCGCATCGAATGGGACCTGTTCATGCTCGACTACCGCGGCTACGGCAAGAGCAGCGGCACGATCGAGCGCGAGGCGCAGCTCCACGCCGATGTGCGCGCGGCGTGGGACCACGTGGCCCCGCAGTATTCCGCGCGGCCGATCGTGATCTACGGGCGTTCGCTCGGCACCGGCCTTGCGACCCGGCTCGCGCTTGAAGTGGACGCGGCGCAACTCGTGCTGGTTTCCCCCTACACCAGTCTGCGCGAGCTGGCGCGGTTCTATTTTCCGTGGATTCCCACGGCGGTGCTGCGTTACCCGATGCCGACCGATGCCTGGTTGCCCGCCGTCAAGACGCCGATCTGGATCGTTCACGGCGATGATGATGAGGTGATTCCGTTCGCGCACGCCGAGACGCTGGTCGGCCTGAACCCGGCGGCTGAGCTGTTGCGCCTGCCCGGGGTCAGGCACAACGATGTGCACCTTTCGCGGAACTACCTCGACGCCTTCGCGGCGCGTTTGGAGGCGCTCGGTGTCGCCGGGGCGGATTGAGGCGCGGTCGCCGCGGCGGCGGGGCGCAAGGTCTGCAACAGGTTTTCGAGCCATGCGACGCGATCCGCGGCCGCGGCGTCATCGAGAAAGAAGCGGAGTTTTTCCTGGCCTTCGAGCTTGTAGGTTTTCGGTGCCTTTTGGATCAGGCCGATCAGCCGCGCGACATCGATCTTCGGCTGGGTATCGAACAGCACCCGGCCGGCGCTGGCGCCGACATCGATCTTGCGGATTCCGAGCGGCACGGCCTTGAGCTTGAGCTGGGTGACCGTGAACAGGTTTTTCGCCGCCTCCGGCAACAGCCCGAAGCGATCGATCAGTTCCACCTGGAGCTCGTGCAGCTCGCCTTCGGTTTGCGCCGCGGCGATGCGTTTGTACAGGATCAGGCGGGTATGAACGTCGTTCACATAGTCTTCGGGCAGCAGCGCCGGTAGGCCGAGATCGACCTCGGTGCGCGCCGCCGGGGCATCCAGCGCGTCCGGCATCTGGCCGGATTTGAGCGCCTTGACCGCGCGCTGCAACAGCTCGTTATAGAGATTGAAACCGATCTCCTGGATCTGGCCGCTTTGCTCCTCGCCCAACAGCTCACCGGCACCGCGGATTTCCAGATCGTGGGTGGCGAGGGTGAAGCCGACGCCGAGATCTTCCAGCGCCTCGATCGCCTCCAGCCGCTTGACCGCATCGGCGGTCATCGCGCGTTTTTCCGGCACCAGCAGGTAGGCATAGGCGCGGTGGTGCGAGCGCCCGACCCGGCCGCGCAGCTGGTGCAACTGCGACAGCCCGAACTTGTCGGCGCGGTCGATGACGATGGTGTTGGCCGAGGGCACATCGATCCCGCTCTCGATGATCGTGGTCGACACCAGGATGTTGAAACGCTGATGGTAAAAATCGAGCATCACGTGTTCCAGCTCGGTCTCGCGCATCTGGCCGTGGGCGAAACGGATCGTCGCCTCGGGGACCAGCTCGGCCAACTCGCGCGCGCGCTTTTCGATCGTCTTGACCTCGTTGTGCAGGTAATACACCTGGCCGCCGCGACGAATCTCGCGCAGGCAGGCCTCACTCACAAGGTTGCGATCCCATTCCGCGACGAAGGTCTTGATCGCATGCCGTTGCACCGGCGGGGTGGCGATGATCGAGAGATCGCGCAGCCCGGCGAGTGACATGTTGAGCGTGCGCGGGATCGGCGTCGCGGTGAGCGTAAGCAGATCGACCTCGGCCCGCAGCGCCTTCAAACGCTCCTTGTCGCGCACCCCAAAGCGGTGTTCCTCGTCGACGATCACGAGCCCGAGGTTCTTGAATTTGACATCCCCCTGCAGCAGTCGATGGGTGCCGATGACGATATCGACCGTACCCTGGGCGAGTGCGTCGAGCACCTGCTTTTGTTCCTTCGCGGTGCGGAAGCGTGACAGCGATTCGATCCTGAGTGGCCAGTCGGAAAAGCGGTCGGCGAAGTTCTGTGTGTGCTGTTGCGCCAGTAGGGTGGTCGGCACCAGCACCACCACCTGTCTGCCGCCGTTGGCGACGACAAAGGCGGCGCGCATCGCGACCTCGGTCTTGCCGAAGCCGACATCGCCGCAGACCACGCGGTCGGTGGGGCGATCGGAGGCGAGGTCGGCGAGTACGGCGTCGATCGCGTTCTGTTGATCCTCGGTCTCCTCGAACGGGAAGGTGGAGGCGAACGCGCGGTATTCGAGGTCTTCCACGGTGTAGGCGTAGCCCTTGCGCGCGGCGCGGCGGGCGTGGATTTCGAGCAATTCGGCGGCGACATCGCGGGCCTTTTGTGCCGCCTTACGCCGTGCCTTCGACCACTGATCGGTGCCGAGCCGATGCAGCGGCGCGTGCTCCGGGTCGGCGCCAGTGTAGCGGCTGACCAGATGCAGCGAGGCGACCGGCACGTAGAGTTTGTCGCCGCCGGCGTATTCGATCAGCAGGAATTCCGCTTCCACCTCGCCGACTGTGACCCGTTGCAGACCGAGGTAGCGGCCGACCCCGTTGTCCTCGTGCACCACCGGCGCGCCAGGGGTGAGGTCGGTGAGGTTGCGCACGATCGCGTCGGCATCGCGGGTCGGCTTGCGGCGCCGGCGTTGCTGGGTGGCGCGTTCACCGAATAATTGCGACTCCGACACGATGCTGAGGCCATCGGCGCGCAGCGCCACCCCGGTTTCGAGCTGCGCGACCGTGATCGCGAGCGGCGCGTCGCTTGAGAGGAAACCGTTCCAGTCCGCTACCGGCTTCGGTGTGATTCTGAACGGCCGCAGGGTGTCGAGCAGGTGTTCGCGCCGTCCGGTGGAATCGGTCGTCAACAGTACCCGTCCGGGGTGCTCGGCGAGAAACGTCTGAAAGGCCTGCAGTGGCGCTTCCTGTCGCGGTTTCAGGCTGAGATCGGGCAGGGCCTGAGTGGCGAAGTTCGCGGCGCTGGGGTCGATCTGTTCGAAGCGCTGAACCTCCAGCGTTTGTCGCGCGGCGAGCTGCTGGCGCAGTTCCTCCGGGGTGAGATAGATCTCCTGCGGCGCGAGGATCGGCCGCACCAGATCGTGCCGGCGCTGCTCGTAACGCCCGGCGACCTCCTGATGGAACTGCTCGACCTCGCCTTCGAGCGCGTCGAAATGGCACAGCAGCGTGCCTTGCGGCAAGTAGTCGAACAGCGTCGCGGTCTGCTCGAAGAACAGCGGCAGGTAGTACTCGATGCCACCCACCGGCGCCGCGTTCGATACGCTGGCGTAGATCTGACTCTTTTGCGGGTCGCCCTCGAAGCGCTCGCGGTAGCGGCGACGGAAGCCCTTGATGCCGGCCTCATCGAGCGGAAACTCGTGCGCCGGCAACAGCTTGATCGCCTTGACCTTGTCCTGCGAGGCTTGGGTCTCGGGGTCGAAGCTGCGGATCGACTCAATCTCGTCGTCGAACAGATCGAGCCGGTACGGCGCGCGACTGCCCATCGGGAACACATCCACCAGCGAGCCGCGATAGGCGACCTCACCGTGGGTCATCACCTGCTGCACGGTGCGGTAACCGGCCGCGCCGAGGCGCTCGCGAAACCGCTCCAGATCCAGCTGATCACCGGTGCCGAGATCGAAACTGTGCCCAAGCAGATACGCTTGCGGCGCGAGCCGCTGCAGCAGCGTGTTCACCGGCACGATCAGCACGCCGCGGGTTTGCTGCGGCAGCGCATGCAGGATCTCCAGCCGCTGCGAGATCGTGTCCTCGTGCGGCGAAAACAGATCGTAGGGCAGCGTTTCCCAGTCCGGCAGATGAAACAAGCGATCCGACGCCTGACGCGAGAAAAAGTCCACTTCCTGCGCCAACTGGTCCGCGGTGTGACTGTCCGGCGCGATGATCACCACAAACCGCTTCGAGGTCCGCGCCAGTTCCGCCAGCGCCAGCGCCAGGCTCGCCCCGTACAACCGCCCCCAGCGTGGCTGCTTGCGCGCGAGTTCATCAAGGGGCGTTTTCAGCAGGGCGTGGAGATCAGTGTCCATCCGGCTCGGGCGGGCGCGTATTCAATCAGAGGGCGTGCAGTTTCTCACAGGCCGGGGGTGGGATGAACCTAGATTCCTCGGTTGAATATACCAATTGCTTACAGGCGGGTGCTTTTCCGCATCGATTTGGATCCTCTGACTGAGAACCCAGGGT
>CAZUJU010000089.1:0-7800 GCA_964620675.1 uncultured Thiotrichales bacterium | reverse complement strand
ATGCCAATGAGCGAGGGATCAGGAAGTCTGAACGTAGACAGGTGCATTGCAGTAATCGGCATTTGATCGATTGCCCGATGATACGACCCGACACGTCGATCGTCTTCGACCAGAGCAGCGTCAAGGCCGATGAGTGGTTGCAACGCATATTGCTAATCATTATCATTCGCCTTCTTTACCGGTCTAACGACCGCGTTCCCGCAAGCCAGCCAGACTCGTCAAGCCAGCCAGCGTCGCAGATCAACCTCACTGGTGACCGATGACTGGTTTGAGTTCTACCGCGATGGCGACCGAATTCGACGCGCCTCAGCCTGCACGACCCGACACTTCGCGCAGCCGCCCGCTCGCGCCCGTGGTCAGCGTGTGGCCGCGACGACGCGCACCGGGTTGGTCACCTTTGATCCTGCTCGGCGTTGCCACCCTGCATGGCACCCTCGCCTTTAGCTTTCTGAACGCAAAAACGACGCCACCCGCCGCGAGTCAGGAGGCGACGCTGATCGCCTCCCTGATCCAACTCGAAACACCGAAGGCGGAACCCGAGCCACCTAAACCCTTGCCGGTCGAACCACCCCCCGAGCCGAAGCCCGAACCAAAGCCGGTCAAAAAGGAAAAGCCGAAGCCGAAACCCAAGGTCAAGCCGAAGGAACTCATCACCAGCACCGCGGAACCGTTACCCGAACCCGCGCCCGCGGCGCCGGTGGTCGAGGCACGACCACCCGCACCGACGCCCGCGCCGGCGGCACCGGTGCGCGGCACCCCAATGGCGGACACACCGCGCACCGCGCCACGCTTTGACGCCGCGTATCTGAACAACCCCGCACCGCAATACCCACCGATCTCGCGCCGGCTCGGCGAGGCGGGGCAGGTCTTGTTACGCGTCCATGTGACGCCCGAGGGCAATCCGAAAGAAATTCAGATCCATCGTTCGAGCGGTTACGACCGCCTCGATGCGACCGCCCGGGCGGCGGTCGAACGTTGGCGCTTTGTCCCGGCCAAACAGGGCGAATACGCAACCGCCGCCTGGGTCATCGTCCCGATCAACTTCACCTTGAGGAACTAAACATGTCAGAAACCCTCGGTTTCAGCCATTTCCTGAACCATCTCGACGCCGTGGGCAAGGTGGTGCTCACGATTCTGATTTTCATGTCGGTAATCACCTGGTTCTTGATCGTTCAGAAATCCATCGAGAATGCACTGCTGAAGGTGCGTTCACGAAAATTTCTGCGCGCGTTCTGGAACGCCTCCAATCTCCAGGCGGTGCAACGCCACGTGCGGGAAAAAGGGGTGCGCGAACCGTTCGCGCATGCCACCCATCACGGCCTGCAGGCGCAAGAATACTTCGAGAACCGCACTGGGGATCGTCTGATGGACGCTGGCTCCGCGGATGAATTCCTCACCCGCGCATTGCGCCGCGCCATCGAGCAGGATACCGCACGCCTGGAGCAGGGCCAGACCTTGCTCGCCTCCGTTGGCAGCACCGCGCCATTCGTGGGCCTTTTCGGCACGGTCTGGAGTATTTACCGCGCGCTGATCGGGATTGCCGCTTCGGGTGCCGGTACCCTCGACAAGGTCGCAGGACCCATAGGCGAGGCGTTGATCATGACCGCGCTCGGACTCGCCGTCGCGATCCCCGCAGTACTTGCCTACAACTATTTCACCCGCCGCAATCGCCTGGTGCTGGCCGAACTCGACGGCTTCGCCCACGACCTCTTCACCTTCATGTCCACCGGGGCACGTGACTCGAACCTTGCGCGACGTAAAGGGAACCCGAAGCCGGTCACGCCGATCACGCAGGAGGCCTAAGCGATGGCATTCGGCGGACTGGGAAACTCCAACACCCAACAGCCAATGGCCGAGATCAACATGATCCCGTTGATCGACGTCATGCTGGTATTGCTGATCATCTTCATCATCACCGCGCCGCTGGTGACGCACGCGGTCAAGGTCGACCTGCCAAACGCATCGAGTACCGAAAATGAGACCAAGCCCGAGCACATCCAGCTCACCCTGAATGCCGCGGGCGAGGTGTTCTGGAACGGTGACCTCGTCGACGAAGCTGGCTGGCGACAGCGGATGGCCGAAGCCGCTGAACAACCGACCCCGCCTGAATTACACCTGCGCGCCGACGGTGAACTCGCCTATCGCAAAGTGATCGAGGTGATGTCCGACGCGGCACGATCCGGGCTATCCAAAATCGGCTTTGTCACCGAACCCGTTGACCGGGATTGATTCCATTGTTTTTCCCAGGCGAGCCAGTCGCTTCAAGTACAGAGCGCCAAGCCAGCCAACCACGCAAACCCAAGGAGCACATCGTTCATGAACCACAACCCCCCTTTGGCGACACTTTCATCTCGCTCGGTACGCAAGAAGTCCCTGGTACTCGTGATCGCCACGGCGATGCAAATACCGGCGATAGGATTCGCCGACGAAATCGTTCTGCCACGTATCGACGTGATTACCGGTGGCGAAAACGCGATTACCCAACAACCCGGCTCGGTCACGATCGTCGGCCCCAAGGAGCTTGAGCGCCTACAGCCGATATCAACCGAGGATGCGCTGCGAAAAGTGCCAGGGGTGTACATCAAGGGTGAGGAAGAGTCAGCGGTGGTCGCCAATATCGGCGTCCGCGGACTGAGCTCGGCCGACTACAAATCACTGATCCTCGAGGATGGCGTTCCGGTCGCAGCCGGCCTGTTCGTCGGCAATGCCCGCTACTACAATCCACGCATTCAGCGCATGGACGAGATCGAAGTGCTGAAGGGCGCCGCGGCACTGCGCTACGGCCCCAACACGATTGGCGGCGTGATCAATTACAAGACCAAGGAACCCATTGACGGCGCCGCGATTTCCGGGCGGATCGGCGCGCACAACTACCAGGAAGTCACCGTGGAAGCGGGAGGCAAGGCGCCCTCTGGCGAAGCCAAGGCCGGCCTCCTGTACACCCAAGCCAAGAGTGACGGCTTTCAGGATAAGGATTTCGACATGGAAGACCTCATGCTCAAAGGCGGCATGGCGGTCGGAGAAAAGCAATGGCTCAGCGCCAAGTTCACGCACTATGAAAATGACGCCAATATCTCCTATCGGGGACTCTTTCTGGATGCATTCAACGCCGGCGCCTCGTACAACCCTGCACCGGACGATTATTTTCTAACCGCGCGCAAGTCGCTCGACCTGAATCATCAGTGGGACATCAACTCGGGCGCAACGCTCAATACGCTCCTGTATTGGAGCGAAATGAACCGTGACTACTGGCGTTACGCGATAGACAACGCGGCCTCGACCGCTGCGGGACGCTGGGTCTATACCGACATCCTAGCGGGTAACAATCGCGCTTTCGAACGGATTGGCCTCGACTCCCGCCTAAACTTCGCCCACAAGAGTCTCGGAATCAAGAATAAGACCGAGGTCGGCGTCCGCATCATGGACGAAGAAATGATCGACGTAACGATCAATGCCACCCGCGCGGCGCCGCGCACGGGAACGATCGGCCAGGACCGCGTGGACTCGGCGATCAGCTATGCCCTCTTCGCCGAAAATCGATTCGACGTGACGGAAAAGCTTTCGATCACGCCGGGGCTGCGGGTCGAAAATTATGAGCAAAAGCGCCTCGATCGGCGTAACGGCGCGAATAATGGAAAAAGTTCGAACACAGAACTCCTACCGGGTCTCGGCGCCACCTATCAATTAAATCCCGGCGCCCAGATCTATGGCAGTGTCTATCAGGCGTTTTCCCCGCCGTTGAACAGTCAATCGATTGTCAGTGGCGTGGATCAGCAGCTGAATGCTGAGCAGTCCCTCAATATCGAACTGGGCGTACGTGGACAGAGGGGTAATATCCGCTATGAGCTAACGGCCTTCCAAATGGACTTCGACAATCAGATCACCCCCGGCATCACCGGAGGTCTGGCGAACGCGAACGCGGGTAGCACCTTGCATCAAGGCATGGAGACCGCCGTGGGATTAGGCTGGGACAATGGACTTAGCCTGGATATGAACCTCACCTACATTCCGACGTCGGAATACCGCGAGGATCGCGGCGGCGGCATCAAACGGGGTAATCGTCTGCCCTATTCGCCGGAGCTATTGGCGAATGTAAGCGTTGCGTTTACGTCCGGACCGCTGAAAACCGCTCTCTCTGGCGGCTACGTGGACGATCAATTCGGCCACGGCGACAACACCATACCGATCACGGGCAGCGGGAACAGCATTTGGAAAGGTAGGATGGCAAGCTATTACACCGTCGACCTGACCGGGAGCTACGATGTCAGTAAGCAGCTGAGATTGTCGGCCGCGGTTAAGAATCTCACCGATGAACGGTACATCGCCGGATTGCGTCAGGGGATTTACGCAGGACCTGAGCGTTCGTTCGAAGTGGCAGCCAGATATGCATTTTAACGTTAACTTTCATGGCGAGGACACCGCCGGAGGATGAAAGCCGCTCCGGATTGGCCAGGCGGGCGCGTCGGCCGCAGGGAGGCGGCTGCCGAGCCTCCATGGATGGATTCACGGCGTCTCCCGCCTGGCCGGCCCGGAGCGGCACCCCTCGGAATTCGAGTTCTTTCACGTTAACCCTGAGAGCCTGTGAAAAAATCCCCGATCGTTGCGAGGGCGACCCTGGGCGTGGTAACCAAGGCGCAAGAGGCCCGAAATCGGGGCCTGTAGCCGGCCTACATGACCTGATTTCGGGCCTCTTGCAACGCAGGACACCGCGGCGAGCGCAACCTGAGATCGGTTGGTCACAGAAGATATAAGCCGCCTACACCCTACTCGTGCCAGTTCTCGGTTCGCTATGGTCCGCACTGCCTGGTACCGCGGATAAGCTGCCATCGCGAAATTCCCGCATTCAATACCGCTCCAACAGCCGCGGATCAAACTCCTCCAACGTCACCGTCACGCCGTGCTCGGCCATTTGCGCCTGAAATTCGCGCTCAGCCTTGGCGAGGTCATCCAGCGTGATCGTGTTGTTGTCGAGTTCGTAGAGTTGCCGCGTCGCTTTGAAGTGGTAGTTCATGATGATCATTGCGTTGCGGTCGCCGCGGGCGACGGCTTCCTTGATCTTGCGCTGCTTACGGTAGATGCGGTTGAGTCCCTGTTTAAGGTTCCAGACATACACCACCTCGCGTAAGAAGGGATGACCGCGGTAACGGCGAATCAGGCCGGCGATGACCAACGCCGCGGCGATGACACCGCCGACGTTCAACCAAAAGTTGCTGCCGCCCGGATTGCCGATCAATTGGATCAGTACATTCGAGATCAGGAGTGATACGACCAGCATGACGACGACGATTGCGGCGAAGGTGATTTTGAAGTGTTTGTCGTAGCGGGCTTTGTCGATCTGTACGAGTGGCATGGGCAGTCCTGTAACGTGGAAAGGGTTGCTTCAGCGCGATGCGCGGTGCATAAAACTTAACCCATGCGGGTCAAGTTACGCCAATTCGCAGGCGCCATTCGCGTCCATCAGCCGCGCAGTGGTAGATGGTCCGACGTGAAATCCCGCGATAGCGCCGGGTAGACACTTGGCGAATCGCTGCGAAAGCGCTATTAGATTTAGAGGGAAGCAGCATGCCAAACATTTCGTCAAAGTCAGGGGGAAGATCGATGTTTCATATCTCCACGCGCGTTCCGCTCGCCATTGCCCTGTTCGCCGTGACGGCGACCGTGCCCGCCGACCATCGCCATTATCATTATCCTGCAGGCCCCGCGTTGCGACCCTATGCCGCGCCGCCGTACTGGTCGCATCCGCCGTTGCCGGTCCGCCATATCCCGGTCGCCCCGCGGGTCACGGCAACGCAACCGGATCCTAGCATCGTGCCCGAAACCGATCTCGACGACGCGTTGCGCAAAGAGTTGGACGAAGCATTGAGGGTCCTGCGTAAACGCCCGCACACGCCGCCGCCGATTACGGTCGGTATGAGTGAGACCGGCTGAACCAATGACGACGCGGAGGCGCGCGGTTCGAATCTTGATTTTTCGAATATTCGTATTTGATCAATCGCTTATTTGTGCGGTACCGACGACCAACGGTAGACTTTAAGAGCGATCGCGCGACACGACCGCTCACCCCGAATTGTTGCAGGAATCGACGCCTCAATGCCCAGGAGAATTCCCCTCTCGCGCGCTGCCCAACTGGTCGGGGTCAAGCGCGGAACGTTGCAAAAGCAGATCCAGGATGGACTGATTCCCGCCTTTGAGGGCTCGGTCGAACTGGCGGACCTGTTGCGCATCTATCCCAACGCGCAGATGCATGACACCACCATGCTCGAGCATGTAAAAAATATCGTCGAGCACTCGATTGCCAAGCGCCATCGCAGTCAACAGGATTTACCTCCGGCCGAGGTGCTGTCCGCACGCGTCACCGCACTGGCTGAGGAATTGGTCGCAGCCAAGAACCAGGCGCGTTGGTATGCTCACTTGGTCGAACAAACCCAACAGCGATTCACCGACCTGGAGCAGGCCGGATGCGAAGACTACCGACGCTCGCTCGGCGAGTTGCGGGCGTGGTTTTTCCAACAACTGGCGAGCCGCCCGACCGGGCTGAGCGAGGCCTCCGATCAACTTCGGGTGAAGGAGCATTTCCTGCGTACCATGACCGCCAATGTCCGGTTGTCGCCCAGCGGCCACGAGTTCCCCGTCGAGGGCACGCGCACGATTCTCGAAGCGGGTCTCCAGTCCGGGGTTCCCCTTGAGTACGGTTGTAACAACGGTTCGTGCGGCCTGTGCCGCGCCCGCATCACTGCGGGTGAAGTCAAAAAACTGCGCCATCACGACTACGTACTCAGCGAGGCGGAGAAAAGTCAGGGCTACTGCCTGATGTGCTCCTACACGCCGCTCAGCGACATCACGGTCGAGGCCCATGTCGCCCGCGGCCCAGCCGATATGCCATTGCAGCGGATCAAGACCAAGGTGCAGCGCGTGGAAGCGCTGGGCGACGAAGTGCTGCTGTTGCAGCTGCGCACGCCGCGTACCAAACGCCTGCGGTTCTTCGCCGGACAACGGGCGACCCTGACGCTGGGGGGCGATATCAGCGGCGATTTTTCCATCGCGAGCTGCCCCTGCGACGAAATGAATCTCGAGTTTCATATCCCGCTAATCGCGGCGACGCCGTTTGCCGATCAGGTGCGCAGACTGAAGAAGCTGGACGAAGTCACGGTGGAAGGGCCAAATGGAGCGTTCGTACTCGACGAATCTTCCCCGCGACCGCTGCTGTTTATCGCCGCGGACACCGGTTTCGCGCCTGCCAAGAGCCTGATCGAGCACGCTATCGCGTTGGAAAGAGCGGAAGATACCCATCTCTACTGGATTACCCGGGATCTGCGCGGACACTATCTCGGCAACCTGGCGCGCGCGTGGAGCGATTCGTTCGACGGCTTCCACTACACTCCGTTGCAGGTCGACTCGCTGGGGCCAGGCGAGGAAAGCCACAGGCTGGAGGCACTGCTGAAGGAAATTCTCATCGCCCAGCCGAATCTAGAGCAGTTCGACCTCTATCTCACCGGCCCGGCCGCATTTCTCAAAATCGGCGCGGACTTCTTTCGCACCGTGGGTTACCCGCAAGCACAGCTACACATCGAGAATACTGCTTAGCGTTCGGCGCCGGACGTATCTCGGGTGTAGCGGAATTGGCGCCTGGCACAACCCAGGCGATGGAATAGACGCGGCCGATTCAGCGTCTAACCTATTGCAATTCGCGCGCGGCCGCTCGCGGCTTAATTGACCCTTCGCAGCGTCGCTAAGCGCGCGCTCAATAACGGCGCCATTTCATACCAAGATCTCACCAAGGAGCTTTGCAACATGAACAAA
>CAZUJU010000088.1:0-8442 GCA_964620675.1 uncultured Thiotrichales bacterium | reverse complement strand
CGAGGATTCTAGGTTCAAAGGTGCCACCGAAAAACTCGCCGTCCAGCACCCGTGCGCACTGAACCGGAATGGCTGGGAAGCGGGACCGGAAAGCCGCGATCAGGGTGGGCGAACTATCCACCGCCCAGATTCGAACCCCGGTCATTGAGCGTGCTCGTGATCGGCAATCCGCCTCCACACGCCAGCTCAACGACTTCCGCGCCCTCGCGTAAGGCGCGGGCGCGCTGCTCCACTTCGCCCGCGCCGATCGGCGACCGGTCCCGCGCGCGCAGGAACGCGTGGTCGTGGGTCTCATAGGCGTTCGCAGCGTCGATTATTCAGCGCCGATCGCGTTGTCGTGTTTGGGCGGCGTCTTCACTAACTCGTCTCCGCCTCCATCCGAATCGCCCCGCACGGGCACTCAGCGACGCACAGGCCGCAGCCTTTGCAGTAGTCGTAATTGAACTGGAAGCGTTTGCCGGGGCCGAGTTTGATGACAGCGTTGTCAGGGCAGACGCCGTAGCAGGTGTCGCACTCGAAGCAATTGCCGCAGGACATGCAGCGGCGAGCTTCGTAGAGGGCGTTGGTTTCGTCGAGCCCGCCGAGGACTTCGTCGAAGGTGGATTGGCGACGGATGACGTCGAGCATCGGGCGGACGGTCTTCGGCGCGTCGGCGTAGTACCAGGTGTTGAGCCGATCGAAGGTGGCGAGTTCGTGTTTCGGCGGGGCTTGGTAGCGTTCGCCGCGCAGCCGGGCGTCGATGGCTCGCGCGGCCTTCTTGCCGTGGCCGACCGCGACGGTGACGGTGCGGTCGCCCGGGACCATGTCGCCGCCCGCGAACACGCCGGGGTGGTCGGTCATCATGTCGGCGCGCACCTGCACCACGCCCTTTTCGATGCGCAGGTCCTTAAGGTTTTCGAGCAGCGCGAGGTCGACATCCTGCCCGAGCGCGAGCACCACGGAGTCGGCCTGCATCTCCTCGTATTCGCCGGTCGGCTGGGGGAAGCCGTTCTCGTCGAGCGCCATCTTCTCGACGGTGATGCTCTCGTTGTCGGCCTCCTTGATGGTGGTGAGCCACTTGAGCTTGACGCCTTCCTCCAGCGCCTCCTGCACCTCGTGGGCGTGGGCAGGCATTTTCTCGCGGGTGCGGCGGTAGACGATGATCGACTCCTCGGCGCCGAGGCGTCTGGCGGTGCGCGCGACGTCGATCGCCGTGTTGCCGCCGCCGTAGACGATTACGCGGCGGCCGAGCAGCGGTTTGTCTGCGCCCTCCATGCCGTGCAGCACGGCAACCGCGTCGGTGATCTTGCGCGCGTCGCCGGCCGGGATGTAGGCGCGCTTGCCGATGTGCGCGCCGACGCCCAGGAAGCAGGCGTCGAAGCCCTCGCGCTGCATGGTCTCCCCGACGTCGTTGACGCGCGCATCGAGCCGCAGCTCCACGCCCATGTCGACGATGCGCTGGACTTCCGCGTCGAGCACGTTGCGCGGCAGGCGGTACTGCGGGATGCCATAGCGCATCATGCCTCCAGCGGCGGACTCGGCCTCGAACAGCGTCACCGCGTGACCGAAGCGGCGCAAGTGATACGCCGCCGACAAGCCCGCCGGACCGGAGCCGACAACCATCACGCGCTTGCCGGTCGCCGCGCCGGGCTCGACGCGCCAACCGCGTTTCAGCGCCTCGTCACCGAGAAAACGTTCGACGGAATTGATGCCGACCGACTCATCCAGCCGGCCCCGGTTGCACGCGCCTTCGCAGGGGTGATAGCACACCCGCCCCATGATCGCCGGGAGTGGATTGTCCTGCGTGAGCTGGCGCCACGCGGCCTCATATTGGCCTTCCTCGGCGTGGAATAGCCATTGCTGGATGTTCTCGCCCGCCGCGCAGGTTGCGTTGCAAGGCGGTAGACGGTCGACATAGACCGGCCGCTCCGTCCGCCACGAACCGGTGTGGTTGGCGAGGCTGGAACCGACGTCAAGGGTGATCGCGAAGGGTTTTTTCATGGGGATAGCTCCGTTTACTCACCGCAATGACGCAAAAAACGCGAAGTCTTCGTAGGTTGGGGTGAGGTACGAACCCCAACGCGCGCCGCCGAATGTTGGGGTTCCTGCGTCACCCCAACCTACGAAATCATGGCAGATCGGCTTCATTGAGCCGCCGCCAGCAGACCGAACCGCCGAATATTCTTGTCGGCGATCCCCTGCAAATGCGCGATGACGTCCACCCGCAGGGTCGGTCGGAACAGGTGCGCGAAGCGCTTTTGCAGCTTGAGATATTCCTCGACCGGCACCTTGTGGCGGATGTTGCGCCGGCCCGTGATCTCGCCGTGTTCGGCCTCAAACACCGGAAACAGGCCCGACTCGATCGCGAGCCGCGAGAGCTTGACCGTGTCGTGCGGGGCAGCGCCCCACCCGAGCGGGCACGGCACGAGGATGTGGATGTAGCGCGCGCCGCGGATCGACATGGCCTTGGTGACCTTGTTTTCGAGGTCGCGCACGTCGGCGACCGAGGCCGTTGCCACATAGGGAATCTCGTGCGCCATCGCGATCAGCGGCATGTTCTTGCCTTGCCCGAACACATTGCCCGGCTCACGCCCCACGGCTTGCGTCGTCGCGGTGCGCGCGGCGGGCGGCGTGGCGCTGGAACGCTGCACGCCAGTGTTCATATAGGCCTCGTTGTCGTAGCAGATGTAGAGCACGTCGTCGTTGCGCTCGAACATGCCGGAGAGACAGCCGAAGCCGATGTCGGTGGTGCCGCCGTCGCCGCCCTGCGCGACCACGCGGGTGTCCTTGATCCCCTTGACCTTGAGCGCTGCCGCCACGCCGCTTGCCACCGCCGGCGCATTGCCGAACAACGAGTGAATCCACGGGATTTGCCACGAGGTCTGCGGGTACGGCGTCGAAAATACCTCCAGGCAGCCGGTTGCGTTCGTGGCGATCAACTGATTGTTGGTCGCGCGCATCGCCGCGTCGATGGCGTAGCGCGCGCCGAGCGCCTCGCCGCAGCCCTGGCAGGCGCGGTGCCCGGAGTTCAGTGAGTTGGTGCGCTCCATGGTCGATTGCACGGAGCGGTCGGTCTCGGACAGTAACCGGTTGCCGACGGTGAAGGTGCCGGTCTGGTAGAACTTGACGTGCGAAGTGCGCATGAGTGCTCCGTTAGCCGATGTGGTCGGCGACGACGCCGATATCGCGCAAAATATTTTCTGCGATGGGACCCGAGCGCCGTTTCGACTCCAAGCGCTCGATCTCGCGGTGCACCACGTTCTGATTCAGGTCGAGAAAGGTCACCGGTTGTAGTGCATCGCGATGCGCCTTGTGAAACAGCTCCCGCAACGACGGCCGGGTGATCGCCCGACCGCCGAGACCGGCAATCACGGTGTAGCCTTTCAGCTGTTGCCCGGTCATGGCCATCCGCACGTTGGTCGCAACGATGCCGCCGATGCCGACCGCAATCGATTTTTCGAGTACAACAAACCGTCTCGCACCGGTCAGCGCCTCCCGCAAGGCCTTCATCGGGAATGGGCGGAACGAGCAGATCGAGATCGAACCGATCGCCATGCCGCCATCGCGCAACTCATCGACCACGTCCTTGATGGTCCCGTTGACCGAGCCCAGCGCGACCACCAACGTCTCGGCGTCCTCGGCACGGTAGCCGTGGATCAGCCCGCCGGAAGCGCGGCCGAACGCACTCTCGAATTC
Organism: uncultured Thiotrichales bacterium; assembly: GCA_964620675.1. Lineage (GTDB taxonomy): Bacteria > Pseudomonadota > Gammaproteobacteria > UWMA-0217 > UWMA-0217 > CAYSFW01. Next base: position 4,767 of record CAZUJU010000088.1, on the reverse strand, counting down.
TTCGGCAAGCTCTGGAATCATCCACAGCGCCTGCATCTGCCGGTAGTGCGCGAGGTAGCGCACCTCGGTGTACGCCTCCGGTCCAACCATCGCGCCGATCGTCACCGGCTCGGCCGGATCAAGCACCTGGCGCGGCTCGAACGGCGGCAAAAAGGCATCGACCTGCGCCTGGGTCGGAATGTCCACGCGTTCGTAGGCGTGGGTGAGGATGAAGCCGTCCATGCACACCATCACCGGCACCGATAACGCCTCGGCCAGCTTGAAGGCCTGAATGTGCAGATCGACCGCCTCCTGGTTGGTCTCGGCGTAGAGCTGAATCCAGCCCGCGTCGCGCATCGACATTGAGTCCTGTTGGTCGTTCCAGATGTTGATCGGCGCGCCGATGGCGCGGTTGCCGACCGTCATCACGATTGGCAAGCCGAGGCCGGAGGCGTTATAGACCGCCTCGGCCATGAACAGCAGGCCCTGACTCGCGGTCGCGGTGTAAGACCGCGCCCCCGTCGCGCTCGCGCCGATCGCCACCGACAGCGCGGCGAATTCGGACTCGACGTTGATGAATTCGCAATTGCCGACCTCGCCCGCCTTCACCATCTGGCCGAGGTTTTCGACAATGTGGGTCTGCGGTGTGATCGGATAAGCGCAGATCACCTCGGGGCGGCACAGCGCCACGGCCTCGGCGACGGCGCGTGAACCTTCGGTTTGTTTCAGCATGGGACGACCCCGGTGACGTTAGGTTGGACCGCGGCAAAGGCCGCGCGCGCCGCGGCGACGTTGCCGTCAGCGATCTTGCCCGAAAATCGATCGCGAATCGCGGCTTCGACGGACTCCAGCCCGAGGCGCCCGCTGATGGCAGCGAAACCGCCGAGCAGTGCGGCATTCGGAACCGGTCGACCGACATGCTTCAACGCCAGCTCCGTGGCGGGAACGGTCACCAGCTTGTCGCCTGGATGGTCGCGCAGAAACTCGTCAAGCCCCAGATCTTCCAGGCTGCGGGTGGAGTTGATCAGGATAAAACCGTGGTCGGACAGCCCCTCGAACAGGTTGACCTGATGCAGCAGCGTGGTGTCCTGAATAATCAACGCGTCGGGTTCCATCACCGGTTCGCGGAGCCGGATCTCTTTATCATCGATACGGCAGAAGGCCATCACCGGCGCCCCCATCCGCTCCGAACCGAAGCTCGGAAAGGCTTGCGAATAACGGCCCTCAAGGAAGGCTGCAATCGAGAGCATTTCGGCCGCAGTCACCACGCCCTGGCCACCCCGGCCATGAATTCGAATCTGGAACATTGCTTCCCCTCACGTCCGCGCCCGGCAGATTAGCCGTGCAAAGAGAGTAGTCGGTTCTCACGCCAGCGACCACTGTGACGACCCAGGCCTCGCGCCGCTCAGCGCCGAAAAACCGCCGGTCGTCGCCGTTGCGCATTCACAACACGCTCGCCCTGTCGGGAATACTTATACGCCAAGCACTGAAAAACAATGTGACGAATATCCCATTTGATTCACAATTAGTGATCCACTCCGTATCCTTTCGTAGGAGACCGTTGCGAATCGGCCTCAACACGATACCGCAGCGACTCAGGAATGCGGAAAAGTGTGTCTTTTTAACACAAGAAATATGGAGCAACACAATGAGCAGACTCAACCTCGCTACCGCGATTGCACTCTCGATTGCCGGCACCGCCAGCACCGTGAACGCCATCGAACTCACCGATTTCCTCGACCCGACCAGCACCTACGAGCAAGCGTTTGTCGACGGCCGATTCTCGTCCAAGACCGGTAACCAGGAACGAACCAGTTACGACCTGAGACTGCAAGGCGACTACGACTACAACTTCAACTCCTTACCGAGGAATTGGCGCCTGCTGTTCGACGGCCAGGCCAACATGAGTCGTGGCCCCAATAAGGCCGACCCCGACCAGGAAAACTACCTCGCCAACCTGCGCGGGAATATCGACAACTACTTTCAGAACCGCGAGCCGCTGTTTTGGTACGCCGCGGGCGAATCGAGCTATCGCGACGACGCCGACGACGTGTTCGTCAAGGTCGGTGGCGGCCTGGGTTACGGCCGCGTCATCGACGCCACTCCACTCGCGTATGTGCTGCGATTCGAAGAAGAACTGCGCGAGCACGGCGTGATCGCTGGTCCGATTTCCGACGCCACCTACCTCGAACTGGCCCGCATCGTCGCCCGACGTGCCGAATACCGCGGACGCTACGGCGCCGAGGAGTACCAGGCCCAGTGGATATCAGACATGGAAAAGGTCCTGGCAACCGCCGGCGTGCTCAAGAGCGGTGCCCTCGGCGCGGCCGGCGTGGTGCATATGAACCGGGTGCTCGACGAAGAACGCATCAGCGTGCGTAAACACGGCTGGGTCGTCCGCGGCGGACCAAGCGTCGTGGTGCAGGATTTCAATGGTGAAAGCGGCGATCCGGCCATCGATCTCGAATTCGAATACGCGCGGCCGTTCGGCTACCGTTCGCAGTTCATCAACACCGCCTCGTTCTCGACCATCTGGGGCGACGACACCGACCAACTCTGGCGCAACCGCATGACCTACACCTACGAGGTGTCCGACCGCATCGACTGGGAAAACCGCTGGAACTTCGACCATCTGAATGCCGGCGGCGGTGGCAAGGACATCACAACGAACGCGCTATCCACCACGCTGCGCTACTACCTGACCAACCGAATCGCCGCGGGAGCGACGGTGTCGGTCATCAAGATCGACGATGACATCAAAGGCAACGGCAACGACGAAACCGACCTCCAGACCTTCTTCGACGTTAGGTACCGCTTGAAATAAACCAAAGCGGCGGCCGGCTGTACGCAGTAAGAATGGGTCGCGCTAACGGGGTTACTCCCGTTAGCCTTCCCTTGTCCGCCGATTGAAGGGTACGCGCACCGAGCGTTTACACCGAATGTAAGCCGGTGTCGCGGATCATTGATTCGCGCCCACTAAAAACTCGAAACGCGCCGTCTTCTCAGCGACTACGTGTTTCGGCATGTTCCTCATTTACGCGCCCCGCGTGCAACGGTTGGGCGCCGTGAGTCGCTAACCGCGACTTCGCACGGATCAGCGCCTTGAGCTTTCTCGCCACTAACAACGGCAACAGTCTGCCTTTCAACCGATATCCAACCCACTGCACGGTTTCGCGGCGGCCCTTGCCCCACTGGAGCTTATAGCGCTGGGGCCCGGTGTCTTCCCGCATGCCGAGCAGGTCGTATTCCTTGTAACCCCGACCGAGCAGTCGACCGATCGGGGGCCTGGACGTTCCGGTGCTCGCCCGAGGCGGCCTTGGCCGCCCCGGTTCCGGCGCACGAGCGTACTGGCGAGACGGAAACCGAAGTTGTTGTTGCGGTTGTCCGGCTCGTTCCTGTTGCGGTTGGCGGAGCGGGCGTTGTCTGGTTTGTTGTTCCAGGCGCCGCCGCGAACCACCCGCCGACGACGAGGGGCCCCGTCAGGCCCCGGCGATGACCGAATCGAACCAGCCACCGCGGAAGATGTCGTGGCGCAGGCGCCACGTGTCGGCGTGCGCAGCGTGTGCGATCCACGCACCCACACGCCCCTCGACCGCACTATCGGCGACCGTACCCGCGCGCCAGCCACGCAGCCGGTTGCGAAAGCGGCGCACGTTATCCGCCGGCAACCGGCGCCGCCCGCCCGGGCCGAGTTCAAAACCGAGAAAGCTCGCCCACTCGCGCGTCTCGCTCACGAAAGTCTTGCGCGGGTGCGGCACGATTTTCTTAGGTTGGGGTGAACGCAGTGAACCCCAACGGCTCAAGCGTCGTCACCACTGTGTTGGGGTTCGCAAGTGCCCCCAACCTACCCCATCCGTTCGCCGAAGGCCTCTTGATCGAAATCGACCGCGCATCCCCAATTGGCATCGATGATCCCTTCGCGGATGTAACGATGAATGCTGGAATAGCGCCACTCGGCGGGCCGCTTTGCATATCCATGTTTGACGGGGTTGAAGTGGATGTAATCGACGTGCGTCGCGAAGTCGCGATCATCCCGTATCAGGTGCTCCCAGAATCGCCGCTGCCAGATGCCGCGTTCACCCTTGGCCTTGCGGCTAGGCGAGACGGCTTCCCCCAGGTTAAGTGCGCGTGAAAATCCGGCCTTGATCAACGCCCAGCGCGTCGAAAAATCCGCATCGCCTTCGGGGAGAGTCAGTATCGCGTGCAAGTGATCCGGCAAAACGACGATGGCGTCGACGTTAAACGGGTAGCGCCCTTTCACGCCGCGAATCGACTCGCGGAGCTTATCGACGTGATCGGTCAACCAACGGCGCTGGCGGTCCGCTAGATTCAATGTGAAGAAATAGCAGGCACCCGGAATATCGGCACGTCGATAACGCATCGAGAATCACTCGTTTGTGTAGGTTGGGGTGAGCTGGTGAACCCCAACGACGCAATTCAACCCTGCGGACTTGTTGGGGTTCCTTCGTCACCCCAACCTACACGACTCCCGCTCCAGACGCAGCACCCGCTTTTCCAGCTTCGTAGGTTGGGGTGAGCTGGCGAACCCCAACGCGGCAGCACACGCTACGTGAACGCTGGGGTTCGTTCCTCACCCCAGCCTACAGATACTCCCGCTCCAGACGCAGCACCCGCTTTTCCAGCTTCGTAGGTTGGGGTGAGCTGGCGAACCCCAACGCGGCAGCACACGCTACGTGAACGCTGGGGTTCGTTCCTCACCCCAGCCTACAGTTACTGGATTGAGCTTCGTACCCGCGCCCGTTCCTGTTGTAGGCGCAGCGGTTCTTT
>CAZUJU010000087.1:0-8481 GCA_964620675.1 uncultured Thiotrichales bacterium | reverse complement strand
TAACGGCGCCATTTCATACCAAGATCTCACCAAGGAGCTTTGCAACATGAACAAAATTCTGGCCTCGCTGGCCGCTGCCAGCGTTATCACCCTCGGCGCCCTCGGCGGCGTCAATGCCGACGATCGCTACGGCAAGCAAAAAGTGGTCTACCACGTCAACTACGATGGCGAGAAGGCGTACAACGCCACGCTGGGCAACATCCGCAACCACATCCAGGCGGTCGGCAAGGACAACATCGAGTTGGTCGTAGTCATGAACGGCGACGGCGTCAACCTGCTCAAAATGGCCAAGGAAAACGCCGATTTCGAGTCGAAAATCGTCAATCTCAAGGCGGAAGGCGTTGGCTTTCAGGTCTGCAACAACACCTTGGTCGGGCGCAAAATCGACTACAAAAAGGATCTTTACGATGTGGAAGAAAGCGATATCGTGCCGGCCGGCGTCGCCGAAGTGGCACGCTTGCAGCACAAAGGCTATGCGATGATCAAGGTCGACTAAGCGACGGCCGCTTACCGCGCCCCGATTCTCGCCAGCGAGAATCGGATTTTCAGGATACTGACACATCCCCCAGCCGTCGCATCGGCAAGAATCCACCTATACTTCCCGAATACCGTGCGCGACGCGGGAATAATCAGTCTGGGAGGTAATCCATGTCGCTGCCACGATCGGACTTGGTCCGACGCATCCTGCTATTCATCCTGATCGGCGCCGGTCTGAGTGCGTGTGTGACGCCGCAGTTGTATCGCCCGCGCACCGTCGAACCGGTGACCGGGGGCAGTTTCCGCGATCACGTCTGCGAAGCCTCCGCGCAAAATACCTGCGCCGACGCCGCGCTGGTGCACCGGCATTTCAGCTATGAGGGCAAACCGCACGACTATTACCTGGGATTCGTCGAGTTCGACGATCAGGGCTGGTTCTGGGACCGCAAGCAGATGGAAGCGTTGCTGCGCTTGCTCCACCAGCAACAACAGGCGGAAAAAAACGAGTTCCTGATCATCCTCTACGCCCACGGCTGGCAACACAACGCCGACGCCTGCGATAACAACGTGGTGTGCTTTCAGCGTGTGCTGGAGCGCTTCAAGGTGCTCGAAAGCCAAGGCCGCGGCACCCCGCGCACCGTGGTCGGGGTGTATGTCGGCTGGCGTGGGCGTTCGCTCAGCGCGGACTTGACGTTGCTCGACAAACTGTCGTTCTGGCAGCGTAAAAACAGCGCGCAGCGGGTCGGCAACGGCGGCGTCACGCAACTCCTGTCAGCCTTGGACGAGTTTCGCCGCTTCAAGAATCCCGACCGCGAGCACACCAAGACCCAGTTCCTGATTGCCGGTCACAGCTTCGGCGGCAAGGTGGTCTACTCCGCGATCAAAGGCCAACTGGTCGCCAATGCCACGCGCATGGAACGCGCCAACAACGGCCTGACCTACCCGACCGCAACCGGCTTTGGCGATCTCGTCGTGCTGGTCAACCCGGCGTTTGAAGGCTCGCTCCATGAACCGTTACACGACGCGGCCGCGAATCGCTGTTTCCCGGAGGCGCAGCAACCCGCGTTGCTGATCGTCACCTCGGAAACCGATTACGCCACCCGGATGGCGTTCCCGATCGGACGCTGGTTCAACACCCGCTTTCAGGCGCTGAGTGCGCGACGCTCGGATCCCGAGCAGAGCGAGGCGATCGTGAAAACGGTGGGTCACCTCGACCGCTACCGCACTCATACCTTGTCGCTGATCGACCCGAGCCAGGACCGCCACGAACAAGGCGACGGCGACGCCGCCTGCGGGTGCCCATTGCTCTCGCCCATCGGCGCCTATGACGTCGCTGCCGACACCGCATTCATCCGCGCGCTCGATCGCACCGCCCGCGCGCCCGTACGCGACAGCACTGCGCGTTACCGCCTCACCGACGAAGGCAGCACCGAACGCGAATTTCGCTACGGCGACAATCTCCTGCTCACCCGCGAATCACCCGCCGACTACGATCCGGATCAGGCGCACCGCGTGGGTGAATACGCCCCGAATCACCCTTACCTCGTGATCCGCGCGCGCAAGGAACTGATTCGCGATCACGGCGATATTTACGACGAGGATTTCGTCGACTTCGTGCGACGTTTTTACCTGCGTCATATCAACGAACGGGTGAATTTTCCGGCCGCGTGCTTTCGCGACGTCAGCGCCTGCGTCGCCAGCGACATCACGCCCTGCGAGCGCGCCTGCCGCCGCAGCGACGGTGCTTCGTGCAGCGGGCGGCCGGAGCGTTGACCGCGCTGCCGCCAATGCACCGCCCCTCCACGACGCGGGCTTCGCCTTCGCGGCGAGCATGGCTGACCGAGCGGCGCGCAATGGTCCGAACAGCAGCCGTGCCGCTGACTGAAAATTCACCCGCGACCTTCCGGGTCGACGCCAAACGCGCTAAGTTCGCGCAATGCAACGCGCCCAACACTTCCTCGAATCGGTCTTTGGCTATCGCGCCTTTCGCAACCACCAGGCCGAGATCATCCGCACCCTGCTGGAGGGCCGCGACGCTCTGGCGCTGATGCCGACCGGCGGCGGCAAATCGCTGTGCTATCAAATCCCGGCGCTGGTGCGCGCAGGCACCGGGGTGATCGTCTCGCCCCTGATCGCGCTGATGCAGGATCAGGTCGACGCCCTGACCCAGCTCGGGATTCGCGCCGCCTACCTCAACTCGACACTCGACAGTGGACAGCAATGGCGGATCGAGAACCAGCTGTTGGCGGGCGAGCTCGACCTGCTTTACGTCGCGCCCGAGCGGCTGGTCAACGAGCGCACCTTGCAACTGCTCAAACAAATCCAGGTGGCCCTGTTCGCGATCGACGAAGCGCACTGCGTGTCGCAATGGGGCCATGACTTTCGCAAGGAGTATCAGCAGCTTTCGGTGCTGTACCAGCGTTTTCCGGAGGTGCCGCGGATCGCCCTTACCGCCACCGCCGATCCGCGCACCCGGCAGGAGATCATCACCCAGCTCGGGCTGGAACAGGCCGAGGTGTTCGTCAACAGCTTCGACCGGCCGAACATCCGCTACGCGATCAGCGAAGGGCGCAACGCGCGTGAGCAACTGTGGCGCTTCCTCGAACGCGAACACCCGCACGACGCCGGCATCGTTTACTGTCTGGCGCGCAAATCGGTCGACGCCGTGGCCGACTGGCTCAACGCCAAAGGCCGCCGCGCACTGCCCTACCATGCCGGCTTGCCCGATGCCATGCGTCAGGACCACCAGCAACGCTTTCTGCGCGAGGAAGGCGTGATCGTGGTTGCCACGATTGCCTTCGGCATGGGCATCGACAAGCCGGACGTACGCTTCGTCGCCCACCTCAATCTGCCGAAAAGCGTCGAGGCGTATTACCAGGAAACCGGCCGCGCCGGCCGCGACGGCCAGCCCGCGAACGCCTGGATGGCCTACCAGTTGGGCGACGTCATCACCCTGCGCGGACTGATGGACGCAAGCGACGCCGAGGAACAGCACAAGCGCGTCACCCGCCACAAACTCGATGCCATGCTCGGCCTCTGCGAAATGACCAGCTGCCGGCGTCAGGCCTTGCTCGGCTATTTCGGTGAAACCCTCGCCAAGCCCTGCGGCAATTGCGACAACTGCCTGCACCCGCCGGAAACCTGGGACGGCAGCGAGGTCGCGCGCAAGGCCCTGTCGTGCGTCTACCGCACCGGCCAGCGGTTCGGCGTGAACTATGTCATCGATGTGTTGACCGGCAAGGTCGACGAACGCATCCAACGCAACGCGCACGACCACCTCAGCACCTTCGGCCTCGGCCAGGAACTCGCGCACGAAGACTGGCGCGGCGTATTCCGGCAACTCATCGCACTCGGCTACCTCGACGTCGATCACGAAGGCTACGGCGCCTTGCGTCTCACAGAACGCTGCCGTCCCCTGCTGCGCGGCGAAACCCAACTCGCGCTGCGGCGCCAGGCACGCGCGGAAAAAACCCGCGCCGAGAAGAAACCCAAAGCCGAACGCGACGCCCTGCGCGCCTGCGACGAAACCCTGTTCGACGCCCTGCGAACCTTGCGCCGACGCCTCGCCGAAGAGCAGGGCGTGCCGCCGTACGTCATCTTCAGCGATGCCACCCTGCAAGAGCTGGCCCGCATCCGGCCCGCCAGCAGCGCCGATCTGCGCGCCATCTCCGGCATCGGCGACTACAAACTCGAACGCTACGGCGTCGACTTTCTCGCCGTGATTCGGCAACACCCGCTCCCCGGCCTACTCGACAACGACCTCAGCGAAACCGTCAACGCCACCCTCGCCCTCCATCTCGCCGGCCACACCGCCGAAGCCATCGCCGCGCAACGCGGGCTCAAACCGATCACCATCCAGGCACACTTCGCCGCCGCGATTGGCGCCGGCCTGGTCAAGCTCCGCGACGTCATCGCACTCGACGACACCCAATACCACGAAATCCGCCAGGCGTTAAAATTGTTCGACCTCGACGACGACGCCCCCCTGCAACCGGTCTACGAAGCCCTCGAAGGCGCCTACGACTACGGCGTATTACGCTGTGTGCGCGCGGAAATGGCGCGCGGGCGCAGCGCTTAGACAGAGACCAATCCGACCTGTGCGTACCGCCCCGCGCACAGCGGCGCTAGAACTCCGTGGCGGCGAAAGCGGCCGGTCTGCCGGTGACGCGCCGATCGTGGCAGGCGTCAACCCACAAAACCCGACACCTCGCCCATGCGAACGCAGTATTACACCGCCGCCAGCCTTGATGGTTTTATCGCAACCACGGACAACGCGCTCGAGTGGCTGTTCCCGCTCGGCGCCGTGAAGGAAACGAGCTACCCGGCGTTCATCCGGGAGGTTGGGGCGCTCGCGATGGATTGCAATCAATCCCGTACATTCTCCGCGCCGGGGTGATCCCGCGACTGCTCAAGCGCCGCCTACTGGATCAGTAAAAACAATCCACGCCCCTCGCGCACCAGATTGAGCAGGATGCCACGGTCGCTTTGTTTCACGGCCTCGGTCAATTCCGCCACGCTGGCGACCGGCTGGCGGTTGACCGAAACCACGATATCGCCTTCCTGCAAACCTGAGCGCGACGCTGGGCTGCCGGATTCGATGCTTGCCACAATCACCTGAGACCGGCCGCGCAGACTGGTTTCCCCGAACACCGCGCCTGCCAGCCGTCCGCTCGCCAGTTCGCTGCTGACCTCGACCTCGCTCGGTGCCTCAACCCGCGCCGTGATCGTCAGGCGCCGACCTTCCCGCACAAGGTCAACGTCAACCTGGGAACCCACCCGCAACAGCCCGATGTGGGTGCGCAATTGGCCCGAATTGGCGACCGGTTGGCCGTTAGCGCCAACGATAACGTCACCCACCTGCATACCCGCGCGCGCGGCCGGCGAGCCTTCCTCGATCTGCGAAACCACCGCACCGCCGGTGCGTTCGAGGCCAAAGGCACGCGCCAGTTCCGGGGTCAGGTCCTGAATCCCGATCCCAAGCCGCCCACGCTTGACCTCACCGTGCTCGATGATTTGCTCGGCGATGCTGTGCGCCATATTGATCGGAATCGCAAAGCCGATCCCGATGTTGCCGCCGTTGGGGCCGAGGATCGCAGTATTGATCCCGATCAATTCACCGCGCAGGTTGACCAGCCCGCCGCCCGAGTTGCCAGGGTTGATCGAGGCGTCGGTCTGGATAAAGTTCTCGTAAGATTCGATTCCGAGCCCGCTCCGCCCCAGCGCGCTGACAATGCCGGAGGTCACAGTTTGCTTCAGCCCGAAGGGGTTGCCGATGGCGACGACGAAGTCGCCGACCCGCAGCGCGTCGGAGTTACCGAGCGGAATACTCGTAAGCCGGTCGGCGTTGACCTTGAGCACCGCGATATCGGCATCCGGGTCGGCGCCGACCGGGGTTGCCTCCAGGGTACGGCCGTCACTCAGCGTGACGTTGATGGATTCGGCCTTGTCGATGACATGGGCGTTGGTGAGGATATACCCCCGCGCGGCGTCGAAAATGACGCCGGAGCCCAGCCCCTCGGTACGACGCTCGCGCTCGCGTTGCCGCGGTTGGCCGAAAAAATGCTCGAAGATCGGGTCGTCGAACAACTGCGAGCGCACCACCTCGCGCCCCGCGGTCGAGATCCGCACCACCGCCGGCATCGCCCGCTCCAGCATCGGCGCGAGACTGGGGACAGCCTGCCCCTCAACAAAGGCCGGAATCGCCGTTTGCGCGCTCGGCACGCAGGCGAATAAGCCCGCGGCAAGCAACACGGTGGCGGTCACAAGTCGACGGTTTAACGGAAACATCGCGGGCATGACTCCTCGGTAACAAACGCTATCGGTTCAATGCGGCAAAGGATGCGGGCGCTGTGGGGCGAATTCAATCGCCTTCGAGCGCCGCCCGCGGATTGAAATCAAAGCCCTCGCGCAAGCGCTCATAGAGCGCCTTTTGTGCCTCGGTCTGCGCCGGGGGCGCCTCGATCTGCAGCCGCACGTAGAAATCTCCGGGCGTGGCGCCGGGCATTCCGCGCCCTTTCACCCGCATTCGCTGCCCACCTTTTGCCCCGGGCGGAATCTTGAGCTGCACCCGACCATCGAGGGTCGGAATCGTCACCTGGGCACCCAGCGCGGCTTCCCACGGTGCGATCGGCAGGGTGAGCTCAATGTCCTTGCCGTCGAGCCGATAGCGCGCGTGTGGCTCGACCTGAACCGTCACCAGCAGATCACCGCTCGCGCCGCCCCCTCGACCGCCCTGACCCTGGCCGGCAAGGCGGACTTTCTGACCGTCGGTCACCCCTTTCGGCACCCGTACCTTGAGGTTGCGTCCATCGTCGAGACGCAGCGTGACCTCGTCGCCGCGATAGGCCTGTTCCAACGACACCCGCATGCTTGCGTTCAAGTTCTCGCCGCGCTCCGGCTGGCGCGGCGGGGGTCTTCGAAAACCCGCACTGCCCGCCTGCGGACCCGCAGCACCAAACATCGTCTCGAAAAAATCGCTGAATCCGCCGCGCCCGGAACCGGCCCGCGCATATCCGCCACCGAGATCGTAGTGTGCCTCCCAGTTTGGCGGCGCCTTGAATTCCTGCCCGGCCTTCCAGTTTGGCCCAAGTTGCTCGTAGGCGGCCCGTTTTTCGGGATCGCGCAGCACCTCGTAGGCCTCGCCCAGTTCTTTGAACTTGGCCTCGCCATTCACGTCCTTGCTGACATCCGGGTGGTATTTGCGCGCCAGACGGCGATAGGCCTTCTTGATCTCATCCTGCGACGCCGTGCGCTCGACGCCCAGAACCTTGTAATAATCGATGTATTTCATCTAACGAACAGCTGCTTCCTTAGTGCCTGCATGTGGAACCCGTCATGCCCCAGTAACTGGCGGCGAACATCAACTTTTTCAAGCGCTTGACACCCCTGAATACGACCACTCGACGCTCGAATCCCGGCGCCCGTCGCGCCCTGCCCGTCCGCGCAGCGAGCGGTGCCCTGTACGCTTTGAATGATGCACTGATCGAAGGCGTGGCGCGATAGGGTTCGCGCCATGATAGAAATCCATCCAGGCGCCACATCCGCGGACACACAAGCGCCCGTGCCCGATTCAGCGGTACTCAAGCCATCGCCGCTCAGTCTTGGCGCAAGAGGTGCGTGAGATATCGCTCCGGCGCATTGAGGAAATCACGGGTCAAGCGGTAATGCTCGGTGTCTCGGTAGTCAATCTCGCTGATGCGCTCATCATCAAGGCTGAACAAGACCGCGCCGGGATAGGCAAGAATGATCGGAGAATGGGTTGCGATCAGAAACTGGGCGTGTCCCGGCGCGGCGAGATCGTGAATGATCTTGAGGAATGACAGCTGCCGTTGCGGCGAAAGCGCCGCCTCGGGTTCGTCGAGAAGATAAATGCCCTGCTCAAACCGGTTGGCAAACAGCGCGAGAAACGATTCTCCATGCGATTGCGCATGCAGGGAACGGCCACCATAGGCGCGCAGTTCGCTCACTTCATCGAGGTAGGTCGCGAGGTTGTAGAAACTCTCGGCACGCATGAAAAAGCCCTCGGTCACTTTCGGCATCCAGGACAGCCGCAGGGCCTGCGCAAGTGCCGACCGCTCGGCGAACACCGCACGCTGATGATCGCGGTTGCCGCCTTCCGGATTGAAACCGCAGCATTCCGCCAGCGCTTCCAGCAAAGTCGATTTCCCGCTGCCGTTCTCGCCGACAAAAAACGTCACGCTGGTATTGAGTTCGAGATTGATCCCACCTCTAAACGCGGGCACGCTGAACGGATGCGCGAGCGCATCGAAGCGCTCCGGGAGACTCGCGACCCGGCGCAGAAACGGTGCGCCACGGTGCGGTGTAGTCGATGTCTGGCGTCGGTATCGCGGCATGGCCTCATGGTGCCACAAGCGCATCGATCGCGCGTATTGGCTCTTGCTGGCGGCCTGGCTTTTGCGGATTGGCTCGAAAATCGAGGTGAAATAGGGCGCTGGGCTCCGGCACCAGGGAGTGTAGGACCTTGCGCACTGGGTTCCGGCATTG
>CAZUJU010000086.1:7256-8670 GCA_964620675.1 uncultured Thiotrichales bacterium | reverse complement strand
CCGACGAAGTGGATCTGTTCAAAGCGGCTTACTCCGTTCGCATGCCGATGATGCTGAAAGGGCCCACCGGGTGCGGCAAGACCCGATTCGTCGAGTACATGGCGTATACGCTTGGCAAGCCTCTCATTACGGTCGCCTGCAACGAAGACATGACGGCTTCCGATCTGGTGGGCCGGTTCCTGCTTTCCGCCTCGGGTACCGAATGGCAGGATGGTCCGCTGGCCATCGCGGCCCGCCATGGCGCCATCTGCTATCTCGATGAGGTCGTCGAGGCGCGTCAGGACACCACCGTGGTCATCCACCCGCTCACCGACAACCGTCGCGTGCTACCGCTCGAAAAAAAGGGTGAATTGGTCCACGCCCATCCGGATTTTCAGATCGTCATCTCCTATAACCCGGGTTACCAGAGCTTGATGAAGGATCTGAAGCAATCCACCAAGCAACGCTTTGGCGCACTCGATTTTACCTACCCCGATCACGACATCGAAACGGAGATCGTGACCCACGAGTCAGGGGTTAGCGCGGAAATCGCCGGCAAACTCGTCTCGATCGCCGAGCGCTCCCGCAACCTGAAGGGGCATGGCCTGGATGAAGGGCTGTCGACGCGGATGCTGATCTACGCCGGGTCGCTGATTGCCAAGGGCGTCGCGCCATTGGCCGCCTGCCGGGTCACGCTGGTGCGTCCGATCACCGACGATCCGGATATGCGTGATGCGCTGGATGCCGCCGTTGCGACGTTCTTCTAGCCAACTGCCGTGATATTCGCCGCCGGTCGGCGCGTTGCGCGACCGACCGCCGGCGCCGGGTACGACTCCATCAAGCAGTCGCGGAAGTATGTCCGCTGGAAGGCGATGCCCAACGAGTTCGAGGGAAAATGCCGGTTTCCGACCCGCTCCATTATTCCGAACGGGATTACCCGATCCAGCGCGAGCGCCCTGTCCTGGGCCACCTTGCCCTAACAGCCACCGCTACGCTACGCCGGCCTCACCCGCTAGGTCCAAATCGGCTATGACAACGGTCGGATGGCAATCTGCGTCGTCATGGGCTATTTATCGGTATTGGCAACCATGAGTCAGCGTAATGTTCTGGGTGAAGGAGAGTTACTACCGCGGCCCCGCGCTTGAAGCGAGTGCGCGCACGCTGCCGGCCGATATCTACAATGCGACCCGGTGGCTTTTAGCGCGCGCGGAAAAGGGATCCGCATTCGTCCCGATCCGCAACATGCAGTACCTCGCCGTCATCGATGCCGAGGAAATAGTGTTTGTCGACGGACTCGGCGCGCGAACCATTGAACTCGCCTGGCGCGATTTTCAGCCACGGACCCGGACGAGCCTGACCGATCCGGTACCCTACGCGTGCGTTGTCTATGAACCCAAGGCTCGCGAAACAGTGTTGCGGTTGCAGGGCGAATTCA
>CAZUJU010000086.1:0-7156 GCA_964620675.1 uncultured Thiotrichales bacterium | reverse complement strand
CCAGGTGCCGCACGGCGATCGCCCACCGATTCGCAACAGCCCCGGCCAGCTTCGGGAAACCGACGCGATACAGCCAATCGACGTCCAGCGTGAGGGTCAACGTGCGCTTGAGATACGGCAGCATCAGGAAGAAAGCGAGTCCCGAAAATAGCAACAACTGCAACTGGGTGACGACGTGGGCTGCCGTGTAGGGCTCGTAGTGCACGGCGAACGGCAGCAGGCGGTAGAGTGGTTCGGCCCACACGCCGAGCGCGATACACAGAAACGCGAACAGGATCATCGCCCATTGCATTGATGGTGGCGGATCCGAGGGGCGCAACCCCGAGTCCTTCTGGAAAAACACAAACCAGAGAAAATTGATTCCCGCTTGCAGGAATACCCCAGCCGACGCGGCCGCAAGCAATAGCCAGATCGTCAGCAAATGCTGATCCGCAGCGGATTGCGCGATCATCGACTTCGAGACGAAGCCCGATGTCAGCGGAAAGGACGAACTCGCCAGTGCGCCGATCGTTGCACAGATCGTCGCGACCGGCATGCTATGAAACAGCCCGCCGAGATCGGTGCACTTGCGCAAACCGCCGGTCTGATACAGCACCGCCCCGGCCGACATCAGCAGGAGTGCCTTGTAGATGATGTGCGTGAAGGCGTGCGCGGCGGCGCCGTTCAACGCCATCTCGGTGCCGATACCGATGCCGGTGATCATGAACCCGACCTGATTGACGATCGAGTACGCGAGAATCCTGCGCATGTCGTTTTCGAGCAGCGCGTAAATGATGCCGTAGAACACCATGAACAAACCGATGTATATCAACAAGTCCGTGCCGGGAAAGCCGCGTATCAGCACGTAAACCGCCGTCTTGGTCGTGAAAGCGGACAAAAATACCGTGCCGCTCCAGGATGCCTCGGGGTAGGCATCCGGCAGCCAGGCGGAGAACGGTGGCGCGCCGGCATTCAACAAAACCCCCGCCAGCATCAGTGCCTGTGCTGGGGAATCCAGCGTCATCGCGGTGAACGCGACCTCTCCGGTTGTGGCGATATGGCCGGCGATGCCGGCGAACAGGAGCATGCCGCCGAACAGATGAACCAGCAGATATCTTCGGCTCGCGGCCCAGGCCGCAGTCGTGTTTGAACTCCACAGCACCAGCGTGGAGCCGATCGCCATCAGCTCCCAGAAGATGAATGCGGTGATGAGATCGCCGGCGAAGGCCACCCCGATCGCCGAGCCCGCGTAGACAAAGGCGGCTGGCACTTCGAGGCGACTCGCTTGACGCAACGCGAACAGACCGCCGCCAAACGCCATGATCGCAAAGATCGTCGCGAACAACCGCGAGAGCTTATCGCCTGCGAGCGGCGTCAGTTCGTGGTCGAGGTAGCGCAGCTGCCAGATCGCACCATCCGGCACTTGCCAGACGAGCCACAAGGTGACCGCCGGCAGCAACAGGATCGCGGCGATACGTGCGCGGCCCTTCAGCCACGGTAGAACCAACGCGCCCGCCAGCAGTACCAGACCGGGATGCAGCGGGACCCAGTCAGTCATCCTTGCTCCCGTAGTACGCATCTGGGCGCTTCAGCCAATGCGCGAGCAACTTTGCGCCAGCAATCATCAGCACACAACTTAGAAAGCCAAACCATGCGTGAAAGCCGAACAAGGCATCGACGGCGAAATGCGGGTGCAATACGATCACCAACTCGACGACGACCGTCAGCGCAAGCACACCGAGGAACCCCCGCCACAATCGGCGGACGTTAATCGGGTTGTCGAGCCAGTGTGGGTCGGGTGTCACGTCAGTCTCCTTGCAGCATCTGCCGCGCCAGGTTGAGCGGAAGCTCGGGCAGGAAAAATAGCGCCACGGTGCCGGCGGCGGTCAGAGTCAACGCCACCACCATCGGCCAGGGAGCCTCGCCATGCGTTGCATGCGCGCCGGGTGGCGGCGCCCGCAAGAATCCGCGATAGACGATCGGCAACAGGTAGGCGGCATTGAGCAACGTGCTCAAAACGATGACGCCGACCGCGAGCCATTGCGCCGAGGCCATTGCGCCGGACAGGATGTACCACTTCGAGACGAATCCGGCGGCGGGCGGCAACCCGATCATCGACAACGCACCTACCGCGAACGCCGCCAGCGTCCACGGCATGCGCCGGCCGATACCGTCGAGTTCGCTGACCTTGGTCTTATGCGACGCGGTGTAGATCGCGCCAGCCGCGAAAAACAACGTGATTTTGCCGAACGCATGCGCGGCGATATGCACCGCGGCGCCAACCAATGACAGCGGCGCCAGCAACGCCGCGCCCAGAATGACATACGACAGCTGGCTGACCGTCGAGTAGGCCAATCGCCGTTTGAGATTGTCCGCGTTCAGCGCGACCACGGAGGCGGCGATGATCGTGAAACCCGCGAGTCCTACCAGCCACGAGGTGTTCGCGGCACCCGAGAGGGTGTCGACACCAAAGACATAGACGACAATCTTGACCACGCTGAATACGCCGGCCTTGACTACCGCGACCGCGTGCAGCAGTGCCGATACCGGTGTTGGCGCGACCATCGCGGCCGGCAACCAACGGTGCATCGGCATCAATGCCGCCTTGCCGATGCCAAATACATACAACGCCAACAGGCCCGCCAGCGCCGGACCGCCAAGTTTGTCAGCGAGGATGCCGCCAGGGGTGAAATCGGTGGTTCCGGCGACGTACCACGTGTAAATCACAGCGGGCAGCAAGAACACGATCGAGGTGCCCACCAGTAACGCGAGGTAAACACGCCCGCCTTGGCGCGCCTGGTCGGTGCCGGCGTGCGTCACCAGCGGGTAGGTGACGAGGGTCAGTAGTTCGTAGAACACGAACAACGTGAAAACGTTTTCGGCGAACGCGATGCCCATCGTGCTTGCCAGCGCCAGCGCGAAACAGACGTAAAAACGGGTTTGATGTCGTTCGCGGTTGGCCCGCATGTAACCGATCGAGTATACCGAGTTGACGATCCACAACCCGGACGCGATCAGCGCGAACAGCATACCGAGCGGCTCGACCCTCAAGCTTAATGTCAGCCCCGGCAGCATCTCGATCAGGGTGAGCCGGGGACGCAGCCCCTGCAGGATCTCCGGAACCAGTTGCAGCACGCAAAACAACAGCAGGCCCGCGCTGACGAGTGTCACGGTCTCGCGCGGATTTGGTGCTCGGTGGCTCGCGGCGATCAGTGCCGCGCCGATAGTCGGCACCCACAGCGCGGCCAACATCCAGCCCTCGGCCGAGATCATTGTCCGCCCGCCAGCAATTCTGTCGCGATCCGCGCGGCGGAACCCACCGAAAACGAAGTCTCGATACCGAAATAGATCACTGCGAGGGTCAAGACCATCGCGGGCAGCAGGAACCCTGGCGGCGCCTCGCGTGCCTGCGCGAGATCCTTGCGTAGCGGTAGCAGATAGGCCGCCTCGACGAAGCGCCAGACATACACGAGCGCCAGCAACGACGAGACCAGGATCAACATCACCAACCACCACTGACCTTGTTCCAGTGCCGCGAGCACGAGATACCACTTGCTGATGAAGCCGGCGGTCCCTGGCACGCCGATCAACGAAAGCCCGCAAAGCGTGACGCCAAAGGCTGAGACTGGCATCACCTGGCCGACGCCCTGAACACGTCGCAACGTGACGCCGCCCATCCGCAACGCGATGCCGCCCAAAAGCAGGAAGATCGCGCCCTTAGTGAGCGCGTGATTGAACACATGCACGACCGTCGCGGTCAGGCCCGTGACGCTGTCGTAGGACAAGCCGAGGATGATGTAGCCAATCTGGCTGACGCTCGAATACGCGAACATACGCTTGAGGTTGTGTTCGAAGATCGCTACGGTCGACGCGACGAACATTGCCGCCAATGCCAGAAACAACATGACTTGTTCCAGAGGCAGCCGGTGAAAGACCGCCGTCTCGCCGAACACCGAAAAATAAAACCGCAGGAGTAAATAAACCGAGACCTTGGTGGCGGTGGCGGCAAGAAACGCCGCGACGCTCGAAGGCGCGTAGGTATAGGCGTTCGGCAACCACTGGTGCAGCGGAAATAGCGCGAGCTTGAGTGAGATGCCCACGGTGAGGAACGCAAGCGCCGCCAACACGGGACGGTCACTGGTCATGTCTCGCAATCGCACACCCATGTCCGCCAGGTTCAAGGTGCCGGTCTTGAGATAAAGCAGGCCGATCCCGATCACGATGAAAGTCGCGCCGATCGTACCCATGATGAGGTACTGATAGGACGCCATCAGCGCCCGGCGGTCCCTGCCGAGGGCGATCAGCACATAGGCCGAGAGCGACGAAATCTCCAAAAAGACGAAGATGTTGAACGCGTCGCCGGTCGCGAGAATGCCGAGCAGGCCGGCGAGGCAGAGCGAGTACATTGCATAGAACAGGTAATGCAGCTCGCGCGGCAACTCCGCCTCGATGCTGTGACGGCTATAAGGCAGCACGACTACCCCGGTACCGCTGACCAACACCAGCAGAAACGCGGACAGTCGGTCGATGCGGTATTCAATGCCCCACGGCGGGGCCCAGGCGCCGATTGAGTAGCTGACGGGACCGTGGAGGTCGACCTGTAACCAGAGCAGGATCGCGATCGCAAACGCGGCCCAGTTGGCCGCAAGGGCAAGGATGAAAGCGACCGATCGATCGCGTAGCAAGACTGCCAGCGGCGCGGCCAGCAACGGCAGCACCACCTGCAGAATGGGGAGGTGCGGCGTCAGATTCATGGCGCGGCGTCAGGCGACGATTCACCGTGATCGGCGGCGAGAATCTCGTCCTCTTCAATACTGCCGTAGGCCTCGTGGATACGTACCACCAGCGCCAGACCGAGTGCAAGTGTCGCGACCCCGACCACGATCGCGGTCAGGATCAACACATGCGGCAGTGGATTCGAATAAAGCTTGAACGACGCATCGATAATCGGCGCGGTGCCGCCGATTAGCTTTCCGGGCGCGAGGTACAACAGATAGACGGAGGTCTGAAAAATGCTCAGCCCAATCAATTTTTTGATGAGATTGCCGCGGGCGATCACGATAAACAGGCCCGCCATCATCAGAAATATCGTCACGAAATAACTGAAATGTCCGGCGAAGCTCATGCGTCGAGATTGCCTCGATCCGCGAACACGTAAAAAATCTTGAGCATCACGCCGAAAACGGTCATCGCGACGCCCAGCTCCACCCAGAAGATCCCGCGGTGTTGCCCGTGTACTGGATCATGATCTAGAACCGAGTATTCGAGGAAATTTCCGCCAAGCGCCATCCCAAGAAAGCCCACGAGCAGATACAGCAAGACCCCGGACGCCAGCAGCGTTTCCACCACCCATTCCGGCAGCACCTTGCGCGCATGGTCGAGGCCGTGGATCAGCGCATAGAACACGATTGCCGCCGCCGCGATCACGCCCGCCTGAAACCCGCCGCCGGGTCCGAAATCACCGTGAAACTGAACGTAGAGCGCAAACAACAGAATGAACGGTATCAGGAGCTCGGCGACGAGCCTTACGATCAGGTGACGCCTCATGCCGGTGGCCCCTTGCGTCGTTGCCGACGCAACAGGGCGATCACACCGGCGCCCGCAGTAAACACGACCGTCGTCTCGCCGAGCGTGTCGTAGCCCCGGTAGCTCGCCAACACGCTGGTTACGATGTTCGGAACGCCCGTCTCGTTCAATCCATCCTTCAGATAGTGCGGCGCGACATGTTGGTGAATCGGCGCATTCGGATCCGAAAACGCCGGTAGGCCATAGCTGCCGTAGACCAGCACCGCGCCGCAAGCGACCGCGACCGCCAACGGTAACCAAGGTTTGTGTTTGGATTTCGCCTCCTCGCGCGGGCAAAGCAGCAACGCACCCAGCAGAAGCACGGTCGACACCCCGGCGCCGACCGCGGCCTCGGTCATTGCGACATCCACCGCATCCAGCGCGACCATCGCCGTCGCCATCAGGAAGCTGTAGATGCTGCCGAGCACCACGACCGCGAACAACTCGCGACTGCGCGCCAGCGCGATGACCGTGACCACCATGAGGCACAGCAACACGTTAACGATCAACGCTTCGATTGGGTGTCTCCTGGATCGGCAAGTTTCGGGGTCAGCCCATGCGCCCGCGCGGCTTTCGCCAGGGCGTGCCCGGCGGTCGGGCTGGTAAAGAAAATCAACAGGCCAATCATCAGCAGCTTGGCGCTCACAAGCGTCCAACCCGACTGCAGTATGAGCCCGAGTAATATAAAACCGGCACCCAGCGTCTCGATGACACTGGCCGCGTGCATGCGCGTAAAAAAATCTGGCATGCGCCAAAGTCCGACCGCGCCAATGATACAAAAGCCGCCACCCAGCAGCAGCGCGATCCAGCTCAACGCATCGATGAGGGGGGTCATTCGCGGGTCGATGACGAATCAATGGCGCCTAGGTTGCCGTGACGGAAAAACTTCAGAACCGCGATCGTGCCGACCACGTTCAGCAGCCCATACACGAGCGCAAGATCCAGAAACTGCGGCCGCCCGGTGAGAAACCCGATCACGGCAAGCAATAGCATCGCGGCCGTACCGATACTGTTCGCGGCCAGTGCGCGATCGAATAGCGACGGTCCAAGCACGGCTCGCCCAAGCGCGATCGCGATCGTGACCAGCAAGGCCAGGCTCGCGGCCGCGAACATCAACGCGCGCGCTCGATCGCGCTGACGCGGCGATCCATCTCGCTGTCGCCGAGCGCGTCAGCGCCCTCGCGCGTCAGCGCGTGGACCAGCAAGCCGTCGGGCGAGGCCTCCACGGTAATGGTGCCCGGCGTTAGCGTGATAGAATTGGCATGGATGACAAGCCCGACTTCCGTCTGTTGCGACGGCTGAAAGCGACGCAGTGTCGGGCTGATTGGCAACGCCGGGTCGACGATGATTTTGCTGACCTGCCAGCCTGATTTGGCAATCTCCTTGATCAACCATAACCAATACAACCCAGCGCGCCAGCCGAGTTGTATCGGATGATCCTCGCGATCGATCAGATCCATGCGGCGTGAGAACCAGAACACTCCCAACGTGCATCCGGCGCCGGCGATCAGCAAAAACGGCGTGAACATTCCAGATAACAAGACCCAAAACAGAAACAGCGACACGAATGCACTGATTGAATACGGCATTGGGGTGAGACTCTTCGGAATTT
>CAZUJU010000085.1:0-8878 GCA_964620675.1 uncultured Thiotrichales bacterium | reverse complement strand
AACAGTTTCGGGAGATTCTCGGGGATATGGGCGTTGCTGAGGCCGTATGAGCAAGCCATCTAGATCCCCCATCCAGGACGAACCGCTCCGGCATCCGCAGGGAGGAAAGTCGGTAAGGCCGGCCGAGATTCTTCGGGATGGATTAACGCACTTACTGAACTCGATTTACGCAACACCCCTGCGTGAAACCCGCTGGCCGGCCGCCGCCCGAGGGGTTCGCGCGCCTGCAGCCCGAACCTCCTCTAGGTCATTGATTTTTTGTAGTACATGCGCTTCAGTGGCTTGCCTTCGGGTCCCGTGGGCATGGTATACTCTGCGCCTATTCGAGGCTTGCGACAGCTCCGATCCGAGTTTCGACACCGTTTTTTCACCCTCGCCTATGCACTCCCACGCAATTGCCAGCAATCCCAAGGTCGAGCTGCGTACCTACGTTTATATCGATGCGTTGCAGCCACAACTCGCGTCGTATATGGCAACCGCGTCGCAAGGATTCCTGCCCAAACCGGGCGATTCATGCTTGTGGCTTGAGGTCGCACCGGGCATGGCCATCCATCGACTGACCGATGTCGCGCTCAAGGCCGCACACGTGCATCTCGGCGGACAGGTTATTGAGCGCGCGTTCGGCTCCATGAACATCCACAGCAAGGATCAAGCCGCAGTCCAGGAATCCGCCAATACAGTCCTGCGCTGGCTCGACACCACCGCAGCCGCTCGCCAGCCGTGCAGGGTTCCGTGGCACGAGATCATCCGCGGCATCAACCCCGACCATGCGGTGCTTATCAACCGGCAAAACCGCAAAGGTTCGATGGTGCTGCCCGGCCAGAGCATATTCATTCTTGAAACCGAACCCGCCGGCAACATCATCCTGGCCGCTAACGATGCCGAGAAGGCCTCCAGAATTACCCTGGTCGAGTGCCACGCGGTGGGTGCCTTCGGGCGCTTGACCATCGCCGGCCGCGAAGCCGATGTCGATACCGCGGCGGTGGCGGCCTTGGCTGCCATGCGGCGTCTCAACGAGCAATCACTGAGATCCGGATGATCATCGTCGCCGTGTAACTCCGAGACACCCCCGCCATTCTCGCGCCCGCGCAGAGCGAGCGCGGCGCAAACCAATCCGAACAGAGCGAAGCTCAAGAGATGCATTGGCCTCCCGCGGGCTGGAACGAGTCGACATGGCCTCCTGAATAAAACGAGGCCGTGCGACGGGATTCCACTCGTTGGTCCAAGTATCTCAAAGATGGCAAAACACCTGCCGATCGCCTTCAGTAGGCATAGGCGCCTCAGTCACCGACGCATAGTAAGGCCAATTAGGGTCGACCCTAGGAGGGGCGGTGCCGCGAGCATTCCCATTTAATTAAGAATATTCTAATATTCTTATGTATCGAATCTGACTAACCAATCGTTTTCCAACCTAACCGACCGAGGAGCCTCTCACCATGACCATCAAAAAAATCGCAATCGCCGCTGCTGTCGCCGCGATCTTCGCCACCCCAGTCAGCGCCGATTGGTGGGGTCCCTTCAGCGGCCCGGGCTGGGGCAATGGCAACGGAAACGGTTGGGGCATGGGCGATGCGCTCGGCGACATGTTCGGCGACGGCGCAGGCGACATGGACTTCAGCTTCGGTGTGCGCGGCAGCGGTCGCGGTGCGGGCTACGGTCGCGGTAATGGCTCGGGCTACGGCCATCCGGCATATTCCGGTGGCTACGCACCGTATTACGGTGGCGGCTATCCGGTCGGCGCCCCGCCGATGATGGCTCCGACCATGCCGGCACCTCAGGCAGGTGCGGACGCCGCGACGGCAGCGCCGCAGATGGCCATGCCGCAAATGGCAGCGCCGCAGTTCACGGCACCCCACGGCTTTGCGCCGCCGATGATGCAAGCGCCGGCTTTCCACGCGCCAATGATGGACGGTGGAAACTTCGGTCCGGATATGGCGAATATGGGCATGCCAGGGTTCGATATGCCGGGATTTGATATGCCGCAGATGGGTCGCCCGGGCTTCGAGCGCCCGAACTTCAATATGCCACGGTTCGATCGCGGCGGCTTTGGCGATCGCTTCGCCGCCGGCTCGGTACCGGCGCCGCGTGGCGCCTTTGACGCCGGCCGCCTCGGCACGGACACCGAAGCCAATCGCGCGAAGTTCGACGAGCAGCGCGCGGCGATGGAAGAGAAGCAAAAGGAAATGGTCGCGAAGTCGGAAGAGCGTCGTGGCGTGCTGGAAGAGCTGCGCGCGAAGCGCGAGGAGCGTCAGGCGTGCATGCAAAAGTGCGCTGAGTAACCCCATCCCCTCAGGGACGAGACGCAAAAGCCCGCTTAACGCGGGCTTTTGCGTTTCTGGTCGCGCGCGACGGCGGCAAATGCGGACGCAGCGCGATGCAGCCGCCGCTCCAGTATTGTGATCCGGGTTCCGCAGTATTGGCAGGCGGCATGATGCTGGACATCCAGCGGTGCGCCGCAATTAGGGCACTGAAACGCGCCAACTTCAGCCGCAAGCACCTCCAGCTCCGCTTTCGCGAGTTGGCGGGTAAAGCCTTTCTCCAGCAAAAACGACGCAAATGTGGTGAATCGGCCGTGCCAGTGCGGGCAACGGTCGTAGGCGAAACGGCCGTTCTTGCTGAGGTCGGCGCCGTGAATCAAGCGATCGGCGCAGCGCGGACACTGCAGGTGCTCATGTCGAATCGCGTGCCCGGCTTCGGGTCGGAGGTGAATGAGCTGAAACAACGCCTCCGCCGCCGTCGGCGTCAACTGCGAGCTTTCGAACTGATCGAACCAGATCCCACGACAATCGATGCAGAGATCCAGCTCAACCTCACCACGCGGACGTCGCGGCAGCAGGATGCGTTGCATCGACCGGCGACACGCCGGGCAGCGCAGGGGCGAGCGCACAGGCTTCGGCAGGTTCAACGGCGGGGTCTCGATCGCATGGGTACTGGGCATACGCTGGCGTAGGCACTCGAAATGGACGGCGGTGGCGGCGGTGGCCGGGAATCTGGCCAGTCTACCGACCGCGCGAGCGCGCGACTGTGACGGGATCAACGCGGCGCGCTTGACGACCCGCCGGTCATCCCACCCGCTTAACCAAGCGTGGCGATAAACCGGCGCCAGCTTCCGAGCTCGGTGATGTCGCGTGCCCCCGCTGCGGCGTAGCCTTCGCAGATGAATCCGACCTCCCAGCTACCGTCCTCCAGCTCTACCCGACCGATACCGAGTGGCGCGGGAATGCCGGCCATGAAGCTACCGAAGTGACGCGCCGGAAGTTCCCACACTTCAACCTCGATGCGCGCGCCGCCGTTGGCCTGGCGGATCAGCCCGGGGCGGAACGGCGGTCCGCCCGGCAGCGCATAGAAGCGGTAGCGCGCTGCGGTGTGAGTCGCGCCGACGCGGCGCGCGTCGCGCTCGATCAGCTGGTGGTTCAACCCGAGGCCGGCGAGATGCGCACCGCAGACGACCACGCGCAACATCGCCTCGCCCGGCGCAGGCGCGGCCGGCAGCGCGCGCGCCCCGCGCAGGAGGCCGGTCGCGCCCAACGGCAATGCTTGCGCCGCGTGCAAGCGCTGGGCGTAGACCGCGAGCGCTGCGTCGCTGAAGGCCGGCCCGAATAGCGTGACGCCGTACGGCAGGCCGTTCGCGCCAAAGCCGGCCGGCACCGCGATCGCGGCATAGTCGAGCAGGTTCATGAAGTTGGTGTAATGGCCAAGCCGACTGTTGAGTCCGATGGGATCGGCCGTCACCGCGACCATGGTGTAGATCGTGCCGGTCGTCGGCGTGAGGACGAAATCGAGGCCGACGAGCGCGGCATCGGCGGTGCGCTTGAGCGCAGCAAGGCGGTACTGCGCCTGGAATGCTGCGATCGCCGTGGCGTCGCGCGCCGGCGCGATGATCGAGCGCGTCACCGGATGCATCGCTTCTGGCTGCGCCGCGATGAAGTCTTCGATCGCCGCATAGCGCTCGGCGACCCACGGGCCGTCATAGAGCAACCGCGCGGCGGCGCGGAAGGGTTCAAAATCGAGCGCCACCGCCTCACCACCTAGCGCATTCAGTCGCGCGACGGCCGCGTGAAACAGCCGCTCGGCGTCCGCGTCGCCGAAGAACTCCAACAGCCCAGGCACTCCGAAGCGAAAGCGTTCGCGCGCAACGGTACCGGGGTCGGCCGGACGCGCGTAGGGATCGGCCGGGTCGTACGCGCTCGCCACCGCCATCACCGCGGCAGCGTCGGCCGCGTCGAGCGCAAACACGCTGACGCTGTCGAGCGTGCGACAGGCCGGTACCACGCCGCGCGCACTGAGCAACCCGCGGGTCGGTTTCACGCCGATCAGGTTGTTGAACGCGGCCGGCACTCGGCCGGAACCGGCGGTGTCGGTGCCTAAGCTGAAGCTCGCCAGACCGCGCGCGACCGCGACTGCCGAGCCGGAACTGGAGCCGCCGGCGAGGTAGGCCGGGTCGAAGCTGTTGCGCACCGCGCCATAAGGCGAGCGGGTGCCGACCAGCCCGGTCGCGAACTGGTCGAGATTGGTCTTGCCGAGCGGGATCGCGCCGGCCGCGATCAGCCGTTCAACCACGAACGCCGATCGCTCTGGCGTGTACGCATAGCCCGGACACGCGGCGGTGGTCGGTACGCCGGCGAGGTCGATGTTGTCCTTGATCGCGAACGGCACCCCATACAATGGCAGCGTATCCGGGTGGTGCCCGCTCAGCGCGTCGAGGTAGGGTTGCAGCTCGGCACGGCTCAGCCGGGTGATCCAGATCGCCGGATCGTCGCAGGCGTCGCCACGCCGCAGCACCTCGTCGAGCACCGCGTCAGGCGTGACGGTTCCGGCGCGATAGGCCTCGCGCAGGCTCAGAACGGACAGGTCAAGCGTCATCTCGCACCTCAGTTGCAGTGGTCACCACCAACAGCGCCTGCCCCGGCGCGACCTGCGCACCCGGCTGTACCAACACCCGCACGACCCGCCCGGCGTGCTCGGCATGTAGCGCGATCTCCATCTTCATCGATTCGAGCACCAGCAGCTCCTGACCGGCCGAGACGACGTCGCCGGGATTGACGTTGAGCTGCCACAGACTGCCGTGCACGTGGCTTTCCAGCGCGATCTCGTCCGGGCCGAGCGCGAGTTCGTCGGCCACCTCATCGATGCGGCCGGCATCGGCGCTGTCGTACCACACCTGCCCGCTGACCCGCCAACGCTCGCGCTCAGCGTCAAAGGCCGTCTGCTGACGCATCTTGAACGCGGCGATCGAGTCCGCGTGCGTGGCGAGAAAAGCGTTGTAATCGCGCAACCGGAAGGTCGTCTCCTCGATCCGCAGCGGATAACGGCCACGCGGAAAATCCTCGCGCGCCTGCAACAGATCATCCTCGCTGACCGCGTAAAAGCGGATCTGATCGAAGAAGCGCAACAGCCACGGCTGGGTGAATTCCGCGGTGCGCCGGTAGCGGTTCCACATCTGCACCGTGCGGCCGACGAACTGGTAGCCGCCCGGCCCTTCCATGCCGTACACGCACAGGTAGGAACCGCCGATGCCGACAGCGTTCTCCGGCGTCCAGGTGCGCGCCGGGTTGTATTTCGTCGTGACCAGGCGGTGACGCGGATCGAGCGGGGTCGCGACCGGCGCGCCGAGGTAAACGTCGCCGAGGCCCATCACCAGGTAACTCGCGTCGAACACGATGCGCTTGACCGCATCGATGTCGTCGAGACCATTGATGCGGCGAATAAATTCGAGATTGCTCGGGCACCACGGCGCGTCCTTGCGCACGGATTGCTGGTATTTGGCGATCGCGAGCCGGGTTTGCGCATCGTCCCAAGCAAGCGGCAGGTGCACGATGCGCGCCGGCACCGCAAGGTCGTCGATGACCTCGAGTTCGGACTCCAGCGCCTGCAGCCGATCAAGTAAAGCCTCCAGCCGCAGAACGCGGCTATCGTAATGTACCTGCAATGAACGGATCCCGGGCGTCAGTTCGCGCACGCCGGGCAGCGCCAGCGCCCGCAGCTTCAGCATCAGCGCGTGCACACGGAAACGCAGGTTGATATCGAGCGCCTGCGGGCCGTACTCGACCAGCAAATATCTGTCGCCCGATGGTCGATAGGTGACGCCGACCGGGTGCACATCGGCCCCCGAACCTCGGGCCACGGGATCGATCAAGGCGCCTTCCGCGCAAACCCCTTCGTTCGGCGTCACATCGTGGGTTTCACCACTGAACCTGAGCGCCGCGATGCGCGTCAGTTGTTGCGCTTCGACACGGTTAGCGGTTGCCTGATCGACCGGCACGAAACGCACACGGTCGCCGGGGCGGAGCTGGCCGATCATCCAGCGATCGGCGGTGATGATCGTCGCTGGGCAGACGAAGCCGCCGAGACTCGGTCCGTCCGGGCCGAGGATCACCGGCATGTCGCCGGTAAAATCAACGGTACCGATCGCGTAGGCGTTGTCGTGGATGTTCGACGGGTGTAGCCCGGCCTCGCCGCCGTCCGGGCGCGCCCATTCCGGCTTTGGGCCGATCAGCCGCACCCCGGTGCGCGAAGAGTTGTAGTGCACGCTCCAGTCAGTGGCGAAAAAGGTCGCGATGTCCGCGACAGTGAAGAAATCAGGCGCGCCGTGCGGCCCGTAGATCACCCGTGGCGTCCAGTGGTTGCCGTAGCTCGGGATCAATTCCGGATCGAGCGTGAACGTTGCGCGGTCGCCCGGCGCGTCGCCGAGGTGCAACACATCGCCGGTGCGCAGCGGCCGCCCGCCGTGACCGCCGAAACGACCGAGGGTGAAGGTACTGCGGCTGCCGAGGTATTCAGGCACGTCGAGTCCGCCGCCGACTGCGAGGTAGGCGCGAGCCCCACCGCCGTCGATCGCGCCGAGTTTCAGCACCGCGCCACTCGGAAGGTCGACCGCCTGCCAGCGCGGCAGCGGCCGGCCGTCGAGCGTCGCCTGCATCCCCGCGCCGGTCAGTGCGATCCGGGTGGCGAGGTTGAAGCGCAGGGTCGGGCCGGTCACCGTCAGCTCAAGCCCGGCGGCCGCTTCGTCATTGCCGACCAGCCGGTTGGCGAGCCGGAACGCGAAGTCGTCCATCGGCCCCGAAGGGGGCACGCCGATGTCCCAGTAACCCTGCCGGCCGGGGTAATCCTGCACCGTGGTCTGAGTGCCGGCGGCGAGCACGTCCACGGTCGCGGGCCGGTACGCGAAGTCATTCAGATAGCGCGTGGTCTGTGCACCGCACGCAAACACCGGGTCGCAGGTGATCTGGCGCAGATAGTCGAGATTAGTCTCGATCCCGGCGATGCGGGTCGCGGCCAGCGCGGCGGCGAGTAGAGTGCGCGCGGCGTCGCGGTTCGCGGCGTGGACGATGAGCTTTGCGAGCATCGGGTCGTAGAACGGCGGGACTTCAACCCCCGCTTCGATCCATGTTTCGCAGCGCAGTTCGGCAGGAAACTCGGCCTGCGTGACCAGGCCCGACGACGGCTGAAACTGCTTCGCCGGATCCTCCGCGTACAGCCGCACCTGAATGCTATGGCCGCGCGGTCGGGGCACGAAATCGGCCGGAAACGGGGCCTCGCCGGCGGCGACGCGAACCATCCATTCGACCAGATCGACCCCGGTGACCTGCTCGGTGACACCGTGTTCGACCTGTAGCCGGGTGTTGACTTCGAGGAAATAGAACGCCTCGCTGTTCGGGTCGTAGATGTATTCGACCGTGCCGGCTGAGCGATAGGCCACCGACTTACCGAGCTTGAGCGCGGTCAGCCCAAGCGCGTCGCGCAAGTCGGGCGGCAGATTCGGCGCGGGGGTTTCCTCGACCACCTTCTGGTTGCGCCGTTGCAGCGAACAGTCGCGTTCGCCGAGCGTGACGACCCGGCCGCGACCGTCACCAAAGATCTGCACCTCGATGTGCCGCGCGCGCTCGACGTATTTCTCGACGAAGATCCCGGCGTTGGCGAAGTTGTTGCGCCCGAGTCGCTGCACGCCGTCGAAGGCGTCGCGCAGCTGCGCCTCGTCGCGACACAGCTGCATGCCGATGCCGCCGCCGCCAGCGGTGCTCTTCAGCATCACCGGGTAACCGACGAGCGCTGCCTCGCGCGCCGCGTGCGCCGCGTCCTCCAGCAGCCCGCTACCCGGCAGCAACGGCACACCAACCGCCGCGGCCAGTGCACGCGCCGTATGCTTCAGGCCGAAGTCGCGCAACTGCTGCGGCGTTGGACCGATGAACGTAACGCCCTGCGCCGCGGAGGCCTCGGCGAAGCTCGCGTTTTCACTCAAAAACCCATACCCCGGATGGATCGCCGCGGCGCCGGTCGCAGCCGCCGCCGCGAGGATCTTGCCCGCATCGAGGTAGGTCTCGGCCGCCAGCGCCTCGCCGAGACACACCGCCTCGTCAGCCTCGAACACGTGCCGCGAACCGGCGTCTGCGCGTGAATATACCGCGACCGACGCGATGCCCATGCGCCGCAAGGTGCGGATG
Source organism: uncultured Thiotrichales bacterium (assembly GCA_964620675.1). Classification (GTDB taxonomy): domain Bacteria; phylum Pseudomonadota; class Gammaproteobacteria; order UWMA-0217; family UWMA-0217; genus CAYSFW01. The sequence continues at coordinate 437 of CAZUJU010000085.1, read as the reverse complement.
ATGCGGCACGCGATCGCGCCGCGATTGGCAATCAGGATCTTGTTGAACATGCGTCGATGTACACGGTCGGGCGGGTGGTCCCGCGCTGTGAATAACCGTTCGGCGTCGTCCCCGTCGGGTGTTCCTCCTGCCGCGTTCCGCGCGACTCCCGTTCGCGTGAGTTCATTACTTTCGCTAAAAAAATCGCTAGCGCGCCGCAGGTTCCACCGCCGCCCAAATCAACATCCGCGCCGGCGTCGGGTTGTACGCATTGCACGGGTTGTTGAGCTGCGGGCAGTTGGACACCAGCACCAGCAGGTCCATCTCGGCGCGGAGTTCGACGTATTTGCCGGCGTCGGAAATGCCATCCTCGAACGTGAGCCGGCCTTCGGGTGTGACCGGTACGTTCATGAAGAAGTTGATGTTGCTGGTCAGGTCGCGCTTGCCCATGTCGTACG
>CAZUJU010000084.1:0-9165 GCA_964620675.1 uncultured Thiotrichales bacterium | reverse complement strand
CGGTACCGATCAAGATGCAGTGGACCCGCGAAGATGACATGCGCGCCGGGCACTACCGCCCGGTCTACGTGCACCGCGTGCGCGCGGCGCTCGACGGCGACGGCAAACCGCTCGCCTGGGAGCATCGGATCGTTGGGCAGTCGATCTTCTCGCTGATCTCGCCGAATGCCGGCAAACCGGACTGGATCGACCCCACCTCGGTCGAAGGCGCGGCTGAACTACCCTACGCGGTACCGCATCACCGGGTCGAACTGCACACCACCGAGCTCGGCGTGCCGATTCAGTGGTGGCGCTCGGTCGGCTCCACTCACACCGCCTATGCGGTCGAGACCATGATCGACGCCCTCGCGACAGCTGCGGGTCAAGATCCGTTCGCGTTTCGCCATGCGTTGATGGCGGAGCATCCGCGCGAACGCGCAGTTCTCGCACTCGCGGCGGACAAGGCCGGCTGGGGAAAACCCCTGACCAAGGGACGTGGTCGCGGCATCGCGGTCCACAAATCGTTCAATTCCTATGTCGCACAAGTGGCGGAGGTCACGGTTCGCGACGACCTCACTTACACGGTCGATCGGGTCGTGATTGCGGTGGATTGCGGCCTGCCCATCAACCCGGATGTCATTCGCGCCCAAATGGAGGGCGGCATGGGCTATGGCCTCGCCGCCGCACTGAACGAAGCGATCACGCTGGACCAGGGACGTGTCGAACAGTCGAATTTTCATGACTTCGCATTGCTTCGGATCGACGAGATGCCGGTGGTCGAGGTCCACATCGTACCGTCGAGCGCGCCGCCCACCGGGGTTGGCGAACCCGCCACGCCGGTCATCGCGCCGGCGGTGGCGAATGCGCTGTTCGCGGCCACCGGACAACGCCTGCGGCAGCTGCCGCTCCGGCTTCACGCTTAGGCGAGCACGCCGTGACGATGCGCTTTGCCACTGATCACGAGGTGCTTGCGACCGCGGCCGACTGGGTCGATAGCGGGCATCGGGTCGCACTCGCAACGGTGGCGCGAACCTGGGGTTCATCGCCGCGCCCGCCCGGCGCGTTGCTGGCGTTCCGCAGCGACGGTCGCTACGTCGGCTCGGTGTCCAGCGGGTGTGTCGAAGCCGACCTGATCGAACGCTTCCGTTCCGGCGCCCTCGCGGCCCCCCAGCCCACCGCGATCGATTACGGCGTCGACCGCGAGGAAGCCGCACGGCTCGGACTCCCCTGCGGCGGGCGTCTCGAACTGATCATCGAGACGCTCACCCGCACAGCCCCGCTTAAAACCTTGGTGAACGCCATCGCGAACGGCGAACTGATCCAGCGCCGAATCTGCCTCGGCACCGGTGAGGTCAGCCTGCATCCGGCAACCCGCGAGGACGGTTTCCGCTACGACGAGCAGACCCTGACCCAGGTATTCGGCCCCGCCTGGCATCTATTGCTGGTCGGCGATGGCCAGATTGCCGGCCACTGCGCCGAGTTCGGCACCCGCCTCGGCTATCGCGTAACAATCTGTGACCCCCGTATCGACTACGCCGGCACCCCGCTGCCCGAGGTCAGTTATACCCGCGCGATGCCGGATGATGCGGTGCGCGACCTCGCCGATCACCCGCGCAGCGCGGTCGTCACGCTGGCCCACGATCCGCGACTCGACGATCTCGCGCTGACCGAGGCACTCGCGTCGCGCGCGTTCTACATCGGCGCACTCGGGTCGACGCGCAGCCATATCAAACGCCTCGATCGCCTGCGGCAAATGGGCCTTGGCGCGGATCAGCTTGCCCGCTTGCATGGCCCGGTGGGCCTGCCGCTCGGGGGCCGCACACCGGCGGAGATTGCGCTTGCGATCCTCGCCGAGGTGACCGCGGTTCGCCACGCCAGGCACCGCGTCGCGACGGCGGCTACGCACGCGGCATGACCCGCGGCGTCGTCGGCGTATTGCTCGCCGCGGGCAGCAGCCGGCGCTTCGGTGGCGACAAGCTGCTGCAACCGATGCCGAACGGTGAACCGGTCGCGGTCGCGGCCGCTCGACTACTGCAACGGGCGCTGCCCGACAGCCTCGTGGTGACCCGCATCGGCGCACTCGAGCTGGCACGGCGGCTACACGACCTCAACCTCACCATCATCCTGAGCGCCGTCGCGGCCAACGGCATTGGCCAAAGCCTCGCTTGCGGCGTGCGCAGCAGCGCCAACGCCGAAGCCTGGGTCATTGCGCTCGCTGACATGCCGTTGTTGTCCAGCGATACAATTGCCGAGGTGGCCGAGCATCTGCGCCGCGGCGCCGCCATCGTCGCCCCGAGCTATCGCGGTCGGCGCGGCCATCCGGTGGGCTTCAATCGCCGCTTTTTCGCTGAACTGACCGCGCTCGACCAGGACGTCGGCGCCCGCCACCTGCTGCACCGCCACCGCGATGCGCTTACCGTGATCGAAGTCGACGACCCGGGTATTCTGCGCGACATCGATACCCCAGCCGACCTGCGTATCAACCTCTGAATCTGCCGTCGCGACTCGATTCACCGTCCGGTTTTTGACGAACTGCGCGGGATTGTGTCGGATCGGGTGCATCTTTTTGACATTCCGCTTGTCAAAAATTACCGCTACGGCGACCGCAAGCGGCGTAATACGCCAGGTTTGAGGGTCCGCCGATCCTCCGGGGCACTGGCGTTTACGCCCACCTCGGAGCCGATTCTTTTGACTGGGGGGTAGTGCGTGGTTCGATTCCGTTTCATCAGACAGTTCGCACTCGTCTGGCTCGCCGCCGCGGCAGGCGGGCTGCCGCTTGCATCGATCGCTGCGGATACAAGCGGCGACAGTGAGGTTCGGATCACCGAGCAACTCGCATCGGTCGCGATCAAGCATCGCGGACACGCCATCACCATCAAGCGGATCGAGGACACGGAGAACCGCCTCGTCGACGACTTCACCAAGACATCGCGCCCCTGCCCGCCGTTCTGCATCCACCCCATGGAGGCAGCGCCGGGCGTGCGCACGATCGGCGAAATCGAACTCCTGGAGTTTCTCCGCCATGAGGTCAGCGAGGAACGCGGTATTTTGATCGATGCGCGAATGCCCGAGTGGTACCACGCCGAGGCCATTCCAGGCGCGGTCAATATTCCCTTTGTCGTGTTCGGCAGCCCCAGCCCGCAACGCGAGGAGATCTTCAAACTGCTGGGGGGACGCAAGATCGACGCGGAGAAATTCGACTTCAGCGCCGCCGTCACCCTCGGCCTCTACTGCAACGGCCCGTGGTGCGACCAGTCGACGCGGGCGATCAAAGGGCTCATGGCGGCCGGGTTCCCGGCGGAAAAATTGCTGTATTACCGTGGCGGCATGCAGCTCTGGAAACTGATGGGCCTCACCACCGTGCTCCCCAAAAGTCAGGTCGTACGCACCCCTTGAACCTCGGCAATCCATTCGGAAATTAGGCGATGTCAAACAAGCTCGTAATCCTGCTGATCGCGTTGAACGCACTCATCCTGCTCGCGTTTGTCTGGCTGATCGGGGCCTTGACCGGCATGAACATCAAGGAGAGTGCGGTTGCCGCAGCCGAAAAGGTGGTGCGCGAACGCCTCGATGCGGCGACCCTCACCGCCGAGCCCACGCTCGCAGCGCCGGTCACGCTGGCGCAACCCGTCGCGCAAACGACGCCACGACCGTTGGGCACCGAAGCGGTCGCGCAACCCGCTGAAGCGCCTCTCGCCGCACCGGTCGCCCCGGCGACCGACACCGCGACGGAGATCGAGCCGCCGCAGCGCGGTTACGTTGCGCGGGAAGAAGTACTACACCGCGATGACCAAATCGCGGCCTACATCGAATCCGCTTTCGCCCAGCCAGCAGCGGCATCCGCGACAGACGCCGACTACGCCGCAGCAGTCGTAACGCTGAAGCGCGCCTCCGAGCAGCCACGCCGCACCCCGGAGGTGCCGCGCGACGCCGCGGTCGCCCAACCGGTACGCATCGCCAACGAGAAAAAAACCGATCATTACAATAAGATCGACGTCAGCCAGCGCGCCGCACCGGATGCGGGCACCGCGCCGTCCATCGAACAGCGCCTGGAACAGGCCGCCGCACTCGCGGTCGACGATGCCGTGCTCGCACCCGCCACCACCGCACCTGAGGAACCCGGCCGACTCTATCTCTACGCGCTGGACGAAGAGGTGCGCGAGCGCGTCAACGAAGCGCGAACCGTCATCGTCGAACGCGGCGACACCCTGTGGAAGATCGCAGCGCGCGCCTACGGCGATGGCAATCTCTATCCCAAGATCTTCGCCGCGAATCCGCAACTGCGGAGCCCGAACCAGATCGAGGTAGGCGACGTCCTGAGGGTTCCGCTGTAACGGCGCGATCGGCTCAGAATTCGAATCCAAGCCCCAAGTCGAGATTCGACTTTTCGAAATTCATGTCCAGCAGCGACGGCAGCGGGATCGATTGCGCGACCATTGCCATCCGGGCATCGTCCAGCGGATGGCGGGTCATGCAAATTAACGCTGACAGTGCGGGCAGAAAAACGCCGCGCGCTGGCCAATGACCGCACGCACGATCGGTCGGGCACACTGCACGCAAGGTTCGCCGGCGCGGTCATAGACGTTGAGTTTGAGGCTGAAATAACCGGGCGAGCCGTCTTCGCGGAGGAAGTCGCGCAAGGTCGTGCCGCCTTGGGCGATCGCGGCTTCGAGCACCGCCTTGATCGCATCCACGAGCACCCGATAACGCACCGCCGCGATCCTGCCGGCGGCGCGGCGCGGGTGGATACCCGCGCTGAACAGCGACTCGTTGGCGTAGATGTTGCCAACCCCGACGACGACCTGGTTGTCCATCAGAAACTGCTTGATCGTGGTCCGGCGACCGCGGCTCCGCGCGAACAGGTAGTCGGCAGTAAACTCGGGGCCAAGCGGCTCGGGACCAAGCGTCGCGAGCACCGGGTGGGTTGTTGCGCCAAGCGCCTGCCATAGCACCGCACCGAATCGCCGTGGGTCGTGCAAGCGGAGTTCAAGCCCGGTGGCAAGCCGGAACGTGACGTGATCATGTTTGCGCAAAGGCCGCTCCGGCGGCACGATCCTCAGACTGCCGGACATGCCGAGATGGATGATCAACGTGCCGCAGGCGACCTGAATCAGCAGGTATTTGGCACGACGCTCGACCGCGCGGACCACTTGCCCGGACAACATCGCCGCCAGTTCGCTCGGCACAGGCCAGCGCAAGCGCGGTTCACGGACGACCACGGCGATGATCGCATGGCCCTCCAGATACGGCGCGATGCCGCGGCGGGTGGTCTCGACCTCGGGTAATTCGGGCACGCGGTTTCCGCGCTCGGGGCGAAACTCAGCGCAACTCCGGCACGCGCGGTGGTGCTCCGTCCGCTTCGCGCAGCGGGTTCAACACCACGAGTTCGCGGCCGCGGCAGGCCTCCGGCAGCTTGAGCGGAAGCGTAAAGTGGGCGGGCATGACCGCGCGGCGACACGGATCGACTTGGGTGCGCATCACCGTCACCGTGCAGTGCTGAGCACGGGGCTCGAACACCAGGTCAAAATGCATCTCCCGGGTACAACCGGTACTGGCGACGGTGATTTCCAGCACATCGTCGTGGATCCGGTAGGCGTAGAGCGGCTCGATACGGGACTGTTGTGTCATTAGCGGCGTCTCCTCCGACATCAGGGTTTGCGTGCAACCGCCGAGCAGCATCGCAACGCCCATCGCGAGCGGGCCTGCCAGGCCGATGCGCAAGCGGCTGGCGCGCGCGCGGGCAGCGATAGCACCCGCGCCGAGCAATAGACCGAGCCAGCCCAAGGCACCCCCGCCGCCGGAACCGCCATCGAACACGCCGGCCCGTACGTCGGCGATGTATTGCGCGTAGCGCGGCACCCGGGTGTAGACACCATAGTATTCCGGCTGGGCGCAGCCGAGGCTCCAACTGACGATGCCGGCCTGCACCCACTGCCCATTGCCCTGCACCAGCAACGGTCCGCCGCTGTCGCCAGTACACGAATCCTTGCCGCCTTCCGCCAGTCCGGCGCAGAACATGTTGGCGGTCACTGGATTGGTCGGCCCCAACCCGGCGTTGGCGTAGGCGGTCTGACACACGGCTTGCGATACCAACGGCACCTCGACCTGAAGCAACTCGGTCACGGTCGGGGTGGTGCTGTCCTGCTGCGGTACGAGGGCCTCGGTCGTGCCGCGGCCGATGATCGTCGCCATCGCCGCCGCCGCGATCTGGGCATCGAGCGTCGCGGCGTCAACCGCGCTGAGGGCCGCGGATACTGGAGGTTCCGCGCTAAGACGGATCAGACCGATATCGTTATCCAGCGCGCTGGTGCTGTAATCAGGATGGATGTATAACCGCGCCGCGCGAGTACTGGTATGCAACTGATCGGTGAGAACCCCACCGCCGACGGCGACGAACAGTTCATTGGCCTCGAATTCTTCCAGACAATGCGCCGCCGTCAGAATCCAGCCTCCGCCGAGGTAACTGGCGCCACAAAATGACTTGGCACCGCCACTGTCGGCGTTATAACTCAGCGCAACCGTCTGCCCGAGCAAGCCGCGCAGGGTCAGACCTTCGGCACGGCTCGCCGCAACCGCCGGGATCGCGACCGTCGAGCCGGTGATGGCACCGGCGAAATCGCCGTCCAGGTTGTTGTAAATCACTGCGCCAAGTCCGCCGCCACGGGCGCAATTCTCGACCTTCTCGACGAACAGGTTGTCACCCCGCTCGATCAGGCAAATCCGCCCCTGCGCACCGGTGCACGGCGCGCTGGCAAGACCGCAATCCATCAAAACGCCGCTAACGGGCTTGGGAAGCGCGCCGCTCAAGGTCTGCACAGTGACCGCGATCGACCCAGCCGAGACCCGCATTGGATAGATCGCCGCGGTTTGCATCAACGCAGCCATGAAAGGCCATGCCTCGGGCGAGGCCAGCGTGCCGCCGACGATTCGCGGTTGCAACGGAGACGCCGTCGCCACGCTGTACAACGACATCAGCCCTGTCAAAACACCGATCAGCATCCATCGCTGCCTGCGTGCCATACCGGGTGACATCTCGCTTCGATTTTAATTTGGGTCAATAGTTTAACCGCAACCGACGATCGCGGCCGGGTTGGCTGAGTGCTGGTGCCGAAATAATGCCCATCGGGAGGGGCACATCGCCCCCCCGGAGTCGCTCAAATGCCCGACGGCCGGAAGCCGATCGCCGGTTCAGGCCGAGCGGTCGCCCGCCGCCTTGCCGGTCAGGATCTGCGCATGGGCCGCCGCCAACCGGGCGATCGGCACCCGCGGACCGGAGCAGGAGACATAGTCGAGGCCGATGTCATCGCAGAACCGAATCGACGCCGGATGACCGCCATGTTCGCCGCAAATCCCAACCTTGAGATCCGCCCGCGAGCCCCGACCCCACTCGACCGCGAGCCGCATCAGGCGGCCAACGCCCTTCACGTCCAGCACCTCGAACGGATTGTCCTGCAGGATCCCGCGTTCGTTATACATCGGCAGGAATTTGTTTTCGGCGTCCTCGCGCGAGAACGAGAAGGTTGCCTGGGTGAGATCATTGGTGCCGAACGAGAAAAACTCGGCTTCCGTCGCCAGACGCTCGGCGCGCATGCAGGCGCGCACCACTTCCATCATGGTGCCGAACTTGTAGTCGATCTTGACCCCAAAAGTGGTCTCGACCTGACGGTGCACCGATTCGACGAAGCTCTTGACCAGTTTGATTTCCTGCGCGGTACAGACCTGCGGCACCATGATCTCGGGCTTGACCAGCGTTCCCTCCTTCACACAGTCGGCCGCGGCCTCGAGCACCGCGCGAATCTGCATGGTATAGATCTCGGGATAGGTAATTCCGAGCCGCACCCCGCGGTGACCGAGCATCGGGTTGACCTCGCGCAGCGCGCGCACCTTTTTAAGAATCTGTTCCTTGCGCGTGATTACGTTGTCGACCAGTCGCGTATCACCGAGTTCGTGCACGGTCGGCGGCAGTTCACCGCCACTGCCGGCGAGCAGTTTCGCGGTCTCGACCAGCACCTCCATGCCTTGCACGGTTTTGCGCAAATGCCGCAGTTGTTCAAGCTCGTCCACCAACTGCTGTTCGGTCGGGAGAAATTCATGGATCGGCGGATCGAGCAGACGCACTGTCACCGGACGCGGTGACATGCTTTTCAGCAAGGCCTTGAAATCCGCGCGCTGAATCGGCAGCAAGCGATCGAGCGCCGCCTGACGCTGCTCGGCGGTATCGGCGACGATCATGTCGATGACGATCGGCAAGCGTTCGGCGGCGTTGAACATGCGCTCGGTGCGGCACAGGCCGACGCCCATCGCACCGTATTTGAGCGCGCGTATCGCATCGCTCGGGGTGTCGGCATTGGCCATGACCTTCAGCCGCGCGCGCGCATCGGCCCAGCCGAGCAAGGTCACGAGTTCGTTGGAGAAATCCGCTTCGACCTTGGGCACCGCTCCAAGGTAGATATTGCCGGTCGTCCCGTCGATGGTGATGACGTCCCCCTCCTTGATCACCGCTCCGCCGGCGAAGGCCTTGCGCAGTTGCACATCGACATGGATGCCCTCGGCGCCGGCGACACAGGGCTTGCCCATCCCGCGCGCGACCACCGCCGCGTGCGAGGTCTTGCCGCCGCGGCTGGTCAAAATACCCTGCGCCGCGAAGAAACCGTGAATGTCCTCGGGTTTCGTCTCCTCGCGCACGAGAATCACCTTGAACCCCTGCTTGCCCAAGGTCTCGGCGCGATCGGCATCGAACACCGCCTGACCGCTCGCCGCGCCGGGTGAAGCCGGCAGGCCGGTCGCCAGTGCGATACCCTTGAACCCCGGATCGAGCCGCGGATACAGCATTTGCTCCAGGTGCTGCGGGTTGATCCGCAGCAGTGCTTCCTCCTCGCTGATCAAGTGCTCGCGCACCATCTCCACCGAGGTGCGCACCATTGCGCTCGCGTTCATCTTGCCGTTGCGGGTCTGCAGGCAGTAGAGCACGCCTTTCTCGATCGTGAACTCGAAATCCTGTACCTCGCGGTAATGCCGCTCCAGACGGTTGCGCAACTCGAGCAACTGGGTGTAAAGGCTCGGCATCTCGCGCGCCATCTCCTGCAAGGCCTTCGGCGTGCGAGTTCCGGCGACGACGTCCTCGCCCTGCGCGTTGACCAGGTACTCCCCGTACAACGCGTTCTCGCCGGTCGCGGGACTGCGGGT
>CAZUJU010000083.1:0-9475 GCA_964620675.1 uncultured Thiotrichales bacterium | reverse complement strand
GGAAACTCGGTCGGTGACTTCGTCGAGCCGCAAGCCATCAAGTCCCTCAGATAACAGCATCTACCCGGAGGATCTTAGATTTATGAGTGCAGTAATGGCTGACGACCACCACGAAGCGCGTCCACGCGGGATTTCGCGCTGGCTGTTCACGACCAACCACAAGGATATCGGTTCGCTGTACCTGTGGTTCGCGATGATTATGTTTTTCATCGGCGGCGCGATGGCGCTGATCATTCGCGCGGAGTTGTTCCAGCCCGGGCTGCAGGTGGTCGAGCCGCAGTTCTTCAACTCGATGACGACACTGCATGCGCTGGTCATGATCTTCGGCGTGGTGATGCCGGCGTTCACAGGTCTCGCTAACTGGTTGATTCCGATGATGGTCGGCGCGCCCGACATGGCGCTGCCGCGAATGAACAACTGGAGCTTCTGGATCCTCCCGTTCGCGTTCGCGATGCTGCTGTCGACGATATTCATGAGTGGCGGTGGACCTGCTGGCGGTTGGACCTTGTATCCGCCGTTGGTGTTGCAGACTGGGGACGCGTTTCCGTTCGTGATCTTCGCGATTCACTTAATGGGCCTGTCCTCGATCATGGGTTCGATCAACGTGGTCGCGACCATCTTGAACATGCGTGCGCCAGGCATGACGCTGATGAAAATGCCGCTGTTCGTCTGGACCTGGCTGATTACCGCCTACCTCCTGATCGCGACGATGCCGGTGTTGGCGGGCGCGGTAACCATGTTGTTGACCGATAAATACTTCGGCACCAGTTTCTTCTCCGCCGCCGGTGGCGGCGATCCGGTCATGTTTCAACATATCTTCTGGTTTTTCGGCCACCCCGAGGTTTATATCCTGATCCTGCCGGCATTCGGGGTAGTCTCTCAGATCATTCCGACCTTCTCACGCAAACCGTTGTTCGGATATAGCTCAATGGTTTACGCGACTGCCTCGATCGCGTTTCTGTCGTTCATCGTGTGGGCCCACCACATGTTCACGGTTGGGATGCCGCTCGCGGGCATGTTGTTCTTCATGTTCAGCACCATGCTGATCGCGGTGCCGACCGGAGTGAAGGTATTCAACTGGGTCGCGACCATGTGGCGCGGTTCGATGACATTCGAGACACCGATGCTGTTCGCAGTTGGTTTCGTCATCATGTTCACGATTGGCGGATTTTCTGGCCTGATGCTCGCGATCGCGCCAGCTGATTTCCAGTACCACGACACCTATTTCGTGGTGGCGCATTTCCACTACGTGCTCGTGCCGGGCGCGGTGTTCTCGATCATGGCGGCGGTCTACTACTGGCTACCGAAGTGGACCGGGAACATGTACAACGAAACCTTGGGCAAGTGGCACTTCTGGTTATCGACGATCTTTGTCAACCTGACGTTCTTCCCGATGCATTTCACCGGACTCGCGGGCATGCCGCGACGGATTCCCGACTACGCGACTCAGTTTACGGGATTCAATGAAATCGCGACCATCGGGGCGTTCGGTTTCGGCTTTGCGCAGTTGCTGTTCCTGTACATCGTCGTGCAGACCGTGCGCGGTGGCGCGAAGGCGACCAATCAGGTATGGGAAGGCGCCGAAGGGCTGGAGTGGACCTTGTCCTCACCACCGCCGTATCACAGCTTCACCAACCCGCCTGAAGTGCGGTAGTGGGCGTTGTGCAACTTCACGTGGGGTCGGCCAAGCGCAGGCCCCTTGCAAGCGAATTACTCATGACTGAGTTCGATATTGCTCGCCGCAAACGCGTTTTGGTGACGGCCCTGATTCTCGCCTTGGTCGCGGCAGGGTTTTACTTGGGTTTCATCGTGACGATCATGGGGCGGTAAATGTTAAGTTCGCGTAACGATCGATCGCGCAGCACGGCATTTCGATTGGCCGTGGTTGTAGTCGGTATGTTCGGGTTCGGATTCCTGATGGTGCCGATCTACAACGTGTTTTGCGATCTGACGGGTTTGAACGGCAATACGACCCAGGTCAAGACCGCATCGAGCGATTTAAGTTACGCGGTGGATCAGTCGCGTACGGTCAAAGTTCAGTTCGTCGCCAACCTCAATGAACAGATGCAGTGGGCGTTCGAACCGGCGGTATTCGAGATGGAAGTACATCCCGGCCAAGCCTATACGACGGAGTTCTACGCCAAGAACCTGCGCCCGGAGACGATGATCGGTCAGGCCATTCCGAGCGTGATGCCCAGTCAGGCGTCGCTGCATTTTCATAAGACCGAGTGTTTCTGTTTTATTCAGCAGAGCTTCGCGGGCAATGAGCGTCGCGTGATGCCAGTGACTTTCGTAATCGACCCAAAACTGCCGCGCAAGGTCCACACGGTCACGCTGGCCTACACGTTTTTCGATATTACTCAATCCGCGCAAACCCAGTCCGATTCACACGACAAGACATCCAACGGAGGATAACCCAGCATGGTCCACGCGCACGCCTCTGACCACTATTACGTGCCCCACGGCAGTCACTGGCCGATTGTCGGATCGATTGGGCTCACCGCTTTGCTGGTGGGTTTTTCGATGTTTCTCAACGGGGCAGCGCTTGGAAACTACCTGATGCTGGCGGGCATCGTGATCACCGTGATCATGATCTATGGCTGGTTCGCGACCGTCGTGAACGAGAGTGAGGCGGGTGTCTACAACGCCCAGGTCGATCGTAGCTTTCGCTGGGGCATGTCCTGGTTCATCTTTTCCGAAGTGATGTTCTTTGCCGCTTTCTTCGGAGCGTTGTTTTATGCGCGACAGCTCGCGGTGCCTTGGTTGGGTGGCGGGGGCGCCGAGTTGACGACCAATATGGTCTTGTGGCCCGGCTATGAGGCGGCGTGGCCTACTGGCGGGCCAGCTTCGCTCGGGGGACCGTTCGAGACCATCGGCGCTTGGGGCATTCCAGCATTGAACACGCTGATTCTGCTAACGTCGGGGGCGACGCTTACCTGGGCGCACTGGGGTTTGAAAGAGAACAAGCGCAGCCATCTGATCATCGGCCTCGCGGTGACCGTCGCGCTCGGCGTCATCTTCCTTGGTTTCCAGATGTACGAGTATGCCCACGCGTACGCCGACCTTAATCTAAAGCTGACCTCCGGGATCTACGGTTCAACGTTCTTCATGCTCACGGGGTTTCATGGGCTACATGTAACGATCGGGGCGATCATTCTAACCGTTATGTTGGTACGCGCGATTCGTGGCCATTTCACGCCGAAGAAGCACTTCGCGTTCGAGGCGGCGGCGTGGTATTGGCATTTTGTTGATGTCGTCTGGCTCGGGTTGTTTGTCGTGGTCTACTGGCTCTGAAATGATGGTCCAATGGAGTGGCGACTAACGGTGCGCGCACTCCGGTCTGTCAGTCCAGCGATTCAACCGGGGAAAGGGGCGTGCGGTTGTATGTAACCCAGGAAATAACCGCCCATCAAGATTAGAAACGCAAGGAACGATAAGCCAATACGAACCGTCAGTGCCTTGACCGTTCGGGTACTGTCTCCAGAGTCTCGGACAAGAAAGAACATTGCCGAACCCAGACTGCCAATGATGACGAGTAGAAGTAGCAATACGATAAGTTTGACGATCATGCGGGTAGCCAGTGGGTTCCGGTGGTTCCGGTCAGTATAGCCGAATATTGAACAACGCTGTTTCGCTACACATGCCCCGCATGTTGAAAATTTGCCCAGGTTGGAAAGCGTGTGTTGTGGCTGCGCCTGTGCTGGGGTTGTTGCTCGGGTTGGGCACTTGGCAGATGCAGCGAGCCGAATTCAAGCGCACGATCGTTGCTGACTACGAGGCGCGTAGTACCGCGCTGGCGGTCGCGTTACCGATCGGGATTGACGATTACGCCGAGCTTCGTTACGCGCCGGTGACCGCGCAGGGCGCCTACGACGGCGAGCATCAGTTTCTATTGGACAATCAGGTGCGGTCGGGGCGAGTGGGTTATCACGTGATGACGCCGCTCAAGTTGGCGGGTGTTGAGGCCGCAGTGTTGGTTGATCGTGGCTGGGTGGCGCAAGGGTTGACGCGACAGTTGGTTCCTGATGTGTCGGTGGACAGTCGCGTAAGGCGCATACTCGGCTCGGTCTATGTGCCGTTCGGCGATGGATTCCGTATCGGTGTGATGGACGCGGATTCCGTGTCCTGGCCGAGGGTCGTGGTGTATGTCGATTTCGGGCTGATGGCCGAACGTTTGGGTTACGCGCTACTGCCCGTGATTATTCGGCTCGATCCGTCCGACGATAACGGTTACGCGCGCGGCTGGACACCGCTGCCCATGGGGCCCGAGCGGCACCTGGGTTATGCGGTGCAGTGGTATGCACTTGCGGCCGCGTTTACGATTTTGATGTTAGTCGCGGCGAATAGGTCGCGCCGGGAGGAAAAGAATTGATCCAGTCAGAAACTCAACCGCCAGCCTCTTCATCGCGCCGTAGCAACAACGCAGGCGTAACAATCGCGCAAACGCGCGGTCGGAGGGCGTTGATCGCGGTATTCGCGGCGTTTTTCATACCGTTGCTGTTGGCGATCGTGCTGTATGCCAACCTCGATATCTGGAAGCCAGCAACTCATGTCAATCACGGCGAGCTCTTGTTGCCGATCCAGCCATTGGCGGTGCTGGAGGCGAAAGCGGAGGACGGGTCATTATTGAGTCCCGAGGCGCTGATGGGGCATTGGACCTTGATCTACCTAGCTCAAGGCGATTGTCGACTTGAATGTCAGGCAGCGCTGTTCAAGATCCGCCAGGCGCGCGCGATGCTGGGCCGGGACCTTGTGCGTGTGAAGGCGATCTATTTGACGCTGGAGCCGCCCGCGGTAGCGACCCGCGAATTGCTGCGGGCTGAACACGCCAACATGACTTTAGCGGAGGTGCTGGAGGCGAGGCGCGAGTCGCAGGCCGACGCATTCGGCGTCGGTGTAGTCGCGAACCAAATCTACTTGATCGATCCTCACGGAAACCGTGTCCTGCGTTATGACGATGCCGCCACGACAAAGGGTATATTGAAAGATATCAAGCGCTTATTAAAGGTATCTCAGATTGGTTGAGCGCGCCGCTGTCCGTTGGTACCGACGACTACTTACCGCCGGATGCGTACTGGCGCTCTGCGTGATCATGCTGGGCGCCTACGTCCGGTTGTCCGATGCGGGTCTCGGTTGTCCCGATTGGCCTGGTTGTTACGGTCATCTAGGCGTGCCGAAGCACGACGACGCGGTGGCCGCGGCCAATGCCAAATTTCCGGAACGCCCTGTGGAAGCGGCGAAGGCCTGGAAGGAGATGGCGCACCGCTACCTCGCGTCGATGCTCGGTTTACTGATACTCGCCATTTTGGCGTTGGCGATGCGAAACAGAGCGGATCCGCGTCAGCCGATTGCGCTTCCGGCGCTTCTCGCGGCACTGGTCATTTTTCAGGGCATTCTCGGTATGTGGACGGTCACGCTACAGCTCAAGCCGGTGGTAGTGATGGCGCATCTACTTGGAGGGTTCGCGACCCTCGCGTTGCTGTGGTGGCTGACGCTGAATACCTCGCGCTCGCCGCGGGCGTATTCGAGCCGCCGTACGAGTTTTGGGATTCTGGCGGTGATCGGCGTCGTGTTGCTGGTGGGGCAAATCGCGCTCGGCGGCTGGACCAGCGCGAACTACGCCGCGCTGGCATGTCCTGACTTTCCACGCTGTCAGGCCGAATGGTGGCCGATGATGGATTTTCGCGAGGCCTTCGTGTTGTGGCGTGGACTGGGGGTGAATTATGAGTTTGGGGTGCTTGAGAGCCCGGCGCGAACCGCAATCCACATGGCCCATCGCATCGGCGCGTTGACGGTGGGGAGCTACCTATTGCTGCTATCGCTGGCGATCATTCGATCGGATCTGGAAGTCGGTTTGCGAAAGGCGGCGCTGGCGGTTCTGCTCGTCTTGCTCGCCCAGATCGGTCTGGGTATTGCGAACGTCTTGATGCAGCTGCCGCTCGCGGTGGCAGTGTTGCACAACGGCACGGCGGCGCTGCTGCTGCTCGCGCTGCTCGCGCTGAGCTATCGTCTCTACGCGCGTAACAAACTCCTGGCTTGATGAGGTTTTCGATGCAAAATATCAAAGCAGTTGGCGTCTTCGAAACTTGGCGCGCCGGGTACCATGATTATCTCGCGTTGTGTAAGCCGAAGGTGGTCGCGCTGATGGTCTTCACGGCGTGGGTGGGGATGCTGCTGGCTCAGCCGTACCCGTTTCCATGGCAGGCGTTCGTGTTCGGAACACTCGGTATCGCGTTGATGGCGAGCGCCGCTGCCGCGATCAACCATGTCGTCGACCGTCATGCCGACGCGCAGATGCGACGGACCCAGTTTCGTCCGATTCCGTCCGGTCACTTGACTCCGGCGCGTTGCATCCGCTTTGCCGGCGCGCTCGCGGTCACGGGTATGCTGGTGTTGGTACTTGCGGTCAATCTGTTGACCGCGCTGCTGACGCTGTTCTCGCTCGTTGGATATGCGTTCATCTACACCCTGTATCTCAAGCGTGCGACGCCCCAGAATATCGTCATCGGCGGCGCGGCTGGGGCAACGCCTCCGTTGCTCGGCTGGACGGCAGTGACCGGACAGGTTGATCCCTACGCGATGGTATTGTTTCTGATCATTTTTACCTGGACCCCGCCCCACTTTTGGGCCTTGGCGATCTATCGCAAGGACGAGTACGCCAAGGTCGGCATCCCGATGCTGCCGGTGACCCATGGCGAGGCGTTCACCCGCTTGCAGATCATGCTGTACACGGTGCTCTTGATCGTTGTTACATTCTTGCCGTTCCTGATGGGCGTGAACGGCGTCGTGTACCTGATTGGGGCTTTGCTGTTGGGCGTTGCGTTTCTCTATCACGTCTGGATGATGCACGCGACGAAAAGCCGGCGTTGGGCGCTTAAGACGTTCGTGTACTCGAGCGTATATCTCCTGGCATTGTTCGCCTTCCTACTCGTTGACCGCTATTTGCCCTTGATTCTAGAGCGAATTCCCGTCGTGCTAGGCTAAATTGTCGCGGTTAAGCACCGCGTGACATGGCCTGTCTCAACAAGTTGAAGGCCCCGCCGTCAACTTGATTTTATACTTGGATGGCGTATCCTCTCCGGCCGCGTCTACGTCCCTTTACGGGCGTTCGATTCTAACTACACGTTCTGGAGAGGTTCATGGCTGGCGTCACCCCCGTCGTGCATCAGCAGTACAACTACGAAGTCATCCGCAAGTTCTCGATCATGGCGTTGGTCTGGGGGCTGTTTGGAATGAGCGTCGGGGTTTATATCGCGGCGCAGTTGGCTTGGCCGTTTCTGAACTTCGATATTGCGGCGATCTCGTTCGGTCGATTTCGCCCCGTCCACACCACCAGTGTGATCTTCGGATTCGGCGGCAACGCGCTCTTTGCCACCTCCTATTATGTAGTTCAGCGTACCTGTCAGGCGCGGCTTCCCAGTGATTCGCTCGCGACCTTTACTTTTTACGGCTGGAATGCGGCGCTTATCCTCGGCGTGATCACGTACATGGCTGGATACACTCAGGGGCGCGAGTACGCCGAGTTCGTCTGGCCGATCGATATCGCGATCGCCGTGGTCTGGGTGGTTTACTTCTGGTTGTACATCGGTACGGTCCTGCGGCGCTCGCAACCGCATATCTACGTCGCCAACTGGTTTTATATCGCGTTCATTCTCGCGACCGCGTTGCTGCACATTTTCAACAATCTGGCGATGCCGGTCAGTCTTTTCAGTCTCGAGTCCTACAGCTTGTTCTCCGGTGTTCAGGACGCGATGACCCAGTGGTGGTATGGGCATAACGCGGTCGGATTTTTCCTTACGGCAGCGTTCCTCGGCATGATGTATTATTTCGTGCCGAAACAAGCCGGGCGCCCGGTGTATTCGTATCGACTCTCGATTGTCCACTTTTGGGCGCTGATTTTTCTCTATATGTGGGTCGGTTCCCACCACCTGCATTGGACCGCGATTCCCGACTGGACTTCGACGCTCGCCGCCACGTTCTCAATCCTGCTGCTGATGCCATCCTGGGGCGGCATGATCAATGGCGTGATGACGTTGTCCGGCGCATGGGACAAGCTGCGCACCGACCCGATTATGTTGTTCCTGATTACCTCGCTGTCGTTTTACGGCATGTCGACCTTTGAGGGTCCGATGATGTCGCTGAAGAGCATCAACGCATTGTCGCATTACACCGACTGGACGATCGGTCACGTCCATTCCGGCGCGCTCGGTTGGGTTGCGATGGTTTCGTTCGGCTCGCTATATCATATGATCCCGCGCCTCTACGACACCAAGCTGTATAGCCAGCGCTTGGTTTATGTGCACTTTTACCTCGCGACCATCGGCATCGTGCTCTACATTACCTCGATGTGGGTGTCCGGCATCGGTCAGGGACTGATGCTGCGTGCGTTCGATGAGTATGGCAATCTGGCTTACACCTTCGTGGAAACCGTTGCATTCATGCATTGGCCCTACGTGGCGCGGGCTCTGGGTGGGCTACTATTCGTCAGTGGTGTGTTCGTCATGGCGTATAACATCCTGATGACCATCACGGTCGCCAAGCGCGATGCCGCCGCGATCGAATCCAAGATCGCAGCCAAGCTCGCGCGCGCGGGCGTTTGACCGGGGAGTTTGTCACAGATGCTCAAACACGAAAGTATCGAAACCAACGCGGGGCTGTTGATCGTTCTGTCCCTGGTCGCAATGGGGATCGGTGGGTTGGTTGAAATCGTGCCGCTGTTCTATATCAACGATACCGTCGAGAAGGTTGACGGTGTGCGTCCCTACACGCCGCTTGAGCTGAGGGGGCGGGATATCTATATCCGCGAGGGGTGCTACACCTGTCACTCACAGATGATCAGGCCGTTTCGCGATGAGGACTTACGTTATGGACACTATTCGCTTGCTGCCGAATCAAAGTACGATCACCCATTTCAGTGGGGTTCCAAGCGCACCGGCCCAGATTTGGCACGGGTAGGTGGCAAGTACTCAAACGAGTGGCATGTACAGCATTTCGTTGCGCCGCGTTCCGTCGTGCCGGAGTCGATCATGCCGAACTATCCTTGGCTGCTGGAGACGCCTTTGCGTTACGCGGACATTGCCAACCGCTTGCGAGCGCTGAAAAAGGTGGGAGTACCCTACTCCGAGAGCGAACAAGAGTTTCAGGCTAACGTGGCCCAGTTCGGCGAAGAGGTCGCGCGCAAGCTTGATATCAACCGCGCCGAGGAAAATCTCGTCGCACAGGCGCAGGCCGAGAACTATGACGGTGATTCGAGTCGTATCACGGAAATGGATGCCATGGTCGCCTATATGCAGATGCTCGGCACCCTGGTCGATTTCAGGCAGTATGACGAAGGCTACTTTGCGCAATTCCGCTAGCGCCCGGAGATCGAGATGATCGGCGACGCCTGGATCTGGATTACCCAGCTTGCAAATAGCAAGATCGTCGCGTTGCTGATCTTCTTCACCCTGTTCGTCGGTATCCTGCTGTACGTTTT
>CAZUJU010000082.1:0-9865 GCA_964620675.1 uncultured Thiotrichales bacterium | reverse complement strand
TCCGTCCGTCATTCCGGCAGGGAATGCCGGAACCCAGCGTACAGGGACGTACATGTACAATGCCGGAACCCAGCGTACAGGGGAGTGCGATGAGGAATGCCGGAAGCACGCATCCCTGACAAGCGTACTCGCGCTGGCAATGCTGGAACCTGGTGATCGTGTTGCCTGACGCGGCACAGGTGCATCATGCCCTCCTGGCCTGTGCCGCGGCCAGCGCGGAGGAACCAAAAAAAAAGCCCCACCTTACGGCGGGGCTGAGTCAGGTTGCACTCGGTTTTCGCGACCAGAGGTTCGAAAACACGAAATTTTTGACAACCTCCGAGTTTAGACCCTTCTATGGAATTATTATTTTAATCTTCCTTGTTATTGTTCTGCCGCCACGCGTCCCCTTTGTTTTTGTTAGCGCCGTCGTGGCTGGGTCTACTGGGTTATCGGCGGGGGGCGGGGAAGCTGAAGGGCGCTTTAAGTGATCTGGGTTGGATTTCGATGTCGCCATATCAATCGCGCGATCAAGTAGCGTTCGCGGGCGGTGCCGCGAGCGTTTCCTGCCAATACCGCTCCAAGCGCTGCACCGATACCTTTTCCTTGGTCCCGAGTTCTTGCGCGAATAGCGATACGCGCAGTTCTTCGAGCAGCCAGCGGTAGTGGGTTAAGGCTGAGTGATCGGCGAGGGCTTCGGGGGGGATGTCCTGCAAGCGGCGCGTCAGGGGTTCGATATCGACCCGGATGCGTCGATCTTTATCTGGTGCGTGGCTGAGGCGGGTCAGACGCTTTTCGATCCCATTGAGGTAACGCGGCAGTTCGGGGAGCCACGCGGCGGGGGTTGCGATCAGGAATCCGGGGTGGATCAGGGCGTCGAGTTGCGTGCGGATATCGGCGGCGGCTTCGATCCAGGACAGGGGCAGGTTTTCCTTGAGCCGTTTCTGAATGTCCATGAATATGGGCAGTGCGGCGCCGAGGATTTCACTCACGTCGTTGGCGGCGCTTACGAGCGCGTTGCGTCCGGTTTCGAGGCGTTGATTGAAGGTCTGTGCATCGCGAGGTGGTGGGAGATTATCGAGAAACACGCGCTGGATCGCGGTTTCAACGAGATCGTCTTTCAAGACCTGGCACGGCGCAACGCTCACAAAGCGCAGACAATGCTGGGTGATTTCGGGCAGGTTTTTATCGAGGTAGCGTACCTCCTGTTTCAGCCGTTGCCGGAATAGCGCCCGCAATCCGCGTGGCATCGCGCGGCGGGCGTCGGCCTCGGTGTGAAACAGTTTGAGTGCGATTTCGCCTTTTTCGTAGGTC
Source organism: uncultured Thiotrichales bacterium (assembly GCA_964620675.1). Taxonomy (GTDB): domain Bacteria; phylum Pseudomonadota; class Gammaproteobacteria; order UWMA-0217; family UWMA-0217; genus CAYSFW01. The sequence continues at coordinate 8,572 of CAZUJU010000082.1, read as the reverse complement.
AGTGCCGGAAAACGACGGATCGAATAGCCGTCTTCCTCCACTTCGATGAATTCGGGCAGTGGCCCGAAATCCCAGTCGATGAGGCCGGTTTTCTCGAAACTGCGCTGACGCGCCGGTGGCTTCTGCGCCTCGATGGCGCCGGCGAGGCGGGCGCGCAACGCGCTCAGATCGCGACCGCTGGCGATGACTTGTTTGTCGCGGTCGACCACCGCGAAATTCATCCGCAGGTATGGCGGCAAATCGTCGCCCCAGGCCTCGCGTGGAATGTCGACGCCGGACATGCGCTTGAGCGCGATGGCGATCGCGTCGGTGAGCGGCTGGTCTTCGCGTTGGCCGATGCGGGTCGCGCTCAGCGCCTGGAAGACTGCCTTGGCGAACTCAGGCGCGGGGACGAAGTTCTTTCTCAAGCCTTTCGGCAGGCTCTTGATGAGCGTCTGGACCTTTTCTTCGAGCAGGCCGGGCACCAGCCATTCGCAGCGCGCCGCGTCGACCTGGGGCAGAATGCCCAGCGGAATACGCAGGGTCACGCCGTCGTCGTCCTGACCGGGTTCGAAGCGGTAGCTGAGTGGCAGCCGCAAACCATGCTGGGTCCAGTGGCTAGGAAAGGCGTCCGGCGTGATGGGCGGTGCATCATCGCGGGTCAGTGCGGCTTCGGTCAGGCGCAGCGATTCAGGGTCCGGGTGGTGTTTGAACCAATGCGCGAAGCTCGCGCCGGAGTTGATCTCGGGCGGCAGGCGCTGATCGTAGAAATCGAACAAGGTTTGTTCATCGACCAGCAGGTCGCGACGCCGGGTGCGAGCTTCGAGGTCTTCCACGGCCTCGACGGCGGCGCGGTTGCGCTCGATCACGGTCGGCGGGCGGTCCCATTCACCGTAGATCAGCGCGTGCCAGATAAACACCTCGCGCGCCCGCGGCGGGTCGATCGCGGCGAAATTAACCGGGTGCTTCGGGTTGATCACCAGCCCGTAGAGGGAGAGTTTTTCATCGCCACCGACCCGCGCCTGGCGGCGTTGCCAGTAGGGCTCGCCGTAGTGATGCTTGAGCAGGTGTGCGCCGAGCGGTTCCACCCATTCCGGCTGGATTGTGGCGGCGGTGCGCGCATACACCTGCGTGGTTTCGGTGATCTCGGCCGCCATCAGCCATTTCGGCGGGCGGCTGCGCAGGCCCGAACCCGGGAACAGATAAAAGCGTCGACCGCGGCAGCCGAGGTATTGGGTCTTTTCCTCGCGAAAGCCGATCTGGTCGAGCAGGCCGGTCAGCAGCGCGCGGTGAATTGCGGCGTAACGTTCCGGCGCGAGCGCATCGTCGCCCGTTGCCTCGGCCGGCGATGCGGGCGTTGGCGGGTGCGGCCGGGTGCGGTGTCTGCCCTCGGCGGGTGTCGGTTGGGCGCTGGCCGACGAATCGGTCGCGCCTGGACGGATGCCGAGGTCTTCGAGCGCGAGCCGCAGTTGGTGGTGGAGATCGCGCCACTCGCGAAACCGGCGATGGCTCAGGAACTCCTTTTGGCACTGCCGCTGCAGCGCGGCGTTCGACAGTGCGCCGGCTTGCATTTCGAGATACTCCCAGAGTTTCAGCAGCGCGATGAAATCGGAGTGGGGGTCGCGAAAGCGCGCGTGCTGCGCGTCGGCGGCCTGCTGCGCCTCGAACGGACGTTCGCGCGGATCCTGAACGGCCAGCGCGCAGGCGATCACCAGGACCTCGGCGAGCGCGCCGGTCTCGCGCGCCCCCAGCAGCATGCGACCGAGACGCGGGTCGATCGGCAGGCGCGCGAGTTGGTGGCCGATGGCGGTGAGCTGATGCTGGCGGTCGATCGCCTGCAGCTCGCCAAGCAGGCGATAGCCGTCGCTGATCAGGCGCGAATCCGGTGGGTCGATGAACGGAAACAGCGCCGGATCGCCGAGGCGCAGATGCGCCATTTGCAGGATCACCGCCGCGAGATGCGTGCGCAGGATCTCCGGATCGGTGAATTCCGGACGATTCAAGAAATCCTGTTCATCGTACAACCGCACGCAGATCCCGGCGCTCAGGCGGCCGCAGCGTCCAGCGCGCTGATTGGCGGAGGCGCGCGAGATCTTCTCGATCGGCAAACGCTGGATCTTCGCCCGCCAGGAATAGCGCGACAGCCGCGCCAGTCCCGCGTCGATCACGTAGCGAATCCCCGGCACGGTCAGCGATGTTTCGGCGACGTTGGTGGCAAGAATCACCCGTACTCCGCCCCGCGGGTGGAAAATGCGCTGTTGATCCGCCGCCGACAGCCGCGCGTACAGCGGCAAGATCTCCATCCGTTGCCGCCGGTGGCGCAGGGCGTGCGAGGCATCGCGGATCTCGCGTTCACCGGGCAGGAACACCAGAATGTCGCCACGGCCTTCGGCGAGCAGTTCGTCGATCGCGGCCTCGATCGCCTGGTACAGATCGGGCGTTTCCTCGCGGGCTGCGTCGGGGTCGAGCAGTGGCCGGTAGCGGATCTCCACCGGATAGGTGCGGCCGGACACCTCGATCACCGGGGCGTTGAAATGCGCCGCGATCCGCGCCGCGTCCAGCGTCGCCGAGGTGATGATGAGCTTCAATTCCGGACGCTTCGGTAGCAGTTGCTTGAGGTAACCGAGCAGGAAATCGATATTCAGACTGCGCTCGTGCGCCTCGTCAATGATCAGTGTGTCGTACTGATTCAACCAGCGGTCATGCCCCAGCTCGGCGAGCAGAATGCCGTCGGTCATCAACTTGACCAGACTCGCATCGCCCACCTGATCCGTAAAGCGCACCTTGTAACCGACCTTGGCGCCGACCGTGGTGCCGAGCTCCTCCGCCACCCGAGTCGCCACCGCGCGCGCCGCGAGCCGGCGCGGCTGGGTGTGACCGATCAGGCCGTCCACTCCGCGCCCCAATTCCAGACAGATCTTGGGCAACTGGGTCGTCTTGCCCGAGCCCGTTTCCCCGCAAACCAAAACCACCTGATGCGCGCGGATCGCCGCCATGATCTCCGCCCGCCGCGCCGCCACCGGCAACTCCTCCGGATACCTCAGCGGCGGAATCGCCGCCACCCGCGCCGCCCGCCGCCGCTGCGACGCCGCGATCGCGGCCGCTAAAGACTCGACCTGCTCCGGCGGCGCCTTCCCACGCGGCAGTGACCGCAATCGCCGTCGCAACGCATGCCGATCCCCGCCCATGCAGGAATCAAGCGCCTGCCAAAGCTTGCGCGGGTCTGAAATGTCGGCCGAGTGGGTCAAGCGGAAATGGATCGTGGCAACAGAGGACCCGTAGTTTAACAGCTCACGCCAGCCGCAGCAGTGTAGGGGTCAGGTCCAACACTTCAACAAGTACGCCGGATGCGGGCGGCTAGAATGTCGTTTCGTTTGACCCCATGCGGACTTCCGCTGGCTGGTGCTTCAGCATGTGTTGCCGAAGGGATTTCGACGGGCGCGCACCTTCAGCGCCACCAACTCGCTCACCCGCAAGCCGCAGCCGTAGCAGGTCAGCAACAGGCTGCGGTGCTTGAGGTTGCGCGTCGCGGCGCATAAGCGCGCCACCTCCGCGCGCGCGGGTCAGTCAGGGAGGTTTTGCTGCCGCGCAGCGGCTTGGTTCAACGCTCCGGTTCAGCGGCGGGCCGCGCAGCGGACCGTCCGCTGCAACCGGTTGCTAGCCTGCTCACACCGCCTCCGCATACACCCCCGCATTCCGCTCCGGGTAGCTCTCATACACATGCTCAAACAGCGCCGAGCACTTCTGTGCGAACAGCGGGCGGTCGTAGGCCGCGGGCAGCGTGTCCAGCGTGTCTTCAATCGCCAGCTTCAATGTCGAGCGTGCCGCCGACTTCGTCCGCCAGTTGAGCACCAACAGGGTCTTGAGGCGTGAGAGGAGGTCCTTGGCGACTCTTTTCACCTCGTCGCGCTCGGCGGTGGTCAACTCCGGCGCGGGCCGCGTCAGGATGTCGAAGATGACGAGTTCCTCCTCGGTGAGGTGTTCGCGAACGTGCCGTTCCTGCTCGTCATCAAGGCTGTTGGATAGCTTCAGCAGTTCGTCGAAGAGTTGCTCGATGTTACGGCTGCCGTTGTTGTAGCTCTCGATCAGCGCCTCGAACTTCTCCGCAAAATCGGCTCGCGTCCGGTTCAGGCGCACGAGTGTCTCCAGCTTCGCCCGGATCGCCGCCTTCAGCGCTTCGAGGTCGGTGTTCTTGTGCTTCGACTCCTTGAAGCGCTGCGCCAACGCCTCGAAGTTGATCTTTGAGAGGTCAATGGGCGGTAGTCCACCGTCGCGGATCGCCAGGCCAGTGATCGACTCGTCGAGCAGCCCAGTGATCTGCCCGAGAATCGTGGCGATGTCGGGCGGGTTGGGGCTGAGCTTGGCGCGGATCGCCGCCGCCAGCATGGCGATGCCGGAGATGCGCAGGGAGAACTCGATCGCCGCCGGGTCGGGCTTCACCGCACGATAGAGCGTGCCAACCAACTTCTCATGGCCAAAGAACTCGCGGCGCAGGCTGTCGGGGCCGATCAGCGCGTTGATGGCGTTCTCGACGGCCGCAAGCCGCTTCATGCCGCTCGCCGGCAGGGCCTCCATTGCCGCCAGATCCACACCGTGCGCCAGGCAGAAAGCCGTGGCCGCCGCCACCGCCTCGCGCAGCGCTGCGACCAACTGGGCCTTGTCCTTGACCGGGTTCGCGCCGCCCTTGCCCGCGCCGTAGATCGCCAGCGCCTTCTCCAGCGAGGCGAACACGTTGGCGTAGTCCACGATCACGCCGCTGTGCTTGCCGGGGAACACCCGGTTGGCGCGGGCGATGGTCTGCATCAACGTGTGGTTGCGCATCGGCTTGTCGAGATAGATCGTCGAGCAGCTCGGCGCGTCGAAGCCGGTCAGCCACATGGCGCAGACGAACACCAGCCGCAGCGGGTCGTCGGTGTCCTTGAACTTCTCGTCCAGCCCCGGCTGCGACTCGTTCATGCGCCGGCGGTGCGGCTCGATGTCGAGGCCGAGTTTTTTCATCTGCTCGATCTCGTTCTGGCCGGGCGAGACGATCACCGCCATGTCGGTTTCGGTCAGTGTCGCCAAGCGCTGCTTCAATTCGGCCTTGCGCACATCCCGCCGCGCCTGTTCCGCCGAACGCTCGCCGCCCAGCGGCCGCATCAGCAGATCGCCCAATTCCTTCTTCACCCGCGCCGTCTCCGCCGCCCAGTGCTGCTTCACCTTGTCGTGCATCTTCAGCGCGGTGGCCTTGTCGATCGACACCACCATCGCCTTGCCCACGAAGCCCCGGCCCAGGAAGTGCCGCACGATGTCCTGCGCCACCGTCTCCAGCCGGTCGTCGCGGGTGATCAGGTGGTATTGCCGCCCCAGCACCTTTTCGAGTTTCTCTTCCTGATCGGCGTCCAGGTTCGCGCCTTCGATCAGGTCGTAGATGTCGTCGTTGAGATCGGGGTTGACCAGCTCCAGCTCCGGCGTGCGGTTCTCGTAGAACAGCGGCACCGTCGCGCCGTCCTCCACCGACTGCTGGAAGTCGTAGATCGACACATAGTCGCCAAACACCTCCTTGGTGCGCTCCTCGCCGGCAATCAGCGGCGTGCCGGTGAAGGCCAGGAACATCGCCTTGGGCAGCGCGGCGCGCATGTTGAGCGCCAGCGTGTCGTACTGGCTGCGATGCGCCTCGTCGGTCAGCACGATCACGTCCGAGCGGTCGGTCAGCGCCTCGGGCGTCTGGAACTTGTGCACCAGCGTGAACACGTAGCGGTGGTTGCCGCGCAGCAGTTCGCGCAGATGCGCGCCGCTGGCGGCGTGGCACTGGTCGCCCTCGGCCTCGCTCACCGCGCCCACCGTCTTGAAGGTCTTGGCGATCTGCTCGTCCAGCTCCACCCGGTCGGTGACCACCACGAAGGTCCAGTTACCGGCCAGCTTGCGCAGCACCTTCTGCGCAAAGAACACCATCGAAAAACTCTTGCCGCTGCCCTGCGTCTGCCAGAACACCCCGCCGCGCCCGTGGCCCAACTGGCGGGCTTCAAGCATCGAGGCAATGGCGTTGTTCACGCCAAGGAACTGGTGGTTCTGGCCGAGAATCTTGACCAGACCGGCCTTGTGTTCCGAGAACAGCGTGAAGTTCTCGACCAGATCGAGCAGGCGGGTCGGGTCGCAAGTGCCGCGCAGCATCACGTCCAACGACACGCGGCGCGGTTCGTCCTCGCGCTCGATACGTTTCCACTCGACCCAGCGCTCCCAGTCGGCGGTGAGCGAGCCGACACGGCTGTCGGTGCCGTTGCTGGCGATCAGCAGCGCGTTGAACCAGAAGAGCTGCGGGATCTGCTGCTTGTAGTGGGTGAGGTTCTCGTCGAAGGCGCTGCGCGCCGGCACGCCCGGCTTCTTGAGTTCGATCACTACCCAGGGCAGGCCGTTGACGAAGCCCACCAGGTCGGGCCGGCAGGTGTAGAGACTGCCGACCACGCTGAACTGGCTGACCAGCAAAAAGTCGTTGTTCTCCGGCTGCGCCCAATCCACCACGCGCAGGCGCTCGGTCTTCTGCCCGCCGTGCTCGCGATCAGGGACCGAGACCGGGATGCCGTCCTTGAGCAGCCGGTAGATCTCGCGGTTGGCCGCCTCCAGGCTCATCGCCGAGCGGTCGCGGGTTAGCTCATCGATGGCGGTCTGGATCGCCTCCGGTGGCAGGCCGGGGTTGAGCTTGGTAAGTGCCGCTCGCAGGCGCTCCGTCAGCACCACCTCGCCCTTGGTCTCGCGGCCCAATGTGGTAGATGAGGTGCCGCCCGCGCCGAAGGTTTCTTCCATCGCCGACAGCGTCTGCCAGCCCAGCGCGGCAAACAGCCCGATGGCGGGCTGCTCGACGAGTTGGTCTTCGGAGTAGGCGTGGTTGCTCATGGATATAGTTGCTGAATTCGATCAAAGACCCGTCAAATAAATAAGTGATTGTTTATAAAAGCATTGTGGTCTAAACGGCGGCCCTGTCCTACTGCTCGATCAAACAATTTTCCGTGCTATGCAGCGTGCCAAAATCAAGCACCCATCAAACAAAAATCCGCATCAAAATCATGCGGTTGATTCAATTCCGCGCCAATTCCGCGATAAGCCATCAAGCAAATTACCCTACGCCCAATAGGGAACATAACGCATCAGCTTGTTCGCCGCTTCGGGGTCCGACGCACGAATCACGTTCGCGGTAACGGCCTCACCCAAAAGGCGCGACGCTATGGCCGAATTTTTCTTGTCGATCTTGAATCGCTCGCGGATCGACTCGTTGTTGGTGAGCTGGTTGGTCACAAACCGCAAAACGCAGTGCTGATAGACGGCATTGACCCGTTCCTCGGGCGACAAGTCCTTGAGGGGTTTGTAGCGGGAGAGCACGACGGTCGTATGGCGCGTTCCGAGTCGGCAGCGATATGGCGGCAACTGGTGCAACTCGATCTGCGTCACCACAGCGTCCATGCCATGCCCGCGCTCTTCGCAGATGCCAAGTTGCCGCAGCGCATCGGCGAAGCGCTCATTGCGCGACTGGTTCTCGTCGATGAAACGGTCGAGCGGCAGAATCGGCAGGCCAGGATTGGTCACCTCGACCCGGTCGTCGTAGATCTCCACGGTGATGCCGGTGCCCTGCTCGGTCAGATCCTGATGGACGATGGCATTGCCGATCAGCTCGCGGATCGCCTTGAGCGGATAGGCGTGCGTTGTCGTGCGCAGCGCGGCGGCGATTTCTTCGCTCGCCGGCAGTTGCTCAAAGACGTAATTGACCAGTCCCTCGAAGCCGACCGCGTAGCCCTTCTGGCCGGTGATGTCCTTGCCGTCGCGCACCTTCTGCTTCGAAATGCCGTCATAGACGATCAGTCGCACACCCTTGCGCGCTACGGACTCGAAATCGGTCAGGCGCTTGGCCAGCAGCAGCGCGCCCAGGTTGGTGATCGTGAACGTGCCGTCTTCGCGACGGACGAACCCTTTCCCTGCCAAGGTATCGAGCACCTCGACGCGCGTCGAGGGCAGGGGCCGCTTGCGCAGGTCGAAGTAGCCCTGCACGTCCAGCAGCGAAACGACGTCTTCTTCGCTGCAGCCACTGCGTGCGGATTGATCGACGAACTCCGGTTTGCCCTCGTCGATGATGCGTTTCAACTGATCGGGCGTCATCGGCACCAGTTCCTCGCCGGCGCGCATCCAGTAGCGGCCGTCGTAATGCAGCGGATGCCCGACTGGGCGCGGCGGCACCTCGAAAACCAGCACGCGGCCGTTGGGATGCGGAATCTCCTGCCACAACACCTTGAGATGAATCCGTTCGTAAATGCCGGCCACCGTTTTTTCCGGCATCTCGAACGCCGCCGTGCCCACCACCCGGCGCGGCGGCTTGTCGGTCACCCCGAGCACGATGCGGCCGCCGCCCTCGTTCGCCAACGCGACGCAATAGTCCACCAGCTTCTCGAAGTGGAAATTGCTCTTGGCCTCCTTGAACTCGATGTGCTCGTTCTCCGAGCGCACATCCAGCAGGGCGTTCAGTTCGGCTTCCGTCATGCGGCGATTCCTTCGGGCAGGGTTTCGACCTCGATCTGGCCGGAGAGCAGGCGCGGCAGCAGCAGATCGCGAGTGCGGCGGAGGTTTT
>CAZUJU010000081.1:0-9934 GCA_964620675.1 uncultured Thiotrichales bacterium | reverse complement strand
ACTGCGGACCTATCGATTACGAATCGATTGCTCTACCAACTGAGCTACACCGGCAAGGTGTGGGGAACGAGAAGATAATGACAGACGGTGCCTGGATTCAAGCCCTGTTGCGAACGCGGATGACGACGTCGACACCTTCGAGAAGGTATTCCTGTTGCAAGTCCCTAAGACCTAGCACCTGCACGCTTTCGAGAGCGATGTCTTTGAGTTCCTCGGTATCGAGATTGTAGAGGTGGTGATGGGCCGAGGTGTTGGTGTCGTACACCTGGCAGTAGGAGTCGACCACGACTTCACGCACCAGCCCCTTGCGTGCGAACAGACCCAGGGTGTTGTAAATCGTCGCCTTCGACACATCGCCAAAGCGCGCGTTGACCAGCTCAAGCAGTTGATCGGCCGTGACATGTTTGTCGGCGTCGAACAGGCACAAGCCGATTTCGATGCGCTGCCGGGTGGGCGAAATGCCATTGGCGGCAAGGCGTTGGATGACCTTGTGGCGGGCGCTGGAGATCTCTTGCTCAATATTCATTTTCAGAAGTATAACCAGTCACCCGTTAAAATCAAAAAAATACTTCACACAATCAGAGACTTCTAACGTTCAGTCGGCGCATAGGGCGCGCTGTCGACGCAGGGCGGCCGGTTCAGCAAAAGGTCGACCGCGAGCTGCGCCGCGCCCAGCCCCATGACCACCCCATTGCGATAGTGGCCGGCGTTGATGTAGAGACCCTCGGCTTGGGGCAAGGCGCCAACATAAGGCACGCCATCCGGCGCCCCGGGACGCAAGCCGGCCCAGTGCTGCACCACCGGGGCTTCAGCGAGCGCGGGATAGGCCTCGGCCGCGAACGCGGCGAGCGAATCGCGCGCGGCGCGATCGGTGCTTTTGTCGTAATCCGCGTGCTCCAGGGTGCTGCCGACCAATACCAACCCGTCACGCCGCGGGATGAGATAACGCCCTGCGCGCAACACCATCGGCACCAGCGTGCCGGGCGCGGTCTGCAGCACGATCATTTGCCCCTTGACCGGAAAGATCTCGGGTTGCGCGCCCCCGCCACTCGGTACCAGCGACTTGCTCCAGGCCCCGGCAGTGATCAGGACGCGTTCTCCCGCGTGCGTGGTGTCGCCGGCACGTACTCCGCGCACCCGCCCGTGTTCGATTACGATCTCGTCCACCGCCGACCGCGGGTGGCAGGTGATCGACGGGCGGCGGGCGATACTCGCAAGCAGGGCCTTCATCAGGCGTGGATTACGGATCTGCGCGATCTCCGGCATCCACGCGAGTTCGCTCGTCGCGACCGCCAGTCCCGGTTGTATTGCTGCCACGACGGCGGCATCAGGTATGCGTTCCAGGGCGAGGTTCCAGCGCCGCGCCCAGGCGTCCGCCGCAGGCTCCGCGTCAACAACCAGGATGCCAGAACGCTCCCATTCGGGATCGATCCCGGTCTCGTCGCGCAACTCGGTCGCAAGCTCGGGGTAGGCGGACTGACTATATTCGGCAAGCGCGTTGACGGCATCGGGGTAGCGCCAGGGATACAACGGCGAGAGGATGCCGCCTCCCGCCCACGACGATTCGCGCCCGAACGCGATGCGATCGAAAAGGCTGACACGCAAACCGTGATCGGCGAGAAGTCTGGCGCACAGCAAGCCGCTGATGCCGCCGCCGACGATGATGCAATCGGACATGATTTAAGCGCTGCATTCGATCGAGGGTGGAGCGGGTGATGGGAATCGAACCCACGCCATCAGCTTGGGAAGCTGAGGTTCTACCATTGAACTACACCCGCGCAGAGCCGGTATTTTAGGTGCGTGCTCTCGCGCATACAATACGAACGCACTATGATGACGCCGAATTGAACCCTGGGTCACTACCCTTTCGCAGACACGATGCAGATTCTCCTGAACGGCGAAGCCCACGACCTACCAGACCGGATCACCGCCCTGGCTCTACTTGAACAACAAGGGCTCGCGGATCGTCGGGTCGCAGTCGAGATCAATCTGGAAATCATCCCCCGCAGCGCCTACGCGCAGACGGAACTCCGCCACGGCGATCGGGTAGAGATCGTCCGCGCCATCGGCGGCGGTTGAATCCCCCTGAATTCGAGTTACCTATGAACACCCTGAGCGCGCCTTCGGATCCGCTGATTATCGCGGGCAAGACCTATCAATCCCGGCTGCTGGTCGGCACCGGCAAGTACAAGGACCACGCTGAAACCCGGCGCGCGATCGAGGCCAGCGGGGCGGAGATCATCACGGTCGCAATCCGCCGTACCAATATCGGACAGAACCCGAACGAGCCGAGCCTGCTTGAGGTGTTACCGCCCGATCGCTACACCTACCTGCCGAATACCGCGGGCTGCTATTCCGCGCAGGACGCAGTGCGTACTTGTCGCCTCGCGCGCGAACTACTCGATGGCCACACCCTGGTCAAACTCGAGGTGCTCGGCGACGAAAGGACCCTATTCCCGCATGTGACGGAAACGCTCAAGGCGGCCGAAACGCTAGTGAAGGACGGCTTTCAGGTCATGGTCTATACCAATGACGATCCGATCATTGCGCGCGAGTTGGAACAAATCGGTTGCGTATCGGTGATGCCGCTGGCGGCGCCGATCGGCTCGGGCCTCGGGATTCGCAATCCTTACAACATCCTCGAAATCAAAGAAAACGCCAAGGTGCCCATCATCGTCGATGCCGGAGTCGGGACCGCATCCGACGCGGCGATCGCGATGGAACTCGGGTGCGATGGTGTGCTGATGAATACGGCGATCGCGGCCGCGCGCAATCCGGTGCTGATGGCCTCGGCGATGAAAAAGGGGATCGAAGCGGGCCGTGAAGCCTTTCTTGCCGGGCGCATGCCGCGCAAACGGTACGCCTCCGCCTCTTCGCCGCTCGACGGCACCTTCTTCTAGATCACGCCGACCGATGACGACCGAGGCGCACGGTAAACACCGAGCGGTGCGGAGCTACGTGCTACGCCAGGGGCGCATGACCGCGAGTCAGGAACGCGCGCTTGATCAACTTTGGGGGCGCTTCGGCGTCGAGCCGACCCAGCAACCCCTCGATCTCGATGCGTTATTCAAGCGCGAGGCACCCCGCGTGCTCGAGATCGGCTTCGGCGACGGAGAAAATCTGATTACCCAGGCCTTGGCGCATCCTGAGCATGACTTTATCGGGATCGAGGTTCATGCCCCGGGGGTCGGGCGCGTGCTCAACCAGATCGACGCACTTGAGATCAGCAACGTCCGAGTGCTGCGCCACGACGCAGTAGAGGTACTGGAACGGATGATTCCGCGCACCAGCCTTGCCAAAATCCAGTTGTTTTTCCCGGATCCGTGGCCGAAAAAACGCCACCACAAGCGCCGCCTCGTGCAGCCTGATTTTGTCTTCCTCCTGTCCGAGCGGGTGGGGGCGGGCGGCTTGCTGCATTTCGCGACCGACTGGGCTGACTACGCCGCACAGATGCTGGCGGTGCTGGATCAGTGCCCGGCGTTGCGCAATACCGAGGCCGGCGGCGGCTTCGCCACCGCGCCACCGCCGCGCGCCAGCACGCGTTTCGAGCGCCGCGGCCTGCGTTTGGGGCACGCCGTGTTCGACCTCGTTTACACGCGCGCATATCCCGCTTGATGCGTAGCCGAGCGCGGTATTCATCGCTAGAATACCGACCTTCGGTTTTTTAATAATCCCGTAATAACGCCCCTGCGGTTGCGTACCACGTCACCGCGGCGGTTAAAACCTCTTCATTCCGGGGAGATCGCAATGTCAGTTCAAAATCCGATCGTAGTCGTCACAGGCTCGTCCGGCGCAGGGACCACCACCGTCAAACGCGCTTTTGAGCAAATCTTTTTCCGCGAGCAGATCAATGCCGTGGTGATCGAGGGTGACAGTTTTCATAGCCTGAATCGCGCCGAGTTCAAGGAAGCGATGAAAAAGGCCGAGACCGAGGGCAATCACGCATTCAGTCATTTCGGCCCCGCCGCGAATCACTTCGACCTACTGGAAGATCTGTTTCGCATCTACGGCGAATCAGGGACCGGCCGTAAGCGCTACTATCTGCACAGCGACGAGGAAGCGCTGGAGCATAACGCGCGTTTGGGCACCCAGCTCAAACCGGGCGAATTCACGCCATGGGAGGAGATTCCCGCGGGTTCCGATCTGATGTTTTATGAAGGCCTACACGGCATGGTCAAGTCCGACGCGGTGGACATGCCACGCTACGTCGATCTCGGCATCGGCGTCGTGCCGATTGTCAATCTGGAATGGATCCAGAAGATTCAGCGCGATTGCAAGGAACGCGGTTACTCCGCCGAAGCGATCGTCGACACGATCCTGCGCCGGCTGCCCGACTACATCAGCTACATCACGCCGCAGTTCTCGAACACCGACATCAACTTCCAACGCGTTCCGACCGTCGACACGTCGAATCCGTTCATCGCGCGCGACATCCCAACGCCGGATGAGAGCTTCGTCGTCATTCGTTTCCGCGACCCGAAGAAGTTCGGCATCGATTTCCCCTACCTGTTGGCGATGATCCCGAGTTCGTTCATGTCACGCCGCAATACCATCGTCGTGCCCGGCAGCAAGATGCAGATGGCGATGGAGATTATCCTGGCGCCGATCATCCACGATCTGCTGGTGCGTCGCGGACGCTGATCCGGCACTCACCCTTCCGTCATGCCCGGGTTTCGACCCGGGCGGTTCGTTCGCTCGCGGCGCGTAACCGCACTTAGGCTTCGCCCTAATTCCGCAGGGTCAGCGGTAGCGCTTGACCGCAGCCCGCCCGGGTCCTAACGTGATCCTGTTCGCGGCGCGCATCGCGAAGCGGATTGGAGCGGCGATCTCCGCTCGCATGTCGGCATGCCGCGCGAAATCATCACCGCAGTTGCCAGCACCTCACCCGGAGCCCAGCAGCCACATGTCCACTTTCGCGTTTGGTCTCGCGACCGGCACAGAGCCTCGAACCTTGGTCAACACGCTCCTCGCCCAGCTCGGCGATCCCGCTCCGAGCGCCAATCTCGGCTTTGTTTATGCCACCGACGCCCTCGCACGCGAGTTGCCGAGAATTCTACAACTGCTGGCGCAGGCGACCGGGATTGCCGAGTGGACCGGCTCGGTCGGCATGGCCCTCAATTGTGCTGGTCGCGAGATCTATGACCAACCGGCCATTGCGGTACTGCTGGGCGAATTTCCGCCAGACAGCTTTCGGGTATTACCCAATCAGAAGTCCGCGATCACCGCACTGCCGCAATCCATCGCGGCGTGGCGCGCGGCCCACCAACCGCGCTTTGCCGTGCTGCACGGCGATCCGTCCAACCCGGCGATCCCGAGCTTGATCGAGCAACTGTCCGAGTCGCTCGGCGATGGGTTTTTCGTCGGTGGCCTGACGTCATCACAAAGCGAATCCCTGCAAATCGCTAACGGCGCGTTCAGCGGCGGATTGTCTGGGGTGCTGTTTGCGCCCGAAGTCGTTGTCGCCGCCGGGCACACCCAGGGCTGTAGTCCGATCGGACCGATCCATCAAGTCACGCGCGCGGAGCGCAATATCATCGCGACGCTCGATCACCGCCCGGCGGTTGAGGTGATGAAAGAGGACATCGGCGAGGTGCTGGCGCGCGATCTCAACCGGCTCGGCGGGTATATCTTCGTTGGGTTGCCGCTGCCGCATTCAGACACCGGCGACTATCTGGTGCGCAATTTGCTGGGGCTCGATGTCGGCAACGGATTGCTCGCGATTGGCGAGATGATCGCGACCGGCAATCAAATCATGTTTTGCCGGCGCGACGGCAATACCGCGCGCGAGGACATGCTGCGGATGTTGCAAAATCTCAAGCAGCGGTGCGGCGGGCAGACGCCCCACGGCGGGCTGTACTTCTCATGCCTCGGGCGCGGACGCAATCAGTTCGGCGACAACGCCGAAGAGATGGGCTTGATCACCGAGGTGCTCGGTGAATTCCCACTGGTAGGCTTCTTCGCCAACGGCGAGATCTTCAACAACCGGCTGTATGGTTACACCGGCGTTTTGAACCTGTTTTTAGGAGCCGAGAAAGAATAACTTGGACAATTGGCCGCTAGCAGACGAGATGCCAGGCAAGGCGCAAGAATGCGCCGTGTGGCTGGCCACACAAGCATTCTTGCAACGCTGCATGGCGCTCGGCCGCAAGATGGACAATGTTCAAGTTGTTCTTTCTCGGCGACTTATAGGGGATTGACGATGGAGTACCGCAAACTGGGTCGCAGCCCGCTCGAAGTCAGCGTCATCGGGCTCGGGACGATGACCTGGGGTCAACAAAACACCGCGGCCGAAGCGCACGCGCAACTCGATCTTGCGCTGGAACACGGCGTCAATTTCGTCGATACCGCTGAGCTCTATGCCATCCCGCCCCGCGCCGAGACCTATGGCTCCACTGAGGAAACCATCGGGCACTGGCTCGCGAAGCGCGGTAAACGTGACGCGATCGTGCTCGCGAGCAAAGCCGCCGGCCCCGGCGACGACTGGGTCCGCCACATCCGCGGCGGCCCGCGCCTCAACCGCCCGCATCTCGAGCGCGCGCTGCATGGCAGCCTCACCCGCCTGCGCAGCGACTATCTCGATCTGTATCAGATCCACTGGCCGGAGCGGAAGACCAACTACTTCGGCAAACTCGGATACAACGTTGAACCCGAGCGTGACGTCATTCCCATCGAAGAGACGCTGGCGGTACTCGACGACTTCGTTCGCGCTGGCAAGGTTCGGTATATCGGTATTTCAAATGAGACGCCGTGGGGGACGATGGAATACCTGCGTCTCGCGCGCGAGCGCGGTTGGCCGCGGGTCGTCAGCATTCAGAATCCCTACAGCCTGCTCAACCGGACCTTTGAGGTCGGTCTCGCCGAAATCGCGCATCGCGAACAGGTCGGATTATTGGCCTACTCGCCACTCGGGTTCGGCGTGCTGAGCGGAAAGTACCTTGGCGGCGAACGGCCGGAGGGCTCACGTCTGGCGCTATTTCCAGGCTATACGCGCTATTCCAGCGCATCAGCGGAACGAGCGACCAAGGCCTACACCGACCTCGCACATCGCCACGGGCTTAGCCCGGCGCAAATGGCGCTCGCCTACGTTTGCTCGCGCCCGTTCGTCACCAGCACCCTCATCGGCGCTACGCGCATGACCCAGCTCGCGGAGAATTTGGGGGCGAGCGAGTTGCGCCTGAGCGCAGCCGTCATCGACGCGATCGACGCCTTACACCTGCGTTCGCCTAACCCCGCGCCTTGAGCGCCAGACGCGGACGCGCCACGCCAACGCCAGCAGCAACAATCCCGCCGGTGCCGGTACCCCGGCACCGGACTCGGCGACCGCGTTGGATTTTGGCGCGGTACCACTGGTGTAGCCATTGATCCACGAAATGTAATTGGCCACTCGCGTGTAGATGCCATACGCATTGCGTTGGGCGCAGCCGTCGCCGGTGCTGACGATCCCGGCTTGCTGGAAATCGCCATTCTGAAGGCGCACCATCATCGGACCACCGCTATCGCCGGCGCAACTGTCCTTCCCCCCCTCGGCGTAACCCGCGCAGAGCATATTGCGGGTGAGACCCGCGTAAATACCCTGGCAGACCTCGTTGGTGACGACCGGAACCTCCACCTCGCGCAATTGCGCCGAAAACGATGACGGGACCGGCTGACCATTCTCAAAGACTGTCGCCCCCCAGCCGACAACGGTGGCCAACGCGCGGTTCTCGGGTACGGTCGGGTAGGCGACAGGCGGCACGGGGTACAGCGCCATTGCCCGACGCCCGAGCGGGTAGGCCAATTCCAGCAACGCCAGGTCCGCATCAAACGTCTTGGGATTGAACGACGGATGGACAAAAATATTGGCGACCGGCTGGTACTCGCCACCGACGCTGGTATCGACCCGCTGCGTGCCCACGAGAACCTGAAGATCTTGCAGGCGCAGCAGTTTACCGGCATCGTCATACATGCAGTGGGCGGCCGTGAGCACCCATTTATCCGCGATCAAGTTGCCGCCACAAAATGGCCCGATCACGGTCCCGCTCGCCGCAACGAGCTGCAGCGATACGACGCTGGGCCACGCATTCACGGCCGAAACAACGCCGCCGATGATGCGCGGCTGAGGCGCTGCCGACGCAGCGCCTGCCGCGCCCAAGAGCACGGCGGTCACGATCAAACGCAGAAACTGGTTCATAAAAGGTATGCTGGTTGCGATAAAGCGGGCGCTACGCTGGCGGATCATCCACCCACCACCGTCTATATTAGAATCCTCTAATTGTAAAGGAAACCGAGCATGAATGGATGCATTTGTCGCGCAATTCCGAAGTTTGTGACGGTGCTCACAATTTCGAGCCTTGTACTTGCTGCCTGCGCCACCCATCCCGATCCCGCGGCGCCGCTGGCAACGCCAGTCGCAGCAACCGCCGCCCCGGTCGGGCCGAGTTGGGCGCTGTTCAACGCCGAGCTGGGCATGGCCAAGGATGCACTTGCGCCGCAACTCATGCGCCGCCATCGTTACTGGCCGAGCTGCGAGGTCCGCGACGATGCCACGGCCAGTCGCGTCGAACTGTGTGTCTACGGTGAATTCGAAGATCGGCCGGCCGCGCTTCAGGTGCTGACCGAACCGTTATTCCGCCTGCGTTACGCGTTTCTCGACGACCGCCTGATGCAAGTTCAGGGCCAGTTCGCCAATGCCTTGACGGGGGCCGCCTATGTCGAACTCCGCGAACGACTGACGCCGCAGTTTGGGCAACCGGTACAGACCGACGACCACGCCACCCAATGGAGCGACGGCGTACACCGGGCCGTACTCGATCGCGTCAGCCTGACCCTCGAATATCACGCCAGCCCGCCACGGATGGGTCAAAACTGAGTCCGACCCAAGCCGATGACATTGATCGATAGCCACTGCCATCTCGATGATCCCTGCTTCGATGGGGACCGCGGCGCCGTGCTCGACCGCGCGACCGCGGCTGGCGTGAGTCAGTTCATTGTCCCTGCGGTGACGGCCGCGGCATGGCCGAAACTCGCGGCACTCTGCCGCCAGTACCCCGCGCTGCGACCGGCCTACGGTCTGCACCCGGTCTACTTGCGCGAACACCGCCCCGAGCAGCTGGCACAGCTCGATATCTGGCTCGCCGAACACCCTGCGATCGCGATTGGCGAATGCGGGCTGGACCATTACGAAAAAGATCTCGATCGCGGCGCGCAGCAAGCGTTCTTTGAGGGTCATCTGCGCCTCGCGCAGAGCCGCGACTTGCCTCTGATCGTGCATGCGCGTCACTCGGTCGAAGCGGTCCTGCACAGCCTGCGGCGGTTTCCCGGTGTGCGCGGGGTGCTGCACAGCTATTCCGGCAGCCTCGAACAAGCCCACGCACTGCGCGAACTCGGCTTCTATTTCGGTCTCGGTGGGCCGATTACGTGGGAGAATGCGCGCCGCCCGCAGCAGCTTGCCCGCGAATTGCCGCTGGAGGCGATCCTGCTTGAAACCGACGCCCCGGATCAAAGCGACGCGGACCACCGCGGCGAACGAAACGAGCCCTCCTACCTGCCGCTGATCGCGGCACGCATCGCCGGACTCCGTGGCACCGACATCGCCTCGGTCGTCGAACAAACCACCCGGAACGCGCGCGAGCTATTCAGCATCGACTGACGTCGGAGGTGTAGCGGTCTTAGCGGAGTGCATATATCCGAGCAGATTGGCCGTGAGCAGCTCCCAGTCCGCTCGATTGCCTGCTTACGGGGGACGGCGTTCAGCTCTACGTCGATACCCGGATAACACGCGGCGAACCCAGCCAGAGTAAGTGGCGCGAAATACTGAGCGATGGTCAGCGCGGTCAGGCTCAGCCGCACCGCACGGCACAATTCGTTCTCGACAGGCGTAACGCAACTTGTATACTTAGTAAATTCCGAAGAGTCTCACCCCAATGCCGTATTCAATCAGTGCATTCGTGTCGCT
>CAZUJU010000080.1:0-10178 GCA_964620675.1 uncultured Thiotrichales bacterium | reverse complement strand
TCGAGCTCGTCCTCATCCAGCCAGACCTGGATATGACTTGGCAAGTGCGCCCGCAGGCGCTTGATCAGCGCCTTCGTCTCGCTCGCATGACTGAGAAATACCTTCATTGGCCGGCTCCCGCTACGACATTAATCTGAGCGTAGCGCAGATTCAGTCGATCGGGATCGCGGCCGCCAACCCATGCCGCCAGTATCCCCGGTCAACGCGATTCAGAGCGTATCGATTTGGGCGAGATTCGCTTCCGCTTGCCGGATCAAGGCCTCGCGGCGGGCGGGATCAAAACGATCCCAGGTGCGGTAGGCCATCCCGATGCGGGGATTTTGCGCGAGTAAAGCGCGGTGTCGCTGCATGAAATGCCAATACAGGCTGTTGAAAGGACATGCGCGCGCGCCGGTGGCACTTTTCACGTCGTAACGGCAGCGCTTGCAGAGGTTGCCCATGCGCTGGATATATGCGCCACTCGCGGCGTAGGGTTTGGTCGCAAGCAAGCCGCCATCGGCGAACTGGCTCATGCCGCGCGTGTTGGGTAACTCCACCCATTCGATCGCATCAAGATAGATCCCGAGGTACCAGGCATCGACCGCCTCCGGTGCCACGCCGGCGAGCAAGGCAAAGTTGCCGGTCACCATCAAGCGTTGAATGTGGTGCGCGTAGGCGTAGCGCAGGCTTTGCCCGATCGCCGCGCGCAGGCAGGCCATGTGGGTCTCCCCGTTCCAGTACCACTGCGGCAAGGGTCGGGTGTGCGTAAAATAATTCTCGCCCGCGAAGGTCGGCATGCGGGCCCAATAAACGCCGCGCACGTATTCGCGCCAACCGATGATCTGACGAATAAAGCCCTCCGCCTGCGCGAGCGAAATCTCGGCGGGACGGGCGCGCCACGCCGATTCGACTGCCAAACAGACTTCGAGCGGATCGATCAGCTTGACGTTGAGCGCGAACGACAGACGGCTGTGAAACAGAAAGGGGTCGTCGGCGGTGAGCGCATCCTGGAAGCGGCCAAATTGCGGCAACAGGTGTGCGATGAAATGTGCCAGCAGTTGCAGTGCTTCGTCGCGCGTCAAGGCCCAACCAAACGCCCCTGAGGGTGGCTGCCCGAGCGTTTCGACACCCTGTGTTTCCAGCAGGTCGCGAATTGCGCTGAGGTCGCGTGGGAAGAACAGGGGCGTGGGAACCGGTGTGCCGCTGCGCCACGCACCGCGATTTTCCGCGTCGAAATTCCAGCGCTCGCCCTCGGGGCCTTGACCTCGCATCAGCAAGCCGGTTTTTCTGCGCATGTGGCGGTAAAACGCCTCCATGAGATAGGTTTTCTTACCCGAGAAAAACCGTTCAAGATCCTCGCGACGAGTGAGGAAATGCCGTGTGTCGGCAACCGCGCAGGGCAAACCGAAGCTCCGCTGAAGCGCGTGGAGTTGTTGGTCGAGGCGATATTCGTCCGGGAGCTGATAACCCCAGGCACTCGCCTGATAGGTTTGCAGCGCCCATCGCAGAACTTCCTCCAGCGTCTGCCGGTTGGCCGGGTCGTCGAGCGTGAGATAAACCACGCGATGGCCGTCGTCAATCAACCGTTTGGCGAACAGCCGCATCGCGGCGAAAAAGGCCAACACCTTCTGGACATGGTGTACGACGTAGTCGGTCTCCTGGCGCATTTCGGCAAGGAGATACATCACATCCGGGTCAGGTTGCGCAAACCACGGATGGCGTGCGTTCAATTGATCGCCCAGGATCAGGCGGAGCTCGCGCGCCGTACCCACCGCGCGGGGCAGACTTAAGGGCACCTCAACCGGCATGCTGTTTGCGGCTCCGACACCGCTCACCGCAATAGCGCACCCCTTTGGGCATCGAATCACTCACGCGCCGAGCTGGGGTCAAGGCGACCGAGGACGGTCACCTCGCCGTCGGTGGGTACTTTGACCACGATCACTTCACCCGCGCGCGGGGAAACGCCAGTCAGCCCGGTAATATTGACCTGATGCGTTACCAGCACACGCGGTCCCTCCGGCGACGCCGAGGTGGTCAAGTCGGCGCGTAATTGTGCGGTCTGGGGCGGGCCGCGCTCCGGTGCGGTAAAAAACGAATCGAGCGAAGGCAGCGGCGTGACGGGCCCCAGTTGGAGCAACCGGGCCGTTTCGAGACAGCGACACCAGCGACTGGATAGCACTTGCGCCTGCCCGATTCCTTGTTTTTGGAATGCCGCGCCGATGGCGCGCGCTTGCGTCCGCCCCGCCTCGGAAAGATTGCGTTGCGTCGCGCAGTCACTCAGCGTAAACCCGGGCGGATCGCCAAAACCCGGCGCCTCCGCATGGCGGATCAACGCCACGGCGGTGCCGCGGCGCAGCGCGTCCCAAAGCATCTCGTCCGCGCGCAGCGTGGTGCTGCCACCGGTGAGAAACATCAGCGCAAGGGCCAGGCGAAAATATCGCCATGACGCGTGAAGCACGCCATTCAAGTTTCCAGATACTCCAAGTAAATTCGACACCGGCCCGAAGCGCAGCCGCTTCTGCTTGTTGGTTCACGGTGCCTGGATTGTCAATCTGCCGCTGACGGTTGTGTTTTCGGGGCCAGCGTTCAGGCAGTCGGCTTCAACGTCAGCCACATCGGCAGTCTAGGCGACACATCCGCAGCGGCGATAATTCCCGGAAACGCACGGGGCTTGCCGCTATTGTCCTCGAATTCGCGCGGCGATCGTCTGCGCGTTCGTCGCTTTGGCCGCGACCCTGCAACCCGGAAGCCGTCGCATGAATCTGACACTTCGCCCCGCGAGCCTCGACGATCTGGCGCTGCTCAAACGCTGGGACGAACAACCTCATGTGCGGGAAGCCGGCGTCGCGGGTTTGGATTGGGAAACCGAACACCTTTTGCACGCATTTAGCGCGTAAATCGCCTCACACGCATCGGTTTAGTGCGCTCCGGAATCCAGTTGAGCCATCGCTCACGTAAAATCGCGGTCATCTCAATGCGTTACACAGCCGTTTTGTGTGGCGCGTAAATTGCAGTCCTCAGACGAATAGGTGCTTCGCGTCGAAACAATGCGCTGCACCCCTGGTTGTCTAATGAATGTCATGAGGTTAAAAAATGAGCAGCAATCTGGCACGTTCCCAAGCCATTCAAACCATCAGCCAACGCGCCCCGATGGAGCTTGGCATAACGGATCCGCTCAACAAGATTTGGGCGTGTGATGTCTTCAACCTGGCCACCATGGAAGAAAGACTTTCCAAGACTGCGTTCAAGGCGATGAAGAAAACCTTCATGACCGGTGAGCCACTCGATCCGGCGACGGCCGATGTCGTGGCGGCTGCGATGAAAGAATGGGCCATGTCCAAAGGTGCAAAATTCTTCTCTCACATTTTTTACCCGATGACCAATGCCACCGCTGAAAAGCATGACGGCTTCATTATTACCAGCCCGGAAGGCAATGCCATTACCGACTTCAGCGGCAGCATGCTGATCAAGGGCGAGCCCGATGGCTCTTCGTTCCCGAACGGCAGCCTGCGCATGACCAGCGCGGCGCGTGGTTATACCGCGTGGGACCCGACCAGCCCGGCGTACATCATGCACACCGACAACGGCGCCACCCTGATGATCCCGTGCGTGTTCCTGTCATGGACGGGTGAAGCGCTGGACAAGAAAATTCCGCTGCTGCGTTCCAACGCTGCCATGAACAAGGCGGCTCAGCGCGTGTTGAAGCTGATGGGTGAAACTGACATTGCCACCCTCAACTCAAGCTGCGGCGCGGAACAGGAATACTTCCTGATCGACGAGACCTTTGCCACCGCCCGCCCCGACATCCTGCTAGCAGGCCGCACCCTGTTTGGTGCGCCTCCCGCCAAGGGGCAGCAATTCGACGACCATTACTTTGGTGCCATCCCCGAGCGCGTGCAGGTCTTCATGCAAGACCTGGAAGATAAACTCTACCGTCTCGGCATCCCCGCCAAGACTCACCACAACGAAGTGGCACCGGGCCAGTTTGAAATTGCGCCCTACTTTGAAGCCGCCAATGTGGCCGCCGACCACCAGCAACTGCTGATGACCGTGATGAAACTCACCGCCAAGGCCCACGGTTTCCTGTGCATGTTGCACGAAAAGCCGTTTGCCGGCGTCAACGGCTCCGGCAAGCACGTCAACTGGTCAGTCGGCAATAGCACCCAGGGCAACTTGCTGGATCCGGGCAATACCCCGGAAGAAAATCTGCAATTCCTCACCTTCTGCGGCGCGGTAATCCGTGGCGTCCACCAATTTGGCCCGCTATTGCGCGCCGTTATCGCCTCGGCCTCCAACGACCACCGTTTAGGCGCGAATGAAGCCCCGCCAGCCATTCTGTCGGTTTACCTCGGCGACCAGCTCGAGCAAGTCTTCAACGACATCAAGGCCGGAAAAATCCTTAAAACCGAAAAAGGCGGTCAAATGGATCTGGGGCTGTCCCAAATCCTCAAGTTCGAGCGCGACCCTGGCGATCGCAACCGCACCTCCCCGTTTGCGTTCACCGGCAACCGTTTCGAGTTCCGCGCCGTGGGCTCCTCACAGGCCGTTTCTGGCCCGCTGATCGCCATGAATACCCTGCTGGCAGACTCGCTGCACTGGCTTGCTGACCGGCTGGAAGCGGAACTCAAGGGCGGCAAAGACGTCACCACCGCCGCCTTGGCGGTGCTGAAAGTTGTGATGGAGGAACATGGCCAGGTGATTTTTGGCGGCAATGGTTATTCGCCGGAATGGCACAAAGCAGCGGTCGAAGCGCGCGGCCTGAAAAATCTACCCACCTCCGCCGACGCCCTGCCGGAGCTGATCAGCCCAGAAGTTGCTGGACTGTTCGAGCGCACCGGCGTCCTGACAGCGGTCGAACTGCACAGCCGCTTTGAAGTGTATGCGGAACAGTTCATCAACAGCATCGATGTGGAAGCCAAACTGGTCGTCAACATGGCCACCACCATGATCTACCCGGCGGCGGTGACTTATCTGTCCGAGCTGTCTGCGACTACGGGTAACTTACAAGAACTCGGCATCACGCTGGACAATACGGTTGCGCAAAGCATTGCAACGGAAGCCAATGCGATGATGGTGGCGGTCGGCAAGCTGAGTAAAGCGAACGCCAAACACGACTTCGCCAGCGTGCAAGCGCATATGACGTTCCTCGCTGACACCGTGCGCAGCCTGATGAACGAAGTCCGCGCCCATGCCGACACCCTCGAAACCCTGATCGCCGACGAAATATGGCCACTGCCGAAATATAGTGAAATGTTGTTCATCAAGTAAGGTCACATGCAGGGGCGGCACTGCCTCGCCCCTGCTGGCCGTTTACCGATGATGTGACTCTGCAAACCCGCTGGATCGTCCCTGCATGGGTATTTTTCGGCTTCCCTGCCCCGCTCAACGCGCCCATCTCGCGGGATTAGCCGATCGACGTCTTCAGTCGTTGTTTGAGAACAACGAGACCAGATACGGCGCGTAGGTCAATACTGCGCCTTGCTGGAGTCCGAGTTCCTTGAACGATTTGCACATCGCATCGAAACGCGCGGGGTCTTCCGGCTCGCACTTGAGCGCTTCCATTGAATCCATGAAGGGCTTGACGCTCTCGTCGCTGACGTAAGTTCGCAGCATCTGCAGCGAGATTTCGAGCTGCGCCACGCTCACTTCCCGGTATTCGTATTCCCTTGGCTTGCCGAAACTCTCTTCGGTGACGCGTTGTCTGAGATGGTCGACGAAGTCCTTGAAGGTCTCCGGATCGGGATTGTCGATAAAGAACTCGACCAGCGGCTCGCCGTTAACCGCGCTGACGAACGCCAGGGTGGAACCTCTCATCACCGGCTCCGAGTCCAGCGCTGAAAGTACGACGGTATATTCCTTTTCGAGAAAAGGCATGCTGATTTTGACGTTCACCTCGTCGTCCGCCAGTTCGAATTCGCGACTGCCTTTGAAATAGTGTTTCTGTACGAGTTTGGTATTCATTGGGTTAGGCATCAGCAGGTTGAAGGCCAATCCGAGGGATTGCGATGGCCGCAAATCGTATCAGATGGATCGGTACTGCATCCGAACATCGCATATAATCCAAGGTTGATTGAAACGGGCGACTTGTATGGTAACGAACAGGAAAGACCTCATCCGCAGCTTGCTTGAAGCGATCGCGACCGGCGAAAGCGAAACGATTGCCGTGGTCGATGAAGACATCAACACCCCGCGTAACCCCCAGCTGGACCAGAACCGCGAGCGTCTGGCAGCGCCGTCCGAACCGCTCGCCGCGAGCCCCGCGAAGGCTCACATCGCGCGCGTGTTCGAAGACGGCGATTTCGTATTCGCCCATACCACCTATGACTTCCCGGAACGCACAGTGGCTTTCGAGGTATTCCGTTTCGAAGGCGATCGGGTGATCGAACACAAGGCGAATCGCCAGGCTCTACAGGCGCCGAACCCATCCGGTCATTCGATGGTGGACGGCGAAATACGGATTCGCGAACTCGAAAAAACCGAGAGCAATCGTGAGTTGGTGCGGGCATTTGTCGAGGACGTGCTGATCCAGCGCAAGGGCGAGAAGATTTACGATTACGTCAAATGGAACCACTACGTCGAGCACAACCCACGCGGCAACGACGACCTCGATTTAATTATTGCGATTGTGACGTCTTCCGGTGCCGACGCGGCCGATTCCGTCGTCTACGAAAAATGTCACCGCGTACTCGTCGAGGGTAACTTTGTGCTATCGATTTGCGAGGGTCGGGTCGGCCACGCGCCAGCCACATTTTATGACCTCTGGTGCCTCGAGCACGATTATATCGTCGAGCACTGGGATACGACGGAAACCAGCGCCGTCGTCACTGATCCGTGAGTGCCGGTCATTCCGCGCCTTAGGTCTGGAGCGACTGGGGGCCGGCCAACGAACTGGATAAACTCCAACATTATTCACGGCAGTCGGCGAACAGAAATTCTCGCCACGGCATCGCGCCATGGGGCGCGCAATGTGCGTGTTTTCGGCTCGGTTGCGCGCGGCATAGAGCAGCAACCTCTGCTCCCAAGAAGCGTCAATAACCACGCAACGCGACTTCTGCGTCGCAGGTCAGGATGTGGATTTTGGTGGTCTGGAGAACACCGCCGAGGTCGGACTTGTTCGACGCCCCCGCGCGCAGGCGCTTGATGGTCGTCGCCTTGTTGCCAAAGGCTTCAAGGAAGGCGTAGGGGAACTCTGCGGGGTCAAAGGGCTGCTCCGCAAGGTCGGTGATGGCTTGTTCGATTTCTACGGCGTTCATGGGCGTGCGGATACGGCTGTCGGCCCGTCGAGGCCCCCGAGCTTATTAGTCATTCCAGGGATTGATGACGGTCACACCAGCCACTTCATACGGCGCGGTGTCGCGTGATGCCACGATGAAGCCCCGCGATGCGGCAACGGCCGCAATGTAGCCATCTGGCGTCGGGAAGCCACCCCCGCCGCCCTTGGCCGTGACGGCCAGATCGGCATAGTGGCGCGCTGCATCCGTGTCGAACGGCAGCACCCGATCCTTGAACAGCTCCAGCAATTCGTTCAGGGCGCGGTCGAGCATATTCTTGCGCTTGCCCAGCGGCAGCCGCGCTTTACGGGCTTGACTGCGGCGGCCAGAATCTCGCGCACCTCCGCCTCCGTGCTGTTGCCACCCGATGGAAGCCTAAACGCCCTTTTCCGAAGTAAAGGTTAATTTACGCGCACCAGCAGGGCATCCCCGCGAAACCTCGCCGGATCTCAACCAAGTCGCCGCGAAAGCCACCTATTTGGACGTCACTTTCTGGCCAAGCGCTGCCCTGCCACTTCCTTAAGGAAAGGCACTCGCGTTGCACATAGCCCGTCACGAAAAACCCAGCGCAAGCGCCGCGCCAGTTCGCTCTTGGCGGTGCCGGGCGGACCGATCAACAGGGTGTGCTCCTCGGCCAGTGCCACCAACAGGATCAAGCGCACCTCGCGACGTCGTTCGATCAGGCCGTGCGAGAGGGTCGCGAGGACGTTGGCAAGCTGTTCGCGCGCATCCACGCCTGCAAGACATTCAGCGCGTCGCGGTAAATTGCGGGATCAAACGCTGGCGGAACATGCCGGAACAAGTGCGCTCAGCTACCCGACAATGGCAGGCGATTGCAGCAGCAGAAGGGGTATCGGGCGAAGCAAGCCAAACCATTGGCAAGGCACTCGCTGAGATTGATGGGCGGTTGGGGTAACACAGGAAGCTTACCGCCACAACCATGCTATACTCAGGTACTCCGTAACGTCAGTACAAGGTGATTCGGCATGAACGTCATTGGCATCAAGGAATTACAAACCAATCCCGGCAAGTTGAGCCATTGGCTGCAAAATAATGAGTACATGCTCATCACCCGACGCGGTGAACCGTTAGGTGTTGCCCTGCCCTTCAGCCACCAACTCATGGAAAATGGGCTGAAAAACTGGATGGCACTCAAAGCCTTTCAGAGCGGCGACTTGAGCCTTGGGCAATTAGCCAAGGTGCTGGGGAAAAACAAACACGCCACGCTAGAGCTGCTCGGCGAACTCAATATCCCGTTTGCCGATTACGACTTACAGGAAGACCTGCAAACGCTGGATGATCTATTTGGCGCATGAAATCCGTGATTGTCAGCGATACCACCAGCCTGATTGTGTTGGAAAAATTGGTGTCATTAGGTCTGTTATGCAAGCTGTTTGAGCAAGTTCTGATACCTGCGGTGGTATTGGCAGAATTACAGGCGGGTTCGCCCGACATCAGCGTACTGCTGGAGGATTTACCCTGCTTGGTGGTGGTGGAAGTGCCAGCATCAAAACGTCTCACTGCTCTTCTGCTGTTGTTGGATGCAGGCGAAGCAAACGCTATCGAACTGGCGACCAGCCTGAACCTTCCACTGATTATCGACGAACGTAAAGGCCGCCAGATTGCTAAACAGTTCGGCGTTCGCATCACGGGGTTTGCGGGGCTGCTGATACAGGCAAACCGCAGCAAACTTGTGGATACGCGCACTGCGTTGGCAATGTTGGATCAAGCCATGGCGAATGGGTTAAGGCTTGCGCCGTCGCTGCAACAACAAGTGCGGGATGTATTGGAACGAACAAACGACTGAATTTGCCTACAACGCCTGCCGAAACGTCAGGTTGATACGCGCCTCACCCAACAGCGGATGGTGTGCCGCTTTGAGTGGCGCAATGCCGTGAAACACCAGACGCGCCGTGCCGCCCCACACCACTACATCGCCGTGTAGCAATGGCACTTTCACTGCCTTGTCACTGCGCTGCAAACCACCCCACAAAAACGTGGCAGGCACGCCCAACGACACCGACACAATTGGCGCGGTCAGGTCGCGTTCGTCCCGATCCTGATGCAATGCCATTTTTGCACCCACCTGATAGCGGTTGATCAGACAAGCATCCGGCTGGAAAGCGGGGAAACCTGCCGCCCGTGCTGCCGCTTGCGCCAAACTGCGGAAAGCCGCTGGAAGCGCAGGCCACGTTTGCCCACTTAGCGGGTCGGTGGTGCTGTAGCGATAACCTTTGCGGTCGGTGATCCAACCCGCTGTGCCGCCATTGGTCATCGCCACCGACAGCGTGTAGCCGCCGGGCGTTTGCATGCACCGGAACGGGGCTTGGGCCGCAATGGCGTGGATGCCTGCCAGCAAGCTATCGGTATGGGCGGCGGCGTATTGGCGCAACACCATTGCACCGGGGCTTAAGGGTTCTGTCCACGGTTCGGGCGGGGTGTTAAAGAGGTCGAGGTTCATGCAATCCGCTAAACTTTACCTCAACTCGATGATTTATATGCATGCTTTCGGTTCGGCTTGGGATGCTCCGGGCGCGGCTTCATGGCATCGGGCAGGAAACGGATCAGATTTCGCGCAAGTTCAGTAAGGACGGCCGCTTTCCATCTGCTGCTGCACGGCCTGGAACGCGGCCATGCGTTCGGGCCGGCGGCGCTGGTTCGTTGAGCAGGGTGAGGAGCGCATTCAGGATCGCGCTGTTGGCCTTGAACACCTCGTCGATATAGGCAATCGAGGCGTCGGGCAGATGACGGTTGGGTATTCATCCGCCAAAGAATAGCGAAGCGCGGCGCCGGCCGCCCACGGTTTGAGCACTGGAAGCCGGGAAAATTGCCCGAACCTATACCCAGCCGGGTGTTGGTGTAACCGGCACCACGCGCGGCGCGAGATTCGGCGTTGGGATTCGACGGTCCGGGTTTACTCGAACCCTT
>CAZUJU010000079.1:0-10523 GCA_964620675.1 uncultured Thiotrichales bacterium | reverse complement strand
TCCCTGTACACTGGGTTCCGGCATTCCCTGCCGGAATGACGGACGGGGTTTTTGGTTAGCTCATGCGCCGCTTACCGCCGTCACCCCGGCAGGGACTGCCGGGGTCCAGTGTCCACGGACGGGCGGGCGCTTGTTGCAACCAGGCTGGGTACCTCGTTGCATGAACCTTGCATCCATGGTCGGTTGAGGGTTCAGTAAACGGAATCGGATTGACCCGAAAATTTAGGTGAAATGACGTACTAGAACTGGTAGATCAACCCGAGCGAAAGCACCGGCCACAACTTGAAATCCGCGAGGTCGCTTTCGATGTCGACGATCTCGCGCCGGATATCGTTTTGATCGACCTGTGCGGCGTCGGCGCCGACCACCGCAAAATCAAGATCAGGCGTTCCCTGGAACATGACGCCGAGATCGGCGGTGAATGACAAACCGCGCCGGCCTGGTTTGATCGTGTCGAATCCCAGCCCGAGATAGGGCGAGAACTTGCTGAAACTCACTTTAGCGTTGGCGGCGATATCGAGGTTCCCGTAATCGGTGTCGCCGATGCGAAAGCTCTCGCCGGGATTGGGGGTTCCGGTGCCGTTGATCGAGTTGTTATTGATCATGAACCCGCCGGAGAGTCGGAAGCCACCGCGAAATGGATGCCAATCCGTCAGCACGCCCAAGGTGTTGAGTTCGATGTCGCCGGCATAACTGATCTCACCGAAATCGTTGTCGACCGATTGGCTGAATCGGTTCAGATTGGCGCGCACGCCAAGCGTATCGCTGAGCGGAAACTTGGCCTGCAAGGCCATGCCGAGGGTGCCCGCGCCGGCACCGATGGCGAAGTCGTTGGCAAGTACGGGGGCCGAACCGCCCGCGAGGAAACAAATGGCTAACGCGACTCTGGGTAACACGCAATACACTCCTGTGCTCGATTTGGTTGAATGTAACGCTGGAATTTAGCGACCAGACTGCGGCGTGTGTGCGAACTGCTTGGCGAAACCTGCGCTGCCCTCGGACCCAATGGCGTCGACGGTCGCGCCGGCCGAATAGGTGGTCGCTGGTGGTGCGAGGGTGACGGGCTTCTAGCGGTTGGAAAAGCGCATCGAGAGATCGATGCCGCGGACGTCCTTGGTCAGCGCTCCGCTGGAGATGTAATCGACGCCGAGCGCGGCGTATTCCGCCAGATTGGCCAGCGTGACGCCGCCCGAGATTTCGAGCTTCTTGCGTCCGGCGTTGCGCCGCACCGCCTCTGCGATATCGGTGTGGCTGTAGTCGTCGAGCATGATGATATCGGCGCTGGTGGCGAGCGCTTCGGTGAATTCGTCCAGGTTTTCGGTTTCGACCTCGATCGGTAGTTGTGGATACAGGGTCCGGGCCTGCGCTACCGCGAGCGTGATCGAACCCGCCGCGGCGATGTGGTTTTCCTTGAGCAATACCTGATCGTAGAGTCCGAGCCGGTGGTTTTGGCCACCGCCGCAAGCGACCGCGTATTTCTGCGCGAGTCGTAGGCCGGGGAGCGTCTTGCGGGTGTCGAGGATGCGTGTGGCCGAGCCCGCCAGCGCATCGGCGTAACGTCGGGTCAAGGTTGCGGTGCCGGAAAGGGTCTGAAGAAAGTTCAGTGCCGTGCGTTCGCCGGTCAGCAAGGTGCGGGCGCTTCCGCGCAAGGTGCACAGCAAGGTTTCCGCGGATTGAATGCTGCCCTCGTCGATCGCCCAGTCGATTTCGAGGCTCGGGTCGAGCTGAAGGAACGTGGCGTCAAACCACGGCCGGCCGCAAATCAGTGCGGTTTCGCGCAGCACCACGGTGGCGACGGCGGTCGCGTCGGCCGGAATCAGCGCCGCGGTCACATCGCCGCTGCCAACGTCTTCCGCGAGGGCGCATTGCACCGTGCGTTCCAGATCGCGCAGGTAAGTACTCAAATCGTGCATCGCGCAAGCATAGCAGCCCGATGCACGACCGTGCACCGCGGGCGGCCATCGCGGTTCCGGTACACTTGCACCGACCTCAGGGTTCGAGCTGCAAGTCCAGGCGCAGGTTGATGGTGTAGACCGCGCGATGGCTCTCGCTACGCGGAAAGCGGATGCCGGGCGCCAGTTCCAGAAACAGCTTGTCGCGCCAGACTTCGCGCCGCAGCCGGGTTTGCACCAGCACGTTTTCGAGCACCGCATGCGGCTCGCTGCGAAAGGTGTTGCTCCAGTCCACCGCAACACTGCGAGTGCGCGAAACGCGCTTTGCGAGGGTGAAGTTCTGGTCCAGGCGCAGGCCCGGCTCGTCCTCGGACCAGAGCAGGTTGGAGGTGTAACGGAAAAAGGTGTTCCGGCGTGGGGTCCAATCCTGATCGAGCCGCAGCGCGGCCTCAAATCCATCGCGGAAGTCGTAGGCGAGCGAGGGGGTGAAGCGTATCAGTTTTTCGTCGCGCTCCCAGGTGCGGCGCTGGAGCACGCGGATGAACGCGCTCGGGTTGGTCAGGCCGCCGCGTCCGCCACCGTCGATGATGATCCGGTTGCGATCCTTCTCCCGCGCGAGGTAGCGCAGCGAGGCGCTCGCGCCGGTGCTGTCGACACCGAGCAAATCGCCATCTTCGGGTTGTCCCTCGAACACCAGCTGTAGGCGTTGGTTGATGCGCGGAAGCACCAGCTTGCCGCGCAGATCGACCGACGTGGACGGTGCGTCGCCCTCATCGTAGCGGGTCGAAATCGAGAGCCGGCCGTTGGTGAAATCCGCCTCTTCGATGGCGCGTTCATCGCCGAAAAAGCGGTCGATACGATCGGCAATCGCGCGCAAGTTTTCGCGGATCTCGGTTTGCGTGCGTTCGAGCGGGTGCGGCTCGGTATCCAGCTCGGGTGCGGGGTGCTGGGCCTCCGCGGCGAGCACGATTTCGCCCACTGCCAAGGCCAGGACCGCCGCGACCAAACGAAATCGTTTGCCCCTACCGGCGGCGGGTTTAGGCGGCTCGTCCTGCATTGACCTCAATCGCGCGTTTCCGGGCTGTCACACAAATGTCATTAAATGTGTAGCACACTTGGCGGCGCGTCGGAACTCAGGATCAACATGTGGTTTGGCGGGAGCTGACGCCAGTTCGACCCGGTCGTCAACGGGTGAGACGCCACCAGTTGGGCGTTGGCCGGAAACGTCGGATCGTTCACCGTGTAGTAAACCGGTGTGCTCTGGTTCCGGGTTGCGTAGCGGGTGGCGACCAGCCGCCGGCCGTCGGAGACGAGCAGATTGAGCTGGCTCGGGACCTCCATCAGCGTCACTTGCAGGGTCGAGAGGATATTTTGCAGCGCGCCTTCGATACTGATCTCGTCGAATTCGCGCAAACGCTGGCGGAGCAGCGCGAAGAGGTAGGCCGAATCGGTATTCTCGTCGACCTGAGCCGCGAATTCGGGTTGGAGATAGCGCAGGCAGTAGGGGCGCAAGGTGTGGGCAAAATCGGCGACGAAGCCGTCATGGGCGAACAGCATCAGTTCATCGTGCAACGGCTGGGCACTGGTGGCGCCATAGTCGAGTTCGCTGTGGCCGCCGCCGAGGAATCCGAACCACAGTCCACGTTGGAGCGAGGCCGCGAGCGCAACCAAGTTGGTATCGGTCCAGATCGGCACAGGCTGGCTGTAACGCATCGGGTGTATTCCGGTGAACCAACCGAAGCCGTAGCCCTCAACTTCGGGGGTGGTGCGGCCTTCGCTGTGGTGGCTTGCCTGCTGGATGAGACTCTGCGTCGGCGTGACAAGAAAGTTGGCCAGCGCGATCGGTGGGCCCAGGTAGGCGGCGAAACGGCTCATTCAATTGCCTGATTTATTTGGTTATTACACGATTCCGAATGCTATCACGAAATGCGCAAAGGCCTGAGGCCGATTATAAAACCAGGTTCACAAGTTGTCCGCTGGTTGCATTCCATGACGATGAACGGCGCGACGGCCGCGACCCATGGTCACCCTGTGCGGCGCCGCGATCGCCATTGCACTACCTGCCGCGAAGAACTGCACGATGAAAGACACCTTGATTCTGATCGTAGAGGACGAACCCTCGGTGCGCGAGATGATCGCGTTCGCGATGAACACCGCCGGGTTTCAGGTCGTGACCGCGGAAACTGCGGAAGCGGCGCTCACCGAGATCGACAATCGGCTACCGGATCTGGTGCTGCTCGACTGGATGCTGCCCGGCATGGGCGGACTCGAGTTCGCGCGGCGTCTGCGCCGTGACGACTACGCGCGCGAGGTGCCGATCATCATGCTCACCGCGCGCGGCGAGGAGTCGGACCGCCTGAGCGGGTTCGAAGCCGGGGTCGACGACTACATCGCAAAGCCATTTTCGCCGCGCGAGCTGGTGGCACGGATCAAGGCCGTATTGCGCCGGTTTCAACCGCTCGCGGGGGCGGAACAACTCACGCGCGGACGCCTCACACTACTGCCCGAGAGCCACCGCGTGCTGGTCGATAGCGAGACGATCAAACTCGGTCCGACTGAGTACGCCTTGTTGAAATACTTCATGGAGCACGCCGATCGGGTCTACAACCGCGGCCAGCTGCTGGACAGCGTGTGGGGGCGGAGTACCTGCGTCGAGGAGCGCACCGTCGATGTGCATATCCTGCGCTTGCGCAAGGCCTTGAAACCGTTCGAGCTTGAGGACTACATTCAGACCGTGCGCGGCGCCGGCTACCGCTTCTCGGTGCCGGAGTGACGCCGCCGCAGGCGGCTGAATCCACGGAGTCCTGGCGATGCAGATGAATCTTTGGTCCGAGCTGTGGCGCGGGCTGGCGTGGATTGCGGTGGCGACCGTGCTCGGAGCGCTATTCGGGCACGCCACTGAATTCCTGATCGCGGCACTACTGCTGTACATCGCCTATCAGCGTTATCAGCTCCACCGCTTTGCGCGCTGGTTTGAGACCCGTCCGCTTGCGGCACCCGACGATTTGCGCGGAGTTTGGGAGCGGCTCGCACATGCGGCTTATCAGGAGTCGCGCAAGTCGCGCAAACGCAAGAAGCGGGTGCAAAAGCTGGTGCGGCGCTTCAATCAGTTCAGCGCGGCGTTGCCCGACGCGACCATCGTGCTCAACGGGAGCAACGAGATCGTGTGGTCGAACGCGGCCGCCGAGGCCTACTTTGGGATCTCGCTGCGCGATCGCGGACACAAAATCGTCAATCTGATCCGCAAGCCCGCATTCGTGCAATACCTCAACAGCGCGCGCTTCGACGAGCCACTCAAGCTCGAATCGCCCTTGGGTCAGCCGACGATCCTGCACGTGCAGGTGGTGCCCTACAGCAACAAGAACAAAGTGCTTGCGGCGCGCGACATGACGCGCTTATACCGCCTGGAGGCGATGCGGCGGGATTTCGTCGGCAACGTCTCGCACGAGTTGCGCACGCCGCTCACCGTGATCGAAGGCTACGCCGAGATGCTCCTCGACGACCCCTCGCTGCCGGACGCCCAGCGCCGGATTTTCGGTCAGGTGCAGGCGCAGAGTCAGCGCATGCATCGCATGGTGGACGACCTGCTGCTGCTGAGCCAGCTTGAAACCACCCAGCCGTTGCCGTCGCAGCAGGAGATCGTCGACGTCGCCTTGCTGGCCGACCAGCTCGCGCGTCAGGCCCGTGTGATGGACAAGGATTCAGCTCACGCGGTCAAGGTCGAGGCCGACCCGGCGTTTGGGCTCCGCGGCAATGCGCTGGAGCTCCAGAGCGCGTTCACCAATCTGGTCTCGAACGCGCTGCGCTATACCCCGGCGGGCGGCGAGATCGTGTTGCATTGGTACTGCGACGAGCGCGGCGGGCATTTCGCGGTGTCCGACAGCGGCATCGGCATCGCGTCGGTGCATCTGCCACGGCTGACCGAGCGTTTCTACCGGGTCGACTCTGCGCGTTCGAGCGCCACCGGTGGCACCGGGCTTGGGCTCGCCATCGTGAAGCACATTCTGGAGCGGCACCAGGGCACGCTGGAAATACAAAGTGCAGTCGGCGAAGGCAGCAGGTTTACCTGCG
Organism: uncultured Thiotrichales bacterium; assembly: GCA_964620675.1. GTDB lineage: Bacteria > Pseudomonadota > Gammaproteobacteria > UWMA-0217 > UWMA-0217 > CAYSFW01. The sequence continues at coordinate 4,560 of CAZUJU010000079.1, read as the reverse complement.
TGTTTCCGGCCGCCCGCGTGGTCGCGCTCGACGAGCTTGATCCGCCGCCGTCAACCCCGGATTGACCCCGGCGCGCGCCGCGCGGTCGCGGCCGCCAGCGGCTTGGCGCGGCGCGTCTCTGCAGGGTTTTTTTGCTTGGCGACAACCCCTACAATGCGCCCTCGCCGAGCGCTCGTGGACTTTCGGGCGGCAATCAAATCTTGATCGCAAAGGGGGAACCCATGCCCGATACCAGCCAGATGCTCGCGGCCATCGACCTCGGCTCCAACAGCTTCCACATGGTGGTCGCATCGTTGCGCAACGAGCAACTCGAAGTCATCGATCGCCACAAGGAAATGGTCCGCCTCGCCGGCGGGCTCGACGCCAGCCAGCGCATCACGCCCGAAGCCGCCGACCGCGCATTGGCGTGCCTGCGGCGCTTCGCTCAGCGCCTGCGCGGCCTGCCGCCCGAGAACATCCGCATCGTTGGCACCAATACCCTGCGCCGGGCCAAAAATGCGGAAGGCTTTCTCGAAGAAGCCGAGGAAATCCTGAATCATCCGATCGAGATCATCTCCGGGGTTGAAGAGGCGCGCCTGGTGTACCTCGGGGTATCGCATTCACTGCCATCGATCTCCGGGCGGCGCCTGATCATCGACATCGGCGGCAGCAGCACCGAACTCACCGTCGGCGAGGGCTTCGATCCCTTGCTGAGCGAGAGCTTGAACATGGGCTGCGTCAGCTTTACCGAACGCTTTTTCCCCAAGGGCGTGATCACCACCGCAAGCTGGAACGACGCCGTCTCGGCCGCCGAACTCAAGCTCCTGTGGCACGCCAACGAATTCCGCAGTCTCGGCTGGGTCGAGGCGGTCGGTTCGTCGGGGAGCATGCGCAGCACCGAGGAGGTTGTGGTCGGGCAGGGTTGGTCGCCCGAGGGCATCACCCTCGCCGGGATGCAGGAGCTCGAAAAGGCGATCCTCAAGGCCGGCAATTTCGCCGGGCTGCGCTTTGGCCAGCTCACCGAAGAGCGCCGCCCGGTGTTTGTCGGCGGCGTGGTGATCATCAAGGCCTTGATGGAAATCCTCGGGCTGAAAACGCTCAAGGTCGCGCAAGGCGCGCTGCGCGAAGGGGTGCTCTACGACATGGCGGGCAGCCAAAGTCACGCCGACGTGCGCCGACGCACCATCGACCATTTGACCCGGCGTTTTGCGATCTATCCGGCCCAGGCCGAGCGCGCCAAACGCGCCGCGCAACAACTACTCGATCTCGGCGCGGCAAGCCTCAAACTCAGCCCGTTCGAGACCGAACTCCTGTTGTGGGCGGCCGAACTGCACGAAATCGGCCTCAGCATTTCGCACCACAGTTTTAACAAACACGGCGCGTATGTGATTGAAAACGCAGACATGCCCGGCTTCACCCAAACCGAGCAACGGCTGCTCGCGACCCTCATCTGCGCCCAGCGCCGTAAGCTCGGCGCCAAGCTGTTCGCGGACTTCGACAAGCGCACCACCAAGGCGCTGCACAAGCTCGCGCTGCTGCTGCGGGTGGCGCTGGTTTTAAGCCGCGAACGCCGCGATACCGACCTGCCGCTCAGCCGCCTCACCTGGCGCAAGGGCGAGCTGCAGCTCGAATTCCCGCTCGATTGGCTCGATCAACACCCGCTGACCCGGGTCGACCTCGAAACCGAGGCCGAGTATTTCGATGCGGTGGGGTTCAAGCTCAGCTTCAGTTGACCCGCATCAGTTGCCGAAGCTGCCGAGTTCCTCCATCAACCGCTCCTGCGCCGCCAGCCCCGCGCTGTCCTCCGGCACCGCCCGGGTATAGCTGCCGCTGTTGTCCAGCATCCACGACTGAACATTGTCGGTGATGTAGTACTCGAGCGTTTCGCGAATCACGCGCGCCTTGAGCTCCGGCGACTCGATCGGGAAACAGGTCTCGATGCGGCGGAAAAAATTGCGCGGCATCCAATCGGCGCTGCCGCAATACACCTCCGGCGTACCACCGTTCTCGAAATAGAACACCCGCGCGTGTTCCAGAAACCGCCCCATCACCGAGCGCACATTAATGCTCTCGGAAATCCCCGGCACCCCCGGCCGCAAGCAGCACACCCCGCGCACGATCAGATCGATCGCGACCCCGGCCTGCGAGGCCTGATAGAGCGAGCGAATAATCTCCGGCTCCACCAACGCATTCATCCGCGCAATGATCCGCGCCGGCAGCCCCTCGCGCGCATGGCTCGCCTCGCGCTGGATCTTATCGAGGATGCCCTGATGCAGCGTGAACGGCGCCTGGTAGAGCTTTTGCAACGGCGGCGTGCGGCACAGCCCGGTGAGCTGGCGGAAAATGTGCTGCACATCCCGGCCGATCTCGGGATTGCTGGTCAACAGCCCGATGTCGGTGTAGGCGCGCGAAGTGCCCGGGTGGTAATTGCCGGTGCCCAGATGCACGTAATGGCGCAGCCCCGCGCCTTCGCGGCGAATGATCATCAGCATCTTGGCATGCGTCTTGTGCCCGACCACGCCATACACGACGTGGCAGCCCGCATCCTGCAAGCGGTTGGCCAACTCGATATTGGCCTCCTCGTCGAAGCGCGCCTTCAGCTCGATGACGATCGTCACCTCCTTGCCGCGCAAGGCCGCCGTTTGGAGCAGCTTGACCACCTCCGAATTCACCCCGGTGCGATACAGCGTCTGCTTGATCGCGAGCACCGCCGGGTCGTTCGCGGCTTGGCGCAGCAGGGTCAGAATCGGCGCAAACGACTGGTACGGGTGATGCAGCAAAATGTCCTGATGCGCCAGCACATCGAACAGGCTGCGCTCGGTCTGCAACAGCGGCGCCGGCAGGCCGGGCTTGAAGCTGCGATATTTCAAGTCGGGGCGCGCGATCTGGTCGTAGAGCTGCGACAAGCGGTTCAGGTTGACCAGGCCATGCACCTGATAGGTATCCACCTCATCCAGCCCCAGCTCCTCGCGCAACAGCTCGCGTGCCTCCTCGGTGCAGTTGTCGGCAATCTCCAGGCGCACCGCCTCGCCCAGATTGCGATACGGCAACTCCCCCGAAAGCGCCTCGCGCAGGTCCGCCATATCCTCCTCATCCACAAACAGATCGGTATTGCGCGTCACCCGAAACTGAAAACACCCCGTCACCGACATGCCCGGAAACAGCTCCCCCACATGGGCGTGAATCACCGACGACAAAAACACAAACCCATGCGCGCAACCCGCCAACGTCTCCGGCATGTGAATCAAGCGCGGCAGCGCCCGCGGCGCCTGCACGATCGCAATCTCACGCTCGTAACCGAACGCATCCTCGCCATGCAGCGTCACGATAAAATTCAGACTCTTGTTCTGCACCCGCGGAAACGGATGCGCCGGATCGAGCGACAACGGGCTCAACAACGGAAACAACTCCTCGCGAAACCGCTGCGCCACCCACTGCGTCTGCTCCGGCGTCCACTGCGTGCGGCGCAAAAAGCGAATCCCCTCCTGCGCCAGCGCCGGAATCAGCGCATCGTTCAACTGCTCGTACTGCGCCTTCACCAACCCATGCGCCACCTCACTCAGCTGCGCCAACTGCTCCGCCGGCGACAGATTGTCCGGCCCGCGCGTATCGATCCCGAGCTTGATCTGCTCCTTAAGCCCCGAAACCCGAATCTCGAAGAACTCATCCAGATTCGTGCTCGATATACAAAGAAACCGCAACCGCTCCAGCAACGGCACACTCCCGTCCGCCGCCAGCTCCAACACCCGGCGATTGAACGCCAGCAAACTCAACTCACGATTGATATAGAAATCCGGATTCTGCAATTCCATGGGTAAACCTTGGCCTCGAAATGACCGACAAAAATACCAAAACGGCGAATCCAAGATTGTGAAGGTTTTATGATCGCTACGCCACGTGGCGACCTCCGTCGCCATCCCCATCGGCACCAAACGGCCGAACGCCGGGCAAGGGGGTTGCGCGACCCGATCCGACGCCGACCCGCCTAGCGCCTATGGCCAGTTGCTTGCGCGATCGATTCCGCCACACTACGGTTGTAACTGCGCCCTGTTGTCAACCGGTCGCGATACCGAGCTGCGAGGCAGCAAGCTGTCGCGCCGTGGCGGTAGCGTGGCGGCAATCGTAAACACGGCGCGATGCGATGACCGCAGCGGCGGACCGGTTGGAACCAGCCCCCGAGGGGGCGCAAACACCGAGACGACCCCGATCGCTGATGCTGGCCCGACGCGCGCGTGCGAAACAGTTTGAATCCGACGCAGATCCCGCAACAGGGGTTGCGACGAACGCTTGCGATTAGCGGGGCCAGATGTCGTAACGGCTTAAGTTTGCGAGCCGCCTGGCTTGTGGCCAGTCCTCTAAACTTTACCTCAGTACGTTTATCTATAGCCATGCGTTCGGCGCGGCTTCATGGCATCGGGCAGGAAACCGATCAGATTTCGCGTAAGTTCAGCAAGGACGGCCGCGCACCACAATCTATCCTTATTCGTTAGCAGCTAGCCCGCATTCCGCCACCTTGCAAATGGGTGAAAAAGGGATAATTTATACTCATGAGCGACTTCGAGTACGATGACGACAAGAGCA
>CAZUJU010000078.1:0-11102 GCA_964620675.1 uncultured Thiotrichales bacterium | reverse complement strand
GCTCATGATGCGAGTTCACCATGCCGAATGGCACCACGATCTCGCCTATGCGCCAATTAAGCGCCGGGTTACGCTCGATTTGCAGATGCGCCTGCTCGAGCACGACCTCGCCGCCTTTTTCGATTTCCGTTTTGAACTCCCCGGCTTCTTCCGGTTCGTATTCAACCGTCACTCCGGTACCGCCATGCTCGAACTCGATCTCGGCAACAAATGAAATGCCGTGCCCGAAATCGTACTTCGGCGCCAGGATAATGCGCTCCAGGTCGGTGCGCGCGCGGGTCTGCGGGGTGTTGTCCTGCACGTTTTCGAAAAAATCGTAACGCTGGTAATTGATGACGCCATACCCCTGCCAGTGCAGTTTACCGCTGGCCGCCTGGCGAGAACCCTCCGCGTTTTCGGCATGGCCGAGCAGTGCGTCGATCTGTTGTTGCTGACGCTCGATGGTTTCGTGCTGGGCCTTTATTTGGTCAGCCAAATCCTGCAGCGTAGGCTCGGCCGCGACGCTCACCGCCAACGCCAACGGTGACAAGACTGCGACAGCGCCGGCGCGCCGCAGGATCGATGGGATGCTAGGGCTCAATGGTTCGACTCCTCGTGTGTTGCTGGACGCCCTTTGGCGACGGGACTCGCGCGGGGTCATCGGGCTATCACCATGCGAATGCTACACATATTCATTTTCATTTGCTAGTGATTCGTATTGGTATCCAAGCCAGGTTTACGAGCGGTTTGGCCAGTTGCGCGGCGCGAGCGCATCACTATATTGTTTTTGCGAATCGTTCGCGTTACTATCCGCATTAGATAACGTAGCCCGCCACCCACGCCAACCAGCGAAGGCAGCCAGCCAAAAAACTGAGTCCCTCATTTTTTGGAGGCCGCTTGCCCGTGCACCGCTCGACCAATCGCCCCTCACGCCATGCGCCGCCAAGCCGGCGCGCTTGGTTTGCGTAACGACCCAACTCATGCGCGGAATCAAACCCCTTCGCCGCTACGCCTTGACCGCCGCACTGGCGGCCTCCAGCGCGGCGGCGGATGAGGCCAACCGCTGGCTCGATACCGTTGTAGTCACCGGTACCCGAACCGAACGCGCGCTGCTGGAGGTACCGGTGCGCACCGAAGTCATCACCCGTCAGGCGCTCGAAACCACGCATGCGCGCGATCTCGCGGAGGCCTTGCGCCACCAGCCAGGCGTGTTATTGCAGGAAATTCACGGCAAGAGCGGCGAGGAAGCGTGGCTACAAGGACTCAACGCCGATCGCGTGCTGGTCCTGGTCAATGGCAGGCCGGTCAGCGCGTCGACCGGTTCGTCAGTCGACCTGTCGCAATTGTCGGTGGGCGAGGTCGACCGCGTGGAAATCGTCAAAGGCGCGGTCTCCGCGCTTTACGGCAGTTCGGCCATGGGCGGCGTGATCAACATCATCACCCGGCGCCCAAGCGCCCCGTTCAGCTACGCGCTGGCCGCCGACGCCGGCAGTTACGGTGAAAAGAATCGCGGCAGCGCGGCACGCCTCGCCACCCGCCACGCCTCCATCGATCTGACAGGCAACACGCCCAAGCTTGGCGCCCGCTTGAGCGCCGATCTACGCGATTCCGATGGCTTCGATCTCGACCCAAAGACCTACCGCTACGAGGGTGATGCCGGTCCTAAATTCAATCTGAATGGCGAACTCGCCTGGCGTTATGGCAAAACCAACGAGATCAGCCTCACACCTGCGTTCTACCGCGAGGACTTGGTCAACGGATTCAGCGACACCGCACCAGGCATTGGTGAGATCCGCAAGGAAAAGCGTGAGGTCGCCGAGCGCACAACGACCACCGCTGGCCTGCGCCACGAATTCGATAATGGCAGCAAGCTCAGCGGCTTTCTCATGCGCGAGTCTTTCGACGACCAGACCGAACAGGATGTCCTTATCACCGCGGCGGTCGATCAAGCGCGTCATGCGCGTCTCGACTTCAAAAAAGCCGAAATCCAATGGGACCGACCGGTTGGCGAACACCAACTCTGGACCGTCGGCATGGTCGGATTCCGCTCCGACCTCGCCCAAAGCACTACCCGGCGTGATAACGGCCAGATCCGGAAGATCGCAGAGATCCAGCCGGATGCCGAACAACGTAATGTCGAACTGTTCCTGCAGAACGATATTTTTCTCGGCGAGCGGTGGGAGCTCCTTCCGGGCGTGCGCTACCAGGACGATCGCGATTTCGGCGCCTACACCGCACCGAAGCTCAATGTGATGTACCGCGCCGGCTGGTGGCCCGCGCTGGATACCCGGTTACGTGCCGGAATTGGTCGCGGGTACCGCGTACCGAACCTGAAAGAGCGATTTTACGTGTTCGATCACAGCCAGCTCGGCTACATGGTACTCGGTGAGCCAGACCTGTCCCCGGAATACTCGAATAGCTATCAATTGGGTATCGAGATCAATAACGAGCAGGGATTGCGCGCGGAAATCTCTGTGTACCACAACTCCATCAGCGATCTGATCGACACCGGCCTGGATTCCGCCGCCTCGGCCGCGCGCGGCTTGCAGATCTTTAAATACCTCAATATCGCTCGCGCGCGTACCCGCGGCGGAGAAATCGGACTCGGTTATCGCTTTTCTCCCACACTCACCGCCGATCTCGGGTACAGCCATCTCGATACGCTTGACCGCGCCACCGGACACACCCTGACACGCCGCCCGGAGCATCAATTCACCGCGGGCATCGATTGGCGCGTCCCAACAACACAAAGCCTGCTCAGCCTGCGCGCAACGTACCAGAGCGACGAATTCATTGATGCCGCCAATACGCTCTCGTCCCCCGGTTGGAGCCGCTTCGATCTCAAGCTGAATCAACCCCTCGGAAATGGCCTGAAGTTCTATGCCGGCATCGACAATCTAGGAGATGAACATCGCGACCCTGCCCGGGCCGGATTCGATTTTCGCCCCAAACAAGGACGATTCATCTACGCCGGACTGCGATTTGAAGGTTAGTCAACCACCCGTTATCACATCAAGGTTTTACCATGCACCATTTCACGCTTTATTATCTGTCACTACTCTGCTGCGGACTCAGCCTGGCCGGCTGCAGCTCCGGCGGCGGCGATCCAGCCCCGCTCGCCAACACCGATACCGCCGCACAACCCGCGCCGTCCGCCACACCAAGCGCGACGACGCCAACCCCCAGCACCGCGGTCTCACCCAAAATCGTAGCGCTCGATGCCACCGCGGGTGGATTCGGCGCAAAGCCCGAAGACCCCAAAAACAAATTCACCTACCTGAGCCTCGCAACCGGCACGGTCGTCCCGCTCAGTGATGCGGAAGCGGCAATCTCCACCGCTTGGGACCTTGCGTTCAAGCGCACCAGCATCAAATTGAACGGCGGCGTGTCGGGTCCGGGCACCGTCAAGGGCGCAGTGGCCGATGCGCAAGCGAAATTCTACGAAGCCGATGGCGTAACCCCGAATACATCGGTGTTTCTCAACGCGACCGCCGCGCAGGAACTCGCCGCGCTGGAAGCCGTCACCGCCGACTCCGGGTTGACTTACCAGTCCGATCGCGACGTACCCAATATCAAAAGCGACGGTAGCAGTACCAGCTGGTGGGCGTACAATGCCCAAACTCACACGGTTTCTGCCAACCCGAATAACTGGTACATCGTCCGTGGCGCAGCCGGTGACAGCTACGCCAAACTGAACGTCACCGAAATCGCGCAGGCGGACCGCGCCGTCACCCTCACATTACACATTCAGGCGCCAGGCGAAACCGGATTCGCGACGACCGCGACCAGTTGGAAGGCCACCCTCGGTGCCAGCGGGGGCACCGCATGCTACGATTTCGAAACCCGCGCCAAGGTCGACTGTACGGCGAATGCCGCGACATGGGATCTCCAGCTCGAAATCTCCACCAACGGCCGTAGCTGGAACCTGTGGACTAACAGCGGCGTGAAAGGCAGTGGCGGTAAAGGCGGCAGTTTCGGCGCCATTGATCCCGCCAGTATCGGCAGTTACGCAAGCAACGGCGCCGTCCCGAATTTTTTCACCGATACCCGCAGCGGCATATTCACGGATAAAAGTTGGTATGCCTATAACCTGCAAGGTCGCAACCTGCTCTGGCCGAATTATCGTGTCTACCTGGTCGACACCGGCAACCGCAAATACAAACTGCAGATTCTGAGCTACTACAACGAGGCCGGTGGCAGCGGTCACTACCGCGTGCGCTATCTGCCACTGCCATGAACCTAGACTCACCGTGTCTCTCCTCGGTCCTTTGGTGACGACGTTGCCGGCCTAGTGCTCTGGCCGGCCTTTTTTAAATGAACTGGGACGAACGGAAATGCGTTCGTCCGCCACTTTCGGGAGTAAGTCATGACTGACGATACCGGCGTTGACCTTGATGCGATTCGCGCTGAATATGAGTGCTTTCCTGCCAACTTTGAATCGGTATTGATGGCCACCTGCGGCGCCGACGGGCTGCCCAATGCCAGTTACGCGGCCTATATCCACCACGACAGCTATTACTATATCTACGTCAGCGAACTCGCTCGCCACACCCAAAATTTACTGCATACCGGCAAAGCAAGCCTGCTGTTCATCGAGAACGAACACGATTCCGGCCACCTGTTCGCGCGGCGCCGGGTAACCTTCGACTGCGACGCGGTCGAGGTTGCACGCGAGACCTCGGAGTTCGCCTTTGTCCTCGACAAATTTCATACCCAGTTCGGCAAACTGATGGAAACCCTGCGCAACCTCCAGGATTTTCATCTATTCCGAATCCTGCCGCGCAAGGGGATGTTCGTTAAAGGCTTCGCCCGTGCCTTTGTCATCGAACCCAGCGCTGCGCATCGCGTCAGCCATGTCCGCGACGCCGGACACCGCCCGGCGGATGCCGCGACCGAACAAGCCATGAGCGAATCGATCGTATGAAACACACGCCCCCTTGCCCGGAAATCGATACTCTGATCGCCGCAACGCTGTTCCTGTTGAGTCGCTACCACCTGGAGCGCCGCTCCGATCTGGCGCAGGCAATCGCGCAGCATTTCGCGATGTTGCTCGAACATCCGGACCTTCTGCGCTCGCGTACCCTGCGCAGCGCTTGTCGTTCGCTGTCGATCGACTGGCAGAACGCCTCTGCGCAAACCCCCTCGTCCATCGTGATATCCCCCTCACGAGCGCCCGCCAATGTTCATTGATCGTCACTCCGCGATGCGGTCGAGAGGTCTTGACCACTGCACCGGCGTCGCGTCATTTCGGGACGATGCCGGTTCCGGCGCGGATCCAACCTGGCGCGAACGCCCACGCGGAATCGTCACGAGCGGCGACTTTCCGGGCGCCATTTCGAGTGGTCGTGCTGGCGCACAACGGAGCGGGTTATGAAGCACGCGATCGCGCGGCCCCTGGTCCTGCTGCTCGCCTGCGCGTGGATCGGCCCGGCGAGCGCCGAGTCTTCCCATTTACCACGGGTGATTTGCGCTGGCGGCGCTTTAACCGAAATCGTGTACGCGCTCGGCGCCGAGGACCACCTGGTCGGCGTCGACAGCACCAGCACCTGGCCCGCAGCGACCGGTAAATTGCCAAAAATCGGCTATTTTCGGCAACTCTCCACCGAAGGCGCGTTATCGCTTCGTCCGACGCTGGTCCTGGCAACGGCGGATGCCGGCCCTGCGGAAACGCTCGCCCAGCTGCGAAGCGCCGGAGTGCGTATCGAAACACTCGCCAACCTCTATTCCGACACCGGTGTTGTCGAAAAGATTCACAACGTGGCACATGCGCTCGGCATGCCCGAACGCGGAACGCAATTGGCCGCCGCCGTCCGTGCTCAGCTCGCCGCAACCCAAGCCCGGATCGCGACGCGGACGGAACGGCCGCGAGTCCTGTTTCTGCTCGGTGTCGGAGGTGGATCGCCGGTCGCGGCGGGGCGCGGCACCGCGGCCGCGGCGATGATCGAGATGGCTGGCGCCAGCAACGTATTCGGCAGTTTCGAGGGTTACAAACCCGTGAGTGGCGAGGCCATCGCCGCGGCCGATCCACAAGTCGTCCTTACCGTCGAACCCGGTAAAGATCTTGCCGCGTTGACACAACGCCTGCTCGCGGTACCGGGGATCGCCGCCACGTCCGCCGGTCGGAAGCATCGGTTTGTCACCATGGATGGACTGCGTCTACTCGGGTTCGGGCCGCGCCTCGGCGATGCTTTGCAGGAACTCGCCGCACACTTGCACGACCACCCGCCAGGAGCCGCGCCGTGACGAATAACAGTTTCGCCGCGCGCACCACCCCGGAGTGGAACGCCAACGAGAGGCCATACCACGGCCACCGCAGGGAAGCGGTGTTTCTCATGGCCTTGGGAGTCGCGCTCGCGCTGACGATCCTTGCCGCACTAGGCGCGGGCGCGGTGACGATGGGTCCCGGCAGTGTTGCCGCCATCGCCCTGGATGCCGCTGGCATCACGGCGCCGTGGGAATTTTCCGAAAGCCAGCGCACGATCCTGGCCGCCATCCGGGCGCCGCGGGTGACGCTCGGCATCCTGGTCGGCGCCGCGCTGGGCGTCGCCGGTGCTGCAATGCAGGGCCTGTTCCGTAACCCGCTGGCGGACCCGGCACTGGTCGGCGTCTCGAGTGGTGCCGCACTCGCCGCGGTCGCGATGATCGTGCTTGGGGCCACGATGTTCGAATCCTGGTCGGCATGGTTTGGCTTGTACGCCCTCCCCCTGGCCGCCTTTCTCGGTGGCGTGGTCGCGACGCTCGTCGTTTATCATTTCGCGAATGTTGGCGGGAGAACCGTGGTTGCTACAATGTTGCTCGCCGGTATCGCGGTGAACGCGATCGCGATGGCCCTCACCGGCGCCCTGACCTATATCGCCGACGACGCGCAACTGCGCACGCTGACCTTCTGGAGTATGGGCAGCCTCGGTGGCGCCAGCTGGGCACGGGTCGGTGTCGTCGCGGCCTTTCTCGTTATCCCACTGGCGCTGATTCCGCGCTATGCGCGTGCGCTCAATGCCCTGTTGCTCGGCGAGTCGGAAGCGCAGCATCTGGGCTACGATCTGGAGCGGCTCAAACGCCACATCGTGCTGCTGGTTGCCCTGTGCGTCGGCGCGGCGGTCGCGATGACCGGCATTATCGGCTTCGTCGGACTGGTGGTGCCACACCTGGTACGCCTCGCGATCGGGCCGGATCACCGCGCCCTGATCCCGGCCAGCGCATTGCTCGGTGCAACGCTCCTGTTGCTCGCCGATTTGCTCGCGCGAACCGCACTGTCGCCCGCCGAGTTGCCGATCGGGATCGTGACCGCGGCCGTCGGTGGGCCATTTTTTCTCTGGTTACTCGGACGCCGTCGGCAACGTGGAGGATGGTGGTGAACCTGCGTACACGTCTAATTTTCGGCACGAAGGTGCCGAGCCACAGCAACAACCCGCCGCTCGCATGGTTGCTGATTTCCGTGCTGGTGGCTGCGTTGGCGCTCTCGGCGCTGATATTCGTGACCCCGATCATTAAATTCGGCCTGGCGGAATCCGCCACGAGAACCGCGTCGACTGTCGCCACGGTAACGCCTCGTCATTCGCCCGCGGCGAGTGATGTCAACCACGTGGCGCGGTGACCCATGCTGCGTGCCGACGCCATTTCCGTGCGGATCGACTCGCGCTGGATTCTCTACAAGCTTTCGCTCAGCGTGCCCCCTGGGCGCGTGGTCGCCGTGGTCGGTCCGAATGGCGCCGGTAAATCGACGCTGATGCGCGCCTTGTCCGGAGAAATCGCACTCGACGACGGCTGCGTAACAATGAACAACCTGCCACTCAATGCGATCACCTTGCGCGAACGCGCTCAGGTCCGTGCGGTCTTGCCGCAGGATTCGTCCTTGAGTTTCCCCTTTCGTGCCGCCGAAGTGGTGATGATGGGCCGCGGCCCGACGCAAGGCGCTGGCGTGCGGCAGGATTGGCGGATCGTGATCGAGGCGCTCGCCGCGGCTGATGCCGCACACCTCGCCGAGCGCGACTACACCACGCTCTCCGGCGGCGAACGGCAACGGGTGCAATTGGCCCGCGTGCTGGCCCAGATCTGGGAACCGCAGGCAGGTCGCCCGCGCTACTTACTGCTCGACGAACCCACCTCGGCACTCGACCTCGCGCACCAACACCATTGTCTCGGGGTTGCGCACCGCCTCGCAAGCGAACAAGGGGTCGGCGTCCTCGCGATCCTGCATGATCTCAATCTCGCCGCGTGTTACGCCGACGAAATCGTCATCCTGTCCGAAGGTTGTCTGATCGCTCGTGGCGCGCCACACGAGGTACTTGAGGCAAGCCGAATCGAGGAAACATTCGGCATCAAGGTCGCCGTGCTCGACCACCCGCTGTTGGTTAACCGCCCCCTGATCGTCACCACCAACTCGGCGCTCGGGTCCGCCCCGGTCTCGACCCCATTTCACCCCCCTGCCCGTTCACTCAAATCGGTTAACGCGACATGAGCGACCCACGCCGCACCCCTCACCAACGACGCTTGGCCCAACTGCTGACGCATCGCTCGATGCTGGCGCTGGAACTGTCGGTGCGGCGCAAGGAACTTGGCATGCTCAGAGAGTCCCTGCGCGAGCTGCAATGCGAAATGCGCCGCGTCAATCTTCAGATCGTCGAGGCACATTACGGCCAACCCCGCTTGACCCTGGTGTTTGATCGCGATCGCGACCTGCCCGCATCCCACCCGACTACGCACAGCAATGGAGAGGCTCATTCATGACATATCCAATTCCGCGATCGATGATCCAGCCCCCGTCTCTGGCCGCCCGCTGGCAGGCTTTGCGCGTCGACTTTCCAAACATGCGAATCCGCGACGCTGCGGGGCAACTCGGTGTCTCCGAGGCGGAATTGTTGGCGACAGGTTGTGGCCGAAATGTGGTGCGTTTGTTACCGGAGTTCGCCACTTTGCTTGCCGAGCTGCAAGCACTTGGACCACTGCTTGGAATCACGCGCAATGATTCCGTGGTCCTTGAGCACGAAGGCAGTTATGAAAATTTGCGCGTACGCGGCCCGCTCGGCGTGTTTCTGCCACCCGGCATTGATGTCCGACTCTTTCTCCACCGCTGGCGCCACGCCTATGCGGTGGATGAAAATCGCCGCCTAAGTTTGCAGTTTTTCGACGCTCACGGCGTCGCCGCGCACAAGGTCTACGCGCTTGAATCAATCGAACGGCTACCCTGGCAGCACTTGATCGAACGCTATCGTCACCCTGACCAAAGCGACGATGAAGCCGTCTTGCCGTTAAATCCGACCCGTACCGGTGAGCCCGTCGGCAAGCTCTATCACGACGGTTTGCGTGCGCACTGGCGCGCCCTTCGCGACCCGAATGAGGGGCAGGCTTTGATTCTCGCCCACGGCGGCGACGCGCGCAGGGTGTATGCGGCATTGGGCACCGAGTTCGCGCGCCCGGTCACGGCCGAGGTCGTCGAGCACCTGCTCGAACGGCTCAGCGCCGAACCCATCGCAAGCACGATCCGGGTCACGAATTCCGGCGCAATCCAGCGCTACGCCGGACCGATCCGCAAACTCCTGCGCACCGGTCCCTGGTTCAACGTGCTCGATCCTGGATTTAACCTCCACCTGAGAACCCGAGCCATCGCCACGGCCTGGTGGGTCAGATTGCCCACGGCGAATGGCTGGGTAACCCACCTCGAAGTGTTCGACCACGATGGCCACGAAATTCTGCGTATCGCGGATCATCGTGAACCCGACCAGGCAGAATCACCACGCTGGACGGAATTACTGAGCGTCGCTGCAAATAAACACGCCCTCGCCATTCCAAACGAGTAAAGCGCCCGTCTCGAAGGTCGGTTAACCCAATCGACCCATTCGCACTGCTGCTATCACGGGTCTATTTATCTGGTTCGTCAGCAAAATTCGTGGTTAGCGCAAGGCTGATTTCGGCGAAAGGTTGAGTGGATTGTAAGCAGTGCGGGTGATTTTGGGAGAGCGTCCCGGTCCTGGCCCTGAGAAGATGGAAGTGCTAACCAATCATCGCTCAAAGGACCAAAGGCGGGATGCAGCTGAAAACTATCCTGAATCGGGTTCAGAAGTTCAAATCCTTTGTGTACACCGCGGTGCGCTGGGCCGATGGCTCTGGGCAACCGGTTCTGGAGGTCGAGGTGGAACCGCGGGGCAACAGCCGCGCGGTCTGCTCGGTCCGCGGGAAGCCTGGGCCAGGCTATGACCGTCTGCCGGTGCGCCGCTTCGAGCTCGTGCCGTTGTGGGGCATGCAGGCGTTTCCGCTGTACGCACCGCGCCGGGTGGAATGTCCGCGTTGCGGGGTGCGGGTGTCGAGCGGATGCCCTGGGCGTTGGGTAAGCATCGCCTAAGGCCAAGAGCAGTGAGCCGGCGCTGAGCAAGGCACGTTTTCTGCTACTCAAGCGCCCCGAGAATCTGAGCGAGACCCAAGATGTGCGGCTGACGGAGTGGCTTAAACACAAGCTGCGCGCCGTGCGCGCCTATTTGCTCAAGGAGAAGTTCCAGTTCTTCTGGACCTATATCTCGCCCTACTGGGCCGGCAAGTTCCTCGATCGATGGTGTATCAAAACCATGCGCTCGAAGATCGATCCGATGAAGAAAGTCGCCCGCATGTCGCGCCAGCTGTTGCTCAACTGGTTTCGCGCCAAAGGCCAGCTTTCCAGCAGCGTGGTCGAGGGGTTTAATGGGAAGGCAAAGCTGATCTCGAAAAGAGCCTTCGGATTTCGGACCTTCAGAGCGGTAGAAATCGCTTTGTATCATAGACTTGGCGCTCTACCTGAGCCAAAGTTTACGCACGAATTTTGCTGGCAAACCAAAATGTTCAGATACCGGCGACACAAGCGCTCACGTTCCATGACACACCAAGCTCCAGCACCAATCTCGCCCAAGGCTCGACCGGAGCCGCCACGGTTCGCGTCGAGGCGGTGGATCTCCGAGGGGGCGATTTCGGCGGCGATCAAAGCCAGCCTCACCGGCACCGAATCGGCCTCGCGCGAGGTGAAGGTGTAGGTGCCGGCCAAGCGATCCACCGGCCCAGCGGTGGGCAGCATCTGCACGCTCGCGTCGGGCGCCAACGAACAAACCGAGCCTTTAACCACTTCAGGATATTTCCCCCATGCCTCGTTATGACCTCCG
>CAZUJU010000077.1:0-11132 GCA_964620675.1 uncultured Thiotrichales bacterium | reverse complement strand
CTTTCATCCAGCCCGACGACCTCGAGCAACTGCCCGGCGGCAAGCGGTTCGCCGCTGGTCGCGGTGTAGCTCGAATCCCCGACGCGGACCCGGCCACGGCCGTTGTGAAAGTCCTCGATCGCTTCTACCCGGCGGCCGATCAGGGCGTTAAGTTCGCGGTTGAGCGTCGCGGCGGACAAGCTTTCACGGCCGCGGCGCTGGAGGACTAAACCGAGCGCGATCGAGCCGAGCATCGCGAGTGCGAAAATCAGCAATTGCCACGCCACGGCGAGGTCGGGTGCAACCCATACCGATACCCCGACCAGCACCGCGCCGAGTCCAATCCACAGTAGGAACACGCCGGGGGCGAGGATCTCCAGCCCAATCAATACGGCGCCCGCGACCAGCCACAGCCACGGCGAGGCGAATAGCGCTTCGATGGCGCTCATGATTGGCTGCGCTTGTTGGCCTGGGTCTCGCGGATCAACTCGGTGACGCCGGCCACGGCCCCGGTAAGACCTGCCGCTTCAAGCGGCATCAGCACCAGTTTGGAACTGGAGGAACGGCCGATTTCGTTAAGCGCCTCGACATACTTGAGCCCGAGAAAATACTGGATCGCCTGAATATCGCCGGCCGCGATCGCCTCGGAGACCATCTTGGTCGCTTTGGCCTCGGCCTCGGCTTCACGCTCGCGGGCCTCGGCGTTGAGGAAGGCGGCCTCGCGGTCACCCTCGGCGCGCAACACCGCCGCGCGTTTTTCGCCCTCGGCGGCGAGAATTTCGGCCTCACGTTTGCCGTTGGCTTCGGTGACCTGCGCCCGTCGGCGCCGTTCGGCGGTCATTTGTAGGTTCATCGCGTCCTGCAATTCGGACGACATCCTAAGATCGCGGATTTCGATCCGCACGATCTTGATCCCCCACGGATTGGTCGCCTCGTCCACCACACTGAGCAGAATCTCGTTGATTTTCTGCCGGTTGGACAAGGTTTCGTCGAGATCGAGCGAACCGATCACCGAGCGCAGATTGGTGGTGGTGAGGTTGATGATCGCCTCTTCGAGGTGGCGTACCTGATAGGCCGCGCGCGCGGCGTCGTCGATGCGGAAAAACACCACCCCATCGGCGATCACGGCCGCGTTGTCCTTGGTGATCACGGTCTGGGCCGGCACGTCGAGCACCTGCTCCATCACCGTGAGCCGCCGCCCGATCCGATCGATAAACGGCACGATCAGCCGCAAACCCGAATCCAGCGTATGGGTATAGCGCCCGAAACGCTCCACCGTCCAACGCTCGCCCTGCGGCACCGTTTTGATCCCGGCGACAATCAAAGCCACCACGACTGCCACGATGGTGCCGGCAAACAGCAAAAATCCGTCCATTTTCCAACGCTCCGATTTCGTTACCGGGCGAGTTTACCAGCGTAGGAGCAGCACGGGCACAGTGCTCCGCCCAAATAACGCAGGTGAGGCAGCCAGTGGCGCGCGGCTCAACGTTGGAACGTAGCGGTTTGCTGGTGTTGCCCTTTAAAAAGCCCGCCGGATTGTGGCTGGCACAGGAACGCGCCCGCCTTACCCGCCAAGGCATCAGCATTGCGTTTGCCGATGGGGAAATTGCCGCCGACGCTTCGGCGTGAGCAATCCCACCGTCGTCCCGGCGCAGCGCCCACGGCTAAGCCCGTCGGGACGAAACTGGAGCACCTTCCCGTAACCGGCTAAATTATTCCGCAGACTTCGTTACCAAGGTCACCACGCCATGCACTACCGCTCGATTCGAATCTGGGATCTGCCGACACGGGTGTTTCACTGGCTGTTATTGGCGTTGGTGATCGGCTCGATCGTCTCGGTCAAGATCGGCGGCAATGCGATGCTCTGGCACGGCCGGTTTGGGCAGTCAATTCTTGGCTTGATCGTGTTTCGCCTGCTGTGGGGGTTTGTCGGTTCTACCTACGCGCGGTTTGCGCAGTTCGTCCGCGGTCCGCACGCGATCCGGGCCTACCTCGCCGGGCGCTGGCAGGGCTTGGGGCACACCCCGCTTGGCGCGCTTTCGGTGCTCGCGCTGCTGGGCGTGATCGGATTCCAGGCCGTCAGCGGGTTGTTCGCCAACGACGATATCGCCTTCCACGGCCCGCTCTACCGCGCCGTCTCGGAGTCCGTCAGCAACCGGATCAGTGGTTGGCACCGCAACGCGGAGTGGCTGATTTACGCGCTGGTGGCACTCCATGTACTGGCCATTCTGTACTACGCGATCGTCAAGAAAGTCGAGTTGGTGAAACCGATGATCACCGGCGTAAAGCGGGTCGCCGCAGACGGCGAGCCAGCGCGCGGCGGAAGTGTGTTGGCGTTGATCGGCGCCCTCGCGGCCGCGGCGTTTACCCTTTGGGTGGCAAGCGGAGGGCTGTTGCCGACGCCAGTACCGGTGCCGCCGGCACCCGACCTCGGATGGTGAGTAAGCTCGAATAATCCGAAAGGGATTCCAGCGATCGACGTTGGGGCGGGCCGCACGCAACCCGCCCCCTGAAACCAAATTACTCTTCCGCGCGATAGTTATCGTGGCAGGCTTTGCAGGCCTTGCCGACTTCGCCGAACTGGGTGGCGATCGCCTTCTGATCGCCAGCCGCGGCGACCTCCTGCAGCTTGTTGGCTTGCTTGACGAAATTCATCGCGATCTCGCGGACTTTGTCCTGCTCATCGAAGAATTTCTTTTCCAGACGGGTTTGTTTCCACCCCTTTCCGTCCAGGGTTGCCGGTGAATAGAGCGCACCCATCCCCGAGTTTGCGATTGCGGCGATGACATTGGCCGCGGCGGCAACCTGGCCTTGATCGTAGGGCACCGCGGCGTCGACCACCTGCGCCTTGATCTTGCCCATGTTCCAGCTCATGAAGGTGTAGCCGGATTGGCGAAACTTGATCATGTTCTCGGGGCTCAGTTCGGCCTGCGCCGCGGCTGCGACTGAAAGGGCGAGGACACCAAGGGCGACGCGACTAACCACTGTGTTCATGCTCATGACCTTCTGTTGGCGTAAATGTAACTTTCGGTTGACGTCACAGCTCGATGAGCGAGCCGTGAACGCGTCGCAAGCTACCGCAAGACCCTCATCCTCGCAACGACAATCAGGCCGCTGAATACTCCAAACATTCGATGTATTCGACCGTCAATTCGAGTCCCAGCCCGATTTGATTCGGCACCGCGCGCTGCGGGAATGCCAGAGCGGCGGAAAATGCGTGCTATGTTCTCGCCAGCGCCTGCAACCCACCTCGCCATGAGCCGAAACCACCTGACCGTAGGCATTATTCCTGCGTCCCTGCCGGGGTGGCTGTTGCTGCTGTGGTGGCTCCCGATCGGCGCGGGCTTCGGCGATTCGCTGGCACTGCGCACCGACCATCTGAACACCACCCTGATCGCCGAGCGCACAGCCCTTGTGCCCGGTGAACCCCTGCGGCTCGGATTGCTGCTCGAACATGACCCCGACTGGCACACGTACTGGCTGAATCCGGGCGACTCCGGTCTGGCGACGCGTATTGAACTGGAATTGCCGCCCGGCTTTACGGAGGGCCCGATTCAATGGCCCGTGCCGGAGCGTCTGCCGGTCGGGCCGTTGGTGAACTTCGGCTACAGCGGCACACTCGTCCTGCCGCTGGCGATCGAACCGCCACGGCAGTTCGCCGAGGCGAGCGTGACGCTACGCGCGCGGGCGGAATGGTTGATCTGCAAAGCCGAGTGTCTGCCCGGTTCCGGCGAGTACACCCTCACCTTACCCGTCGCAAACAGCGCGGAGCTCGACCCGCACTGGGCCGCGGGTTTCAACGCCGCCGACCGGCGCCAACCGCAGCCGGTGGCCACCTCGGCGGCGCTTAAACTCACTGAGCATGCGGTCGAATTACATCTCCCGAGCGCGGTCACCATCGCCCCCGATTCGGACTGGACGGTGTTCCCGCTCACCCCGCAGGTGGTCGCCAACCACACCCGCCCCGAATGGACCGAAACCGCGACCGGGCCAGTGCTGCGCTTACCGAAAAGCGAGTACTTCGTCGGTACACCCAAGCGCTTCGAGTTCCTGCTTGTGCGCGGCGACCTCGCCCAACATTGGACGGCCACGACACTGACGACAGGGATCAGCGAGCGCCCCACGCTGGGGTTCGCCACCGTGCTCGCCTTCGCGCTGCTGGGTGGACTGATCCTGAACCTCATGCCCTGCGTGTTTCCGATTCTGTTCCTGAAGGCCTCAGGCGCGATCGCGGCGGCGGGTGACCGGGCCTTGCTGCGCCGGCACGGCCTGTTCTATACCGGTGGGGTGATCGTCAGCTTTCTCGTGATCGCGGCCTTGTTGCTGGCGCTGCGCGCGTCGGGCGAGGCGCTGGGGTGGGGGTTCCAGCTCCAGTCGCCAACGTTTATCGCGGCGTTGGTGCTGCTGTTTTTCGCCCTGGCGATGAACTTCGTCGGCCTGTTCGAGATCGCGGGCGGCTTTACCGGTTGGGGTCAATCGCTCACCAGCGGGCATGGCGACCGCGCCGCATTTTTCACCGGCGTGCTTGCCTGTTTGGTGGCGAGTCCATGTACGGCCCCGTTCATGGGGGTGGCGCTCGGCGTCGCCCTCACCCTGCCCCCCGCCGCTGCCTTGACTGTGTTCGCGGCGCTCGGGTTCGGTCTGGCCCTGCCAGTGCTCGTGCTTGGCTGGGTGCCCGGCCTCGCCCGCCGCCTGCCGCGCCCCGGCGCCTGGATGGACACGGTGCGCCGCGCGCTGGCGTTTCCGCTACTCCTGACCGTGGTCTGGTTGCTTTGGGTTTATGGTGAACAAACCTCGGTGCTGGCGCTGAGCTGGCTGCTGGCGGCGCTGGTCGGGGTCGCGTTCGCACTCTGGTTACTCGGACTGCGCGGCCGCGCCCGTGCGCTGGGCTGGGCAACCCTGGCGCTGTGTGTCGCGCTGCCGCTGTTACACGTCCCCCCGGTTACACCCGTTGCCGGGACCGGCAGATCGACCGAGTACGAAGCCTGGAGCCCGACCCATCTCGCCGAACTCCGCGCGGCCGGCCATCCGGTGCTGGTCAATATGACCGCCGCCTGGTGCATCACCTGCCTCGCGAATGAACGTGTCGCGCTGTCCACCGCTGCGGTCCAAGGCGCGCTGCGCGAACGCGGCGTGCGCTACCTCAAAGGCGACTGGACCCGCCGCGATGCCGAGATCACAGCTTACCTGGCCTCGTTCGGACGCAGCGGCGTACCGCTCTACGTCCTCTATCCCGGCCCGGATCGCGCACCGATCGTATTGCCGCAACTGTTGACGGTTGCCATCGTGCAACAGGCCCTGAACGACCTATGACTGACCTGAATGAGAGGAACCACCATCATGAACGCGAAGATTGGATTGACCTTGCTCCTCATGCTGACCACGCCGGTCGTCCTCGCGGCCGAGGCGAAAATCGGCGCGCCGGCACCGGCCTTCACCCTCACCGACACCGCCGGCAACCCCCGTGCACTCAGTGAGTTCGCGGGCAAGACCGTGGTGTTGGAATGGACCAATCATGAATGTCCCTTCGTCATGAAACACTACAACGGCGAAAACATGCAGCGGCAGCAAGCGGGCGCAACCAGCAACGGCGTAGTCTGGCTGGTGGTCAACTCCTCGGCGCCGGGGAAACAGGGTCACGTTTCGCCCAAACAAGCGGAAAAAATTCAAGCCGAATGGAATGCCCGTCAAACGCATTACCTGTTCGATACCGCAGGCGACACCGGCCAGGTCTACGGCGCCAAGGTCACCCCGCATATGTACGTGATCGACGGTGAGGGCATCTTGCGCTACAACGGTGCGATCGACTCGATCCCGAGCGCGAACCCGTCTGATCTCGCAAAGGCCGAGCAGTTCGTCGAAATCGCGCTGGCTGAACTGGCCGCGGGCAAGCCGGTCACGCGCGCCCTCACCCAGCCTTATGGTTGCAGCATCAAATACTGACCCCATGTCCGAACTCATCGCCCTTAACCGCTGCCCGTGGGTCGACCTCAGCAAGCCGGATTATGTCCACTATCATGACCATGAGTGGGGCGTACCGGTGCATGACGATCGCCGCCTGTTTGAGTTTTTAATCCTCGAATCGGCTCAGGCCGGCCTCAGTTGGTACACCGTGCTGCGCAAGCGCGAGCACTACCGCCTGGCGTTCGACGATTTCGACCCGGAGCGCATCGCGACCTACGATGAGGCTCGGGTCGAAACGCTCCTCGCCAACCCCGGCATCATTCGCAACCGCGCCAAGGTCCTCGCCGCAATCAACAACGCCCAACGCTTTCTGGCGGTGCAAACGGAATTCGGCAGTTTCGACCAATACATCTGGCGTTTCGTCGACGGCAAACCGATCGTGAACGCCTTTGCGAAATTGAGTGACTATCCCGCGACCACGCCGGAATCAGAAGCGCTGGCCAAGGACCTGCGCCAACGCGGCTTCAAATTTCTCGGCCCAACCGTGTGCTACGCGCACATGCAGGCGACCGGCATGGTCAACGACCACGCCCTGGACTGTTTCCGCCGCGCCGAGTTACTCGCGCCGTAGGCGGGGCCGGCGCCCGACCGTCCACTCGGCTTGAAGTCCCGGTTGTGGGCAGGCCCTTGTACACGCGAATCCGCGGTGACATACTCCTGGTGTGCCATTTTGGCACTCACCCTGGAGGTAACCATGCCTGTTGCACAATCCCTACCCCGCATCACGGCACGTGTAGATACCAACACCCAAACGCTACTGGCGCGCGCGGCGGCACTGGCGGGCGTGTCGAGCATCAACTCGTTTGTTCTCAACGCCGCTATCGAAAAAGCCAAACAGCTCATCGAGCAAGATCAGGTTCTTAAACTCAGCGAGCACGACGCGGCCCGTTTAGCTGAAGCGCTCGATGCCCCCGCCAAGCTCCACCCCCGCCTGCACGAGGCTGCCAAGCGCTATCAGGATATGTCCTCCGAGTGAGAACGCAGTTACTCGACAAGCATCGACACAACCGCGGCGGATTCGACTGTGGTGTGGAGGCTCTGAACAACCACCTCAAAATGATGGCCATCCAGCAGGCCGACAAGGACAATTCGCGGACATTCGTACTCGAGGACTCTGAACAGCCCGGCGTCATCATGGGCTATTACACACTAACCATGAAGCAAATTGATTGGGGGCAGTTGCCTGAACGCCTACGGAAAAAACACCACAGCAACCATACAGCCGGTTTGATTGCCCGCCTCGCGGTGGATCGGCGTTACTCCGGGCGGGGGTATGGCGAGTTCCTCCTTGTCGACGCCTTGGCAAGGCTGCTGCGCGCGAGCGAAGCCGTCGCATTCCCACTCATACTGGTTGACGCCAAGAAAGGCGTCGCGGGTTTCTACGAAAAGATGGGATTCACACCTTTTGGCGACGCGCCTGACACGCTCTTCATGACCATGGCGGATATACGGCGTACTCTGCTATCAGCGGGGTTAAGTCTTGCCTTTTGCCCCCGTGATGAATAAGGCGCCGGAATAACTTAACATTTTGTTTTTATTAGCGATATTCGTATCCGTCGGGTGAACCCAGTATTTCAGGTTGAATGGCCTTTACTGAGCGCGTTAGCGTATGCACGTAATACACGCATACGAGAAAACTCGATGGCCATCTCCGTCAGACTGGACCCGATAATCGAAGCGCGCGTGGATGCCGAAGCGCAGCGCCTGGGCATATCCAAGTCTCAATGGGTCAAGGGCGCGCTGGAGCGCATGCTCGGCGCAAAAAATCCGGCCGAGTTGCTCCTGGCGGTTCGCAGCGGCACCCCGATGGGCGACGCCGGCGCATCCGAAAACGTATCCGACAAGGTCAAGGCGAAACTCCGTGTGAAACGCTCATCTGGATGCAGCGTTATACGGAAAACGGCAAACGCGAAATGGACCTGGCCGATGCTTCGCTCTACTGGCTCGCGGTCGAAACAGGCGTGACCGCGATCATGACCGTCGACGTGGTATTTCCCCTATTATTCCCGGTCCCGGCGCAGCGCCCACGGTTAAGCTCGTCGGGACGAAACTGGAGCACCTTCCCGTAACCGGCTAGATTATTCCGCAGACTTCGTTACCAAGGTCACCACGCCATTCACTACCGCTCGATTCGAATCTGGGATCTGCCGACACGGATGTTTCACTGGCTGTCATTGGCGTTGGTGATCGGCTCGATCGTCTCGGTCAAGATCAGCGGCAATGCGATGCTCTGGCACGGCCGGTTTAGGCAGTCAATTCTTGGCTTGATGGCTAAACGGGCTCGCCCTACGCTGAGGCCAAGATGAGCCCCGAATCGGTGGGTTACGCTTCGCTAATCCACCCAATCTGCTTGTGCCCGCCCACGATCTCGACGCCCTTAGTCTATCTTCCTTGATTCATGCCTTACGACGAGCCAGCGTCTCTCACCTTCCCCGCCGAATGCGCGACGACCTTGGGCGGCGTGGCGGCGTTCATTCTGCTGCTCGCGCTGCCTATCGCCGTGGTGCTGACGTGGTTGACGGTAGTGTTGTATCGCCGGCGCGTCGCGCGGGTGATGCGTCAGGTTTCAGCGGGCGACACGCGGGCGGCCGAGCCAGCTCCCCACGCCCGAGCGACCTCGCCTGCCGTCGCGCTTCGGATTGAGTGCGTCAACGATAACCCCCAGCCGAGGCCCTCTCCGCTGGAACGTCGCAGCACCCACGGCGTTCGGCGCGCGGGGTTCGCCTACGCAGTCGCCGGGCTCGCGCACGCGCTGGTCGCGACGGTGCTGACCTTTGTCTTCGGCAACATCGACCTGACCCCGATGCGGGTGTTCGCGGTGTGGCTGCTTTACGCCTGGCCGGTAATCCCCACACTGCTGCTGACGAGCGTCAGCGACGCGCGGGCGAAGTGGGCATGGATGATCGGCTACTTCTCGGTCGTATTCGCTTTCGACTTGTCTTTATCGGCGCTTGGGCTGCGCGAGGCCGGCGGGGACAGCCTCGCGCTGGTCTGGCTGATCTGGATGGGGCCACCGTCGCTGCTGCTATGGGTGTTGAGCAACCGGGCTTGGCGTTCCGTGGGCCTGCTGGCCTACTTCGTCGCCATCGCGTTGGTTGCGGCGTGGTTGCTGAGCACGCAAGGACTCGGCTGCCTCGCGCTGGCACTGAACGACGTGGGCTTGTGGGTGAACTATCGCTGGATCGTGCTCGCAACGCTGATCACCACCATGCTCGGCGTCGCGTGGTGGCTGTTGCGGCGCATCGCGGCCCGCTACCGTGACAAGCGCTTGAGCGATCAGTCGCTGACGCTGGATAGCTGGTGGCTGGTGGTCACGCTGGTCGACACGGTGATCCAGCTCGACTCGACGCAGGGCGCCAGCGCGAGCTTCTTACTGGCCTACCTCGTCTACAAATGGCTCAGCGGCAGGCTGCAATGCCCGGCGGCGACGGAGACGCGCCCCGCATCGCTGTTACTGCTGCGCGTCTTCGGGCATCGCCGCCGCAGCCGGCGCTTGCTCGATCAACTCAGCCAACGCTGGCGCTACCTCGGCCCAATCAGCCTGATCGGCGCGCCCGACCTCGCGGCGACCAACCTTGAACCCGACGAACTGATCCAGTTCTGGGGCCTGCGCCTGCGCGGCCTGTTCGTCGCGAGCGACGCGGACCTGCGCGACCGGCTGGAGCGCTTCGATGCGCGCCCCGACCCCGATGGCCGTTACCGCATCAACGAGTTTTTCTGCTACGACAACACCTGGCGCGCCACGGTGCGCGCGCTCGCCCGCCGCAGCGACGCCGTGTTGATGGACCTGCGCGGCTTCGGCAAGAACAACCTCGGTTGCGAGTTCGAACTTGGACTGTTGCTGACCGAGGTACCGCTTGCCAAGGTCATGCTGCTGACGGACGAGACCACCCAAACGGAGCAACTCACCGAGTTGCTCCAAACCCTGTGGTCGCAGCTCCCTCAAAACAGCGTCAACCGCTCCCTGCCCGAGCCGACGATACGACGCTTCCACGCCGCCAGCTCGCTGCATTCGCTTCGACCCCTGCTTGGGTCGCTCACGGCAACCGTCGCAAGTTGACGAACCACGTTGCCCGCGAGAAAAATCAATAAATAAGGGACACCCATCAGCCGGCCAATGTCAAACGCATTACCTGTTCGATACCGCAGGCGACACCGGCCAGGTCTACGGCGCCAAGGTCACCCCGCATATGTACGTGATCGACGGTGAGGGCATCTTGCGCTACAACGGTGCGATCGACTCGATCCCGAGCGCGAACCCGTCTGATCTCGCAAAGGCCGAGCAGTTCGTCGAAATCGCGCTGGCTGAACTGGCCGCGGGCAAGCCGGTCACGCGCGCCCTCACCCAGCCTTATGGTTGCAGCATCAAATACTGACCCCATGTCCGAACTCATCGCCCTTAACCGCTGCCCGTGGGTCGACCTCAGCAAGCCGGATTATGTCCACTATCATGACCATGAGTGGGGCGTACCGGTGCATGACGATCGCCGCCTGTTTGAGTTTTTAATCCTCGAATCGGCTCAGGCCGGCCTCAGTTGGTACACCGTGCTGCGCAAGCGCGAGCACTACCGCCTGGCGTTCGACGATTTCGACCCGGAGCGCATCGCGACCTACGATGAGGCTCGGGTCGAAACGCTCCTCGCCAACCCCGGCATCATTCGCAACCGCGCCAAGGTCCTCGCCGCAATCAACAACGCCCAACGCTTTCTGGCGGTGCAAACGGAATTCGGCAGTTTCGACCAATACATCTGGCGTTTCGTCGACGGCAAACCGATCGTGAACGCCTTTGCGAAATTGAGTGACTATCCCGCGACCACGCCGGAATCAGAAGCGCTGGCCAAGGACCTGCGCCAACGCGGCTTCAAATTTCTCGGCCCAACCGTGTGCTACGCGCACATGCAGGCGACCGGCATGGTCAACGACCACGCCCTGGACTGTTTCCGCCGCGCCGAGTTACTCGCGCCGTAGGCGGGGCCGGCGCCCGACCGTCCACTCGGCTTGAAGTCCCGGTTGTGGGCAGGCCGCGACGGAGCAACGTTGGTGCGTTACGACAACGAAACCGGAAAGGGCGATCACCGGAACGTGGGGCGCAACGAGGAGCCTTATCGATGGCGTGGCCTGACGGTGTTGGTCGCGGCTTGGACGCAACTACTCCAATGTGCACGCCGACGTAAAGCGGCTCGTCGAAC
>CAZUJU010000076.1:0-11307 GCA_964620675.1 uncultured Thiotrichales bacterium | reverse complement strand
CGCACTTCATGCGCTCATATTCACAACTCGTGATCCAGACCTGCCACCGTCGCGGCGCGTTCGCGATGGGCGGGATGGCGGCGCAGATTCCGGTCAAGGGCAATCCGATCGCCAACGAAGCGGCCCTGCTCAAGGTGCGCGACGACAAGCTGCGCGAGGTTCACGACGGCCACGACGGCACCTGGGTCGCACACCCGGCGCTGGTGCCGATCGCGATGGAAGTGTTTCGCGAGAACATGCCGGGGCGCAACCAACTCCACCGACTGCGCGAGGACGTCAAGGTCAGCGCCGCCGATCTCCTGCAACCGCACCGCGGCGAGATCACCGAGGCCGGCGTGCGCAACAACATCGATGTAGCGATCCAATACATCGCGGCGTGGCTCTGCGGCCAGGGCGCGGTGCCGATTCACAACCTGATGGAAGACGCGGCCACCGCCGAGATCTCGCGCGCGCAGATCTGGCAATGGCTGCGGCATGAACAAGGGGTGCTCAGCGATGGGCGCCGCCTCACCCCCGCCCTCTTCGAACAATGGCTCGCCGCGGAACTGGCGCGCCTGCGCGAGGAGGTCGGTGCGGAACGATTCGTGGCAGGACGCTACGAACTCGCCGCGCAACTGTTCCGCGACATCACCCTCAGCGATCAGTTCGCGGAGTTCCTGACGCTCGTCGCCTACGAGCATCTGGAATGAAAACGGGCACGCCTTGATTCACCCAAGGCCGCCACGGCGTAACTCTCACCCCTCTGGAGACCCTTACAACATGACGACACGACAAGAACAAATCGCTGCACTGGAGCAGGACTGGGCGGCCAACCCGCGCTGGACCGACGTGCAGCGCAATTACTCCGCCGCCGATGTGGTGCGCCTGCGCGGCTCGGTCCAGCCCGAACACACCTATGCGCGGATGGGCGCGGAACGACTCTGGAAACTGGTTCGCGGCGAAGCGAAGAAGGGCTACGTCAACTGCATGGGCGCGATCACCGCCGGCCAGGCGATGCAGCAGGCCAAGGCGGGCATCGAGGCGATCTACCTCTCCGGCTGGCAAGTGGCGGCGGATGGCAACACCTCGGAGACGATGTACCCCGACCAGTCGCTGTACGCCTACGACTCGGTGCCGACGATGGTGCGCCGGATCAACAACACCTTCAAACGCGCCGACGAGATCCAGTGGTCGCGTGGCATCGAGGCCGGCGACGCAGGCTTTGTCGATTATTTTCTGCCGATCGTGGCCGATGCCGAAGCCGGTTTCGGTGGGGTGCTCAATGCGTTCGAGCTGATGAAGAACATGATCGCGGCCGGCGCCGCGGGCGTGCACTTCGAAGACCAGCTCGCCGCGGTCAAGAAGTGCGGCCACATGGGCGGCAAGGTGCTGGTACCGACTCAAGAAGCCGTGCAGAAACTCAACGCCGCGCGCCTCGCGGCCGATGTATGCGGCGTGCCGACCCTGGTGCTCGCCCGCACCGACGCCGAGGCGGCCAACCTGCTGACTTCCGATTACGACGGCAACGACCAGGCGTTCCTGACCGGCGAGCGGACCTCGGAGGGATTTTACCGGGTCAAGAATGGTCTCGAACAAGCGATCAGCCGCGGCGTCGCTTACGCCCCTTACGCCGATCTGGTCTGGTGCGAAACCGGCACCCCCGATCTCGGCTTCGCGCGTGAATTCGCCGAGGCCGTGCTGGCGAAAAACCCCAACAAGCTGCTGGCCTACAACTGCTCGCCGTCGTTCAACTGGAAGAAAAACCTCGATGACAAGACCATCGCGATCTTCCAGGACAAGCTCGCGGAGTATGGCTACAAGTACCAGTTCATCACGCTCGCCGGCATCCACAACATGTGGTTCAACATGTACGACATTGCCTATGACTACGCCCGCGGCGAAGGCATGAAGCACTACGTGGAAAAGGTCCAGGAGCCGGAATTCCGCGCCCGCGACAAAGGCTACACCTTCGTCTCGCATCAACAGGAAGTCGGCGCCGGCTACTTCGACGACGTGACCACCGTGATTCAAGGCGGCGCGTCCTCGGTCACCGCCCTGACCGGGTCGACCGAAGAAGAGCAGTTTTACGACGACGCCAAACAACACGCCGTCGGCTGAGTCACGGATCCGCGGGCGCGCCACCGCGCCCGCGGGTCGAAACCGAGTTTTTTTGGGACCTCCGCGGAGCCGCCACCTCTCACCCCTCCCCTCAGGCGGCTTCGCGGGGTGTTTCAAAAATGGGACGCTGATGACCATCACTGGCTCGATGCCGCGTAAGCGCACCCGCAACCCGGAAGCGCTGCCGCTTCGCCGCAAGCCTAATTCTCCCGATACGCCGAATCAGGACATTCATGGAGCTAAAAACCGCGGATCTCTGCGATACCCATAGCGACCACCTTCAAATCGCAAGCCCCGGTCTGCACGACTACGGCGGCAAGCCCAGATTTTACGGGCGCGTGGTAACCCTCAAGGTATTCGAGGACAACTCACTCGTGCGCGAGCTGCTGGCACGCGATGGACGGGATCAGGTTCTTGTAATCGACGGCGGTGGCTCACTGCGTTGCGCGTTGCTCGGCGATCTGCTCGCGGCCAAGGCGGTCAAAAACGGTTGGAGCGGGATCATCGTCAACGGTTGCATCCGCGATTCCGCCGACATCGCCGCGATGCCGCTCGGCGTCAAGGCCCTCGCCACCCATCCGCTCAAGAGCGTCAAGAAAGGTGTCGGCGACATCGACCTCCCCGTCACCTTCGCCGGGGTCACATTTCACCCCGGAGATTACGTCTATGCCGACGAGGACGGAGTGATCGTGAGCGCCGCACCGCTGCTTGGGACGGCGTAACCCGCGCTCACGCAGGGCGACTGTACACGCAGATATTCAGCACCCCAGAGGGCACGGATTGCGACCATAGCGGCCGATCGAGATTGACCGTCAAATCCGGCGCTTCCACCACTGTTACCTCGAGCGGGCGACCGATCAGACTCCGCAGATACTGGATGATCTCGACCGGATCGATGCCGACCCGCGCGCTTTGCCGAGGATGGGCCTCGAATACGACGACCACCTCGCGCGCCGCACGCAAGGTGTGTTCCGCGCCGCGCAGGACATCAAGTTCGCCGCCCTCCACATCGATCTTGAACAGCAGATTGATCTCCGGTTCGAGTTGCAGCGCGTCGATCCGTAGCACCTCGATGGCGCCCGACGGATCCGGTTCGATAAAGCAAGCGTGCTTCGATGGATCGAAATCTGGCAATCGCAAGCGCCCGCGACCGTCAAAGTTCGCCACCGCGGCGGAATGCGCCCGCGCCGTGCAAGGCAGTAATGCGAGGTTGTTTTTGAGGAAGCCAAACGCCTGCGAATTCGGTTCGAATGCGATGACCCGGCGCAGGTTCCAGCTTTCCGCCACCAGCCGTGCACTCAGCAAGCCGATATCGGCACCACAATCGAGCAGCGTAAACGGCTCGGAATAGTGTGCGAGCACGGCGGAAACATAGCGGATCAGCGCATGCTCGTAAGCCTTTAAGTTCATCAGATTGTAGTGCGTGCGCCCGTATTCGAGCGGAAAGTCGAAGCTGACGCCTGGTCCCAACTCCGTACGCACCAACGCCTGTTCCCAGCGCGGATTCGCCAACAGCGATTCAAGCCGCCACGCGCCACGCACGTTACGCTCCTGCATCCATTTGGCCACACGGAATCCAAGTGGCGGGCTTTTAACAATTCTTAAACGCGCGTTGCTGGACACCGTAATGACCTGTCGTTATTGGTTGGCGAGGTTGTGACGGCGTTAAAAAAAATCGCGTCATCCGCGACCGTTATGACCGGCCCGTGGCCAATTGGTTGCATCCAACCCGAAGCGGACCATTAAGTCGGCGTTAAGGTGGCAAAGTCCAAACTAAGTACAAATCAAACACAGGGTGTCATCATGGTCAGCAACCCCGGGATGAATCCGATTCTGAATCCACACGCGGTTGTGCGGGTCAGTCGGCGTTTACGCCAGTCGCCAGCGGGCACTGTCGCGGCGAACAACGCCACGGAAGTTGTCGCCATCACCCCATCGAAAGCGAGCGATATCGGTGTGTGGCACTTTTGGGTCGTATCGGTCGCGGCACTGCTCGCAACCGTTCCGGTTGTCGCCGCGCTGCAAATCGTACTGGGCTGATAGTCGTCCCGACACCGGGATTCAACCTGCGGCGCGGTTGCGGAACCGCATCCGCTCAGGATAGGGAAAGACATCCTCGTAAATACCGGCCTGGATATTTTTCTGCCGTTGCCACCAGAATTCCGGCGCCAGCAGGTCGCGATGAAATTTATTGAACGCGCGCCGGATGCGCGGATTATTGAGTAGGAAGCGCTCAAACTCCTCCGGGAAGACATCCATCGGACCGACCGAATACCACGGCTCCGCGGCCATTTCATCCTCGGGATATCGCGGCGGCGGAATGCGACGAAAATTGCATTCGGTGAGATAGCACACCTCGTCATAGTCGTAAAACACCACCCGTCCGAGCGGCGTGACGCCGAAATTCTTCAGCAACATATCGCCGGGAAAAATATTTGCCGCCGCCAATTGTTTGATCGCCTCACCGTAACCCAGCATCAGGCGCTCGGTCTGCTCGTCGTCGGCGTGGTCGAGATACATATTTAACGGAATCATCCGCCGCTCGATATACACATGCTTGATGACAACCGAGTCGCCGTCGAGCTCGATACTCTCGGCGCAATTCGCGAGTAATTCGTCCAGCAGATTCCGCGCGAAGCGCTGCTTCGGTAACGTCACGTAGGAGTATTCGAGCATGTCCGCCATCCGCCCCACCCGGTCATGCTGTTTGACCAACTGATACTTGGCTTCAACCGTCTTGCGATCAATTTCCTTGGGCGGCGCGAAGCGGTCCTTGATCACCTTGAACACATAGGGATAGGACGGCAGTGTGAACACCTCCATGACCATGCCGCGGATACCCGGCGCGATGATCATGTGGTCCTCCGAATATTTCAGGTGGTGGAGAAAGTCGCGGTAAAAGGCATTTTTCCCCTGTTTGTGAAAGCCGATCGCGGAGTAAAGATCGGACTTACTCCGCTCCGGCAGCAACTGCTCAAGAAAGCTCACGATCGCTGATGGCACCGGGTGCTCGACCATGAAATAGACATACGAAAACTCGAACAGTTGCGACACTGCCCGCTTACCCAGCAGCAGCGTATCGACGTAAAGCCCGTCGTGCTCGCTGTTGAGAATTGGCAGCGCAAAGGCCGTCACTTCGACGTCGTTTACCGCGCGGCCGACGATATAGGCCGCCTTATTGCGATAGAACAATGCGTTGATGACCTGGATTTGCAGATTGAGGTGCGCCGGCTGCGGGCGCGGACGGATGAATTCGATCAATGCCTGCGTAATATCGCGCACATCACGGCGATGGTTCTGCCACGGCACCTGAAAGCCGAATAGATTCAGTACCCGGCTCACCGTGGTGCGCAGGCCAATTTCGCCGGGATAGAACACCCGGTAAGCCGGACGATCCGATTCAATGTATTCGGTCGAGACCGCGCTGCGCAAAAAAATATAATCGTTATTGAAATAACTGCGGTGAAACAGCCGGCAGAACACCGAGTTGTAAAAGGTCTCGGCGAGTTCTGGCTGGTAGTGAGTCTGGAGCAACTGCACGTAGCGGATTTTCACCTTT
Organism: uncultured Thiotrichales bacterium; assembly: GCA_964620675.1. GTDB lineage: Bacteria > Pseudomonadota > Gammaproteobacteria > UWMA-0217 > UWMA-0217 > CAYSFW01. The sequence goes on along the minus strand of CAZUJU010000076.1, from coordinate 5,651 downwards.
TGCCACAAGGTCTCGTCGAGGTGATCGAAGCCGAAGGTATCGAGCAAGCCCTGCATCGCCTCGTTCACCCGCTGGTCGTACAGCGCGATGCGTCCGCGCGAGGCCTCGTGCACCGCACGCCAGTCCGCCTGCTCGAACCGATCCTTGGCCTGCGCGGTGATCGCCTGGTAGATCCGGAAGTGCTTGTTGAAACCTTCCAGAAGGGTCTCGGCGATCGCGTGGACGAGGTCTTCCTGGCGGTGTCGGGTGGTGCTCATGGTGGTCGCTGGCGTCGGTAGGGATAGTCTCCAGACTCTAGTATTTTTGCGGCGCACAAACCAGATGCCAGACCCCGCCTCGGAGGTTTTGGGACGAATTCCCGGTTACGGGCGCGCGACGGGGCGCACTAAACGCCGGTGCAATGGTCGTAATGGGATGCCAAATTTTCGCATTACCCAATCTCAACCCCGGCGCATGGCGACGTTATCCACCCGTTTGGTCGCGCGACCGGTGGCGCTTGCCGCGTGGATGGCCACCCTGATCGCGTGCCTGACCGGCTGCGGGGCAGCCGCTCAGTCTGACAACCTGCTCGTCAATGGCGACCTGGAAACCCGCACCGAAACCGGCGACGGGCTCGACCTTGCCGGCTGGACCGGCTATCGCTGGGAAGGCCACGGCCGTATCGAGGCGGTGGACGTGGCGTACAGCGGGCAACGCGCGGTGATGATCGAAGGCAATGGCCCCGGCAAACAGGCGATCTTCCAGCAGTTGCCACTCGGTGCCTGCGGCTATCGGCTGAGCGCCCAGGTCGCCGGACGCGGTTTGCGGCCCAATCGCTGGAACCAAGGCGCGGCGATCTACCTCGACCTCGGCGACCAGCCCCAGCTGTTACAGGATCTCGCATTGACAGGCGATAGCGACTGGCGGTCCGTGACGCTCGATGTCGCGGTACCACGCGCGACCGCGGCCACCGTCTATTTTTTCAATTACGGCTCGGGCGGCTTTTTTGTCGACGATGTGGTGTTGACACCGCAACCGGACTGCCGCGCGCCGACCAGCGGTTTTCGTCTCGGCGAACCGGCCACCAAGCCCTTGGCCTACCGCCGCCCGGTGACGGCCGAGGATCTGGCGCTGCGCGGCTACTGCGACGCGCCGGAATTCGCTACCCGCGGATTCTGCCAGCACGCCGCGCCGCCCGCTGCGCAGACCGCGCGCGCCACCGCGGCACGCAGCCTGCCGCTGCCCGGTCGAATCACGCCTCGCAGTGCGACCGCGGCCAGCGCGGGCCTGACCATCCGCGCGGGCCAGTATGTGAGCCTGGAGCCCGACTCCGGCCTGCCGACCGACTGGCGCGGGCATGACTGGTTGACGCTGGAAGTAACGCACACCGCGACGACACCGCAACGGCTGGACATCGAACTCAATGACGCGCGCTCGCGCGACTATTGGTCGCGCTACAACGGCGAGTTCGTTGCGCCGCCGGGGCGCTCCACGCTGCGGGTGCCGCTGCAGGCGTTCGTCGGCGAACGCGCGGTGGTGGGAGAACGGCGCCGCCTGGACCTCGGCACGATGCGACGTCTGGTGGTGTCGGCGGCGCACGCCGACACCGAGCTCACGCTCACCGCCCTGCGCCTAACGCCGGAACCCGCCTTCGCACACGACTTCCCCCGGCTGCTCAAGTTCGACGCCGGCGGCCCCGGCAGTCCGGTCTTCACCGGCTTTACCCCGCTGACTGCCGACGCCCAGTATCACCCCGAGCGCGGCTACGGCCTCTCGGCCGACGCGGAGGTGTTGCGGATCGAGGATCGCCGTCACCCCGACGACCTGCTGCGCGACTGGATCTCCTTCAATTCCGGTGGGCTCGACTTCGACTTACCGAACGGCCGCTATCACGTCTGGATGATGCTCGAAGACCCCGGTTACTGGGAGTACTACCCGAACTTCGAGCGGCGCATCGTCCGCGCCGAGGGCCGGCCTGCGCTCGATGAGACGATGACCGCCACCCGCTTCTGGTCGCGCTATTATCGCCACGCCAACGCCGAGGACCTGCCCGGCGACGATCTCTGGCAGCGCTACATCCGCACCCGCTACGTCCCGCTGCACTTCGCCGTTGCGGTCGAAGACGGTCAGCTCAATCTGCGTTTCGAGGCGCGCGACAACCCCTACGCGCTCGCGCTGTCGGCGCTCGTGATCTACCCGGCCGACGCGGCCGATCAAGGCGCCGCCTTTCTCGCCGAACTCTGGCAACGCCTGCGCGCGCACTACCTCACCCATCACCGCGAACTACCCCCGCCCACCGCTGCTGCCGCGGCGCCGCCGGCCAACGCGCTGAACGGGCGCCTCTGGGTGTTCCAGCGCAGCGCGGCGGTGGACGTACAAGCGACCGACCTGCCCGGCGCGGAAGAATTGACCGAGCGCCTGACGCTGGCCCTGGCACACAACGAATACGCGCCGCTCACGCTCAGCCTGCGCGCCCGCGAGCCCCTGGAATTGACCCACGCCACGCTCGACCTGCCCGGCTTCGAGGTCGAGGCGGCCAGCGTGCGCTACAAACTGCGCCGCATCTCGCAGGACGGCACGGTCTACGCCAATCCGCCGCGCCTGCTCGATCCGCTCAGCGGCAGTCCTCGCACACCGCTGCCACTCACCCCCCACACCACGCGCCGGCTCTGGTTCGACGTGCGCGCCAAAGCAGAACAAGCCGCGGGCACCTACCACGGCTCGCTGCGACTCGGCTTCAGCGACGGCACCCGGCATACACTCCCGGTCAGCGTCACGCTGCACCCGTGGATGCTCCCCGAGGCGGACATTCCGATCGGCTATCTCGGCAGCGCGCCGAACTATCCCGGTACCCCGTTTCCCGAAGTCGCCGTCAAACGCGAGCGCGAATTCGCGGCCGCGCTGCCGTTATTGCGGCGCCACGGCATGACCGCGGTGACCGGCGGACTGGGTGGACCGCAGCTGCGCGACTACAGCGGCGACCGGCCACAACTCGATCTCGACGCGACGCAGCGCTCGCTCGCCGTGCTCAGCCAATACTTCACCGGCCCGATCGACAGCTACCTCGGCCTCGAACTCGAAGGGATCAGCACCCGCGAGAGCGACGATCGCTTCGCTGCAATCGGCAAACCCTACGCCCGCGTAATCAAGGACGTGATCGCCGCGCTGCGTCGCCACGGCGAACGCCATGCCTGGCCGGAGTTGATCCACGTCGTCGGCGACGAGCCGGATGACGCGGCGGTCGAACAATCGCTGGCAGTCGCCCGCGCGTTGCGCCAGGCCGGGGCGCAAACCTCGATCTACACCAGCCTTGAATCGCCGCGCAGCGACCCGCGCGGTGGCCTCGCCGGCGTCGTCGACCGAGTGCATCTCAACCACCACAGCGCCGAGGCAATCCGCCACCTCACTGCCCGCGGCAGCGGGTGCGGGCTGTACAACCAACTCGGCCGCTATCGGCGCGGGGTCTATCTATTCAAGCTGCGCCAGCTCGGCTGCGGCGGACACCTCCAGTTCGCGTTCAACTCCGTCCACGTCGACCCGTGGTATGACCTCGATGGCCGCGAGGACGATCAGGTCGCGGTCTTCACTCACCCGGATGGACACCTGCGAGAAACGCTCGAACTCAAACGCTACCGCGAAGCGATCACCGATTACCGTTACCTGCTGATGCTGGAGCAAACGCTGAAAGCCTACCCGCAACGCGACCGCGACGGCCGCGCCCGACGCTGGCTCGACCAGATCCTTGGCCGCATCGAAGTTGGCCATGCCAGCCCGGCGCCGTGGTCCGACCTCGAACTGGACCAGCTCCGCACCGAGGCCGCCAGCCTGATCAACGAGCTGCTGGGCGGGAATTGAATGCGCTTCGCGCTCGAGGTCCGAGCGCTCAACCACCACTTTCGTGGCGTTTGAGTTTGCGCCAGAGCGAGACGCGGTCGATCCCTAGCATCTCGTTTGCCGCTTGCCACCGTCACCCCGGCAGGGATTGCCGGGGCCCAGTGTCCACGGACGGGCGGGGCGCTTGTTGCAACCCATCCGGGTACCTCGTTGCATGAACCTTGCAACCCCGGTCAGTTGAGGATTCAGCCAACTGAAACGGATTGACCCGAAAATCCAGGTGCAATGACGTACTGGCATACTTTGAACTTTGCCGTGGTCGCAGGGGGGCTTTTTTTCCTGACCGCGAGCCTGCGCCGGCGGATCGGGTCCACCGACGTTCCGAGTCCAGGAGTCTGGCGAGTCTCGGTCTGCCCTGCACCGCAGGCTTCCCGGCCGAGTTGCTGATATTGATTCGCCCTACTGGCGAGGCCTGGATCGCGCGGCTCGGTCCGCTGCTGTAAGTGCGGCAGGTGGCAGGCGCCGCGGCGGCTTAGTCGTCTTCGCCGAGTTCGGGGTTCCAACCGGCCTCGCGCGCATGCGCCATCGCTGCGCTGTAGATCGCGGTGTGGCGTTGACGCAGTTCTTCCGGCAGGCGGCTCGGGAGCTGCCCGTATTTTTCCCATTGCGCGAAGACCGATTCGTACAGCACCTGCATCTGTGCCGCACTCCAGCGGGTGCAGTTTTCGCTTTCCGGAATCAGGCCGAAAACGCGCGCGTCGAGTACGATACGGCCCATGTGCGTCATGCCGCCCGCCGCATCCTGATCGAAACCGACATAGTTTTGGCTCATTGGATTGGCTCGGAGTTCTTGAACGAAAGGCCTGCAAGTCTACCAGCATCGCGGCGTTTGTAACGGGTTGTGACGCACTCGCCGGTTTCGTAGTACCGCACGCGTTCTCAGGTATAATCCGCGGCGCCTTGAGGTCTGTATCCGAGAATTTCCAATGAAAAACACCTTTTCTCAGGTCGTTTCGCGGCTGGGACAACTGGCGATCCTGGGGTTCGCCCTCTGCGCCACGGCCGTTTCGGCTGCCGACGATAAAAACGTCATCAGTGAAACCATGATTCAGTTGCAGGAGGACGGTTACTCCTACATTCAGCATCGCGCGATGCGAAGCAACTGGTCCAGCTACGACTTTCACGTCGAAAAAAGTATCCCGCAAGACCAGATCTTCTACATCTATCCGAAGGATCACGTCTGGGACGACGCATCAAGCCCCGACACCAATATCCTCAAGTTTTCGCAAGGCAGTTTCGTCGTGATGCTGCCCGGCAAGTTCACCAGCGAAGTCACGCGCGGAGACGACGGGGTGTATACGTTCCAAAGCTGGGGCGATCGACCGAATGACGGTGAGCGCTTCGGCTTTTGGAATTCGCCCGGGAACTACACCGACTTCGTGTACGGCTGGATGTTCCCTGAGAAATTCGAGATTCTCGAATACACCAGCAATCAAGAGGGCGACTGGATCAAACGCAACAACACCATTGCGTTCTATGGTTCCGACCTCAACAACATCACGTTCACCATCAAGTATCGCGAGAAGCCCGTTCCGCCGGCGCCACCGCCGGTACTCGCCGATAGCGACGGCGACGGCGTGGTCGATTTGGTCGATCAATGCCCGGATACGCCCAAGGGAATCGCCGTGACGGCGCTAGGCTGCGAGCGGGACAGCGACGGCGACGGTGTCGTCGACAGTCAGGATAAATGCCCCGAAACCCCTGGATGCGCGAAGGTCGATGAGACCGGTTGCGAGCTCGACTCCGACAAGGACGGCGTCGTCGACAGTCAGGACAAG
>CAZUJU010000075.1:0-11610 GCA_964620675.1 uncultured Thiotrichales bacterium | reverse complement strand
GATTCACCGGCGGGCGCGAAGGTTGATGCGACCGGTTGCGAGCCCGATGCGGACAAGGATGGCGTCGTCGATTCCGCGGATCTTTGTCCCAACACACCCGCCGGCGTTGAGGTTGACGGCACCGGGTGCGAAAAGACGGCTTCGATTACGCTCGAGGGCGTCAACTTCAAGACCGCGTCGGCCGAACTGACCGCCGATTCTTCCGCCGTGCTTGAGCGCGTGGTCGCCGCCTTGCGTGCGGCAACTACCCTCAAGATCGAGGTTGCCGGGCATACCGACAGTCAGGGTAACGACGAACTCAACCAGCAGTTGTCGCAGAAACGCGCTGAATCGGTTCGGCAGTACCTGATCAACGCCGGCGTCGACGCCGACCGGTTGGTGGCCAAGGGCTACGGCGAGGTCGAACCAGTGGCAAGCAATGATACCGACGACGGTCGGGCGAAGAACCGTCGGGTTGAACTGAAGCGTCTCGATCAGTAGTCCGCAGTCGCTGAGTTCGAGATAAGCGGGCGGCTGAGGCCGCCCGCACCTGCCTCGCCCGCCGCAAACGAGATTTGGATCGCCTCGGCACGGCCACATGCCGGATCAAGCGGCATCGTCACCAATTACCCGCAACAGCCGCCTCGCTGCCGGCCACTTACGCCAGCTGACGCCGCGCCCCCAACTCCGCCACTTCGACCTCCGCAGCGCAAGTTTCGCGCAACCGTTGTGCCATGGCCTCCAGCGCCAGCGATTCACCGTGCACCAGAACGACCGGAGGCTTTCGGGTAAAACCGCGGTACCACCGGATCAAATCATCCTGATCCCCATGTGCCGAAATCCCACCGATGGTATGGACCTGTGCGTTGACCTGGATCGTTTCTCCCCACAGCCGCACATGCCGGGCCCCGTCGACCAATGCCCGCCCGAGCGTTCCGCGGGCCTGAAACCCGGAAAACATCACGTGACACTCGGGACGCCACAGGTTGTGTTTGAGATGGTGCTTGATCCGGCCGCCGTTACACATCCCGCTGGCGGCGATCACGATCGCGCCGGAACGTACCGTATTCAGTGCCATCGATTGGCGCAACGTCCGCGAGATATTGAGGTTGGGAAGCAGCGACTGTCGAACGTGACGCTGCCACATCCGCGACGCCTCGGCGTCGTACAGATGCGAGTGGCGCAGATAAACGTCGGTCGCCTCGATCGCCAGCGGGCTATCGAGCCAAACCTGCCAGTCACTAAGCCGCCAATCATTGAAGTACTTGCCCATCAGGTAGAGCAGATCCTGGGTGCGGCCGACCGCGAACGCCGGGATCAGGACGTTGCCGCCGGTCGCCGCCGCGGCCGAAAACACTGCCCGAATCTCGCTCGATGTCTCGGCCCAACTACGGTGTGAACGGTTGCCATAGGTCCCCTCCATCACGACCAGATCGGCGTCTTCGACGAGCGTTGGATCGCGCAGAATCGGCGCACCCCAAGAACCGAGATCGCCGCTGAACACCAGTTTGCGCCGTTGCCCCTCGGTCTCCAGCCACAATTCCACGATTGATGACCCCAGAATATGACCCGCATCGCGCAAGCGCAGGCGCACGCCGGGGAAAAGCTCGCGGATCTCGTCATAGTGCAAGACGCGGAACTGGCGCATCGCCGTTTGCGCGTGGTCCATCGTGTACAGCGGCGCCACCGGCTTGAGCCCCTTGCGTTCGCGCTTGCGATTCTCGATTTCGGCCTCACGCTCCTGGATAAAGGCACTGTCCTTGAGCATGATTCGGCACAGGTCACGGCTGGCGCCCTGGGTGTAGATCGGTCCTTTGAAACCGCGCTGGACCAGCAGCGGAATACGGCCGGAATGGTCGATATGCGAATGACTCAGAACGACCGCATCGAGCGTTGCGGGATCAAATGGAAACGCTTCCTGGTTACGCGCCTCGTCTTCACGACGCCCCTGGAACAAACCGCAGTCAAGCAGAATCCGGTACGGTCCTGCCGTGACCAGGTGACAGGAACCGGTAACACCGTTCGCCGCGCCGAAGAACTCGATATACATCACGCACCTCCCGCCTCACGACCCGAATCACCGATCCCGTCGGCGATCCAATCTCTCGGCTGTCGCGCGCCGAACGGGGTCTTGCGTGTGGCGCCTCGAAATCGTAGCCCGCCGATTGCCATTAGGGTTGCAGCACATCCCGCCGGCAATACGCTGACGCGGTTACCATTAAAATGCCGGCTTTTCGGGACTCGCACGATACATGCGCACACCGTCGAGAATCTCCTGCTTGGCTTCTTCAACGCCAGCCCAGCCCTTGACCCGCACCCACTTGCCCTCTTCGAGGTCCTTGTAATGTTCAAAGAAGTGGGCAATCTGATTCAAAAGCAAAGGCGGCATATCGTCCGGTCCGGCGGCCGTTTTGTACAACGGACAAAGCTTATCGACCGGCACCGCGAGCACCTTCGCATCATCGCCGGACTCATCGGTCATCTGTAACACCGCAACCGGACGACACCGGATGACCGACCCCGGAATCAATGGAACCGGCGTCACCACCAAGACATCGACCGGATCGCCGTCGTTCGACAACGTATGCGGGATATAACCGTAGTTGCAGGGGTAGTGCATCGCGGTGGACATGAACCGATCGACGAACATCGCGCCGGTTTCCTTGTCCACCTCGTACTTCACGGGATCCGAATGTGCGGGGATCTCGATGATGACATTGACATCGTTCGGCACATCCAGTCCCGAACTCACACGATCTAGATTCATGGGTATTATGGTTCCTGTTCGATAATTTGAGGGGGTTTTGCGAGTATAGCCTGTCGCCCCGCGCTCGTGCGCGCACCGGCTGATCATGATCGATCGACATCGACGCCGCCGCCCCGAATGATTGGGGCGGCGCGAACAAATGGGATCAGAAGCTCCCGACGAAATCGAGGAACCAACCGCGAGTGCGGTAATTGAGACGCGTCAGGTTATCGTCGAAGTCGGTAAAGTTATACCCGGCGCCGACGCGGAAGTGATCGTTGACACGGAAGTACACCCCCGTCAGTGCGCCGTGATTGACGTCGTCCTTAGTCTCGGCCTCGAGCCAGCGGTACTCGACCATCGCATCCCAGCGCTTCACGAAATGATAGCGCCCACGCACCAGGGCCATGTGCGCACCCGAGTCAAACCACGGGCCGCTGTCGCGTTGCAACCGCGTTTCACCCTTGCGGTACGCCAGTTTGCCGCCGATTTCCCAGCGCCGGGTGAGATCGTACAAGGCCTCGACCGAGAGGACGTGGCTGCGCTCGTCGGGTACCAGATCGCGTTGCCCAGAACTGCCGAGATCCGACAGGTAGCTGTACTTCGCAAGCAGATTCAGGCGATCGTTGAAGGCGGGACGATACGCCGCGCCCAGATTCCCTTCGACGAAACTGGCTTCGGTGCCCCCGGTCGCGTCATTGGTGGTGCGCGCCAGATTCAGCTTGATCAACCAGCGCAAATGCGGATTTTGCGCCCAGTTCAAGGCGTTGCTGGTCACCCATTGGGTCGTGTCACCGGCCTCGCTGGTACCGCTGGCTGACCGATCACGGCGGTACTCGAGACGGGTACTGGCCTTGAGATCGCGATCGCGGAACCCCAGACCGGCGCTCGCGGCGTCGCGTTCGATGTCACCCGCCGCGGTATCGAATCGGGAATGCTGCAAACTTCCGGAAACCGTGTAATGGCGGTCAAGCGCGTGCTCGACACCGAATACCTGGGTAATGCCCGCGTCCTGGTCGCGACGCGCGAATTGCTGCTCGCTGAACAATTGGGTGGCATGACCGAAGCGTTTGCGTTGGCCTAGCGTAAGACTGCGCTCCTCCTGGTCGGTGCGGTCAGTATCAATCGCGTAGGCGCCGTATAACTCGGTACCGCCCGCGGTGGTGTAACTGGTTCCGATCCGGCTGGCGGCGCCATCGCCGAATCCGGCTGCAAGATTCACCGTCATATCCTGGGTGACGGCGTAATCCGCGCCGAGCGTCAGTGCATCGCCGCGATCGCCGGTGGTGACTTCCCCGAGCACGGCGAGCGAGTCGTTGACCTGGCGTTTCGCGCCCAAGGTCACGGCGTCGTTGTCGCGGTAAGCGGGATTCTTATCGATCGTGGTTTGCGCGGCGCCATAGACGGTCGTTGCGTCATCGGCTTGATAGTCGAAACCGACCGCCCCTAAGGTAGCGCGCGCGTTCGGTGTCGCCACCCCCGTGACCGCATCGATTTCACGCTGCTCGGCGCTGCGAACTTCGGCAATCAGGTCGAGTTGGTCGCTGGTCGTCACTCGCGCCTGTACGCTCAAGTCACGCTCTTCGCGCGAGTTGCCGTTCGCGAGCAATCCCGAAGTGGCAGCGCTTTCGACCTGCGTCATACGCGTCGACAACGCAACCGTATCGTTGACTGCCCACCGGGCATCAACGCCCGTATCGCGCATCACCCGTCCGTTGTCGCTGCGAGCGGAACTGAACTCCGCCCCCCGCGCCTTTGACCACACCTGGACCCGACCCTGTGCTTCGCCATCGGTCAACTCGGACAGATTGACCTGCGCCTCGATGGCGTGAGCCGTGCCCTTGCGGCGATCGTTGGCGATATCCTGTATTCGACCGAAACTGAGACCCCCGTTGACCGAGGACCAACCGCCCTGGGTCTGGGTGGCGCGACTCTGTGCCAGCTCGAGTTTCAGGTGTGTCCCCTTGCCGGCCTTCAAGGTCACATCAGCGCCATACAGTTCGTAATCAGCGCCGACATCGCGGTCCTCGTTGACCACGGTTGCGCCGATGCCGACATTATCATTGACCCAGGTCTTGCCACGCACGCCCGCGGAAAGCTCCTGTCCGGTGAACGAATTGGGGAGATATTCGTAGTCGACCAACATCACCACATCGTTACCTTCGAGCGGTCGATCCTTGATGATGCTACCGCCGCTACCCAGGGCGTCGACCTGCGCGAGCGGACGGTTAAGAATGATCCGCCCCTGGAAATAATCGATATCGTAATCCTGCCCGACGCGGTAGGTGCGGGTTTCGAGCACCCGCCCGGTGCTGCGATCACGCACCTCAACCCAGACCTTCTCACTGCCTTCGATCACTTCACGGTCGCGCAGGTAGTACAGACTGCCACCGGTGCCGAGAAATGCATTGTGGCCCATTGCAGTCTCGGCCTCCGACGCGAAGCCGTACACTTCGTGCTTCCGGTCGCCGAAACGGGTCAGCTCGGTGGCGCGGTGCATCAGATGCGCGCCATAAAGCGAGCGGTTGTAATGCGCGAATTCGTTGCCGGTGAACAGGGTATTGAAATTGCCCCACATCGCCTGGCTCTGATCCCACTCAAGCCGAACATAGAGCGCACCCTGAGTGTTCACGTCGCGCTGGGTGGTCGAGTCGTCGCCATACACCGGATAGTAGCGATCCGGATCGAGTTTGCGGAACAACGATTGCGGCTCCTTGCGCCGTAAATGATCACCAAGCTTGTGCAGCTGGTCCTCGGTCGTATCGAACTGCGCCGTCAGCAGGTATTTGCCCTTAATCTTGCCTTTCAGATACATCGCGGCGCGGCCGTCGACGAATACATCCTCGTCGAAGTGATCGTCGCCGTTGAGCGGGGCGATATTGCCGCTGACGTCGTTTTGCCCGACGGTCAGATTGGCAATCCCCACCAGGAAGAAGTACTCACCGGTGACATCGACGCCAAGCTTGCGATCCCACCGCAAGCCGTCCTTGTCGAGCACCGTGACGTCATACAGATAGCTACCGACCGGCAGTTGTTGCTCGATCGCAAAGCGTCCGTTTTCGCCCACCCGGACCGGCTCGTCGTTGATTGTGAGCGTGAATTCCGGATCGAGATCCGCGCCATGAATCCGCACCCGCGACCCCGCGACCGGAATGGTCTGCTTGGCAAGCTGAGTCTGACCGTAAATCGCATCCGTCGCCTGCTGCATCATCCGCGCGATCTTCTTGTCATCCTTGCGCACGATGCGTTTATCGATTACCTGTAGCGAGCGTGTCACGGTTTCGTCCCAACGACCCGCCGCATCGTACACGCGCAATAAATAACTCAATTGCGAACCGGCCCTGGGCGTCTCGCCATTGTCGAAACGTCCATCCCATTCGACCGCCGCGGCATTGCTCAATTGGTCTCCGGTGAGCACCTTGAGCGGCCGGACGAGATCGCGATCGTCGTCCGCATACAACGCGATTTCCCAACGCGCGATGAAACTCGCGTAGTTGCTGTAGATCTGGAACGGTACCGACTCCGGATTGCCATCGCGCCCGATCAACAGTGGCTTCAACGCCTGCGCCACCAGTCGCGGATCGACCTTGGCCGGATCCTCGGTGACCCAGAGCACGCCACCATGCGGCAACCGCACCGTCTTTTCCACCTTGACGTCGCGTACGGTCTTTTCGTCGTAAGCGCCCTTGATCTCGGCGCGACGGTTTTCCGCCATGCCGCGGGGAGACTTGTTCGAGGAAATCGGACGCGCTTCGGCGTATCCGCGCGTGGTGACCGCGGACTCAGGCAGCTCGAGCTTTTCCTTGAGGTAATCGCCGACGCGATCGGCGCGGGCCTCGCCCAGACGCACGTTATTGCCAAACTTGCGTACCGTTTCGGGCTTACCGACCCGCTGACTGTCAGTGTGTCCGGTGATGTCAAACTCGATGTTTTCCTTATCTCGCAACTGCGTTACGGTCGAATCCAGAATACCCACGGCACGGCGCGTCAGGTCGTCTTTGCCCGAGTCGAAATTCACGTTCGGGACCCCGAGCAGAGGCACCCGCTTACGCTCGACCACTTGCTGCGTTTCCTCGATGATTTGTTCCGGCATCCCTTGTTCCGGGAGTTTGACCCCGAAGTTGAACCGGGTCATCAACGACTTGCCGAGCCGCAGCACGCGCGGATTCTCGGTCGTAAACTCCGCGCCTGCTGGCAGCGTCGCCGAATCGACCTTGACGATATAGTTTGCGCCGCGTTCGATTCGACCGGTATCGACACCCGCAATATGGTAGCGCCCGTAGAGGTCCGTCTCGATGACCAGACCGTCGACCGTCGCCAGACGCACGCCCGGTATGCCCTCCTCGGTGATTCCGTGGTTGCTGATGACGAGGTGGGACTCCGCGCCGTCGCCGATAAATTCAAGGCGCAGATCCTGTCCGGTCATTCCGCGTGATTTCTCACCCATGTGCCGCTCGGTCACCCGGCCTTCGGCATCGATATCGAGCACGCTGCCCTCGGCGGATGTGACGCGATAGGCGCCGCGCGCCAACGGCACGCGAAGTTGACGCGCCTCGACCGGATCCGTCTCATGCGTGCGCCCGGCGATATCCCCCAGCACCTTGCCGCCCTTGCCAAACTCACCGCCGCTGATCGTGATACGCGACGCGTCGGCCGGATCCTGGTATCCATCACGATCGCGATCGTTAAAGACCTTACCAATGATCGTGGTCTGTTCAAGCAACGGATCCTGACTCAAGCGCACCGCGGCGCGGGCCTGATTGGAAATCCGTGTCGCGCCGAGATCCTGCACAATTGCGGTATTCACATAGTCGCCCGTATTGACACCGGTGCTCACCCGCAGCAAATAGCGCAGTTCAACCAGCTCGCGCGGTTCAAGGTCGAAGCCACTGAATACAAGCTCGCGCCCGTTCACGGCCGGCACGATCGGCGCGACGATGTCGTCGGCCGTATCGAAGCGGCCATCGGCGCCCGGACGTACCAGCAGCGCGGATTCGCCGACGTAACCGAACCCGGGCGGCGTGGTATCGACGACGCGGACCTGCGGCAGCACGATGTTGAGGTTGTTTCGGACCTGCAGTGTGTACGGCACGATATCGCCGAGCGTAACCTCGTTCTTTCCGACCGACTTGAACAGCGAGATGATCGATTCCTCAGACGGCCGAATCGGCGTCGGATCGTCCTCGCCCGGCCCGTCCGCGCGGCCGTCGCCGTCACTGTCGGGGATCAGGCCATCGTCGGAGAGGTCACGCACCGGCGTACCGAGTATGGACACGCCCGTCCCGACGACCTGATTGACCAGCTCGCCCTCGACGCCGTTGAGATCAAAACGCACCGTCAGGGTGATCGTCTGCCGCGATTTCGCCGGCAGGACGCTGCGCTCGGCATCGAGCAACCGCGTATCCGATTGCCCGTTGAATCCGGGATTCAAGACCAGTGAACCGGTTGCTGCGACATCCCTGACCGCGGTGATCGCAATCGGCGCGGGGAACGTCTGGCGCAGATCCTCGACCACTTGCAGGTCGCGAATCTCGACATTGCCGAGATTCTCCACCACCAGCGTGAAGCGGGCTTCGTATTCAAGCTTGTAACGCCCGTCAACCACATTGACGTTGATCAGATCAAGCTGATCGAGATTTTTAGCCAGACCCAACGCGGCTTGCTCACGATACTCGATCGGCGTCGGATCGTTTTCGCCCGGCTCGTTCGGATTGCCATCGCGATCGCTGTCGGTGACCAATCCGTCGTCCGAAAGGTCCGTGGTATCGCCGTCGGGTACGCCATCACGCACCACATCCCCACTGGCGATCGCCTGATTCCAGAGCACGCCGCTGGGTGTAAGCGGAATGAAACTCAGGTCGAAACTGAGCACGACACTTTCGCTGATCGCAAGGCTGCCGCCCGCGGCTGGATTCAATAACCCAGCGTTGGCCGCGGTGCCGTCGTAAGCGGGATTGAGGACCAGCGGCGACCGGCTGTTCTGAATGAAACGGACGTTACTCACCGCGTATTGTCCCGGCTGGGCCAGATTCGCCAGCGCGACCGCCGTCCCGAACTCATCCGTCAGGTTATCGGTGATCTGCACGTCGAACAGTTCGCGGCCACCGAGATTGTCCACCACCAGCGTGATGCGCGAGACGAAGATCCCGGGGCCGTAAGCCTCCAGCATCGTTGCCTGCTTGGCGATACCAATCACTGGTCGCGTGGTCAACGGTATCGGGGTTGGATCGTCCTCGCCCGGATCGTCGGCGCGACCATTGCCATTCGGATCCGGCTCGATGCCATTATCGGAAAGGTCGGTCGAGATCGGCGGACCGCCCGGCGTCGGCGAGGCCGTAAAAAGCGCTTGATTATAATAGATCCCTTCGCCGACCGGACCGACGTCGACGCGTATCCGCAAGGTAATCGTGGCGGATGCGCCAGGCGCTAGCGTTTGCGTACCTGCGAGCATCCGCGTATCGGTCACGCCGTTGTAACCGGGGTTGGCGGCGGTCAGACCACCACTCACGACCGGCGGACTCAATACCACCACACTCGCAACGCCCGGGAAGGTCGCGACCAGATCATCGATCAACTGGACGTTCGGCGCAGCTTGATTCGCACTCAGATTCCGCAGCGTAAACAACAGATCGACATCCGATGTCGTGTTGTCTACCTGGGAGATCTGGACCAACTGCTTCGCCGCGCCGATGGCGACATTGGTGCGGTAGCCGAAGTTCTGTTCGGTCAAATCCTGCCCGGGCAGGATACCGATCGGACGTGGATTGACCCCCGAGACCAGGATCTGGTCCACCAGCACGTTGCTGGTGTCACTCACTGCCACCAGATAGCGACCGGGCGAGAGGTTAACGAACCGGTAAGCCCCATCCGCCGCAGTCACGGTATCTGCGACCACCAATTCACCGGCGTCGCGAACGCCGTTACCGTTCGCGTCGAGCACCAGATCCAGGCTGACATTGCCGAAGCCCGCTTCGCCAGTGTCGCGCGTGCCGTTCGCGTTGACATCGTTCCAGACGAAACCGGATACGCTGCCAAACGCGAGATCCGCCGGGGAATAGAATGTTCCGCCACCGCCAAAATGGTCGCCACAGTCGAATTCAGGCGCGCCATCGGAGGTATTCAACGGGACATCGCTGAGACCGACCAGATCCATCGAGGCCTCGACGTCACTATGGAACATCGAGTAACCGTAGAAGCGCTGCCCCGGTTGTAGCCCCAACTCGGCGAGCGAATGGAACTGTGCCTGCCACCCTTGACCTACCACGGCGAATTGCTCAGTCGGCAATTGCCCCGGGTCGGAACTGTCGGCCGGCGTACGGAGAATTCGCAACGACCCCTCGGGGAGATAGAGCGGCGGACCGTAATTAGTGATGTCACCGAATACCAACGGGCCAAACGCCGTCGGATTACCCGCGACATCGATCGCGAGCACCGCGGCCACCTTGTAGAAATTATTGCCGAAACGTTCGCCAATAACGAACCCGGAGCGCGCGATCCCTTGCGCCGTCGTCGGCGCCAACATGCCGCGGGTGGTCAGAATGTCGACGCGCTCGATGTTGTTCGGCCGTGCGCCCACGTTACAAAACAGGTCGCCGTTCCCCGAGTTCACCTGGACCGTACCGAGGGTATCCTCCATCGAGAAAAACCGGCTGGAACGAATGTTGACGACGTTGCCTTCGCGAACACCTTCGTATTGGAAATACAGTCGCTCTCCGAGGATGCCCGAGGCATTGGTGCCCGTCAGATTGGATTCGACCCGCTTGACGTTGACCTTGTCAAAGGTCGCCGCGGGCACAACGATCTCGCGCCGGCCATCAACCTCGACTCCCACGCTGGTCACGTAGATATCGCGGCCGGTGCCGTAGTTGTACGTCAAACCGTCCGGACCGACGTAACTGGAAGGCGTTGCTGGCAATGATCGGGTGGTCAACTCCAGGACGGGCGTTGCCGCTTGAGCGCCGGCAACGAGCAGCACCGCGGCGAGGAACACCAACCCCGCGGTCACAATTATTCCCCGGATCGAATCTGTCCTTTTTTGATCGCGTCCTTGCGACGGATGCGAAGAAACGCGTCCGTCCGTACGAGATATGCGCATGTACTTTTTGTTTCCGACAGGGTTATTCATCAAGACACCGCCGCCGACCGTCTCTACGGGGTCGTGAGCGCAACGAGTTACACGGCGCAACCAAACATTCAGTCACTTAGCCACTCCCACATAACGTAGCACCGCAAATACCGCTCGATACACCTATGAAATCGTCGAAGTTTCTCTACCTAGGTCGATAATAGGACGTTTCGTCGGATACTGATGTGAGTCCGATCAACATTCAAGAACTCTGATACGTATACTAAAGCGGATCCCGAGAATTGTATCAAATTAACAACACTTAATTTGTTAATGTTTCGAAACAGTTTTGTATTTCATAATTTATTCAATGAGTTAAAAACATCTTTTGGTGACAAACGGCGGGAAACAAGCCGTTTCAGCGCCCAAAATGAGACTCAAGCCTTAGTTATCTGGCGGTTAGGCTACGGCTAGGCCAGGAAGTTTCGTTGCAGAAATGATACACTTTTCTGTTGGAAACGGAACCCCGCTCACAGCTTCGCGGCCACGCGAGAATGCGCGCGTGATCTGGCAGGCCATACGAACGAGAAATCGGGGCATTATGCGCGACAAAACCGATTCGTTGTTGGCCAGAAAGTTGAGCAAGGGTGCGGCGAATCCGACGCAAGGGTGGGCTCGCTCAGGGTATCGGTTACCGCGCGGCGCCACTGTCGGCCTCGCCTTTTAAGCTTGTGCCTTTCGCTTTACGTCGCCACCGAAGGTTCCCGCAGTTCAACGTAAGAGCCCGAATCAGACTGACGCTGCCCGAGGATTCTAGGTT
>CAZUJU010000074.1:0-11670 GCA_964620675.1 uncultured Thiotrichales bacterium | reverse complement strand
GCTCGGGTGCGGCAGCATCATTCGTCAGGATATTGCGCGGATTGACGACGCCATTGCCGGCGGTGAGTTCGAGCGCAATCCGGCATTGCTGGCCGCGATTCGTTCTGCGGCCGGGCGCGCAACGGCGGTGCATCTGTTTGGCTTGGTCTCGGATGGCGGGGTGCACAGCAGCCTCGACCATTTATTAGCGTTGATTGAATTGTGTCGGTGCGAGGGTGCGCGGCCATTGCTGCACATGTTCACCGATGGGCGCGACACTGCGCCGGCGGTGGCGCGGGACTATCTGGCGCGGGTCGAGCCGGCCTTGCAGCGCTGCGACGGGGCCATCGCGAGCGTGACCGGTCGTTATTTTGCGATGGACCGGGATCACCGCTGGGAGCGCACCGAGCGCGCCTGGCGCGCGCTGGCGCTCGGCAAGGGCCGATTCGCGCCGTCGGCAACGGCGGCGATAGAGGCGGCGTACGCGGCGGGTGAAACGGATGAGTTCATTCGTCCGACCCTGTTGCCGGCCTTCGAGCGAGTCACTTCGGCGCCCGCAATCTCATTCAATTTTCGTAAGGATCGCCCAAAGCAGCTCGTCTCCGCCTTGGGCCTGCGCTGGTTCACCGGCTTCGACCGCGGCACGACGCCATTGGCCGAGATCACCTGTCTGATGGAATATGACCACAGTTTTGGGCTGCCGGCCGCGTTTCTTCCGGAGCGGCCCGCGACGACTTTGGGGGCTGAAATCAGCGCGACCGGCTTGACTCAGTTCCGGTGCGCCGAGACTGAAAAATATCCCCATGTCACCTTCTTTTTCAACGGGCAAAGGACCGAGCCTTACCCGGGTGAGCACCAACTGGTGTTGCCGTCGCCGAAGGTGAGCACCTACGATCTGCAACCGGATATGAGCGCACGCGCGGTGGCCGACGCGGCGATTCAGGCGCTCGCCTCCCGGCGCTACGCATTTGTACTGGTGAATTTTGCGAATGCCGACATGGTTGGGCATACCGCGGTGCCCGATGCGGTGGTGCAGGCGATCGAAACGATGGACCGCGAGGTCGGACGCCTGCTCGATGCAGCGATCGAGGCGGAGTATTCGGTGATTCTGACGGCGGATCACGGCAACTGCGAAGAGCTGGTCGATCCGTTGACCGACGAGCCGCATACCCAGCACACGATTTATCCGGTGCCGTGCGTGGTCATCGATCAGGAGGCTTGGCAGCTCTCGTGTGTCGGCGGTTTGGCGAACATCGCGCCGACCGTGCTGCAATTGATGGGTCTGGATCAGCCAGCGGAAATGCAGGCGAAATCACTCTTGCTCAAACCGCTTAAAGTGACGCGGCGCGCGCGAAAGCCTTATCGTTCGGCGGCCTGACGGAAGCCGCTCACGCGGCGCGCTCGGCCAGCATACGTTGTAATAATCCGCGCACGAGATCGGGTTCGAACGGCTTGTCGCACACGCCGGACACCCCGGCTTCCTGCACCGCGGCGAGGCGGGTTTCGTTACGCTCGCTGGTCACCATCAGGATCGGCACGGAATTCTGCCAACTGTTGCGGCGGACAAACTCGGTCAGTTCGCGGCCGTCCATTTCCGGCATGTTGTAGTCGGTCACGATCAAGTCGACCATCGTGTTTTCGAGCAACGCGGCGGCCTCACGCCCGTTCACCGCTTCGATGATGTTGGCAAGCCCCAGGCGTTCGAGGACGTGACGCATGAATTTCCGGGCCGTGAGGCTGTCATCTACCAGCAACACGCGGATATGGTCGCCGTCGAGCGGACTTTGGCTCGCGTCTTCGTTCCCCAGGAGTTGCAGCGTCGCATCGAGCGCAATCTTGAGCTGGGGCAGTTCGAAAGGTTTCGGCAAAATGCCACAGACGCCGGACTGGCGAATGCCTTCCAGCAATTGGGGACGGGTTTCGCTCGAAACGAGCACAAACGCGACGCGCTCCAAGTCGAGATCGTGCCGCATCGACTGCACCAGTTCGGTGCCAGACATGTCGGGCAGATACATCGCGCTGATCACCACTGTGGGGGTTTGCGAGCGCATCGCGGCGAGCGCATCGGCCCCGTTCTTGACGGTGCGGATACTGATCACGCCGAGCTTTTCCAACGCCCGTGCAACGACCGAAGCCTGCACCAAGGAGGGCTCGACGATCAGTGCGTCAATATCTGCTGAATTGTTGGTCGAGAGTTCCATGCGACGAAGACCCAAGCATCGGGTCTTCGAGTTTAGCGCGAACGCATCTCTCGGTTGCGGCCGCGTATCGGAGATTATCGACCCCTAAGTCGATGCGCGGATTGACAGCGCTGCGGAAATGCGCGGCCAATCACACTCGCATCGTGACTGCCGGATCAGGCGCCGATCAGATACAGCAAGCCGAAATGGGATACGACAAATACCACCAGGATGACGGCGAGCGCGGCGTTTTCACTTTTTTCGAAGATCTTCTGAAGGCTCATGAGACTTACCTCGATCGGGATTGATGTGGAGCGAACGATAGCGAATGCCCGGCGCGCTTGGCCTTGATCTGAGTCAACACCGGTCAGTGGTCAGTGGCAAACGGTTTTGGGCGGCGATGCTAAACTCGCGGTGGCCGCTTGCGATTTCCAAAACAGAGCTATCGGGCCCATCCATTTCATCGCGCCTCGAAAAATCTCAATCCATGACCGAACTGCCGATCCACGCCATTCTCGCCGACGTTCGCGCCACGCTCGCGCAGTCCCGTCGCCTGGTGTTGCAGGCGCCGCCGGGTGCGGGCAAGACCACGGGGGTGCCGCTGGCGTTGTTGAATGAGCCCTGGCTGGCGGGCAAGTCGATCCTGATGCTCGAACCACGCCGACTCGCGGCGCGGGCTGCCGCGGCGCGGATGGCGCAGGCGCTGGGTGAGGCGGTTGGAGAGCGGGTCGGGTTTCGGGTCCGCTTTGAGAGTCGGGTGTCGCCGCGTACCCGGATCGAGGTCGTAACCGAGGGAATTTTGACCCGCCGGTTGCAACAGGATCCGGAGCTGGCCGGCGTCGGCTTGGTGATCTTCGATGAGTTCCACGAGCGCCATCTGCACAGCGACCTTGCACTTGCGCTCTGTCTTGACAGTGCGAATGGACTGCGCGATGACCTCGCCCTGTTGGTCATGTCGGCGACGCTGGACGGTGGACCGGTTGCTCGTTTGTTGGGTGATGCGCCGCTACTGACCAGTGCCGGGCGTGCGCATCCGGTGGATATCCGGTATCTGCCCCGCGATCCGGCCGGGCGGATTGCCGAGATTGCGGCGACTGCGGTTCGTCGTGCGGTGGTGGAGGCGCAAGGCGATATTCTGGTTTTCCTCCCCGGGGCGGGCGAGATCCGGTGGCTGGAGTCGGGTTTGCGCGATCTGGTCGAAGCAGGCCTGCTGATCTATCCGCTTTACGGTGATCTCGCGCTGGAGCAACAGCAACGCGCGATCACGCCCGATCCGCAGGGGCGGCGCAAACTCGTACTGGCGACCAACATCGCCGAGACCAGTCTGACCATCGAAGGCGTGAGCGTTGTCGTTGACAGTGGCTGGATGCGCGCACCGCGCTTCGACCCGCGCACCGGGTTGACCCGGCTTGAAACCGGGCGCGTCTCGCGGGCCGCCGCGGATCAGCGTGCCGGACGTGCCGGCCGTCTCGGTCCCGGCGTCTGCTATCGGCTCTGGAGCGCGGCGACGCAGACGCAACTCGCGGCTTTCAATCCCCCCGAGATTCAGTCGGCTGATCTCGCCCCGTTGGCGCTCGATCTCGCGCAATGGGGCGTTGCCGACGCGGCCACGTTGGCGTGGCTCGATCCGCCGCCAGCCGGCGCGTTGGCGCAGGCGCGCCAGTTGTTGCAAGAACTGGGGGCGCTCGACGCCGGTGGGCGGCTGAGCCCGCTCGGGCGCAAGATGGCGGCACTGCCATTGCATCCGCGGCTTGCGCATATGCTGGTCCGGGCGAAGCCGCGCGGCGTGGGCGGGTTGGCCTGCGATATCGCCGCGTTGCTGAGCGAGCGCGATATCCTGCGCGGACCCACCGATTCGCAAGCCTGCGATTTCACGACCCGGCTGAGCGCGTTGCAGGTCCATCGCCGAGCCGCCGGTGCGCGGGTGGATCTCGATCGCAATGCCTGTGTCAGTGCCGAGCGCGCCGCGCGCCAATGGCGTCAGCTGCTCGGTGTGGCGGCGACCGACAGCTACGATGCAGGAGCGGTGGGCGGCTTGTTGGCCTTGGCCTATCCCGACCGGGTTGCGCGGCGGCGTAACGGTGACGAGGCGCGCTATCTCCTCGCCAACGGCCGTGGTGCCCGTCTCGACCCGCAATGCCCGTTGGCGCGCGAGGGATTTATCGTCGCGGCCGACGTTGACGGCGCCGGCGACGACAGCCGAATCCGCCGTGCTGCGGCGCTCGATCCGCGGCAACTCGAAGACTGGTTGCCGGAGCGCTTCGTCTGGGAGGCGGCGGTGCGGTGGGCGCCCGACGAGGAGGCCGTGGTTGCCCGCCGGGTACGTCGCTTCGGTGCGCTTGAGCTTGCGATCGAGGCGTTACCGCAGCCGGCGCCCGAAGCGCTCGCCGCCGCAATGCAGGAAGGTGTGCGTACGCTCGGCCTCGACGCACTCCCATGGACCGCCGCGGCGCTGCAATTGCGGGCGCGGGTTCAGTCGCTGCGGGATTGGTTTCCGGACGAGGATTGGCCCGATTTCTCCCCCGCGGGGCTGATGCAAGACCTGTCCCACTGGCTCGGGCCATACCTCGTGGGTATCACCCGGCGCAGCCATCTGGCAAGACTCGACCCCGAAGCGATGCTGCACGCGGCGCTCGGCTGGACGCGACGGCAGCGGCTAGATCAGTACGCCCCGGAATCCATCACGGTGCCGAGTGGATCGCGTAAACGCGTGTTTTACGAAGCAGGCCAGCCGCCGGTGCTGGCGGTCAAGTTGCAGGAGTTGTTCGGCCTCGCGGACACCCCGCGTATCGCGAACGGCCGGATTCCGGTCCTGCTGCATCTGCTCTCCCCGGCGCAACGACCGATCCAGGTGACGCAGGATCTACGTGGGTTCTGGGAGCGAACGTATTTGGAGGTCAAAAAGGAACTGAAAGGCCGTTACCCGAAGCATCCCTGGCCGGACGATCCGTGGACCGCGATACCGACGGCGCGGGCAAAGCCACGCGCTGGCTGAACCCGAGGTCTGCTTAAACGCTCAAAAACCGAAACCGACGCCGAAACGCACCGTCCACGGGTCGTTGTAGGGGCTGTTCTCGCGGTCGTAGGAAAAGTTATACAGCGCCGAGACGTACATCGCGGCGTTCGCGCCGATCGGTGTGCGGATTCCGCCGCCACCGAGAACGCTCGAAAATTCACGACGCGCAGTGGTGGCCGGCCCGGTCGGATATTCGTAATCGAGAAACTCGTAGTCGGCCTCAACAAAGAAACTCGGCGTGAGGTGGTAGCGGGCAAACAACGTAGTGCCGTAATCATTGGTCGAGAGGGTCGGGGTCACCCGTTTGTCGCTGCGATTGCGATAGAGAAAGCTCGCCCCGACCGAGGTGCGCGAGTCGAGGTGCATACCGATCATCGGCGCGAGCTCGACATAGCGCACGTCGCCGAAGCTGGCGCCGATGCCGCCACCAAAAAAGAACGGCGATTGCGACGATCCGACGCTCACACTCGCGCCGGCATGGAGTGGCGTCGTGAACAAAAATGCGGCGCTGGCGATGACGGCCTGGGGCATCTTCATGGCGGATATTCCTGCGTAGGGTTCTGTTGAGTTTAGAGAATCGAAGCCGCGCGGTCGCGCGCGCGGCGCAAACAAATGTGTCCGATCAATCAGGATTAGACCGTCGTATCTGGATATTGCGGTACCGGCAAGCCCAGCCAACGCAGGGCGCCGCGGCCGGCCGCGTATCCGGTGGCGAAACAGGCCGTGAGCAGGTAGCCGCCGGTGGGCGCTTCCCAGTCGAGCATTTCGCCGGCACAGAACAGGCCGGGCAGCGCTCGCAGCATCAGGCCTTCATCAAGCGCCGCAAACGGCACGCCGCCGGCGCTGCTGATCGCCTCGTCGAGCGGCCGTGGTGCGCGCAGGGGTAACGGCAGGGCTTTGATCAGGTCGGCGAGCTGGGTGGGGTCTTGCCACGATTCCATCGGGGCATATTCGCGTAGCAAGCCGAATTTCACGCCCGCGAGACCGAGCTGGCGGCGGAGAAATTCGGCTTGCGAACGCCGACCGCGCGGTTTGGCGAGTGCTGTGGTCAATTGCGCGTGGGTGCGGTCGGGGAGGAGGTCGAGTTGCAAGCTGACGCCGCCGTCGCGTTCGATGGCGTCGCGCAAGTCCGCTGCCAACGCATAAATCAGCCCACCCTCGACACCGTGCGCGGTGATGACGAATTCACCCTGGCGCGGCGGCGTGGCCTGCGCGGGGCGGTATGCGCAGACCGATTTGACCGGTGCGCCGGCGTAACGCGCCCGAAACGTCCCACTCCAAGCGACATCGAAGCCGCAATTGGCGGGACGCAGCGGGGCGATTTCGACGCCGCGCGCGCGCAACCACGCAACCCAGGCGCCGTCGGATCCGAGACGCGCCCAACTGCCGCCACCCAACGCGAACACCCAGGCGTCGGCTGCGCAAGTGACCGGACCGCACGGCCCCTCGCAACGCGGCTGGCCGTGCGCGTCCCACCCGACCCAACGCTGGCGGACGTGGATTTTAAGTCCGGCCGCGCGCAGCCGATGCAGCCACGCTCGCAGCAACGGCGCGGCCTTCATCGCGGTCGGAAAGACCCGCCCGGACGAGCCGATAAAGGTCGTCACGCCAAGCCCTTCGGCCCAGGCGCGCAATTGCGCCGGTCCAAACTGTTCCAGCAGCGGACGCAGCCGCGTTTCGGCGCTGCCGTAGCGCATCAGGAAAGCGGGCAAGGGCTCGGCGTGGGTCAGATTCAACCCGCCTTTGCCGGCCATTAGAAACTTGCGCCCGAGTGACGGCATCGCGTCGCACAACGTGACCCGTGCGCCGCCGTGCAACAGCACCTCGGCAGCCATTAAGCCAGCCGGGCCGCCGCCGATGACGACAACCAGCGGCGAGCGCCGGGGGGTGGAGTCAGACATGGATCGTATCGGGTGGATGAGCGGCGCCTAGCGTAACCGGTGATGGCCGCGGGCGAAACTCCGCAGGCCTTTCGGCGAGGGGATCCGCGTGCGGCGGGAACGTGAGCGTTGCGTGCGGCGCCGGGATTACTTCACCGTGATCGAAATTTTCTCGGAAACCACAGGCGGCTCATGCGGAACATGTTGATGATCGCCGAGGATGAGTTGCAGGGTGTGACGCCCCGGCGGCAGATCGATGCGAGTTTCCGTCTGTCCCGCGCCGAAATGAAGGTGTTGTTTGTCGTTGGGAATCGGTTGGTCCAGTGCCGGCGGATCGGCGTTGATCAGCAGGTGATGGTGCCCGGTTTTCGGATGAGTGACGCCGGCCGGGGCGACTCCCATGCCCTGGAGTCCGAATACGACGGTGACCGGGCTGGAAACTGTGGCGCCGTCGGCGGGCGCTGCGATATAGAGCTGCGCCTCGGGCGGTGCGGGCGAGCGCGCCAACGCCTGGGTGGCGACTGCTAGCGCGGGGAGTCCAAGCAAGAGCGCTGCGAGGAGCAATGTTCGGGATTTCATTGCGGTATATCTCCGTGGGTGACCAATAAGGGTTTAGCACGGGCCGAGCCACGGCGGTGGAATTTCCGGTGGACTAGCCTGGTTTACCGCGCTTGATCGAGGCGGCAGGCTACAGGTGAGAGTCCCGGCGAACGAGACTGCTTACTGGAGCGGATGCTATAAAAGTCGGATCGATACCGGAGAGTCAGAAAATGTCGCGCTTCACCTTGTTGCTGCTGTGGATGGTTGGCTTGGCGCTCCCCGCGCCGGCATTGACCCACGCGGGCCACTTTCCACCCGATATGCGCGTGGCCGATGGCGCGTTGGTGCTGAATGGTGAGGGTACCCGAACGCGCATGTTCATCGGCCTGTATCAGGCGGCGTTGTACCTCCAGGGCAAGCAATCCGACGCCGCCGCGATTGTCGCGGCCGACGCCCCGATGGCGATCCGGCTCAAAATCATTTCGACCCTGCTCACCAGCGACAAGATGGAAAGCGCGACCCGTGAGGGCTTCGCCAAATCCATCGCAGGTGACGACAGCGCGCTCGCATCGCGGATCGAACAATTCATCGACGTATTTCGTTCTAAAATCAACGCGGATGACGTCTACGACTTTGTGTATCAACCCGGCGCCGGCACCTCGGTGAGCAAGAACGGCGCCGAAATTACAGGGATCGATGGACTCGATTTCAAGCAGGCGTTATTCGGAATCTGGCTCGGTCCGGAACCGGCCCAGCGTGATTTGAAAGACGGTCTGTTGGACAAGATCGAGTAGCGATCACGCGCGGTGGCGACGCCGCAAGTTCCGCCGCGCGTCCTTGCGCACTCCGCGCGATTCTTGCGCTGCGAGCAGTGCGGCCGGGTGGTCTGGCAAGGCTCGCATTGGCAGCCTATGCAATCGATGTTGGCACAGCTGCTCGACTCGGCGTGACCGGAACTTAGTTTTCCAGCAACGCCCGCAGCTCCGGCTTGCACGAGCCGCAATTGGTCCCCGCCTGCAGCGCTGCGCCGATCGCTTCGACGCTCGTGAGGCGCTGGTCGCGGATCGCGTCGACGAGCGTATTTAATCCAACATTGAAACAGGCGCAGACCACGCGTCCGGTGTCGGGTCGCCCCGCGCCAGGGTGACCCGCGAGCAGGGCGGCGCGGTTGGCGTCGATGAGCGCCGGCTCGGCGAAGACTCCGGCCAGCCATTCGCGCGCGGGTAGATCGGGCAGGGCGGAGAAGAACGCGACGGCGAACAGACGGCCGTCGCGCATCACGGCGCCCCGGTAGCGCCCGGTCCCGGGATCCTGGAATTCCAGCCATTGACCGTCGGCGCCGAGCCATTCGCGAGCCCGCGCCGACCCGCTCACAGGCCTGGAGCCGGCCAGTTCATAACGCCAGAAGCCGTTGCCGCGTACCCGGGTGCAATAAAGATCGGCATCCAGCGCGAGCGCCTGGCGCGCGAGCACAAAACCATGCCATGCGGCAGCGACCGGCTCGACCGCGACCGGCGTGTGCTTCGACTCCGGCTGGCCGGAGTAGGGATCGACGATCGCATGGACCAGCACATCGACCCTCGCGTCCTTGGCGAGTTGCCCGCTCCAGTGCATCGGCACGAACACGGAACCCGGCTGTTGGCTGTCGACGACCTGCGCGCGGACGATAATCTCACCGTGTTCATTACTCACCCGCGCCAGCGCGCCTTGGCGTAACCCCATCTGCACGGCGTCTTGAGGGTGCACCTCGACGAACGGCTCGGCGATGTGGCCGAGCAGGCGCGCGGCCTTGCCGGTGCGCGTCATCGTGTGCCACTGATCGCGGATGCGGCCGGTGTTGAGTACGAAGGGATACTCGTTGGTCGTCGGTCGCGCCGGCAATCGCGGCGTGACCCCCAGAACTTGCGCCTTGCCGCTTGAGGTGAAGAAGCGGCCGTCGTCGAAAAAGCGCGCCCGGCCGTACGGATGCACCGCGCTCACCGGCCACTGCAACGGATTGAAGCGCTCGTAATCGGTATCGCTCAGGGCGGCGAGCGTCGAGATGTCGAAATCGTGGCGACCGGCGTTCAGGTGACCGGACAGCGCCGCGTGCTCGCGGAAGATGTCGGCGGGGCGGGCGAAATCGAACGCGGTGCCGAAGCCCATGAGTTTCGCAACCTCCTGGACGATCCACCAGTCCGGCATCGCCTCGCCGGGCAACGGCAGGAAGGCGCGCTGGCGCGAGATGCGGCGCTCGGAGTTGGTCACGGTGCCGTTCTTCTCGCCCCAGGCGCTCGCCGGCAGAAGGACGTGGGCAAGCGCGGTGGTATCGGTGTCGCGCACGCAGTCGGACACCACCACGAACTCGCACGCTTCGAGTGCCGCCTTGACGCGATCGGCCTCCGGCACGCTCACCACCGGGTTGGTCGCCATGATCCACAGCGCCTTGATGCGGCCGGCGCGCACCGCTTCGAACAGATCGACCGCCTTCAGCCCCGGCGCGCGCGCGACGTTGCGCGTGCGCCAGAACTCGCCGACCCGCTCGACCGATTCCGCGTCGAAATCCCGGTGCGCCGCGAGTTGGTTGGCCAGCCCGCCGACCTCGCGCCCGCCCATTGCGTTCGGCTGCCCGGTCACCGAGAACGGACACGCCCCCGGTTGGCCGATCCGCCCCGTCGCCAGATGCACGTTGACGATCGCGTTGACCTTGTCGACCGCCGAGGACGACTGGTTGATGCCCTGCGAAAACACCGTCACTGTCCTCGGCGTGCGCGCGAAAAGGCGATAGAACTCGACCACCTGGTGCTCGAACAGCCCGCAGCTCGCCGCGACCCGCGGCACGCTCCAGTCGCCCACGCCAGACAGCGCCGCGCCAAAGCCCTCGCAGTGCCGCTCCAGAAACGGCCAGTCCAGCGCATCCTCGCGGCGCAGGTGGTTGAGCAGTCCATTGAACAGGAACGCATCGCTGCCCGGCTTCAACGACAGATGCGTATCCGCGATGTCGCAGGTCGCCGTGCGGCGCGGATCGATCACGACCACCCGCATCCCCGGCCGCGCCTGCTTCGCGGCAGACAAACGCTGGAACAGCACCGGGTGCGTCCACGCCATGTTCGAGCCGACCAGCACCACGAGATCGGCGAGTTCCAGGTCCTCGTAGCAGCCTGGCACCGTGTCCGCGCCGAACGCCCGCCTGAGCCCCGCCACCGCGCTCGACATGCACAGCCGCGAGTTCGTATCGATGTTGCCGCTGCCGATGAAGCCTTTCATCAGCTTGTTCGCGACATAGTAATCCTCCGTCAGCAACTGACCGGAGACGTAGAACGCGACCGCATCGGGGCCGTGTTCGGCGATTACCTGCTGGAAGCGGTTCGCGACGGTCGCGAGCGCCTTCTCCCAGCTCGTGCGCTGGCCGTTGATCTCCGGGTAGAGCAAGCGGCCTTCGAGATCCAGCGTCTCGCCCAGTGCTGCGCCCTTGGAACAGAGTCGGCCGAAGTTCGCGGGGTGATCAGGGTCGCCCTGGATCTTCACGCCCTCCGGCGTGGGCGTGGCGAGGATGCCGCAGCCTACGCCGCAGTAGGGGCAGGTGGTTTTGATGGGGGTGGTCATGGGTATTTTGACGGTTTAAGGCGGTCGGGTTAATCCTGGTTGCAAACCGTTGGCATTGTGATTCGCGGGCTCATCGTGGCTAAGGTGAGTTTTTACCTACCCGGCTTCCTGCCGGTTTTCGCACGCTCCCGGGCGGGCGAAAAGGGCAGGATGCCCCGCAAGGGTTGCTGGTCGCGAAGGACGTTGGGGTTCCTTCGTCACCCCAACCTACGGCATTCTCGAATTTCGAAGGATGCATTGCGACCTCAAGCCGCCAAAAACACCACCCCACCCTCGACTCTCACTTCGAACCGCCCCGCGCACCCCTCGTCCGGCGCGACGGCTTCCCCCGTCGCGAGTTCGATCCGCCAATTGTGCAGCGGGCAGGTGACTCGCGTGCCGTGAACGATACCTTGCGACAGCGGCCCGCCCTTGTGCGGGCAGCGGTCGCGTAGCGCGAAGATCTGGTCGTCCACGGTGCGGAACAGCGCGATATCGCCGTCGGCGGTGC
>CAZUJU010000073.1:0-11867 GCA_964620675.1 uncultured Thiotrichales bacterium | reverse complement strand
GCCATTATGCGGTTGTCCGGCCGCCGAGTAGACGCGTGAGCTCCTGCTTTTCCGCGTCGTCCAATGCGGTGGTGCGCGAGCGTTGCAGCAAGGCGTCGAGCCGGTGTTCGCGCAGCTGACGACGTACGCCGACCAAGGCGTCGCCGAACAGGCGCGTCCAGGTTTGCTGGCTGTTCTCCGGCGGCTCCCAGGACGCCAAGCCGTCGGCATCTGCTTCCCAGTCGGTCCCACGCAGTCGTTCCAGTAACGCGGCGGTGGTGGGCTGCCCGAGGTCGTGAATGTGGTCGACAATCATGCCAAGCAGTGTACCGTCGGGCAGCTCGGCGTAATCACTCAGGGCGCTTTCACCCAGTTCGCGGGCAAGGTTCGGTTGCCGTAGTAGCGCGGCACAGACCTGTCGCAGGGGCGTCATTTGGACCTGTTGCCGACGGTTGACTGGCCGGCGAGCGGGCTCGCGCGCTTGCGGTGACGCCAGCGGTACCCCCGACTGCGCGGCGAGCCCGCGTTGGATCTGATCGTGCAGGATTCCCGGTGGCATTGTCTTGAGCAGCTTTTGTCCTTCCACGACCATCCGCGTCGCTTGCTCCAGGGTGTGGGCGGGGTGACGCTCTTTCAAGGTGTTGAGCAGATACGTTGAGAGCGGAACGGCGGTGGCGGCGAAACGCTCGAAAGCCGCTTGTCCGTGCTGGCGCAAGAAACTGTCTGGGTCTTCGCCATCGGGCAGAAACAGAAAACCGACCTCGTAGCCGTCGCGCAACACCGGCAGGCATTGTTGCAGCGCGCGCCAGGCAGCCTCCTTTCCGGCGCGATCGCCGTCGAAGCAGAATACGACTCGATGGACACCGCGGAACAGGGTCCTAAGGTGTTCGGCAGTCGTTGCGGTGCCAAGGGTTGCGACCGCATTGCGCACGCCGAACTGGGCCATGGCGACGACATCCATATACCCTTCGACCACCAGGATGGATTCAACGCGTTGCCGTTGCCGGCGCATTTCGAACAGGCCGTACAGGGTCTGGCTCTTGTGGAATATCGGGGTTTCGGGTGAGTTGAGGTACTTCGGCTCGCCGGCCGCGATGATCCGGCCACCAAACGCGATCGTGCGACCGCGCGCGTCGCGGATCGGAAACATGATGCGTTCGCGAAACTTGTCGTAGACCTGATCGCGTTCGTTGCGGCTTAGCAGCCCGGCGGCCAACAGCGTATCGTCGTTGAAACGGTCGCTGAGGGATGTCCGCAAGCCGTCCCAGCCCGCGGGGGCATACCCGATTGCGAAATCGCGCGCGATTTCTCCGCTGAGGCCGCGTTTCTTGAGGTATTCGATCGCCTGCGGTGACCCGCGCAGTTGCTGCCGAAAATACTCGGCGGCGGCTTGCTGCGCGTCATATAACGGCTTGAAATCCGCTTGCGGCGGCGCGGGCGAGTCGACGTCGCCGGTCTCGCGCGGCACGTCGACACCGAGATCCTGGGCTAACGCTTCGATCGCTTCGATGTATTCGAGGCGCTCGTATTCCATTAAAAACCCGATGGCTGTCCCGTGGGCGCCGCAGCCGAAGCAATGGTAGAACTGTTTTTCCGGGCTGACGGAGAATGAGGGCGTTTTTTCATTGTGAAACGGACAGCACGCAACGTACTCCCGTCCGCGCTTGGTCAGCGTCACCCGTTTGTCGATCAGCGCGACGATGTCGACTCGCGCGACGAGGTTATCAATAAACGATTGGGGAATGCGGCCACGCATCAGTGAACTTTAACCGATGAATGGAGTGAGCGGACACCAGGCATCCGCGCGAACCCCGTCAATCGACGTAACTTCGCCGCAAGACAGCGGCGATTTGATCGGTCGATGCCTCCGAGCTGATCGTCGCGGCGCCGATCGCGCGCAACAAAACGAGTCGAAGCTCGCCATCAAGCACTTTTTTGTCGACCGCCATGAGGTCAAGAAACTGCTCCACGCTGATCGCGCGCGGCGGGTGGGTGGGCAGGCCGGCGCGCTCGATCAGCCGCTGACTGCGCGCCACTTCTTCGGCGCCGATCCAGCCAAGGCTGGCTGACAGTTCGGCCGCCAATACCATGCCGCAGCCGACGGCTTCGCCGTGGAGCCAATTGCCATAGCCGCTGCCGGTTTCGATGGCGTGTCCGAAGGTGTGTCCGAGATTGAGCAGCGCCCGCTGGCCTTGTTCACGTTCATCGCTGGCGACAACTTCCGCCTTGAGTTCACAGGAGCGGCGTATCGCATAGGTCAGTGCCGCCGGGTCGCGCGCCAGCAAGGCATCCATGTTTTTTTCGAGCCAGGCAAAGAACGCGGGATCGACAATCAGGCCGTACTTGATCACCTCGGCGAGACCGGCAGCGAGTTCGCGCGTGGGGAGGGTATTCAAGGTCTCGATATCAATAATGACGCAGCGCGGTTGATGAAACGCGCCGATCATATTCTTGCCAAGTACGTGATTGACACCGGTCTTGCCGCCGACGGAGGAGTCGACTTGAGCCAACAGGGTGGTGGGCACCTGAACGAACGCCACTCCGCGCTGGTAGGTGGCTGCGGCGAATCCCGTCATGTCGCCGACGACGCCCCCGCCCAACGCGATCAGGGTGGCGCGACGATCGAAGCGGTTGCGCAGCAGATCGGTGTACACCTGGTTCAGGGTTTCGAGGTTCTTGTACCCCTCGCCATCGGGTAGGATGGTCTCGGCGTACTTGCCATGCGCCTGCAACCCCGGTTTGATCCGGTCCAGGTAGAGCGGGGCGACGGTGGTATTGCTGACGACCATCGCGCTGATGCCGCGCAGGTGCCGGGTAATGAGCTCTGATTGGCTCAGCAGTCCGCTTCCGATATAGATGGGGTAGCTGCGAGGGCCTAGCGCGACGGTTAGGGTTTCCATGGGGTTGTTCGAACGTGAGGGTTACGATGTACCTGTTAAGGATTATTCGATTGCCGGCTGAGTTTGCAAATAGGCCAGCACGATACGGTTTTTCAAGGTGCGGGTTCGGCTGTGGTCGGTGTCGACGGTGAGATGCGCGATCGATTCGTACAGCGGTGTCCGCGCTTCGGCGAGCGCGCGCAGTTTCGCCTCCGGGTTTACGGTTTGCAGCAGCGGACGATTTCTGTCGCGCGCCGTGCGGACCAGTTGTGATGCAATGGAGACCCGCAGATAGACCACGAAACCGCGTTCGCGTAGCAGCCTGCGATTCTCGGCGCGAAGCACGGCGCCGCCGCCAGTCGCGAGTACGATGTTATCCATGAGCGTCAGATCTTCAATGGTCCGGGCTTCGCGCTCGCGGAATCCGGATTCGCCCTCAAAGTCGAAGATAGTTGGAATGTCCACGCCGGTACGCGCCTCGATCACGCGATCGCTGTCGATAAACGCGTATCCGAGGTCCTCTGCGATCATGCGTCCGAGGGTCGTTTTGCCGGCGCCCATCGGGCCAATCAGGAACAGGCGGTGCATCGGAAGGAATGTCGTCTCTCGGCTGTCAGGCGGCGCTATCATAAACGCAAAACCCGCCCAGAGGGCGGGTTTGAGCATCCATGTGCGAGTGATCCCGAGCCGCTCAGCGCAATCGCATATTGTCGTTAATAATCTTGGGCGTCACGAAAATCAAAAGTTCGCTCTTGTCGTTTTGACGGCCATCGCGCCGGAAGAGGTGCCCAAGGATCGGTAGATCGCCAAGAAACGGAACGCTCTTGGAGTTCTTGACGACGGATTCCTCGAAGATGCCGCCAAGCACGATGGTCTGACCGTTGTCGACCAACACCTGGGTTTGGACTTCGCGAGTATCGATGCTGGGTATGTTGTTAAAGATCTGGCCGACGCTGTCGCGGTTGACTATGAGTTCCATATTGATGCGGTCATCCCGCGTAATGTGGGGCGTGACTTCGAGACTCAGCACGGCCTTTTTGAAAGCGATATTGGTGGCGCCGCTAGAGGTGGCTTCCTCGTAGGGAATCTGCACGCCCTGCTCGATCCGCGCCTTGCTTTTGTTGGCGGTAATGATACGTGGGCTGGCGATGATCTCGGCCCGATTCTCAAGCTTGGCGGCCGAGAGGTGGAGGTCGAGATTGGTGCCGAGCGGGATTTTGCTGAGTGCGAAGCCCACGCTGCCGGCCGGATTGGTCGCGGGCAGGTTGATCGCGAAGTCGGAAGACAACTGCCGATTTGCAGTGGTGTCGAGGTTGGCGCCGCCGAAAGAAACGCCCAGTTCGTGCGAGAACTGATCGCTCGCGGTCACGATTCGCGACTCGATCATGACTTGTTGGACCGGGACATCGAGTGACTGCACCAGTTGTCGGATCTCGTCGATCTTCGCCGGGATATCCTGTACCAGCAGGTTGTTGGTGCGGCGGTCGATGGTCACGCTACCGCGTTTGGAGAGGATTGAGTTGGCCGCGCCACTCATCGCACCGCCGCTGCCACCGCCGGAGCGTAGGAGTGTTGCCATTTCTTGCGCGTCCGCGTAGTTCAGCGGAATGATCTCCGAGCGGAGCGGCGCCAGGTCTTCTACCTGCCGGTTGGCGAGCAGTTCGGCCTTTTCCTGTTCGGCAATTTCCTGAGTTGGCGCGATAAACAGCACGTTCCCCTGTTGGCGCTTGTCCAGCCCCTTGGTGCGCATAATGATATCTAGCGCTTGATCCCAAGGCACATTTTGTAGGCGCAGGGTCAGGTTGCCGGTGACGCTGTCACTGACGACCACGTTGAGGCCGGTGAAATCGGCGATCAGCTGTAGTACCGAGCGAACCGCGATATCTTGAAAGTTGAGGGACAGCTTCTCGCCCTTGAAGGTGATCGGTTCGTCCCTGCTGGCACGTTCCTGGCGGACCTCGTGAGGTTTCACTTCGAGCGTGTACAGCGTGTCTGACTGGTACGCCATCTGGGTGAAATCGCCTGCGGTGTTCACGACGATTTGAGAATTGTTGCCGCGCGAGGTGGCTTCGATCGATTGAACTGGCGTCGCAAAGTCCGTGACGTCCATGCGCCGTTGCAGATTTGGCGGGAGCGGTGCACCGGTGACGTCGACCACGATGCGCGAGCCTTGCTGTTTGACGTCAACCGGAATGTTCGGGTCAGACAATTTGAGGATGATGCGCCCGGTGCCGTCCGGGGTGCGCCGGAAATCGATATTCTCGATGCCGCGGAAGCTCCGCGCGGCCATTGTCGCAGGCTGCTCGACCGGTGACTGAGGCGCCGAACGCGCGGCCGGCGCGATTTCGCGGGTAGCTGCGCTGGACAGGGTCAGAAAGACCTTGTTGCCTTGCGTTTCCGCTTGGTACGGCACCATTTCACTCAGGTTTATGACCACCCGGGTGCGGTCTTTGGCTTGCGCCGCGCTGACGCTTTGCAGCACACCCAAATTGATTTCCTGGGTCGCCGCACTCAAGGAGTGGCGCGTATTCGGGAAATCGAGCGCCAGACGGGCCGGATTCGCGATCGAAAAGCTGAGCGGCGCCGGAGCGGTTTCGGAAAATTCGAGGACCAACTGCAGTCGGTCGGTGCTTTGGCGATCCGGTTTGATCGACAGCAGGGTGTTGGTTGGATCAGCCAATCCTGATGCGGGGAGCGCGCCAAACAGCAGCGCCAACCCGACGCACGCCATGCGCATCGACTTGAAGTTTCGGATTGAGCTGATCAATCGTTCCATTGCCTTTCCTTTATTTATCATCTGCGTACTTAGCCCTGTTAATTGCTGCTGAGCGCAATAGAAGCCGGGCGCTCCATGTAACCGCCTAGACCATCCGACACGATTTCAATCATCTCGATGGTGCCTTCCATGATCTTGGTCACGCGTCCATGATTCTGGCCAAGATACTGCCCGGTGCCCACCCGCTGCACCGTACCGTCCGGCGTGCGAATAAGCCCCCAAAGTTGCCCCTGTTGTTGCAAGGTACCCACCATTTTCAGTGAGTCTAGCGGAAAGTTCTCCATGAATTGACGTGGTCGATTCGAGTCGATCCGCACCGAACTGGTCGATAACACCCGTACGCTTCGCTGCGAGTTGATTGATGATCCATCGAATGGATCACGGGTGTGCTCTGGGTAGTTAAAGGGCTGGTATACCTTAACCTCGGGGATCGGCGGGATATCGCCCGCGGGCTGACTGCGCACCGATTCTACGAATTCGCGTAAATCGCCTTGCTGCGCATCGCAGCCCCACAGCCCGACGACGATCGCAGCGAGGCCGCAGCGCCAGATCCATGTGCGAAGAGAGCGCATCATTTCTCGCCTCCGGACTTGGACGGTTTGGTGACGCCGCGCTTGGGCGCGCCTTTTTTCTCCTTGAGCGCCGTTTCGACCTCGCGTTCGGCGAGATAGCGATAGGTCTTGGCGGTTGCATCCATGGTCAATTGCGGCGTGTCCTTGTCGTCGGGTTTAATCTGAATGTCGTGCAAGGTCACGATTCGTGGCAGCGCCGCGATGCCGCTGGCGAAATTGGCCATCTGGGCGTAGGTGCCGCGAAGTTTGATCTGAATCGGTTTCTCCGCGTAGAAGCCCTTTTCGACCTCATCGAGCGGTTTGAAGAGCTGAATCTTGAGGCCGCTGGCGAGTCCGGTCTGCGAGACGTCGAGCACGACGGCGTCGATCTCGGTTTCGCTCGGCAGCTGCCGCAGCATGTCGCCAAACTCGCGTTCCATGCTTGCCAACTGCGCCTTGTAGGCTTCGAGATTGGCGGCTTGTTGGTGCTTTTTCTCGAACGATGTGCGCAGCGTGGCTTCCTCGCTCTTGCTGGTTTCGAGCTCAATCAGCTGATCATTGACGATGAGGTAATACCCCAGTCCGGCGATCAACCCCAGCACGATCAGCCCCAGCGCGAATCTTACCGGTGCCGGCGCGAGGCCGATCCGGTTGAGGTCGGTCAGGTCGAAATTCTTGAGTTCGGCCAGATTCATGGTTTGGCCTCACGCTTGGCTGCGTCCTGCGGCGTCTCGCGATAAACGACCAGGGCGAAGCTGCGTACGCCGTTATCCTGGCCCTGACCGCGGTCTTCGCGCCCGGCGCGGTTCTCGATGACCGAGAGGCGCGGCGATTTAAACCAGGCCGAATCATCGAGATTGCGCATGTAGGCTGAAACTCGTGCGTCGGATTCCGCCTTGCCTTCGATCGCTATCTGATCGCTCTTCTGGGCAATGCTGGTGAGGTACATGCCCTCGGGCAGAGTATTTACGATATCGTCGAACACGTGCACGATTTCGGGCCGGCTCAATTGCAATTGCTGAATGACTTCCATGCGGTCCAGCAGCGCTTGTTTGACCTTTTCCAGCTCGTTGATCTCCTTGATGCGTTGTTCGACCAGCGAAATCTCGCTCTTCAGGTAGGTGTTGCGCGCGTCCTGATGGTTGATCATCGCGTTGATCGTCAGAACGGTGCCGACAACCAACACGATCCCGGCGACGGCCATCGCGCCGAGGAAGGCCAAAAACTCGCGTTGCTTTTGCTTGCGCCGCGCTTCGCGCCACGGCAGGAGGTTGATGTGCGGCATCAGTCGAATCCTCTGAGTGCAAGGCCGACCGAGACCAGCAACGCCGCAGCGTCGTTGCCCAGCCTTTGTTGATTGATTTTGGGCGAGAAATTCATCCGGTTGAACGGGTTAGCGATCGTCGTGCGGGTGTGCGCACGGGCTTCGATGACCTCGTCGACCCCGGGGATCGAGGCGCATCCCCCGGCCAGAATGATCTCGGCAACCTCGGCGTGTTGACTCGCAGCAAAGAAAAACTGCAGTAAACGATGTGCCTGTTGCGCCAGGTTGTCCTTGAATTTTTTTAGAACTTCCGGGCCGTAGTTCTCGGGAAGTCCGCCCTCCTTCTTGGCGAGTCCGGCCTCGGCGTACGAAAGGCCGTAACGGCGCATGATCTCCTCGGTGAGTTGACGTCCGCCGAAGGGTTGCTCGCGCGAAAACAGGAGTTGGCCGTTCTGAACGATGGCGATACTCGTCATGGTGTGGCCGACATCGATCACGGCGACGACTGGCATCTGGGCGCTTTGGACCGGTGAGCCGATCAGCGCATAGGCGTTGGCGGTGGCATAGGATTCGACGTCCATGACGACCGGGGTCAAGCCGGCGGCTTCGGCGATCGCGGTTCGTTTCTCGACGTTTTCCTTGCGCGAGGCCGCGAGCAAGACGTCAACCATGTCGGGATTGCCGGCATGGGGTCCGATCACCTCAAAATCGAGATTGACTTCTTCCAGTGCGTAGGGAATGTACTGATCGGCCTCAAGCTGGATTTGGGCCTCAAGATCCTGCTCGGACTGCGTGGCGGGAACCGCGATAATCTTCGAAATCGCCGCCGATGCCGGTACCGCGAGCGCGCAGCGGGTGGTTTTGGTGCCACTGCGCTTGACCGCCCGCCGCAATGATTCCGTAACGGCACCGACGTCGACTATGTTTTTCTCGACAATGGCGTTAGTGGGCAGAGGTTCGACCGCATAGCTTTCTACCTTGAAGCGATTGCCTGATTTGCTGAGCTCAATCAGTTTGACTGACGTCGAACTGATGTCGATGCCAATCATCGGTTGAGTTTTTCGTCCAATTGAAATCACCAAAAATCCCTCATCCCATAGGAGGTTAGCGCCAATTTATCTTACATGTTAGAGATTACCTGCTAGAATTGCCAGAACGCACCTTAGCCCTTTATCCTTTCGGTTCAGTCAATCCCTGTGCGACGCACGAGTCGAGCGAGAACACTAACAAAGATCGTGGCCGGATAATTAGACCCAGTGCGTGTTATGAGATCAGCTTTTTCCCGCTATTTTTGGTTCTTGACCTTCGTCGCAGGCGTTTTCGGCGGCATCACACTTGCAGCGGCCGGATTGTTGCTCTACGTGCTACCCGGATTGCCCTCGGTTGTCGAACTCAAACAACAGCCCTATCAGGTGCCGTTGCGGGTTTTTTCCGCCGACGGGGTGCTGATTGGAGAGTTCGGGGAGCGGCGCAGTGACCCGCTGCCGTCGGCCGCGATTCCAGAGTTGATCAAGCGCGCTGTCGTGGCGGCGGAGGATGATCGCTTCTACTCGCATCCTGGCGTCGACTATCAGGGGTTGATGCGGGCTTTATGGGTGATGGTGCGCACGGGCGAAGCCTCTCAAGGTGGTAGCACGATTACGATGCAGGTGGCTCGTAATTTTTTCCTCAACCGCGAGCGGACCTTCTGGCGCAAGCTGCGCGAGGTGCTGTTGGCGTTCAAGATTGAACGCGAACTCGGCAAGGACGAAATTCTGACCTTGTACCTGAACGATCACTACCTCGGTAACCGGGCGTATGGGGTCAGTGCGGCGGCGCGCATGTATTACAACCGGGATGTTCATGAACTCTCGCTGGATCAGGTTGCGACCTTGGTGGGGCTCTACAAAGCGCCCTCGAAATTCAATCCGCTGGTTAACTCGGAGCGGGCGCAGCAGCGGCGCGACTACGTGGTCCGCCGAATGGCTTTGCTTGGATATGTGACCCAAGAAGAAGCCGAGCGCGCGTTGGCGATGCCGATACGCACCGAGATTTACTCGGTCAAGATTTCTACCGATGCCGCCTACGTGGCCGAGATGGTGCGCCATCAGCTCTATCGGCAGTACGGAGAGGAGGCCTACACCCGTGGGTTGAATGTGACCACGACGGTTGACAGCAAGCTGCAAGCAACGGCCAACACGGTATTGCGTAAGCACCTGCTGGACTACGAGCGGCGCTATACCTGGCGCGGGGTTGAGGCGAATGTGCCGCTGCCTCGGAATACGACCTCCGAGGCCCTTGATCGTGCCCTCGAGAACTTTCCGACCTACGGCGGTTTGCGGGCAGGATTGGTTCTGAGTGCGAGCGACAATTCGGCCGAGGTTTACGCCGGCAACACACGACGGATCAAGTTGAGCGCCACGGATCTGCGCTGGACGGCGCGCCCGGCAACGCGGGACGTCAAGTCGGGTCTGCGCGCGGGTGATATCGTACGACTCGTGGGCACCGCGGGCGACAATTTGCGCTTGGCGCAACTTCCCGAGGTGAACGGCGCGCTGGTGTCGCTCTCGGCGACCGATGGGCGAATAACTGCGTTGGTTGGGGGCTTCGACTACGCGCTCAGCCCTTTCAATCGGGTTGTCCAGGCCGAGCGGCAGCCGGGTTCGAGTTTCAAGCCGTTCGTCTATTCCGCGGCGTTGGCGAAGGGCTTGTCTCCGGCGACGATTTTCAAGGACGAGCCGTTTACTCACACCGATCCCGAAACGGGCAAGGTCTGGAAACCGGAAAACTACACCGGCCGCTACTACGGCCCCACCCGAATGCGGGAGGCGTTGACGCATTCGCGTAATCTGGTCTCGGTGCGCATGTTGGAACGGATCGGGGTTAAGTATGCATTGAGTCACATTGGTCGATTCAAAATGACCGCGCGACCGTTCCCGGCCGACCTATCGTTATCACTTGGCTCGGGCGTGGTGACCCCCTTGGAGTTAACCAGCGGCTTCGCCGTATTCGCCAATGGTGGCTATCGGGTCGAGCCCTATTTCATCGCGCGGATCGACGATCATCAAGGCAATCTCGTTTACCAGCATATTTCTCATGTGGTCTGCGAGTCCGACTGCGAAGGTGGCAAGCAGCCGCCCGCGAGTTTGGGCGCCACCTCGATCCCGGCCGAACGGGTGATTGATGACTGGAATGCCTTCCAGATGGTCAGCATGATGCAGGACGTGGTTCGAACGGGTACGGGCGATGCTGCCAAGGCATTGAAACGGAAAGACATTGCGGGGAAAACCGGCACCACGAATGCGAATATGGACGTCTGGTTTTCCGGATTCACCCGAGACGTGGTGACCACCGTTTGGATCGGCTACGATCAACTCCGTCCGCTCGGTGATAAGGAAACCGGGGGGCATCTGGCGGCGCCAACCTGGGTTGACTATATGCGGGTGGCCTTGCAGAACAAGCCGGAGCGTCCCTGGAAGGCACCGAAGGGGCTGGTGACCGTGCGTATCGATTCCAAGACCGGATTACGGCTACCGGATGGCTCCTATGGCGGCGTATTCGAGACCTTGCGCGAAAGTCGCCTGCCGCGCATCGGCGCTCCCTCGTCGGCATCGAGTTCGACGTTTTCCGAACCGAGCATCTACGTCGCCCCTGCGCGGCGTC
This sequence comes from uncultured Thiotrichales bacterium, assembly GCA_964620675.1. Taxonomy (GTDB): domain Bacteria; phylum Pseudomonadota; class Gammaproteobacteria; order UWMA-0217; family UWMA-0217; genus CAYSFW01. Next base: position 776 of record CAZUJU010000073.1, on the reverse strand, counting down.
TGGAAGTCCCCGAGCAGATTTTTTGAATCGATTTGCCATGTGCCCCAAAATTCGTAAACGCGGTCGTGGTCCACGGAACAGCGAGTATGTCCAAAAGGCCCTCGAATCATCGACTTCGTCGCACGATCGCCGAGGAAACTGCGCGAATCATTGCTGATGAAGGGGTAGGGGATTATCAGCACGCCAAACTTAAGGCGTGCGCGCGTCTTGGTTTGACCCAGGTTCACGACCTGCCTAACAACGTCGAGATCGAAGCGGCATTGATCGAGCGACAGCGACTGTTCGCCACGGCAGCCGACAGTATCCTGTTGCGGGACTTGCGCGAGCGGGCACTCGATATCATGGTGGCGTTGAGCCCCTTCGAGCCGCATTTGGTCGGAAGTGTGCTGAAGGGTACGGCGGGTCGATTTGCGTCGATTCAGTTGCATTTGTTCAGTGATGACACCGAATCGGTCGCGATCGAGTTGATTAATCGCGGCGTTCGCTATGAGGCGATCGACCGTAGGCAAAATCGGCTAAATCCGGGGGGTATTCCGGGGTTTACCTTTGAATGGCGCGAGTTTCCAGTTGAACTTCTCGTGTTCCCGGTCGACGGGCTGCGGGTCGCGCCGCCGAGTCCGATTGACGGCAAACCCATGCAGCGGGCCAGTAGGGCGGCGGTCTCGAAGTTGCTTGCGGAGCACTGATCGACGCCAGGTCCGTAATTGGACGCCGTTTGGCAAATCGGGCGCGTATGGAGTCTGCGCCGAAACCCTGCTGCAAGCGTCTCGCGTTAA
>CAZUJU010000072.1:0-12140 GCA_964620675.1 uncultured Thiotrichales bacterium | reverse complement strand
TTGGCTGGGCCGACAATCGCCTTGCCGCAGATTTGTAAGGCACTGCAATTGGCGACCCCATCAGTTCATGCCCATGTCGGGCGTACACAATGCGCCGCAGCCGACGCGCTTTGCGCGCGGCTGAGCTTTGACGTTCGGCCTCTTGATCCCGCCCCACATCGTTGGAGATATTGACAACACACTGGGGCGTTGTCAATATCTCCAACATGAAAGCCATGCAACTCGTCTCGACTCGTATCCCATACTCAGAGTCTGCGTTTGCTGAACTCGTGCTATGGCGGTTGCCCCAACCCGTGGAGGGATCAGTCCATGGCTTCAAGTATCGGCTCGCCTATGTAGTTCGTAGCGAATGCGTTCTCCGTTACGACAATGAGGTCGGGAAAGGCGACCATCGACATGTTGGCGGAATTGAAAGCGCCTACACCTTCACGACCCCGGAGAAATTGATTGCCGACTTCCAACGTGACATTGAGAGGTGGAACGATGAAAACCGTGACTCTTGACGTTCGCTCGCCCTCCGACGCAATGGCGGACTTTACCCAAGCCTGGAAAACGGGAAAACCGCAACGGTCCGCCCGTATTAGCTTTGCCACTCCTGAACTGCTCTGGAAGGTACTTACCGAAAAGCGGTGGGCGCTACTGAAGGCATTGTGTGGGGCCGGTCCAATGTCGATTCGTGAGGCTGCCCGTCGCGTTGGCCGAGACGTGAAGGCTGTTCACGGCGACGTAACAGCGCTGCTAAACGCTGGTGTACTTAACCGCACAAAGGACGGCCAGATCGTCTTTCCGTTTGAGGCCGTGAAGGTCGAATTCCTTTTGCGGGCGGCATAGAAGTCTCGTGAGCCAGAGGCCGAACCCGGTCGCTTCCATCCGAGTAGAAATCGCCGCATGTACCGATTCGATAGCAGCGGCAAGATGGGGGTGCCCTGCGGTGTGCCGCGAAGCCCCGCCCTATCGGGGTGTTGAAGAACAGCTGGGTCAGGCACGCACCGTTCCAGACGCCATTGATTGTTCAAGACTAATAGCTATGGGTGCGAGCCGGTCCTGGGCTTCGCTGCAAGCGCCTAAAAGACGAGGTCTGTCGCGCCGCCGATGTGGACGACGCGAGGCCGGCGCAGGCCTTCGAGGGTCTCCGACGGTCGGAGCGGGTCGTGGTCGCGCAGGCGGCCGAAATCGAGTCCGGTCGTCGCCTCGATCAGCGAGATCGGAACCTGGTAGGTCCGAAATTCGCCGAAGACGAACGCTGCCTCCGTGATGTTCTTGATCATCTCGCCTTGGCTGAGCACGTAACCAGCCGCGGCCAGCTCGCCGTTGCTTTCGTGGACGAGCACGGCAACTTTCCAGAACTCCAGCGGGAGCTGGACCAAGTCGCGGTACGAGCGGTCGTCCTCGCGCATGACCGGCCCAGTGAAAACCGACACGCGCAGGTTGTGCGCGTCGGTGTTGTCGAGAATGTAGTCCTCGAGGTCGTTCCACTCGCGCTGATTCAGGTTCTTATGTTGCGGAGCGGAATTGACGTAGTGGAATGTGTCGGCGTTCGCCTGGGTGGCCTCCTCAAGCGATCCCCAGACCGGGTCGAGGCGCCGCACGAGGTGGCCGCGGTCGATATCGTTGTTCTTGTAGATTTCATTGCCGAGCTGGTGCGCGTCGGCGAAGCGTTCGTCGATTAGCCATCGCTCGCGGCGCGGAACGCGGCGCAGTTCGCGGCCGTCGATGTTCACCGCCGCAAAAAGCGCCTGGCGGCGCGAGCGGCTGACGGCGACGGAGAAGTGGCGATAGCGGGCTACATGCGGCGCCGTGTCCAGAGCGTCGGCGGCTGGCGCGGCGTCGGCCGCCCAGCGCCCGAGCGCCGGCAGCGGGACTGAGCGCTCGCCGTCGCCCAAGAAATCTTCGCGGTAACCGTCGCGGTCGCCGAACGAGTCGGCGCGGCTGCGGCCGTCGGCCTCGACGCGTACGGCGGGCGGCGGGGGCGGCTCGGCGGGCTCGGCGGGCTCGGCCGGCGAAGGCGGCGGTGCGGGAACCGGAACCAGCGGCCGCACCTCGGCGAGCGCCTGAAGGATCGACGCCGTCTTCACCGCGAAGTTGCCCTGCAGGTAGATGCCGGCGAAGTGCAGGCCAACCGCTTTGCCCGTATCAAGGTCAATCGCCGCAGAGCCCGAGTTGCCGCCGAGCGTCGTGCAGTCGTGGACGAAGTAATGCTGGCCGGCGGCGCGGAAGCTAACGCGGCCGGGGGCGAAGCGCTTGACGTCGAAAGTATCGCCGAAGTAGCGCTCCATGTCCGCGTGGCCGTTGCGGCTATCGTGCGCCGGGTAGCCGATCACGCCGATTGTCTGGCGGTCCTGAACCTCGCCCGATTCCAACTCGATCGGGTCGGGCAGCGCCACGTCGGAAGCCAGCTCGAGCAGGGCGATGTCGGGCTCGTTCGGCCCCGCCAGGTAGAGCGCGCGCTCGACGCGCACCTCGAAGGTCAGGTCAACGTCGTACTCCTCGCGGAAGTCGATCTGCGCGCCGATCGCGCCGCCGAGAAAGTTGCGCGCGAAGTGCGGCCCATCCGCGCCGCCGGTTCGGACGAATAGCTCCGCCACGTGGCGATTCGTGACGACGATCGTGCGCCCGTGGACGCGGTCGACGATCCAGCCCGTGCCCGCCCACTCCATCGTCAAGTGATCGAGCAACTCGACGCGGCCGACGCGGGCGATGGCCTGTTCAATGCGCCCGCGGGTGCCTTCCAGCATCGCGCGCCACGTCGGGCTTTCGGCGTGCTCGAACGTTCCGTTGCGCACGAGCAACGACGGCCGCCCCCAGCGCAAGACGATCGCTTCCTCGCGGGCTGAGGACGGCTCGGGCGCCGGGGCGCCGGGAAGGGGCTCGAAGAGGACAGGTGCGCGGCGGCGCGAGCCGAGCAGGCGATCGGCCCGATCGAGCGTCGCTTCGTCGAGTCCCTCGGGCTTGGGCGCGGCGCCGCCGCGCGGAGCGGCGCGCTCGCGCAATTCGTCAACGAAGGCGCGATCGGCGAGCAGGGATTTGAACTGGGCGCCGAATCGGCGCGAATCGGTGGGCATGGCGGGCTCCTTTCACGGTCCGGGCGCTTGGAACGAAAGTGCGACAACGTTGCGACGATCACGCGTCGCGTGCGTATAGAAGAATAAACCCCCTTTTCCTCAATGGTCGACCGATCATTCACAGGAGATGAAGGGACTTATGCCCGGTCGTGCCCTCCGGGTAACGGCACCTGGGGTTGAGCGAAGACGATTTGATGGCGTCAACCGAACCGGCCAGCCAGCGGCGCCGGGCCTTGCGGCAACCGACCCGTCCGCCGGCGGGGTTCTTGCTCGTCGAGGTGGGTGAGTATCTTTTGAATCACCGCCGGGTCTTCGATGCAGGCAATCACCTTCACCGGCCCACCGCATTCAATGCAGGTCTCGATGTGACGTGAATGGATTCACTCATGCCGCGGGCGCAGGGACGCCGCCTCCAGCGCGCAAGGATCCGCTGGATACAAAGCGATACACCCCGACACCTCCGCAACATGGAAGCGCCGCCGCTCGGCCGTTAGCATGTTCGCATTGACAGCTTGAGCCGAGCGGACGAATGAAAGATTCGATGCGAAAAAAGTGGCACCTGGCTGGTCCGTTGCTTGCGGCGTGGTTTTCCGGGCTGGCGTTGCCGGGCTGCACCACGGCGCCGGTCAAACCGACTGGGCTCGCCCGCGGCGACGACAGCTACGCCCGTGCCTACCTCGATTGGTACATCCGCGAGCGCATGGCCAAGCACCGCATCGTCGGCCTATCGATCGCCGTGCTCGACGACCAGCGTATCGCCTGGGCCGAGGGATTTGGTTTCGCCGACAAGGCGGCCGAGGCGCCCGCGACGGCCAGCACACGCTACCGCGCCGGCTCGATCTCCAAGCTGTTCACCGCCGCCGCGGTCATGCAGCTCGCCGCGGCGGGCCGACTGAACATCGACGCGCCGCTCACTGCGATACTGCCGGAGTTTTTGATCCGTTCGCGTTTCGCGGACGCGCCGCCGATCACACCGCGGCTGCTGATGACCCACCACGCCGGCCTGCCAGGCGACCTCATCGAGGGGATGTGGACCGAGCACCCCGCGCCCTTCGCGGCGGTGATCGAGGCCCTACGGGAGGCGTTCGTCGCCTACCCGCCCGCCACCGTGCACGCCTACTCCAACCTCGGCTTCGACCTGCTCGGCGTCGCCATCGAGCGCGCCTCGGGGCTGCCTTACGCCACATACCTGCATGAGCACCTGCTGACGCCGTTGGCGATGCGGACTGCCGAATTCGTGCCGGGGTCACCCGCGGGCACCGAAGCCTATGACGCGCGCGGCAAGCCCGCGCTCGAACCCGCCCTGCGCGACGTCCCCGCAGGCGGACTGAACACCTCGGCGCCGGAGCTGCTGCAATTTGCGAAGATGTGGTTCGCCGACGGTCGGCTCAGCGAGACGCGCGTGCTCGACGCCGCGAGCGTCGCCGAGATGCAGCGCCCACAAAACGCGGAGAACGCGCTGGACGTGGACCTGCGCGTCGGCCTCGCCTGGCACTACGCGCCGGAGGCGGTGCACGGCGCGGGACCGGTGCTGATGCACGACGGCGGCACGATCAACCACCGCGCCGTGCTGATGCTGCTGCCCGAGCACAAGCTGGCCGTTGCCATCCTCTCGAACACCGCGAGCGCGCTGGAGCCGGCGATGGAGATCGCAGGCAAGGCACTTGCGCTGTTCCTGGAGGCGAAAACCGGCGCCGCGGCCACGACTGCGGAGCACAGCATCCGCCACCCGCCGGCGCCGAGCGCGGCGTTTCCTGGTCATTACGCCAGCGAACTGGGCTTTCTCACTGCGCGCGACCGGGGCGGGCGTCTCACCGCCGAGGTCGGAGGACAGCGTCTGAATCTGAAGCCGAGCGACGACGGTTACCGCGGGCTTGAGTACCGACTGTTCGGGCTGATCCCGATCGACCTCGGCAAGCTCGGGCGCTACGCCTTGACCCGCGCGACGATCGCCGGTCGCGAGGTGTTGCTGGCGCGCGACACGGGCGGGTTCTATCTCGCCGCCGAGCGCATCGAACCCGTGCCGATTCCCGCGAGCTGGCTGGCGCGGCTCGGCCGCTGGCGTTACGCCGGCAAGGACCGAGTCCTCGCTGAGAAGCTCGTCAGGTCGGGCGTCGAGCTGAAGGTCCAGGACGGCTTCCTGCTCGCCAAAGTCGAGGGCGAAGGCGGCACCGCCGCGCTCGCGCTGGAGCCCATCGCCGACGACGCCGCCCTCATCCGCGGACTCGGCCGTGGCCGGGGAGAAACCGTGCACGTGTCGCACGGCGACCAGGGCGAGACCCTGCGGTACTCTGGCATGCCATTCCGAAAAGCCGGTGCGGAGAACCCAGAGTGAACACCGAACCCGACGCCGCGCCGACCATTCTGCTGGTCGAGGACGACGCCAAGCTCGCCGCGCTGGTCCGCGAGTACCTCGAAAAGAGCGGGTTCGAGGTCGGTATCGAAGGTCGCGGTGACCGCGCCGGCGCGCGCATCCTCGCCGAACGGCCGGACCTGGTGATCCTCGACATCATGCTGCCCGGCAAGGACGGCTTCGCGGTCTGCCGCGAGATCCGCCCCGCCTACGACGGCCCGGTGTTGATGCTCACAGCCCGCGACGAGGACCTCGACGAACTGCTCGGCCTCGAACTCGGTGCCGACGACTACATCTGCAAGCCGGTGCAACCGCGCCTGCTGCTCGCGCGCATCCGCGCCGTGATGCGCCGGACCAACGGCGAACGTAACAGCCACACGCCAACCCGGGTCGACATCGACGGCTTCGTCATCGACACCCACACCCGCGAGGCGCACCTCCATGGCGCGCCGATCGGCCTGACCACCGCCGAGTTCGACCTGTTATGGCTGCTCGCAAGCCACGCCGGCAGCGTGCTCTCCCGCGAAGACATCCTGCGCGGCGTGCGCGGCATCGGCTACGACGGCACCGATCGCTCCATCGACCTACGCATCTCGCGCCTGCGCAAAAAACTCGGCGACGACCCCAACGAGCCGCGCCGCATCAAGACCGTGCGCAACGCGGGTTACCTCTTCGCGGGACCAACGCCATGATCCGCGTCTTCTTTCACCTCTACTTGTGGGTGGTACTGCCGCTGGTTGCGCTGCTCCTGCTGCCCTCGAGCCCGCTGACCGGGCTCTTCAACCACTGGGTGGAGAAAGTTGTTGACGAGCAGTACGCCGGGACGTTCCACCTACTCGAACGCGACCTGAAAGCACTACCACCGGATCAATGGCCGGCGCGCGTCGAGGAACTGGCGACCCACTTTGGTCGGGAACTGAAGCTCGCGCGCCTGGATTCTCCGGACCTGAGCGACCGCGTTCAAGATCGCCTGCGGGACACCGGCCAGGCCTACGTCCCCGATCCGACCCCGCACCTTTGGCGGCGCGTCGCCGACAGCGACTACGCGCTGCACATCGCCTTCACCGAGACCCAGCGCGAGGAGGCGCACCGCGACGCCAACGGCACCGCCTACCTGATTCGCGAATATTTGAGTGGCTACGATAATCCCCAGGACGGTCTGCGCGACCTGGCGCCGCACTTCGGCTTTCCGCTGGCCTTCAAGCGCGCAGGCGAGGTCGAGCTGAGCGAGTCCCAGCGCGCCGATCTGGAGCGCGGCTTGCTGGTGAGCGTCGATCTCGCGCCCGGCCGCGAACTCTATTACGGCAAGCTCGGCGGCAAGGACTGGGTGCTGGTCGCCGGCCCGCTCGACGACCATGCGCTCACCCAACGCGTGAAGATCGCCTTCGCGACGTTGCCGGCGGCGGTGCTCGCGCTCGCCGTCCTGCTCTGGTTGCGCCCGCTGTGGCGCGATCTCAAACGCCTGAATCGCACGGCGGCCACCTTCGGCCAGGGTGACCTCGCCGTGCGCAGCGCCCTGCCGAAACGTTCCACACTCCACCTGCTCTCGACCACGTTCAACGCCATGGCCGACGGCATCCAGCGCTCGATCGAGGGACAGAAGGAACTCACCCACGCCGTCTCGCACGAGTTCAAGACGCCGGTCGCGCGCCTGCGCTTCGCGCTGGAGATGCTGCGCGAAGATCCCACGGAAACCGATCGCGAGCGCTACCTCGACAGCATCGACAACGACCTCGGCGAACTGGAAGCGCTGATCGGCGAGCTGCTGACCCACGCCCGCTACGACCGACCAGACCTCGCGTTGAAGCGCGCGCCGGTCGCCTTCGCGGACTGGCTGCGCCGGCGCGTCGGGGAATTCCGGGCGTTCCAGCCGCGCTTGCGCATCGACGTCGACGACCGCGACGCGCCGGCGCGTGTCGCGATGGACGTGCGGGCCATGGACAAACTCATCAACAACCTGCTCGCCAACGCGGTGCGCCACGCCCGGCAACGCGTTTACGTGGTCGCCTCCGCCGATGCGGGTTTCCTGCGGCTCACCGTCACGGACGACGGTCCAGGCATCCCGGAAGCCGAACACGAGGCGGTGTTCCGCCCCTTCTACCGCGTGGACGCGGGCCGCGACCGCGACGCCAGCGGCACCGGCCTCGGGCTGGCCATCGTCCGGCGCATCGCCGAGCGACACGGCGGTACGGTGCGCTGCGAAACCTCCGAACTCGGCGGCGCGCGGATCGTCGTGCGCTGGCCGATCGACCACTCCGAAAAACCTCGCGAAGGGGAATCCCGATCAAATCCGGCAAGTGCGCGCGCACCGTGATGGGGTGCCGGGGGACTGGCGAGTACACACTCAACGCACGCTGGCGCTTCGGCGCCAAGTGGTGGTACCACTCCGGCGCGCCCTACACCGACATCACCGATGGCACCCCAGACCCCGAGCGTCCCGGCCGTTTCCGCCCGGTTTACGGACCCATCAACGGCGAACGCCTGCCCGCCTACCACCGCCTCGACCTGCGCGCCGACCGCGCATTCGACGTCAAGGGCATCGACCTTGGCGCCTACGTCGAACTCATCAACGCCTACGACCAGAACAACGTCGCCGGCTACGACTACAGCGCGGACTATGCGAGCCGGGAGGAAATTCGTCAGTTGCCGATGCTGATTTCGTTCGGAGTGAAGGCGCGGTTTTGAGGCCAGGCCGACGATGCCCCGCTTCTGTCGTGCGCGCACCCTAAGCTCAGATTTCCTGAGCCCCTCCGGCTTCTGGAGCCGATATTCGGGATTGGTGATGGCACCATCCATGTAGGTTGGGCTTCCTTCGTCAGCCCAACCTACATGGATGCCAATGCCACTGAGCGCGGGATCAGGAAGTCTGAATTTACCCAAGTATGCCTGCGCGGAGGCGGCAATGCCTGCGCGACTTGGCTCGTGACGGTAACCGATCCACTGCCGGAAGCGACAGACAGGCTCGGACGCAGCGTGATCACGATGACCGTGGACAGCGCTCACATCGAACTGGGAAGCCGGCTGATAGGGGTGAGTGTGCTGAACGTCGTCCAGTCACAACCTGGTCACACGTTGAAATGGGTCAGCGGAGGGAAAACAGTAACTGTTTGAAATGATTGGTCGGAGTGAGAGGATTCGAACCTCCGACCCCTGCTTCCCGAAAGCAGTGCTCTACCAAGCTGAGCTACACTCCGACACGTTCCAGCGCAGGCTGGAAGGGGCGGTATTTTGCGCAGTCACCCGTGAAATGTCCAGCGGCGCAGCGCGCTTTTTTCTGCGCGTTGACCGCTCCCCCGGGTCCGGCCCCTTAAGCCCCGTCGGGCGCGTCGCAAAACCAGCCTGGCCTGCGTTTGCCACCGGGAGCAACGCACGGCGTCTTGTGCTACAACTTCGACATGATCAAACCAATCGATCCGTCGGCGAAAACCACGCCGTGCGACCCGCTGAAGGCGCCGCCGCAGGTTTCGATTGTCGCAGGGACACGTTGTACGCCTTGCGGTACCGCCGCGACGCCCGCCGGCGCCACCACATTGGCTGCCGGTAACGCAGGGATTGCGGCTTGAGCGCGATGCAGGAGCGGGTGTTCATCGTCGATGACCCGGCGCTGACCGCGACCGAGCGCCTCGATACCACGCTCGAACGCGCGGATTTTTGGGACTGCCTGGAATCGGCGCGAATACGTTCGGAACTCGCGTCTGCTGCGTTCACGATCGTGATCAAGCCTGACCTCGAAGCCTTCGCGGCCGATTCGCCGACGGCGACCGACCCGCGTCTCGTCGAGCACCTGATCGAGCGCTTGCACCAGCGCGGTTACACCGCGGTCAACGTCGGTGCGAGTGCCGACAGCGCCTATTTCTGGGCGGAAAACCGCGAGGTGGCGGTACTGGCGGACTTAATCGGTTACCGTTACGTCACCGCCGGTGGCGCCGAATATGACGTGCTCGATCTTGGCCAGGATCGGGTGCCGGGCGGATTTGCCGAGGGTGATGCCCTACGGGGCAGCGACCTTGCCGCCGCCTGGCGCGACGCCGCCTTTCGCATCTCCTTTGCCAGCAACAAGACCGACGAGCGCGAAGGCTACGCGCTAGGGTTGCACGGTCTGCTCGGTGCACTGCCGTTGGCCGACAAGGATTACTACTACCGGCAACGACTCGCGTCCGGCGACGCAATCGCCGAATTGTTGGCGGTTACACCGGTCGACTTCGCGCTGATCGATGCGGTGATCAGCGCCCACGGCAGCGGCGGCGGACGCGACCCCTGCCCACTGACGACCAACTGCATTCTCGCCGGGCGCCATCTCGCGCTGGTGGATTTCATTGGGGCGCTGAAAATGGGTCTCGACCCCTACTGTTCGCCGCTCTGCGCCACGGTTTTTCGCCGCCACGGCCTCCCCGCGGCCTACGCGATCAAGGGCAATCTCGCCCCTTATGCGGGCTGGAAAAACCCGTCCCCGGTGGTGCTGGATTCGCACCGCAGGCGGGAACGCCTGCCGGTCGCACACCGCCTGGTCACGCCGTGGCTGCAACGCCTCGATCCCGAATTGTTTCCGCCAAAACGGGTCCTTGATGCGCGCATGAATCCGCCACTCAGTCAGTTTTTTTCTGCGACCGACGAAAACCCGAGCGCAGCGGCGCTGTTAACGTTCGCCAACTACGCCATCGGTGCGATCGGTGATTGGCTGAACGCGTATCGGGTGCTGTACGACAAGGATGCGCTGCGACCAATTCAGGTACCACTGGGATTCGATCCCAGCGCGTTCGAGGCGTGCGAGTACGCTGCGATCCGCCCCGAACTCGACCAACTCGAAACCTTGCTTGGCGAAACCGCACCCGCGACGCCAAACCTGTGTTGGCGCGAGATCGACGGCGCCACGGTGTTCCGCTTCGAGCGCGAACTCGCGATCCCGTTCGAAGCCTTCATTGCCCGCGTCGATGTGGCGCGCACGATTCAATTCATGAACGACTATATTGGCGGTGTCGTCATTCCAACCCTTCGCGACCGCGAGGGCCGTGTCTTGCATCAGGCCGAGCGCAACCTCTATTTGCCGCAACCCAATTATCTGGTGCTGTATCAGGGCCAGCCGATCGACGTCAGCAAGATCGAGATTTGCGACTACGGCGACGACCAGCAGCGGATGTACTGGAAGACCATCAAGAGCGAAAACAATTCCGCCACCCATGACGATGGCGTCGTGTATTTTTGTCGCAGCGCGCACGGCACCCGCGTGCGTATCGTTGGCAAACAGCAATTCACATTACCGCCATTCTGGCAAGCGATCGATCTGAACCTGATGCCTGACCTCAAACGGGCCTTGGTCACGCACGCCTATGAGACCTTTTTCCAGCGTACCATCGCGAATTTTGAGGCACTGGTGGAAGGTCGCGAAATTCGAATCGGGCGCCCCTGGCAGCCGGCGCGCGATTCACTCACGACCGAACCGCTTCCGGGCGCGGCGCTCGAACAATGGGCGCTCGGTTTCGCGGAGCGTTACGAACCGCTGCTCATGCAACTGGGCAATGCCGCCGTCACACCTGGCGCAAGACCTGACTCGCCACCGATGACCGATGACGACGGCTTTAGACATTTCGTCGGCGCGCCTTCGGTCGACTCCGCCAGCGACACCGTGAATCTCGCGCTCAACCACATGGGCAATGTCATTGGTGAGTTTCTGCGGGGCCTGAGCGACGCGGTCGCTCGCGACCTCGCCGACGGCACGCGAGGCCCGTCATGAGGGCATTGGTAACCGGCGCCAACGGCTTGATCGGCGGAAACCTCGTGCGCGAATTACTCGCGCATGGCGTAGCTGTACGTGGACTGGTGCGTGCCACCAGCGACACCATCGCGCTCGACGGACTGGAGGTCGAATTATGTCGCGCCGACGTCGCCACCGACCCGGACGCCCTCTGCGCCGCCGCCTCCGGTTGCGAGTTGATTTTTCACACCGCGATGCATTTCAGCTATGAAACTCGCCGCCACGCCGATCTCGAAGCCGCAGCCTCCCGTGGCACCGAGAACCTGTTGCGGGCGGCGCACGCGGCCAAGGTCGCACGCGTGATCGTCACCTCATCCTCGGTGGTATTCGGACATTCCGCCACGCAAGAGGTCCTGGATGAACAAGCGCCGCTCGCCATGCAGGGCGAAAATGCCTACGTTCACGCCAAGCTCCGCCAACATCGGCTAGCACTCGCGTTCGGCGCCGCGCTCGGACTCGACGTCATCGCGGTTTGCCCGACCGTCTCCGTGGGTCCATATGGCACGGCGCTGGGACCGAGCAACGGGCACATCATCGCCTACCTCGCCGATCCCTTCCGCCTCAGCTATCCGGGCGGGTGCAACATCGTCGCCACCGCCGACGTCGCAGCCGGACACTGGCTCGCAGCACAACATGGCACTCCTGGGTCAGCGTATATCCTCGGCAGCGAAAACCTTACCTGGGCTGAATTTCACGCAGTGGTCGCTGAGCTCGCCGGGGTCGAACCCCCGCGCCTGCAACTCACCCATGGCCTCAGTTACCTGGCCGCGACCGCCGAGGAGATTCGTGCGCGCGCGATGCATCGCCCTCCGCTCAGCAATCGTACCCAAGCCGCGATGGTCGGACGTTACTACTGGTACCACCATGCGCGCGCGGCGACGGAACTCGGTTACCAGCCACGCCCGGCGCGCCGCGCGTTGGCCGAAGCGATTTCATGGCTTGCTGCGAGTCGTCACGTCGGACGCGAACTGCG
>CAZUJU010000071.1:0-12159 GCA_964620675.1 uncultured Thiotrichales bacterium | reverse complement strand
CGAATTGAACGGCGGCAAGCCGGCCCGCAGGGCGGAGGGCAGGATGCCCGGAGTACTAATTCGCAGGAGCGAATTGAACGGCGGCAAGCCGGCCCGCAGGGCGGAGGGCAGGATGCCCGGAGTAATCGGGTTCGTAGCGCGTATCGAGTGAAGTGACGCGCACCGGGGTGCCGCTACCCTCACGCCACCTTCGGCTCACGGATGCCGCTCGACCACCAGATCCGGCACGCCCCTTCGTCGGAGACCATGCACGGCCCGATCGGGTTACGCGGCGTGCAGGCGCGCCCGAACAGCAGACACTCGTTGGGATAGATCTTGCCGAGCACCACCCGGGCGCAGTCGCAACCGGGCGGCATCTCGCCGGCGCGTTTGCGCGCGGTCGTCTCGTAGCTGGGAAACGTGCGGTGCGCGTCGTGCGCCGCCAGCGCCGGCCGTAGCGCGTAGCCGGACGCGGGGATCGTACCGATCCCGCGCCAATTGGCGTCGTAGACCTCGAACACCTGATCGAGCTGACGTTGCGCGGCCGGGTTTCCACCGTCGCGCACCACCTCCGGGTAACAGTTGTCGAGAAACGGGCGCTGCTCGATCAACTGCCGCAACACCGAGTACGTGGCCGCGAGCAGACTCTCCGGCGTAAAGCCAGCAACCGCGGCAGGCATGCGGTGCTCCTCCACGACGAACTGCCACTCGCCCGGCCCCATCACGGTCGCCACATGGCCCGGCGCAATCAGACAATCGAACCCCGGCTGTTCCGAGGCCAGCAGCATTTTCACCGCTGGCCAGGTCTTGCGCCCGGATAACAGGACGTGAAGATTCTCCGGCACGCCCTGCGCCAACATCGCCGCCACCGGCGCAGCGGTAGTCTCGAAACCGGCAGCGAAGAACACCACCTTGCGCGACGGGTGCTCGCGCGCGAGCTTTACCGCTTCGGTCGGCGAGGCCACCGGCCGAACCTCCGCGCCGGCCGCGCTGGCCTCGACCAGCGAGCGCGGATCCCGTTTCGGCCCATTCACCGGCACCCGCAACATATCGCCGAAGGCAACGAGAATCACCGCCTCGTGCAAGGCAAGCTGAATCGCTTGAAAGACATCTTCTTCCGGGCACACACAAACCGGGCAACCAGGACCGGGAATCAACTCGATCTGTGGTGGCAGCGCCCCGCGCAAACCCGCCAGGGTGATCGAGCGCTCGTGCCCGCCGCAAACGTTCATGATCTTGACGCGGTCCGGCAGCGGCAGCGCTCGAATCCGCTCCAGCCACTGTTTGGCGCACGTCGTCACGGCGGGCTAGGCATGGGGATGCGGCACGGCATGCGCATGCCCATCGTGCGCGTGCTCGGGGTGGTGATGATGCTGCGGGTCAACCCCATGCAGCCGCGCGCCCTCCGGCTGCACCGCCGAGCGCGCCGTCATACCGTGTTCGAGTCGATGCCGCTGCGCCGCAAGCTCATCGCGCAGCCAATCGAGCCAGGGCGCAAGCCCGGCACCCTTGCGCGCGGACAGCCGCAATACCGGTGCCGGGTTCGCGAGTTCGCGCAGATGGCGCTCCGCTTTCGCCGGGTCGAAATCGTCGAGCACCGCGAGCAGATCGCACTTGGTCAGCAGCAGCAGATCAGCGGCGCGAAACATCACCGGATATTTCGCCGGCTTGTCATCCCCCTCGGTGACCGACAACAGGGTCACGTTGCGATGATGGCCAAGATCAAAACTCGCCGGACAAACGAGATTGCCGACGTTCTCGATAAAGACCAGGTCAATCCCGTCCAACGCGAGATGATGTAACGCGTCGTGCACCATATGCGCGTCGAGGTGACAGGCCGTTCCGGTCACGATCTGCACCGCCGGCACGCCCTTCGCGCGAACCCGCTCGGCGTCGTTTTCGGTCTCCAGATCGCCTTCGATCACGGCGATCTTCAGGGCGTCACCGAGCGCGTCGATGGTCGCTTCGAGCAACGCGGTCTTGCCCGAACCGGGCGAGGACATCAGATTGATCGCGAGTACCCCGCGACTGTCGAAATGGGCGCGATTATGCGCGGCCTGATGATCGTTTTCGTGCAGCAAACTCTGCAACACCGTCACAGCCGCCTTGCCGTCCGCGGTTTGGGCGAGTTTGCCGTCGGCCCGCACCAGGTGTTCATTGCCCGGCGTGATGTTACAACCACAGGTGTCACACATCCTCGGTTACCTCTTGCAGTTCGAGTTCGACGCTTGCGAGCAGGAGTTCGTCGCCACTCAGGATTTGGGTGTTCCAGTCGCCACAGGCGCCGCATACGAGTTGGTTGATCCGCGCCTCGGTCTCGGCCCCACAGCTGCGACAACGCACCTTGATCGGGGCCACCTCCAGTGCGAGCACGGCGTCGGCGGCGCGGGTGCCGGCGCAGGCGAGCGGGAAGGCATGGGCGAGCAAGGCCGGTTCGACCCCAGCCAGCGGCCCGATCAAAACCTTGACCACCCCGACCGCGCGTGCGCCTCGCTCGGCCGCGATGCGCTCAACCTGCGCCACAATCGCCTGGCAGATCGAAAGCTCATGCATCGCCGGTCGCGGCCTCGTGCGCCAGGATCTCGTCGTACAACTCCCAAGCCGAACGCGCTTGGTCCGGCGTCATCTTCTGGATCGCGTAACCGACATGAACCATCACGTAGTCGCCGATTTCCGTGACCTCGTCCTGCAACATGAACAGGCTCACCTCGCGGTGGACCCCCTTGGCCTCGCAGCGCGCGGTAAAACCATCGATTGCTTGAATCCGCATCGGGATTGCCAGGCACATAGGTCGAAATCCTCAATCATATTGGGTGCTTATACAACTCGGCGGCGCCGCCGAAGCGCGTCAACATCGGACCGCGGTCACATGGGTTCGATCTTGTCCCAGATCACCCACGTTTTTGTTGATTAATGTCAACTTGTCAGGCGCCCCGGAAGTCTACCGTAATTGAAACAAACAATTGAATGGAGCAGAAAGTTCGCGGGGGACGGAACCGATCAACCTCGTGAACCGAAAGGCTGACTATGCCAAAGACCCTGATTCTGGGTATCGGAAATACCCTGCTTTCCGACGAAGGCGCCGGTATCCGCGTGGTTCAGATCCTCGCCGACGAACACGTGGATCACCCCGAAATCGAGTGCCTCGATGGCGGCACCCTGAGCTTCACGCTGGCCGGCCCGGTCGGCGACGCCGAACACCTGATCGTGGTCGACACCGCGGAGCTGAGTGCCGAGCCCGGGACTGTGCGCGTGTTCTGCGACGGCGCGATGGATGCCTTTATCGGTCGCGGTGGCCGGCGCAGCGTGCATGAAGTCGGGCTGGAAGACGTCCTCACCATCGCCCGCCTCGAAGGCCGCCTGCCGGCACGCCGTGCGCTGATCGGCATTCAACCACACACGCTCGACTGGGGGGATGACCTCACCCCGCCGGTTGCCGCGGCGGTCGCCGCCGCTTGTGACGAGGTCCGCTCACTGCTGGGACAATGGCGGACATGAGCGGCCTCGGCGACATTCCGATCCGGATCGACAGCGGATACGCAGACCCCGAGGGACCAAGCGCGATGGTCGATGCCCTCGCGCGCGAACTCGAGCAGGCCCTTACGCGCTATCTGGACCAAGCCGAAAACCAGTTGATCGACCTGCGCGGACTCCCACTCACCCGTGCCGATTTCGAAGCGCTCCAAACCCTGCTCGGCACCGGCGAGGTGCGCGCGACGCTCGAAGTCTCCGGCCCCAGCGAGGTCTGGGAAACCGCCTACGCCGGCGTGTGGTGGATACGCCACCGCACCAGCGCGGACAACATCGTCGCCGAGTATCTGGAGGTCGGCGCGATCCCGGCGATCCTCAAGAGCCATCCCGACGACATGCGCGTCGCGGCGGAGCGGCTCGGTACACACCTGAATGAAGCCAATCTCTCGGTCACTACGAGGAACTGATCGATATGTCTAAACCCACTGAAACACTCGGCGAAGTCCTGCTGCAACGCGGGGTCAGTCGCCGGACCTTTCTCAAGTTCTGTGCCGGACTCGCGACCACCATGGCGCTTCCGGTTTCGATGGCACCCGCCATCGCCGAGGCACTCTCCAAGGTGAAACGGCAATCGGTCATCTGGCTTTCGTTTCAGGAATGCACCGGTTGCACCGAGTCACTGACGCGCTCCCATTCGCCGTCACTGGAGGGGCTGATATTCGACATCATCTCGCTCGATTATCACCACACCTTGCAGGCCGCATCCGGGGACGCCGCCGAGCACGCGCGCGAGGAAGCCATGAAGGAGCACGACGGCAAGTACCTGCTGATCGTCGACGGCTCGATCCCGCTCGGCAATCCGGGGTTCTCGACCATCGCCGGCATCGACAATAAGGACATGCTGCTCGACACCGCCAAAGGTGCCGCCGCGATCGTCGCGGTCGGCACCTGTGCGGCCTATGGCGGCATCCCGAAAGCCAACCCGAACCCGACCGGCGCGGTCGCGGTCTCCGATCTGATCAAGAACAAACCGATCATCAACGTGCCTGGCTGCCCGCCGATTCCGGTCGTGATCACCGGCGTGCTGGCGCAATTCCTGACCTTTGGCAAGCTGCCAGAGCTCGACACGCTCGGTCGGCCCAAGGCATTTTTCGGCCAGAACATCCACGATCGCTGCTATCGCCGCCCGTTCTACGACCGCGGCCAGTTCGCCGACACCTTCGACGACGCCGGCGCCAAGGCCGGTTGGTGTCTGTTCAAGCTCGGTTGCAAGGGCCCGGTGACCCACAACGCCTGCGCCACCGCCAAGTGGAATTCTGGCGTCAGCTGGCCGGTCGAATCGGGGCACGGTTGCCTCGGCTGTTCGGAACCGAATTTCTGGGACATGGGCGGCTTCTACCAGGCCCTGTCAGTGCCGACCTCCGATATCAGCGAGGTCGCGACCTATGCGGTGGCGGCAGGCGCGGCGATTGGTGTGGCCGCGGGCGCGCTCAACCAGAAACGCAAACGCGACGCGGCTCGGGCGCACGAGCAGGTCACCGTCGACGATTTGAGCAAAGAGGGTTAGTGGCATGACATCCGTTGATTTCCTGAGTTGGGTTCGAGGGCCGGGATTTGATATCGCGCTCGTGATCTTCGTCGTTGGAATGCTGGTGCGGCTGCTGGAGATTTTTCTGCTCGGGCGCAAACCCGATCTGGCGGCGGCGCGCCGCGACGGCATCGCCGATGGCTTCAAAACCGTCGGGCGGCGCTTTCTGTTCAACGTCGACATGATCAAACGCAACCCGGTGACCGTGTTGGCCGGGTACGTATTTCATGTCGGTTTGCTGGTCGCGATTTTCCTGCTCGCGCCGCATATCGAGATCTTCCGCGCATTGTTCGGCTTCGGCTGGCCGGCACTGCCGACACCGATCGTCGACTTCCTGACCGCGCTCGCGATCATCGCGTTGTTCGTGCTGCTGTGGCACCGCCTCACCGATCCGGTCAAGCGCATGCTATCGACCGGCGAGGATTACCTGGTCTGGGCCCTGACCCTGATCCCGCTGGTGACCGGGTACCTGGCTTACCACCACCTGTTCGTCAACTACACCGTGATGCTCGGACTGCATATTCTGAGCGTCGAGTTACTGCTGATCGTGTTCCCTTTCACCAAATTGAGCCACGCCTTCACCTTGTTCATTTCACGCTGGTACACCGGCATGATGGCGGGCCGTAAAGGAGTCGAGATATGAGCAAAGCTACCCTTGAGCGCGGGCTCAACGCGATCCGCGAGCGGCTCGACACCCCGATCGCGTCGTTTTTCTCAAGCTGCGTGCATTGCGGCATGTGTGCGGATGCCTGTCTCTTTTTCACCGAGACCCAGGATCCCAAGTACACCCCAATCCGCAAACTCGAACCGATGCGGCGGCTATGGGAACAGGAGTACACCCTGTTCGGCCGGCTTAAAAAGCTCGCGGGCCTGAGCGCGGCGGTGACCGACGATGAGCTGGAGGAGTGGAAAGAACTGATCTACAACAGCTGCACGCTGTGTGGCCGCTGTTCGCTGGCGTGCCCGGTCGGCAACGACATCGTTTACATGATCCGGCGCATACGCGAAGGCATGTCGGCGTCCGGTCACGCGCCCGAAGGTCTGATCGGCGCCGCAACCCGCACCGTGAAGATCGGCAGCCCGATGGGCGTGCGTTTTCCGGCGGTACAGGCGCAGATCAAACACGTCGAGAAGGACGAAGGCATTCCGATTCCGGTCGATCAGGACGGCGCCGAATTCATGGTGCTGCTGTCGTCAATGGAGATCATGAACTTCCCGGAATATCTCGGCGCGGTCGCCAAGATCATGCACGCCGCCGGCAAAACCTGGACCCTCGCCTCGGATGCGTTCGAGGCCACCAATGCCGGGATTCAGATCGGTTCCAGCGACATCGCGAAGGAAATCGTCAGCCGCATCGTCAACGCCGCCGAGCGGCTCAAGGTCAAAACCGTGATCAGCCCCGAGTGTGGCCATGCCTATTCCGCGATTCGTTGGGAAGGGCCGAATCTCGTCGGCAAGCGCTTTGGATTCGAGGTCAAACACATCCTGGAGGTGCTGGATGAGTTCCGCGCCGCCGGGTTATTGAAAACCGAAGGTTTCGATAGCGAAAAGATGACATTCCACGATCCGTGCCAGTTGGCGCGGCGTGGTGGCGTGATCGAGCAACCGCGCAACCTGCTCAGCATGGTCGCGAACAACTGGGTCGAAATGCCGGACCACGGCAAGCAAAACTGGTGCTGCGGCGCCGGCGGTGGCGTCAGCGCCAACGAGGACGCGGAAGAACTCAAGCTCATCGCGTTCAAGAAAAAACTCTCGCAGCTGGAATCGGTCAAGGTCAAAACCGTGGTCACCGCGTGTGCCAACTGCCGCATCCAGCTTGAAGAGGGCCTCGAACATTACGAGGTGGAGCTGCCAGTGGTCGGGCTCACCGAAATGCTGGCCGAACACTTGGTCACAAGCGACAAATAGGGGATTGCCATGAAGCCGATCACCAGCGATATCGAACTCAAGAATGGGCTCAACGCGCTGCCATTGGCCGCGCAGCGCAAACTCGGCGCGCGCTTCGTCGAGAGCGTGCTCAGCATCGCCGATGATGATCGCGTACGCCGCGCCGTCGCCGTGGCGAAGGACGGCAGCGCGACCGACGAGGAACTGGGCGCGGCGTCGAAAAACGCCAAGGCCGCCAGCATCGATTACCACACCCGCTGCGGTTACGAAGGCGACTGGAAGGAACAGGCCGGTTATTTTGTCGCCAAGGCCGCGGCCGCCTGCGTCATGCCCGAGGAACGCGCCCGCAACGTCCATTTGGCGTGGGAGGCGGCCATGGCCTGCCGCATGGCGCGCACCTGCCTGGTCATCGTCAGCGGGGAAGCCGCGGCCCATGACGAAAGCGCACGTCAGTACCAGACGTTTAACGAATTCGAAGGTTAACGCAGGCGGGTTTGGAGTCTAAACTCGCCATCAGCAGTGGAGCTTGGTTATGAGCGAACGCGTAGTAGTTGATCCCATCACCCGCATCGAGGGGCATTTGCGCATCGAGGCGCAAATGAACGGCGATGTCATCGAGAGCGCCTATTCCTCCGGAACCTCGGTGCGCGGCATCGAGATCATTCTGCGAGGGCGCGACCCGCGCGATGCATGGGCATTTGCGCAACGCATCTGCGGCGTGTGCACGCTGGTGCACGGCATGGCATCGATTCGCGCGGTGGAAGATGCGCTGAACTATGAGATCCCGCCTAACGCGCAATTGATCCGCAATCTGATGAGCGCGGCGCAATATGTGCACGACCACGTCATGCACTTTTATCACCTGCACGCGCTGGATTGGGTGGACGTCGTTTCGGCCCTCTCCGCCGACCCGAAAAAAACCTCCGAGGTCGCCCAGTTTGTCAGCCCGAGCTGGCCGAAATCCTCGGTCGGCTATTTCAGCGACATGCAGAAAAAGCTCAAAAACTTCGTCGAGCAGGGCCAACTCGGGATCTTCGCCAAGGCCTACTGGGGCCACCCGGCTTACAAGCTGCCGCCGGAAGTCAACCTGATGGCGGTGACGCACTATCTCGAAGCACTGTCCTGGCAGCGGGATGTGGTCGCGCTGCACGCGATCTTTGGCGGCAAGAACCCGCACCCGAACTTCGTTGTCGGTGGGGTGGCCTCGCCGATCGATCTCAATTCTGATTCGGCGATCAATGCCAAACGGCTCGCCCAGGTACAGGATGTGATCAACAACATGCGCACCTTCGTCGATCAGGTTTACCTGCCCGATACGCTCGCGATCGCCGGGTTCTACAAGGAGTGGTTCGCGCAAGGCGAAGGCCTCGGCAACTTCATGTGCTACGGTGATTTTCCGGCCACGAGCATGAGCGACCGCGACAGCTTCATGTTCCCCGGCGGCGTGATCCTCAATCGCAACCTGAACGACATTCAGCCCGTCGACCTCAAGGACAAGGACCAGATTCAGGAGCAGATCGCGCACTCCTGGTACGACTACAGCGTGGGCAAGGACACCGGCTTGCACCCGCTCGCCGGCGAAACCACCCTCAACTACACCGGACCCAAACCGCCGTACCAGCACCTCGACGTCGATCAATCCTACTCCTGGCTCAAGTCGCCACGTTGGCGCGGCCACTCGGTCGAGGTCGGTCCCTTGGCGCGGATGTTGATGCTCTACGCCACTGGCCACGAGCAAGCAAAGGAACTCGTCGACTACACCCTGAAGACCCTGGAAGCCCCGGTCGAAGCGCTGTTTTCGACGCTCGGCCGCACCGCCGCGCGCACCCTCGAAACCAAGATCATGGCCGATGCGATGCAAGGCTGGTACGACCAGTTGATCGCCAACATCAAGGCCGGCGACACCAAGACCTTCAACGAGAAATTGTGGGAACCCTCGACCTGGCCGAGCCACGCCGAAGGCGCCGGCTTCATGGAAGCCCCGCGCGGCGCGCTCGGGCACTGGATCGTGATCGACAACGGCAAAATTTCAAACTATCAGGCCGTGGTGCCGTCGACCTGGAACGCCGGACCGCGCGATAAACAAGGCGTACCGGGCGCGTACGAAGCCGCGTTGCAGCACAATCACAAGCTGCATGACCCGAAGCAACCGGTCGAAATTCTGCGCACCATACACAGCTTCGACCCCTGCCTCGCCTGCGCCGTGCACATGGTGGACGAGAACGGCGAGGAGCTGATTCAGGTCAAAGTGAAATAATCCACCGCGCGGTTATGGCGCGGATTTGATTCAAGCATCGAGGAGTATCGATAGATGAAACGTTTCGCTGTTCTCGCATTTGCGTTGCTCGCGGCCACTCCGGTGCTGGCGCACGACCTGCCGGGCGCACACTCGCACGGCTTTGGCGCCGGTATGCTGCACCCGCTACTTGGCGTGGACCATCTGCTCGCGATCATCGCACTGGGCTTGTGGGCGTCGCTGCTGCAAGGCCGCGCGCGCTGGCTCGCGCCTGCGGTGTTCACCGCGTTTCTGCTGGTAGGCGGACTGTTGGGCATGGTCGGTATGGCGATACCCCACCTCGAAATCGGCATCGCGCTGTCGGTGCTGGTGTTCGGCTTGATGCTGGCGAGCCTGGTGCGCAACGCCCGCTTTGCGTTGCTACTCGCGGCAGGATTTGCGTTGTTCCACGGCAACGCCCACGGCGTGGAAATGCCGCAAGCGCTCGACGCCATGCTTTACACCGCCGGCTACGTCACTGCGACCGCCGCCCTCGCCTTCGCCGCGCTCGGCGCCGGCGCATGGATTCAAACCCAGCAACAGCGCCTATTGCGTTGGGGTGGCGGCACCATTGCGGCGCTCGGATTGGCCTCGGGACTCACAGGCTGACAGCTCCACCCAAGGCGGGCGAAGCGTCGTCCGCCTTCTTGGGCTGCCGCGAACTTGATCGCCCTGTCGCCGCTTACAAATGGTTGCCGTGTAAGAACAGATAGACCGTCAGCGCGACGCCGAGCGCCGAGACGACGAGATTGGTAAACACACCAACGTTGACGCGATACCCCACGGGGATCTCGATTGGTTTCAGATCACGCAGCACCGTACGGTACTGCACCACCGCGACGCTCGCAGTCAGCGTTCCCAACCCAATAAAGATCAGGCCGATCCAGAACGACAGGTTGCGCTCCAGCACAGTCTCGCTCGCGGCCGACAACATCTGCACGAACAGACCGAAGCGTTCGATGACGAACCCGAACGCCATCAGCGACAGCGCGGTACGATTCCATGCCAACAAGGTTCGCTCCGCAGCAAAGAACACGCGTGGATCGTTGAGATCTGACATCCGTTGGGCCTCGAGTCGTTCATCGGGGGCGCCCCAACACCCGGGTACGATGCGGCATGTGGAGCGGCGCTCAGTTTATCAGGCGTCAAGCGGATCCTGGCAGTGCGCCGCGAACACCCCAGCCCGTACCCAAGCGCCTACCGGTCAATCGGGCGCCGAACGGCCGTCGCCCGGCCCAAGCACCTCGATCCCATGCAACACGCGGCTGAGATTCCCCGTGCGGACCTCGCTGATCGAAAACACCCCGCGCGACGCGCCTTGCGTAACGATCGCGCGTTCCGACCCTTCGATCACCGTGCCGGCGACGTCAAGTTCGACGCCATTGAGCGCCATCCCGATCGTGCCGCGGACGCGACTCGCGGTAATTTCAAGCCGCGCACGTTCGGCGGTAAGCGCCGTGCCCAACGCGTAAAGCGTCGAGTTGCGCATCGTCAGGTTCGCATCGCGCACGCTCAGGCTTTCCGCCTCGACCCCATCGAGCACCACCGTGCCGCAACCCTCCACCACAATGTGACGATAGCGCCCGGAGAGCTGTGCATGCGCCTGGCGCGCGCAACGGTAGTCCGCCGGCGCAGTTGCTTCCCGGGCATCGCGCGCTTCGATCCGCGTGGCCGGGTACGATGCCTCCGCGCGAACAATCAACTCCGCCAGCCGCTCCGGAGCCGCCTGCATCAGCATGTGCTGCGCGCCCGGAATGACCTCCAGGCGCGCATCCCGCAACCGCGCCGCGAGCGCCTCCCCGGTACGCAACGGCGTCACCGGATCGCCCTCACTCCAGACGATCAAGGTCGGCGCCCGCACCGCCGCCAGATCACGACTGAAGTCCTCCACACTGAGCGCCAACGCCGCGATCTTGAGCGGATCGCCCCCCAGCAACAGCGCCCGCAACTCCGGTTGCGCGAGCACGCGGGTTGCCGCCGCGGCGGCATCGATCGGCCCGCGCTCCACCTGGGTCAGCAATTGATCCGCAAACGCGCCCAATACCTCCCCGATCCCCGCGTCCCCCTGGGCGAGCACGCCGACCCCAAAACGCGCCAGAAAGCGGCTGAACACACTGCCGTGCAGCACCCCCGCCGCATTCACCAACACCAGACGGGCGACCCGATCCGGATAATCCGCGGCGAGACGCAGCGCAACCGTACCCCCCATCGAATGCCCGGCCACGGTCGCCCGGGGCAACGACAGATGGCGCAACAGCGCATCGACCACCGCCGCGTAGTTGCCGGGCGAATAGAGCCGATTGCCACCTGACGAGCGGCCGAAACCCGGCAAATCCAGCACCACCAGAAAAAATCGCTCCCGCAAACGCGGAATCAAGACCTCCCAATCACGCCCCGCCTGCGGCGACAGACCGTGAATCAACACCAACGGCGGACGGGACCGCTCACCATGGGTTTCAAACCACACCTGCGAATTCCAGACCGGCTCGGTAAAGGTCTGCGCGAACGCAAGCGGAGCCCGCAGCACCACCCAGCAGCAGACCACACTCAACAGCCCCCAAGAAAATCGACTTCTCATCCGCACCAGCCTGACCCCGACACACTTAACCGGCGATTAATCGTCACTTAATGCACACTACTCGTTGTTCTCGGTTCATCCCCGCGTGTGCGGGTCAATCCGATTCAGTTTGCTGAACCCTCAACTGACCATGGTTGCACGGTTCATGCAACGAGGAACCCGGATTGACTGAAACAAGCGCCCCGCCCGTCCGTGGATACTGGGCCCCGGCAATCCCTGTCGGGGTGACGGTGGTAAGCGGCGCATGCGCGCAACCTCCCCGTCCGTCCGTCCGTCATTCCGGCAGGGATTGCCGGAACCCAGTGTATAGGGACGTACATTTACAATGCCGGAACCCAGTGTATAGGGACGTACATTTACAATGCCGGAACCCAGTGCATA
>CAZUJU010000070.1:0-12294 GCA_964620675.1 uncultured Thiotrichales bacterium | reverse complement strand
CAACCCAGGGTCGCCGCGATATTGTTGGCCGTATCGCCGGGGAACGGACCCTGGTCGAAGTTAGGATCCGAGTCGAACGCACCGCTCATCGCGGAGACACCCGCGAATACGGGATTCGTTAGTGGATCGACAGGGTATTGGTTAAATCCGGTATACAGCAGGCCGCTGGTCCAGCCTCCTAGATCAGAGCCAGGGTTAAGTTGACTCGTGAATGCCGAGGAACCGAGGAAATCCGCGTTCTGAATCAAATTATCGCCGATTGGCCGCTTGTCCGTACCGCAACCGCCTTCGGCCACGGCGGCCTGCGCGCCCAGCACCAACGCCAGCGAGGCGGAAAATACCAGTGCCTTCCTGGCAGCCGCGGGGTGGACGTCGCTAAGCGCGTTACGCACCGCAAAGAAGATACGCGTTCTGTTCATAGCTCTACTCTCGAATTCATAAGGTTTGGTGTCTCGATCCCCGACCGCTCATCCTGCGGTCGCCACTGGTTTATTGCGCGTGGTGCTCCCTGCTTCGACAGGGTTAAGCCCTTTCGTGTCGGCAAATCGGATCTCGTAACAGCCGACTGTGCGGCGTTGCGTAAGAGTTAGCCTGACTCGATTTTAGCAGGTTAGCCGGCAAATGCAATGCGCGAAAAGAGGTTAGTTTCATATTTAGTTGTTTTTTATAACAATACTTGCTTTCCGATTCCCCTATCCAACGGAATAGCGGCCGACCGCGACGACATGAAAATAACTGCCGTTAGGTCCGGTTCGGCCTTCCGTGTGGAAGCAGAATAGTGCCTTTACGCGCGAAAATCCGCGTTCAAACCCACATTTCGTCCGCTTGTCGCTCGATTTGAGAGGCCAATCACTCTCGTGAGTCGGCCATTCGAATTGCCGTCAGATTTTCGCGCCGCGCGTGCAACCGGTCGCCACTTATTGGATCAAATAGGCGCCCTTGAAAGCCGCGGTAATTGGGATTGGGCCAACTTGATGTCCGGCGCTTGCGCCTAAGCTCCGCCGTGCTTAACTTAACGTAAGAACCCGATTCCGAGAGGTGCCGCTCCGGGTCGGCCAGGCGGGAGCGTCGGCCGCAGGGAGGCGGCTGCCGAGCCCCCAGGGATGGGTTCACGGCGTCTCCCGCCTGGCCGGCCCGGAGCGGATTTCGTACGCCGGGGCGGTGTCCTCGCCATGAAAGTTAACGGCGCTTCGCAATTCAAGTTGTCGAGGGGAAGCCATGAACGCAATCGACCAAGCGATTAGCGACTGCAATGACAATTCGCAGCGCGTTTGCGATGCGTCGGATCCGGCGTCGCAGCCGATGGTTTTTTAATCGATCTTGCGCGCGTCGGCTGCCGGGTGATGGGCCACCGCTAAGCGCTGGGGTTACACCACCTGGAGCTTGGCATACGCAAGCACCAACCACTTGTTGCCCACCTCCTTGAAGCGCACCTCCACCCGCGCGGAAGCCCCCTGACCTTCGTAATTGGTGACGACGCCCGGTCCGAATTTGGCGTGAACCACTCGCGCCCCCAGCGGGATCCCGGCCTGGGTTGCCGCCATCGGTGCGGTCGACCGCAGCGACACGCTCGCCGGACTGGGACGCGCAGCGTATTGGGGCACGCGCGCTCGAATCTCCTGCACCAGTTCAACCGGGATTTCGCCCAAAAACCGCGACGCCAGGTTGTACCGCTCCGTCCCGTGCAGCCGCCGCCGTTCGGCGCAACTCAACACCAGTTGCTCGCGCGCCCGTGTGATGCCGACGTAACATAGGCGGCGTTCCTCCTCCAACCGGCCCGGCTCGTCGAGCGACATCTGGTGCGGGAACAGCCCTTCCTCCATTCCACACAGGAAGACGAGCGGAAATTCCAGCCCCTTGGCCGAGTGCAGCGTCATCATCTGCACACAATCGTCGCCGGCGGCGCCTTGCCCCTCGCCCGCCTCCAGCACCGCATGGGCGAGAAACGCATCGCGCGGCGCCATCTCGCCGTCGCGTTCCGCATCGTACTCAAACGCCCGTGCGGCGTTGACCAACTCGTCCAGGTTGTCCACCCGAGACTGCCCTGATTCGCCCTTTTCGGTCGCAAAATGCGCCTTCAACCCGCTATGCGTATTGAGATGCTCGACCGATTCGTACAACGGCAAGTCGCGCACCGCCTCGCTCAACTGCGCCAGTAGATGCAGGAAGGCGCGCAACGGCCCCGCCTGGCGGGTCGGCAGCCCGCCGCCAAGCGCCAGTTGCGCCGCGGACTGGTGCAAGCTGAGCCCGGTTCCGCGTGCGGTCGCGCGAATCTGCTCCACGGTGCGTTCACCGATGCCGCGCGGAGGTTGATTGACCACGCGCTCGAAGCTGGTGTCATCATCGGCGTTCGCCGTCAGCCGCAGATAGGCGAGGGCGTCCTTGATCTCCGCGCGCTCGAAAAACCGCAACCCACCGTAGACGCGATACGGGATGCTCATGCCGATGAACGTCTCTTCAAACATCCGCGACTGCGCATTTGAGCGATACAACACCGCCACCTGCCGATACGATTGCCCATCGTTCATCCACGCCCGGATCTGCTCGCCGACAAAGCGCGCCTCGTCTTGCTCGTTGAACGCGGTGTAGAGCCGCAGCGCCTCGCCGGGTTTGCCCTCGGTCCACAACTGCTTGCCCATACGGCCCTGATTGTGCGCGATCAACGCATTCGCGGCCGCCAGAATGTTGCCGGACGAGCGGTAGTTCTGTTCCAACCGCACTAGCCGAGCACCGTCGAAATCCTTGGGAAACCGCCGGATGTTCTCCACCTTCGCGCCGCGCCAGCCGTAGATCGACTGATCGTCATCACCGACCGCAAACACCGGGATGTGCTCGCCCGCAAGCAGGCGCAGCCACGCGTACTGGAGCGTGTTGGTGTCTTGAAACTCGTCCACCAGGATATGCCGAAATCGGCCCTGATAATGCGACCGCAAGGCCGGGTGGTCGCGCAGCAGCTCCAGCGAGCGCAACAGCAACTCGGCGAAGTCGACCACCCCCGCGCGCTGACAGGCGGCTTCATACGCGCCATACACGCGCAGCATCTGGCGCGCGTATTCGTCGCCGCGATCTTCAATCTGCTGCGGGCGCTGCCCCTCATCCTTGCGCGCATTGATGAACCACTGCGCCTGCTTGGGCGGGTAGCGGGTTTCGTCGAGCTCCAGGGTGCGGATCACCCGTTTGACCAGGCGCAACTGATCATCGCTATCGAGGATCTGAAACTGTTGCGCCAGCCCCGCGTCGCGCCAATGCAGGCGCAACAACCGGTGCGAAAGGCCATGGAAAGTGCCCAGCCAAAGCCCACCCGCCGGAATCTGCAACAGCGTTTCGACCCGGGCACGCATCTCGGCAGCCGCTTTGTTCGTAAAGGTTACAGCGAGGACCGAAAGCGGCGAGACCTGTTCAACCTGAATCAACCAGGCGATACGATGCACCAGCACTCGGGTCTTGCCGCTACCGGCGCCCGCGAGTACCAGACCCGACACCGGCGGCAACGTTACCGCCTCGCGTTGCGCCTCGTTGAGCGCGTTCAGAATGGGAGTTACGTCGTCCATCCCGCCAGTCTAACAAAACCGGGACGGTCAGCGCCGAATTCGCGGCAGAACCGCAGGCGCTGTTCTATGATTATTGAGCCAACCCAAGCATTAATTGAATCAATGCAAAGGTCTGCTAAGATTAAACCCATTAAACATTAACGTAGGTTGCGATACGGACTTGAGCACCCAGATCCCCCCCCGAATCCACGCTCGTCCCTGGCTTGAGCAACGCGCGGAATCCGCGCTTGACGGCGATAACGCGTTTTATATCGAGTCGCTTTACGAGAGCTATTTGAAGGATCCCGTGTCGGTTCCGCTCGAATGGCAGCGCTATTTCGCCTCGATGCCGAGCGAATCCGGCCCATCCGGGGCGGACGCGGGACCCCGGCACGGCGAAGTGCGGGCGCAGTTTCGCAACTACCGCCCGCGCGCGCTGCCGGAGATCACCGAGCCCAGTCAGCAACCCGCGGCGCTGGGGCAGGAACGCAAGCAGGTCCGGGTCCTGCAACTGATCAACGCCTATCGGTTTCTTGGTCACATGGCCGCGCGCGTCAACCCGCTTGAGGAAGAACGGCGCATCGATATCCCTGAACTGTCGCTCGGCTACCACAAGCTGGGCGGCGAGGATCTCGCGACCCGCTTCAACACCGGCTCGCTGGTGGGGCCGGCGGAAATGACGCTGGCGGCGATCCACGATCTGGTGCATCAAACCTACTGCGGCTCGATCGGCGCCGAATACATGCACATTCCGAGCATCGCCGAGAAGCGCTGGATCCAGCAACGCCTGGAGAGCGTCCGCAGCGCGCCGGAGTACACCGCCGAGCAACGCCGCTACATCCTCGAACGCCTGACCGCCGCCGAGGTGCTCGAACAATTCCTGCACACCAAGTACGTGGGCCAAAAGCGCTTCTCGCTTGAAGGCGCCGAAAGCCTGATTCCGCTGCTCGACGACCTGATCCAGATCGCCGGCAGCCTCGGAATCCGCGAGACCGTACTGGGCATGGCGCACCGTGGCCGGCTCAATGTCCTGATCAACATTCTCGGCAAATCGCCGGCGATGCTGTTCAAGGAGTTCGACGGCCTGATCGACATGGGCGATCGCACCGGCGACGTCAAGTACCACCTGGGCTTTTCGTCCGACATGAACACCCCCGGCGGTCCGATCCACGTCGCGATGGCGTTCAACCCGTCGCATCTGGAAATCGTGGACCCGGTTGTCGAAGGGTCGGTGCGCGCGCGCCAAGACCGTCGCAACGACCGCAACGGCAGTCAGGTGTTGCCGGTGCTGATTCATGGCGACGCCGCCTTCGCGGCCCAGGGCGTGGTGATGGAAACGCTCAACATGTCGGCGACGCGTGGCTTTACCACCCGCGGCACGGTGCATATCATCGTCAACAACCAGATCGGCTTCACCACCAGCGCGCAGCAGGACGCCCGCTCGACCTTCTACGCCACCGACGTGGTAAAAATGGTCAACGCGCCGATCTTCCACGTCAACGGCGACGACCCTGAAGCGGTGGTATTTGTCACCCAGATCGCACTCGATTACCGCATGCGTTTCCGCAAGGACGTGGTCATCGACATGATCTGCTACCGCCGCCACGGCCATAACGAGGCCGACGAGCCACTCGCGACCCAGCCGGTGATGTACCGCAAGATCCGTGCACTGCCAACTACCCGCGCGCGCTATGCGCAACGCCTGATCGACGACGGCATCATCACCACGTTGACGGCTGACGCCTTGGTGCAGCATCGCCGTAGCGCGCTCGAAAAAGGCGATCCCGTGGTACCGCACCTGATCAACGAAAGCGCGGTGGAGTATGTCTATGGGGTCGACTGGAAACGGTTCAGCGGGTACCGCTGGGATGCGCCCGCCGACACGCGCTTGACCCCAGATCGATTTCAGCGCCTCAGCGAGGCCCTCACGCGGGTGCCTGAGGGTTTCGAACTGCACCCGCGCGTGGCTAAAATCATGGAGGCGCGACGCGCCATGGCCTCCGGCAAGCAGGCGCTCGACTGGGGCATGGGCGAATGCCTGGCTTACGCCGCATTGGTGACCGACGGTCATCCGGTACGCCTGGTAGGCCAGGACTCCGGGCGCGGCACGTTTTTCCACCGCCACGCCGTGCTGCATGACCAACGCGACGGCACCCCCTACATCCCGCTGCAAAACATCGCACCGGACCAGAACCGCTTCACCGTCATCGACTCGTTGCTGTCCGAGGAGGCGGTGCTCGGGTTCGAATACGGCTACGCCACCACCGAACCGGAAGTGCTGACGCTGTGGGAAGCCCAGTTTGGCGACTTCGCGAACGGCGCCCAGGTCGTCATCGACCAGTTCATCTCCTCCGGCGAACAGAAATGGGGTCGGCTGTCGGGGCTGACCATGCTACTGCCGCACGGATACGAAGGGCAGGGCCCGGAGCACTCCTCGGCTCGGATCGAGCGCTACCTGCAGCTCTGTGCCCAGGACAACATGCAGGTCTGCGTACCGACCACACCCGCGCAGATTTTCCATCTCCTGCGCCGCCAGATGATCCGGCGCTACCGCAAACCGCTGATCGTCATCACGCCCAAGAGTCTGCTCCGGCACCCGCTTGCGGTGAGTCCACCGAGCGAATTCACCGACGGCAACTTCAAGACCGTACTGAGCGAGACCGATCCGCTCGACCCCGCGGGCGTCAAACGTGTGGTGCTGTGTTCTGGCAAGGTCTACTACGACCTGCTTGAGAGCCGCCGTGCGCGCGGCATCCACAGCATCGCGTTGTTCCGCCTCGAACAGCTGTACCCGTTCCCCGAGTATCCGCTGGTGCGCAAGCTCGAAGATTACGGGCACGTCAACGACTTTGTCTGGTGCCAGGAAGAGCCGGTCAACCAGGGCGCATGGGAGAATATTCGTGACGACCTGCGGCGCGTGCTGGGGCACGACGTGCGGCTGAAACACGCCGCTCGTCCAGAAGCCGCGTCTCCAGCGGTCGGTAAACTCAAGGTCCACAAGGAACAGCAAGTGATGCTGATGAACCAGGCGCTCACGCTCGATTGAGCGCGGCGCGCGGCAACAGCCCGGCGACCGGTCCCGCGCATGGCGCCTGGATGCGGTCGCAACCGACGATGCGAACGAACCCGAACATGATGAAAATCGCTGATTAAGGAACAACGATGTCCACCCCCGTCACCACCCCTCAATTGCCCGAATCCGTCACCGACGCCACCATCGTCGCCTGGCACAAACGCCCCGGCGATCCACTCACGGTCGGCGAAAACCTCGTCGACCTCGAAACCGACAAAGTCGTGCTCGAGGTCCCCGCACCGATCACCGGCGTGCTTCAGGAAATCCTGCAGCCGGTCGGCAGCGTGGTCAAACCCGAGGACTTGCTGGCCCGAATCGAAGCGGGTGCCACCGCGGCCGTGGCGCTGCCCGCCGCCAAGGAAGCCACGCCGGCCCCGGCGCCACAAGCGGCCGACGCGCCACCGCCCCACGCCAGTCCGTCGGTCCGGCGCGCCTTGCAGGAGCGGGGTCTGGAAGTCGATCGGGTCGAGGCCACGGGACCGAAAGGCCAGATCACGCGCGACGACGTCGCCCGCGCCGCGACCCCGCCACCCTCACTGCCACCGAGCGTCGCGCCGCAGTCGGTCAGCCGTCAGGAATCGGCCTCGGTCGGCATGGTCGCGCCGAGCTTCCAGGGCGAGCGGCGCGAGGAACGCCGGGTGCCGATGAGCCGGCTGCGGGCACGCATCGCCGAACGACTGGTCGCAGCGCAACACACCGCGGCCATTCTCACCACGTTCAACGAGATCGACATGAGCGCCGTGATGGAGCTGCGCAACCGGCATAAGGATCCGTTTGAAAAGCGCCACGGCGTGCGCCTCGGATTCATGTCGTTCTTCGTCAAGGCGGCCTGCGAGGCCTTACGCCGCTTTCCCGAAGTCAACGCCACCATCGACGGCACCGATATCGTTTATCACGGCTACTTTGACGTTGGCGTCGCGGTCGGCACCGAGCGCGGACTGGTGGTGCCGATCATCCGCGACGCCGATCAGCTCGGACTCGCCGGGGTGGAGGAGCGGATCATGGACTTCGCCAACCGCGCCCGCGATGGCAAGCTGTCGATGGACGACCTCACCGGCGGCACCTTCAGCATCTCCAATGGCGGCGTTTACGGTTCGCTGATGTCGACACCGATTCTCAATCCACCGCAAAGCGCGATCCTTGGCATGCACAAGATCGAAAAACGGGCGGTGGTGGTGAACGACCAGATCGTGATCCGGCCAATGATGTACGTCGCGCTCTCTTACGACCACCGCCTGATCGACGGCGAGCATGCCGTGCGCTTTTTGGTCGCGATCAAGGAGATGGTCGAAGATCCGACCCGACTTCTGCTTTGCATCTGAGCACGAGCGAGGTCCACCAAAGCGCGCTCCGCCACGACCGGCTGGCGCAGGTTCGGGCCCGCCCGCCAATCGGTGCGGATCTGCGGAGCGGATCGCGCCCGCTGCTCGGAGACGTCGGTGCCGCGATGACCTGCGCAGCGTGGCGAATCGCCACCGCCGCGGATAAAGCGGTCTTGCGCCAAGTCCGTTTCCCGCGCCGTTACTTCGTAAGGGGCGAGGGCGGCGAGACGTCGCCGCGTGGCGCATGATGTGACCATGGTTGGGAAGCGCTGAACAATTCCAATCGCGGCCAAGGCCGCTCCGACCAAATCAACAGCCTATAGAGCGGGCTTGACCGCGACTGGAAGGGTAGCTGAATTGATCAGCACCTCCTTAGCGACGTGGCACCGGACAAACCCGGCAACCGTCGCCGCGACTCATTTTTTCGCCTTCGCGAACGCCTGCGCCATCGCACCGAACGCGTTTGTCGCCGGCTTCTCGGCCGCTTTCGCCGGGACTTGACGCCCGCGCGGCGGCGCGGCTGACTGGCGCGCCGCCATTTTCGGCGCAACCGGCGCGCTGGCCTCGCCGAGTTTCATCGTCAGTGCAATGCGCTTGCGCGGTGCATCGACCTCCAACACCTTGACCTTGACGATCTGGCCGGCCGCAACCACTTCGCGCGGATCCTTGACGAAGCGATCCGCCAACATCGAGATATGGACCAGCCCGTCCTGGTGCACGCCGATATCGACGAAAGCGCCAAAGTTGGTCACGTTGGTGACAACGCCCTCCAGCGTCATGCCTGGCGCGAGGTCGGCGAGCGTCTCGACGCCGTCGCGGAAGGTCGCGGTCTTGAACTCGGGGCGCGGGTCGCGGCCCGGTTTGTCCAACTCGCGCAGGATGTCCTTCACCGTCGGCACCCCAAAATGCTCGTCGGTAAACCGGGCCGGATCGAGGCTTGCGAGCAGTTTCGCGTCACCGATCAGACTGCGCACGTCCTTACCGGTCACGCCGATGATCCGCTCGATCACCGGGTAGGCCTCGGGGTGCACCGCCGAAGCGTCGAGCGGGTTGTCGCCATTCATGATGCGCAGAAAGCCGGCCGCCTGCTCGAAGGCCTTGTCGCCCAGGCGCGCAACCTTCTTGAGCGCGGTGCGGGTGCGGAATGCGCCATTTTGATCGCGAAACGCGACGACATTGGCCGCAAGGCTCGCGGACAACCCGGATACTCGCGCCAACAGCGGTGCGGACGCGGTATTCACGTCCACTCCGACCGCGTTCACGCAGTCCTCGACGACCGCGCCCAACTTGCGCGCAAGCGCCGGTTGGCTCACGTCATGCTGATACTGACCGACACCGATCGCCTTCGGATCGATCTTGACGAGTTCGGCGAGCGGGTCCTGCAGCCGCCGCGCGATCGACACCGCGCCGCGCAACGACACGTCCAGCTCGGGAAACTCCTTCGCGGCGAGTTCCGACGCCGAGTACACCGACGCGCCCGCCTCGGAGACAACGATTTTCTGCAGCTTCAGCTCCGGGTGGCGTTGGATCAGATCGCCGGCAAGCTTGTCGGTCTCGCGCGACGCGGTGCCGTTGCCGATGCTGATCAACTGCACGCCGCAGGCCGCGCTGATCTTTGCGAGCCGATCGATCGAGGCATCCCACTGGTTACGTGGCACATGCGGATAGATCGTGTCGGTGACCAGCAGCTTGCCGGTGGCGTCAACCACCGCCACCTTGACGCCGGTCCGTAGCCCCGGGTCGAGGCCCATGCACACGCGCGGACCGGCGGGGGCCGCCAACAGCAGGTCCTTGAGATTGCGGCCGAACACCTCGATCGCCTCCGCCTCCGCCTGTTCGCGCAGCCGCAGCTTCAAATCCAACTCGAGCTTACTCGCGATCTTCACCTTCCACGCCCAGCGCACCGACTCCAGCAGCCACCCATCCCCCGCGCGGCCCTGATCGGCGACATTGAAATGCCGCGCAACGCGCCCCTCGCAGGGGTGCGGGGCGTCGCCGTGCTCGACCTCCAGCGTCACATTCAACACGTCTTCGTTGCGGCCGCGGAAGAGCGCCAACGCCCGGTGCGACGGGATCTTCGCGATCGGCTCCGCGTACTCGAAATAGTCCGCGAACTTCTGACCCTCGGCCTGTTTACCCTCGACCACGGTCGACTTGAGCTGGCCGCGCTCCCACAGAAACTCCCGCAGCTCGGCCAGCAGCGCCGCGTCCTCCGCGAACTGCTCCATCAGGATCTGGCGCGCGCCGTCGAGTGCGGCGGTGACGTCGGCCACACCCTTATCGACATCGACAAAGCTCACGGCCTCGACCTGCGGCGCCAGCGCGGGGTTTGCCAGCAATGCCAACGCCAGCGGCTCCAACCCCGCTTCCCGTGCGATCTGCGCCTTGGTACGACGCTTCGGCTTGTACGGCAGATACAGGTCTTCAAGTTCGGTCTTGGTCATCACCGTTGCGAGCTGCTGCTGCAACGCCGGCGTCAACTTACCCTGCTCGCCGATGGACTTGAGGATTGTCGCCCGCCGCTCATCCAGCTCGCGCAGATAGCCGAGACGTTCCTCCAGGTTACGCAGCTGCGTGTCATCCAGCCCACCCGTCACCTCTTTGCGGTAACGCGCAATGAACGGCACGGTCGCACCTTCATCGAGCAGCTTAACGGCGGAAATAACCTGAGCAGGGGCGGCGCCGAGCTCCGCGGCGATCACTTGGGCAATAATCATGCGATCCATCCGAAAATACGAAAACGCGAATGGTACTGGGGACTTCGCCAAAGACAACCCACACCGCGCCATTGCGCCGCTATCCAGGTTCCCGGCATCCGGCAAACAGCCGGTTTCGTAATCGCTTTTTATCGGTAATTACATCGCGCACCCAATTTTTTTATGGGTATGTGACTAAATCACTGAGCCTGTTGCCGGTATGGTTCAGTTTATTTCAGCGCAAAGCGCACTAAGAAGGGCCTCTTCCAGGCATTTTCTTTCGACAGCGAGGGACAAGAAGAGACACTCGCGATTCACAACCATCGGAGGCGATTATGTTGCGATACCTTACACCCGCATTGGCGTTATTGTTCAGCCACGCGGCATTCGCCGACAACCTTGGGTTCGACGGCAAGATCGTCGAGCCCGAGTGCGACGACATGCCGTGGTTTGACTGCCGCAAGATCGACAAGGCCCCAGCCGCGGTCAAGCGGGGTTACGCGTACATGCACCACACCAGCAAGACCCTAGGGCCCGATGGCAACAAGAAGTTTCCGGACGGTACGCCCTACGCGAGCACCACCATCGCGTGTTCGAGCTGCCACTTCACCGGCGGACAGGTGCCGTTCGGCACGCCGGTCTATCAGTCACCCGCAAAGTATGCCGGTCTGCCGTATTTTCGCCCCCTCAATTACAACCGCGACCTCGAGGATTCGATCATTGACTGTTTCCGCAATTGTATGAATTCCGAACAAACGATGGCGAAAGGCGACCAGGTCATGAAAGACCTCGTGGCCTACATCAACTGGGTTGCGGACGGCGTCACCGACCCGGCCATGCAGGGCAACAACTGGGCGAACCTACCCGGCAACGGGCTGCCCGAACTCGACCCGAATGTCGCGACCATGGTCGGCGCGCCGGCAAATGGGCGCCTGGTTTATAACGCCAAGTGCGCCTCCTGCCACAGCAAGGATGGACCGGGTCGCGGCGAGTATCGGCGCGGCGAAAACCGACCGCGCGTTCCGGCACTCTGGGGTAACAACTCGTATTCGCGCGGCGCGGCGTTCTTCAACAGTCCGGTCCTCGCGGGCTATATCCGAAAATTCATGCCGTTCGGCAAGGAAGAAACCCTCAGCGCGCAGGAAGCACTGGATATCGCGGTGTACATCAACAATCAACCGCACCCGTCCGGCATGGCCGACCAGATGTTCTGCCAGACCGAAAGCGACGGCATCCCTGCAGCGCTGCGCAAACCGGCGTCATGGCTGGTCGGCTGTCAGTATCCGAACGAGCCGTTCACCGCCGAGCAAATCAAATACGGCCCGTGGCAGGCGATCACGGCTTGGCGCAACAGCGAGATCGCGCGATTGAAGAGTGGGCAATAGCACACTCGGAGGCTGGGAAAAACCTAAGGGAACCTCTGCCGAATTCCGTCGACAGCCTCAGGATGAACGGTAACCCTCTTATTCCGCTCCGGGTGAGCCTGTCGAACCGTGAGCGGAATCAAATTTCAGACTTCCTGATCCCTCGCTCATTGGCATTGGCACCCATTTCGTAGGTTGGGCTGACGAAGGAAGCCCAACAAGCGGGCGTGTGGCTCATGTTGGGCTTCCTTCGTCAGCCCAACCTACATGTATGATGCCTCCACCCAGTCCGGATATCGGTTCCAGAAG
>CAZUJU010000069.1:0-12339 GCA_964620675.1 uncultured Thiotrichales bacterium | reverse complement strand
TTGCGCCAGTGGCACCCGTTGCGCCAGTGGCACCCGTTGCGCCAGTGGCACCCGTTGCGCCGGTAGCACCCATGGCACCTCGTGCTCCACGGTGACCCTTGGGACCCCGTGCTCCGGTGTCGCCCTTGGCACCCGTCGCGCCGGCAGCACCCGTTGCGCCAGTCGGGCCGATCGGACCTTGCGGACCGGCCGGACCCGGACGCCCACCTCGGCCACCGCCGACACCATGACCATGACCGTGACCGTGACCACCGCCATAACCGCCGCCGACACCACCAGCGTTACCGCCGCCCATGCCGCCACCCGAGCCACCACCGTGACCGCCGCCGACACCACCAGCGTTACCGCCGCCCATGCCGCCGCCCGAGCCACCACCGTGACCACCGCCATGTCCGCCGCCGACACCACCAGCGTTACCGCCGCCCATGCCGCCGCCAGCGCCGCTACCATTTCCCGATCCGCTGCCGCCACCGAGCGCGCTGAGGAGATTATTGATGGCAGTCGTCAGGTCACCGATTCCAGATCCACCCGCGCTTCCGCTGCCACCCGCATTTCCCGAGCCGCCTGCGCTGCCGCTACCCCCGGCGTTACCCGAACCACCAGCTCCGCCGGAATTACCAGCACCGCCCGCGTTGTTGCCGCCGCTGTTTCCACCTTGGCCGTTTTTACCCTGAAGCTGCTCCAGCAATTGTTGAATAATAGGCAGCAACTGCTGAAGGATCTGCGCGATACTATTTGCGGAATCGCCAAACTTCTGGGAGCTGTTGCTGTTGGAAGCATTACCCGCGCAGTTCGCGCAGTTGCTCTGGTTCGCCGACTGTACATTTGACGACGAATTGGAATGAATACCTATCGACATGAATCTACCTCCTAAGTACGTTTATCTTTGCCTGTTGATCTGGTGAGCCGATCGACGCAGCGGTTATCGGCAATCATCCAGAGCAGGCGTGATCCGGATTAAGTGATTCCGGCGATCCAAGCACTTGACTATCGTCACGAGTCAACCACCTTCGCTCGCGGTGATGGATTTCGCCTTCCGGCTCGCGTTGTCGTTCAGAATTTTCCGACCGACTTCGCCACCCTCTTCGGCTTCACCCTGTCGCCACACCGATCATGAAAGTGCTGGACTCGATTTCTAGTAGCCAAGCTCAAGAATCTGCATCCAACGGCGATCGCTCTGGCAGTGCCGTTCACGTCTTCATCACGCCGTGAAATATAGAATCAGAAACACCGGGTTAAAATTCCCCATAAGCCCTATAACCAAAGACATACTCGGTCGTGCTCAGCAGCGGTATCCTGGGCAAATACGCAATAGCGCCCGAAGGCACGACTGAGTTGGCAGACAGGAATGACGGTGAAAATACAAATTGACCGAGCGGAAACGCGTAAATCCAGGCAACGCGGCGCACGCGAAACCCAACTAGACCAGGGCGCCCAGTAAAAACAAATGCAGCGCGGGATCGAGCCAGATGCCTCCGGCGGTCCCACCAAGCAGCCAACTTACCGTTTAAGTTACCGAAATCGTCAATTGGCCCCAGGCATTACAAAAATACCATTGTTAATATAGCGCATGCTGCCCCGCCATTACGCGCGCTCCGCGCGATTTATTAAGCGAACAGAGTAATCACCGCACCCCGGCGGACTAGGTCACCGTCTTGAGGTAAGACGCACGCTTGCCAAAACCTCTATCTACAAATGAATAGTGCTTTAGGCCATCCCCGCGCGGGCGACGCCGTCTTCTACGTCGTCGCCGCGGGCAAACAATGCCGCCTGAGTACGATTGGTGACGCCCAGTTCCTTAAATATCGCCGCGCAATGGATCTTGACCGTACCTTCGGATACCTCGAGGTCGCGCGCAATCTCCTTATTCGACTTTCCCATTTTAATTAGGTTGAGCACATCCAATTGGCGCGGCGTCAAATGAACGTTGTCAAATGGGGAACTCGCAGCCTTGTGAGGTGCTTTAGGCGCGTTCGACAGCGTGCGCCCGGAACTGGCCCCGTCGCCGGTCGTCACCTTATATTTGAGTGGCGGCGAGACAATCTCTCCTTCGAGGATTCTGACAACGAGAGTGGCCACGGTTCGCCACGTGAACTCCGTGGACACGCAGCCATTGACGCCGATCTGGATCGCGCGCCGGATCTCTTTGTCCGAGGTGAAATCGGCGACAAACAGGATGGGAACCTCAACCGCAGCCTCCTTGACTTGCTCCAGGAGATCCCAGGCCGATGGATCAAGTTTGGTATAAAAAAAGATGAGATCAACATCGCCCTCCGCAGCGAGCCGTGGCGACAACGCCTCGAACCCCTCCACTTCCACCACGTCCAACCGGGATCCGATTTCAAGGTTTCTCAGCAAGTTAGAGAGCCCTTCTCGGATCAAACTGAATTCGCACAATACAAGAAACTTCACCAAGGGCTCCGTCAGTTTATTTTTCGACTGTAGGTGACTCAGCGTGTGGCCCAAGCGGACTGGTGCGAGCGCGAACTGGATGGCGACTCACTGATCGATGACTCACTTACGCGCTGTTTCTAACAGTGTTACGACATCCGTAGCGCAACAAAGTTCCCAATTTTCGTTGCACCCGCCGTATCGTGGTTAGCACCCGGCTACTGCGCCATGGCCCGGCGTATGATCTTTGCAACCTGATCGATCGTCGAGTCGGGAATAAAGGCATCGACCGTCCCATCCTCGACCAATCGCGCCACCAAGGCTGGATCCGCAACCGTCAATATTCGTTCCGAGCGCGCCACTTCAATCATCGTCTGTGCCACGTTGCCCTTGCCAATCGCGGTCATGATCGGCAACGGCGTGACATTTTTTTCGTACTCCAGCGCAACCGCGATTCCGATATCCATGACGATTACGCGCGCCTTGCGCACCCGTTGGGCGACGTCGTCCGCACCGATTTCCCGCTGTAGTCCCCGGCGATAGCCCTTGATCAACGGATCACCTTCGGTGTCCTTCATATCGCGCTTGAATTCCTCCTTGGTCATTTTTTGCTCTTCAAGAAACTGATATTTTTGAAAGATATAATCGATCACCGAAAGCACGAGCAAGAGCGGTACGACATACAGAAACAGCTTGAAGATCATGCTCTCAAGCACTGCTACGAAGCAGAACTTGTTACACCCGGACAGGTCGCGAACCAGCTCGGAGATGCCGGCCCTCACGATCAGGAATACGACAAAAGTTATGATCACGATCTTGATCAGCGAGAGCGTCGTCTCGACCAGCGACTTGACCGAAAATATCTTCTTGGCGTTCGCGACCGGATTGAGTTTCGAGAGCCGCGGAATGATCGGATCGACGGCGAAAATAAAGCCGAATTGAATAAGGTGCCCCACAATCGCCACCCCCGCGAGGAACAGCACGAACGGCAGTGTGAGCTCCAACAGCCCCATGACGAATGACCGGTAAAGTAAATCGCCAAAGGCTGGTTTAAACTCGCGCGTGAAGACGTCAGGCCCCGGAATCACCAGGCTGGCCGCGGTACCGAGGAACCGTTCCCACGAAAACCACATGTAGACCAGTGCCGCAATCAGCATTGCAGCGGGTACGATTTCCTTGCCCTTCGCCACCTGCCCCTTGCGACGCGACTCACGCAACTTGCGGTGGGTTGGCTTCTCGGTCTTGCGACTCTTGT
The DNA here is from genome assembly GCA_964620675.1 of uncultured Thiotrichales bacterium. GTDB lineage: Bacteria > Pseudomonadota > Gammaproteobacteria > UWMA-0217 > UWMA-0217 > CAYSFW01. The sequence continues at coordinate 8,693 of CAZUJU010000069.1, read as the reverse complement.
CCTCACTCATCTACAGCACGCGCTCAAGCAACCGAACACGACCGACGACGTCGAGCATCCTGGCATCGAGAAAGCGAATCAAATAGCCCATCGACAGCCAGAGAAACAGAAACACGAGCAGACTCTTGACCGGCATCGCGAGCAGAAAAACATTGATCGAAGGTACGAAGCGACCAATCATCCCGACCCCAAATTCGACCACGATCATGATAATGACGACCGGCGCGGCCAGCAGGAACATGAGCGTCATGATCGAGCTGAACGCATCGACGATGAATAGCGCGCCCCGCATGTCGAACGCCGGGATAAACCCATCGACCGGCCAGGTGAGATAGGACAGGTACAGCACTTGCAGCAGCATTAAAAATCCGCCGCCGATGAAAAATAGCACTGCCGCGATATGGACCAACAGCGCACCGAGCGGTGATGTCGTGCCACCGATGATCGGCGTAAACAGCTGCGCGCTCAAGGCGCCGCGCTGGGTGTCGATAAAAAACCCCATCGATGCGATCGCCCAGAATACGGTCGCCATGCTATAGCCGATGAGAGTTCCAATGAGCGCCTCCTTCAGCATCAGCACAATATAGACCTGCAGACTGAAGCCAAGGTCATCGATCTGATGGTAGACCAACGGAACCACCGCAAGGCTCACCGCAACCGCGATCGCGTTCTTGATCATGATCGGAATGAACTGACGATCGAGAAACGGCAGAATGATGAATACCACCAGTATGCGCGGCAGCGCGAGACTGAGCGCAATGATCCAGCGATAGACATCAAAGACGATATCCACGGCGGTCAGTAGCGAAAGATCGTGAGGAAGATGTTCTCGTAGTACCGCACCAGCTGCATCCCCATCCAATCAACTGTGAGGATCAGGACCACAATGACGCCAACCAGCTTGACACCAAACGCGATCGTCTGCTCCTGAACCTGAGTCAACGCCTGCAACAAGCCCACAATCAAACCGATCAAGGTCGCCGTGACCACCACCGGAAGCGAGAGATACAACACCAGTAGCATCGCCTGCGATGCAAAACCAATCAGGTCGGTGGATGTCATCGTTACTGATAACTCAATACAAGCCCGTGAATCAGGCGCGTCCAGCCATCGACCATCACAAACAGCAAAATCTTGAACGGCATCGAGATCATGATCGGCGATAGCATAATCATCCCCATCGAAAGCAGGATGTTCGAAACGATGAGGTCAATCACCACAAACGGCAGGAACAGCAGAAATCCGACTTCGAACGCCGATTTGAGCTGACTGACCGTAAACGACGGCAACAACACCATCAGATTGTCCGGGCCGAGCGATGCCGCCATATCCTCGGGCCAGAGCTTGGAAGTGGTCGTCAGGAAGAACTCGCGCTCGGTTTCCGACGAGTGCTTCTTGAGAAACCGCTGCAGCGGTGTCAGCGATTCCGCCGCAGCCTCCATCAGCTTCGGATTCTTGAAATCGGTCACCTCGACATCGTATTGGACAAAGGTTCGATACCCCTCGATGAAAACGGGCGCCATGATATAGATCGAAAGAATAATGGCGAGGCCATTGATCGCCAGATTCGGCGGCACCTGCTGCAAACCCAGCGCGTTGCGCAGAATGTAAATGACCACCACGATCTTGAGAAACGAACTCACCATGACGGCCACGAATGGCGCCAAGCTGAGGATTGTGAGCCCAATCAGCAGCCCGATCGGATTGGGCAGACTATCCATGTCGGCGCCCAAACATCTCCAGTATCCTGACCCCCATGCGCTTATCGACATCGACCAGCTCGCCGACGCCGATCCGTTGTCCGTTCACGAACACACCCACCAACCCGTCGGTTGGCCGATCGAGTTTGACGATGGATCCCGGCTTCATTGCCCGCAGCGCCTCCAGACTGAGCGTCTTGGTGCCGATTTCGAAGGTTACCTTGACCTCGATATTCTCGATGTCGACCGAGCGGCCCACCGCCGCATCGTCGTTGACTTCAGAACCGATTTCGTCGATCACGATTGTGTCCCCCTGCAATCTACCCAATAAAAACTGTGTCTCGGTCACCCTCAGTCGCAGAATTCCGTACTCCTTGAAATCGCGCGAATTGATGGTGATCACATCCCCTTGCTCAAGCGCCGCCAACGCGCGCACCGAAAACTGCTCACTGCCGATCGACAGGTGCAAGACGTGCGCCAGTTGCAGTACATCGTCGTTCCCAGTCACCGGGAGTCGATGTAGCAGTCGCATGACGGGTGCCAACACGCCGCGCCCTCCATGGAGGGAAAACCGGGCTTGCGCGCCGGATCGCTGCTCAATCACGAAATTCAGCAATGGCGCGAGGGTTCCGATCGCACGATTGGTCGCGGCGCCCAACACGCTGACGGTCGGCCCCGAAAGCTGATTCAACCGCCTGACAAACAAACCAAAGTACAGCATCAATGCCGACTGCTGGATCTGAGGTGGTAGCATCGCGAACTGCTCGGGCGCCATCGGTGAGAGGCCTTTCGCGGTGTCCAGCCAGCTTGAGATAAACAACCGGGCGGGCACGCCATCAAACGCAATATCGAGGCGTAGTGGAAACTCGCTCGAAGTGATCTCGCTGCCGCGCGTTAGCGCGATCCGGAACTGATCCTCGTCAATCTGAAAATATAAGTAGTCGGCCCCTCGCACGATAAGATTTTCGAGGTGATATTGCTCGCGCGAGACTGTCTTGGGCATGAACCGTGAAACCTGCTCAAGCTCCTGCAGCTCGATGCGCCGCGCTGACCGCGTGGCCGCGGGCGTGGCAACGGGCGGCGTTCGCTCGGATCCGGAAACGGGCGCTAAAACCGACTGGCGCGCGTCCCGGATACGGTTCGCCGCGGCCTCGAACACCTCGTAAACTTGATTTTGTATCTTGATCGGCATAGCGGAACGATGGTTAATTGACTCCAGCGGTTCGGTGGCTCGGTGGCTCGCCCCACGGTGACAGCAGCCAGCGATACCTCAGATACCTCAGGAAATTTCTCAATTGGAAATCCGCGTTCTTAAAATCGATTTAAGCGCCTCTAGCTGCGCCGCAGTATCGATGGAAACCGTAGCGCTTTCGGCCTCGATCACACATTCGCCGACGCTCAGACGCGCATCGCCAACGAGATTGAAAATGCTCGATTTGTAAAGCGCGAAGTCCAGCCCACGCTCAAGGTCATCGATCGTCGACGGGTTCGCGATCAGCGTGATGCGTTGACTGTGCCGCACATGTTCAAGTCCATTGCGCACCGCCGCGGTGACGATCTCGCGCTGATCCAGCCCGGAGAACAGCTTATTCAAGGCCTCGTCGATCACTGCCAGCAGCGCCGACTCGAGCTGTGCGAGCCCCGCGATCGCGCCCGACACCGCACCGACGATTATCTCCGTCGCCGCCAACTTGCCTTCGGCGAGTCCATCGCGATACCCCTCGGCACTGCGCCGTGCGTAAGCGTGTTCCGCCTCCTGAAGGATCCGGTCCGATTCCGTGCGCGCCTTTTCCATAACAAACCGCGCGTACGCCAGACGCTTATAGTCGGCCGACTTGATGATTGTGTCCGGTTCCGGGTGTTCGACTTCCTCAACCATTCAGTCCCCCTCGTCCGCGCACACCTTCATTCGTAACGTGCCCGATCACGCCGGATCCCCGCGCATTGCCGATTCATTCTCGAGCGTGAAAAAGCGCGATATCGTCGCGTCGAACTCATCGGCTTCGACCACCGGTGCTCGACCTGCGGACAAGCCTTGATACCGCGGACCCAACTTGATCCAGCAACGCTGCGACATGGCCTTGGGCGTTGCCCGCAGCGCCGCGGCAAGCGCGAGTTCACCCGATACCACAATGGCTTTATACGGTAAGCGCAAAAAAGCGTCGGGGTGAATCCCCGCAGGCTCGCGCATCAGAATCTGCCCGCGGTAGAGATCCCGTAGCAGTGCCTCACCACTCGCCGGAAGCACGCCAGCGAGCTGCCGCAAGCGGTCACCACGAATGCTCATCAGGATCGAACGCCGATTAAGGTACACCCCGAGGAACAAGGCAAACTCCTCGATCGTGCGACGATCGCGCAGCGCCAACCGATCGACTGGGCGATCGGACCCCAACGAAAATCGATCGTCGATTTCGAACTCGCGCAAAAGGTACTTCGAGATCGAATTTTCGAAAGGATCGGCGAGAACGAGTTCCCGAATGATCGCGCCATACCGCAACCGATCAAACCAATCCTCGTGGATATAGCTGCCCGGGTAGAGGTTGAAGCGCACGGCTTCGGAGACCGATGTGCCATCGGTGCGGGCGTTCAATTGCGTTCTATCCATTGGATTTCGAGAAATTGAACAGCTTTGTGAACCAAACCCCGAGCGGGTCGCGGTTTGCGGACGTCTCCCCGACGCCCGAATCCGCTCCCGTAGAATCGGTATTGGATGGCTTGATCGCACCCGCGGCGACCACCATCCGCACCAGATAAACGATGAGCCCGATGCACAGCAGCAGCAGTAGCGTAAGCCCCCACACCAGGCGTTTGAACGTACCGGCGGAATCCTGCGGGAGTCGCACGCCCCAGAGATTGACCCATTGAATGGATTGATCGGTCGCGACCAGTTCATTGGCCGGTAACATGATGACCGAGACCTTGTCGTAACTCAGGCCCTCGATGCTTTTTTCCACGATGAGCTTGATCTCGGACTTGATGTCCTCCAACTGGCTATCCGGCAAATACTTGATGAATACAGACGCCGCCGACGGCTTGACCTTGGTATCGAAGGGATCGTTCTGGGGCAACACAACATGCACGCGCGCGGTTAACACCCCGTCGATCTTGGCCAGCGTCTCCTGTACATCCTGCGACAGCGCGTAGATATAGCGCACACGCTCTTCGAGCGGCGACGAGATCAGCCCTTCCTTCTTGAACAAATCGTCGACCTTGACGAATCGCTCCTTGGGTAACCCCAGGTTCTTTAGGATTTCAACTGCGTTTGCAAACTGGGATTGATCGACATTCAGCGCGTACAGACCGGATTTCTTGTCACCGATTTTTTCGGTACGAATCCCGTTGCGCATCAGGTGCGACATCATCTCGTTCGCCTCCTGCTCGTTCAGGTTCGCATAGAGCGCGGTTTTACACCCCGCCAGAAATGCGAGTATCAGTGCCATCACCAGGATCCGGCCAAGCCCCGTTAACCGGGCGGCGGAAATGGGTCCCGCACGCGAAAAGCGCAACGCGCCAGGAGATAGATCGTTCGGCATAGTCCCCTCCCGCTCTCGCGAGCTTATGGCGTTCGATGTCTTCTTGCGCAACGCGAAATCGCCGCGGCGCAACGATGAAACGAACTTGAAGCCTAATAGACCTATAACTTTCGACTTAGTTCAGCCGTCGAGAAAACTCACTTTTTTCTTAAATAAAACATGAGTTTAATCTCTCGATTAAATTCGTAACACTGTTTATTTGTAGAGTTGCCGAAGAAACGAAAGAAAAAGCCATCCCTGCGGCGGATCACGGGGATGCCGCCCCGGTCACCTGCCGTCCGCGCGTCAGAACTTCAACGCGGCCCGATCGGTAATTGCAGGCCCGCCCAATCCTGCGCCCAAAGCGCCCCAGCATGCAGGTAGTAGACCCCATCGTCGATGAGCACACTGCGATCCGTGCCGATCGCGCTGCCAAACGTCCGCTCGGCCCTGGATTCGACCACCAGTGGGTTCCCCACCGGATGGATTTGCGCGTTGCCAAGGTCGATCTCGAAACGGTGCAAGCCGGTATGGGTCCACCCGGCCGACGCCCACGGCTCCGCCGCGGACTTCGCCTCGGCATGCAATTGAACCGGCAGTGCAACCCGAAAGCGTTCGCCGACACGCAACCCGGTAAAACCATGATGATCGAACAGCACCGTCGATTCCGTCCCGCGCCCGCCCAGCACGAGGCGATCACGCTCGATCGGCCGCGCCGGATCGCTCACATCGATCAATGCGAGTTTGACACCTTGGTACCACGCCCCACGCCCGTCACCCCAGGGACTGCTGAGGTCGGCGATTGCATCCTTACCGATCCCGAGCAGCAAACCGTCGCCCACCGGATGAAGGTAGTCGGAATAGCCTTCGACCTTGAGTTCGCCCGCGATCCGCGGATCCGCGGGGTTGGCGAGATCGATGACGTAAAACGGATCGGTGACGCGAAACGTCACCAGGTAGGCCTTGTCGCCAATAAAGCGCGACGCGTAGAGCTGTTCGCCGGTCAGGCCGATTGCGGCTGGACGCGTCGCGTTCGGCAGCGTGGCGAGGGTGGTAAGACGAGCCGTCGCAGGATCTTCCTCCAGCACCGCGAGCTGAACCGGGCTGCGCGCAGCACTCCCCTCGCCGGTAAAGGTGATGACGCGCAGGCGGCCCTCATGCTCGCTGAAGCGAAAGGATTTCGCGTCCTGACGCCAGCCGAGATGCCCGGCAACCTCGCCCGACCCGCGGTAAGCCAGCGCGGACAGCTCGAACTTATGCACATCGGTGGTCACTGCGCTCGTGTACTGCGCGGTTTGTCCGTCAATCGTGTAGCGATAGCGCGTCGCGGCGAGATACAGCGCGTTGGGCGACGCATACAGCGCCTCGGTATTGCCGACGAAACACCGGCTCCTGAATTCAGCTTGTGGCGAGGCAAGATCAAGCGCCACCAGCGTGATGACGTCGGCGCCCGCGTTTTCGTTCGCCGGATCGAGATAACAATCGCCCGGGACCACCATCGGCTTCGCAGCGGCGCCATCGCGACGGTAGGCCGGCAAGAACTCCGCCGCGGTGCGGGCAGCGAGCAGTTCCGCATTCTGGGCCGTTTCGCGGCTACTCAACGGAAAATCGACGAGACCCGGCACGCGCGGATAATGGCGCAGCACCATAAAGAGCGTCGAACCGATTCGCCGACTCGCGACCAGTTGCCCGTCGAAATCGAGGCGCTTACCGAGCACCGGCGCAGCCGGATCGGCGACATCGATCCACGTCAGCTCAGTGCGTTGCTCGCGCCAGTACACCGGGTAAAACCAGCGCTCCCAAAGCGCGTTGCCCGACCCGGCAAGCGCGACCAACTGCCCGCGTGACGCATCGAGATACAAACCCTCGGGCTGTAACGCGTTCGCGCCCGCCAGATCGAGCGTCGCAATCCGCGAAGGATTGGCGCCCGCGGCGTAGATGTGCAGCGGCGTCGAGCCCGTGCCGCTCGCCGGCGCACTCATGGCGACATCCGGGGTCGCCCCGGTGAGCGGGATCGGCCCGGAGGTGTCCGCCGCGACCGCCAGCGCATAAATATACCGTCCGTCGGTCTTGATCAGGTCGGCTTCGTCGACCCCGGCCTCCTGCAGATTCGTGGTCGATACCGCCGGTGGCGTTGCACCGGTCGACACTGAACTGCTCGCGTCAGACGGCGGCGCCATCGGTACCATGACGCCGGTCTCGACAAAGGCGTTCGTACGCACATCGTCGCGCAACCCCTCACCCAAGGTCTTGCGGAAGTACTCGAGCAGCGCGGCTTCAGTCGCCGGCTGGAGCGTACCGCCGGCGCGCGGTACGGGATCCGTGCCGTTCGCGTCCCCCGGCACGGCTGGCCCGGAGTCGCCACAACCCGCCAGCCACAGCGCGATCAAGCCGCTCCCAACGTAAGCGGCCGCTTTAAGTTGCTTCCACGCCGACATGCGAACCCCCTGCCCGTTTCAGAATTGAGTTCACAGTATCGGCGATTCGACCCCGCAAAAACTTGAAGCAGCGCAAGCTCTGAACGCGTCGCCGCCGGGCGAATGCGCCCGACGCGCAGACCCCACCATTCGTCCCGCACCCTACCCACTCGGTCGGAATCTAAAGTTGGTAATCCGGAGCAAACGACAGAACCGTTGTCTCCACGTTGCCGCGCGGTTAGCGGCGCGCTGCAATCAGCGCAAGCGTCACCTCGTCCCGTGGCTTCATCGCCAGTGTTGCCGCACCGCCCGCCGGCAGACAGCGCAAGGGCTGGCGACGCGACCGTACAGCGCAAATGGAATCGACTGTGAAAAAACAGAAACACGCTCCGCAGAAGCCCTATCGGCGCCCTCAGCTCGAGGAACTGGAACCCCGCATTCTGTATTCGGCGGATCTGTTACCCGGCATCGAACCGGAGCACGCGCCGATCCATCGGATGTTGGAAATCGAGACGCCGCCCGCGCCGTCACCCACTGTTAACGCCGGCGACGAACTCTTTTCGCTGGACGATATCGAAGTTTCCTACATCGACGCCCATGGCAACACGCTCTCTGCCGAGCAGTACGCCGCACTCGGCACGCCAGCCAGCCCCGAAGAAGTCACACGCCCACCGACCGAGATTGTTTTTGTCGATACCGGCGCGGAGAATCACGAACAACTCCTTGCCGATCTGCTCGAGCGCGAGGACGCCCATTATCGGGTTTTCATCCTCGAGGCACAGATCCCGGGCTTTGCCCAAATTCACGCGGTCATCAACCAGTTCGAGCAAGTCGACGCGATCCACTTCATCACCCACGGTGCCGCCGGTGCGATCAAATTAGGCAGCACCTGGGTACAGGCCCACGAACTGGAGAACTTCCAATCGGATTTCGAACGAATCCGCGCCGCGCTTAACGACGACGCGGATTTATTATTTTACGGCTGCAACGTCGCTGCGAACGATGCCGGTCAGGCAATGCTGGCACAAATCGCGGCCTGGACCGGCGCCGACGTCGCGGCGAGT
>CAZUJU010000068.1:0-13037 GCA_964620675.1 uncultured Thiotrichales bacterium | reverse complement strand
CAGCCCAACCTACAGGTATGATGCCACCACCCATTCCGGATATCGGCTCCAGAAGTAGGAAGGGATCAGGAAATCTGAATTTGTCTATTTTTTCAGTAACTCGACCTGATCAAGGCTTGGAGACGACCAGTCGAGACAGGAGTGAGTCGCGTTTGCGATGACCGAAATGGCGGATTTCCGGACGCCGGACACGACTAGACGTCTGGACGGAGCCAGCATCGCGTAGTTATTTTGGAAATGGCTTGTTGCTTCGACTTCAAGCCGGTGCGGTCGGGCGAGGGACAGTAACTCAGTGATCCGCAGCAGCAGCCCCTTCACCGGACAAGCGCTCGGCAGGTGCAACTTGACTCGGTCCTTGTACTGCACGACGCGCACCGCCGGCTTGAACAGCTTCAGGAAGCGGGTCATGAGCTGGGCCTTGGCCAGTTCGGTATGACACAAGCATACCGTGTTCTAAGACAAGCGAATTTTGGGTTTCAAGGGGTGTTGTATTTCAACATGGCGTTCATGATGGTAAGCAGCTTTCTCATACAGGCAACGATCACCACCTTGGGTGGCTTACCGGTCTGCTTGAGACGTTTTGCGAACGCCTTGATGACCGCGTTGCAGCGCATCGCTGAAACACTCGCCATGTATAAAACCGCGCGAATCTCGCCCCTGCCGCCCCAGACGAATCGCTTGCCACTGTCATTGATCAACGCTGCCACACCGATCAGCGCGGCGATCTGGCGGCGATTGAGCGTACCCAGCTCTGGGCATTTCGCCAGCATCGTCTTCATGGTCACTGTCCCTACGCCGGGAATGCCCGTGAGCAGATCGTCCTTGGCCCGCCAAGCCTCCGATTCACGCAAGCACGGACCGAGCTCACCCTCCACCTCGTCAATCTGTTTGTCCAGCCAGGCGATATGCTTCTTGATGCTATTTTACAGGGACTTCGAGGCCGCCGTGACAAGCCGTAGCGTCTCTCGAACCCGCATCCCAATCAACTTCCGTTTGCGGTCCACCAGGGCGTCCAGGGCTCGGGTTTGCTTGTCCTTGAGCGGGCGCACCTGTGGCCGGATGGCCTTGGCGAATGGAGCCAGTACCGCCGCGTCGATGCGATCTGTCTTGGCCAACGCAACCGTTGCCTTGGCGAAGTCACGTACCTGACGCGGGTTGACCACGACCACCGCCAAGCCCTTGGCAGCCAGGGTGCTGGCAATGCGCACGTCCAGTCCGCCCGTGGCCTCGATCACTACCAGGGTCGGCATGAGATCATTGAGCTGCCCCACGAGGCGATCAACCCCCCGCATCCTCGTATTCAACCTGGCTGACCCGCCCAGTGGGCTGGACGCAGACATCCCGCCTTGCCTTGGACACGCCAATACCGACAAACCGTTCCTCAATGATCTCGTTCATGATTCCCTGCCTTGCAAAAATGCGGGCTCTATGGCCCAAGCAACCGTTCGGGATAACAATGAAAACCGGCGCGGCGCTCCTCGCTCTCGCACGGGCTTGGTTAACCCAAGGGGTTATCAAACTGCCGCGCCGGGCCAGACAAGAGCCGTCTATATAAAGCCACCTTGTCCAGCAAGACAAACCATACAAGGATGTCAATCAAGACCGTTACGAATACGCGTTTCATCAAACGGTTAGCTGGCAGCGGCAATCCCCTTGACCATGCTGGGGCCAACTGCTCGCCCGAGGTTTCCTTTGGGCGAAAAGAACCCGGATCCGGGCTGGATTCCGGCTTCTGTGAGTGTCTGCGGCGGGATTCGAGGCTTGACGGGGCTACTGAAGGCAGGCTCTAGCTCGCTAGGTGGGTTTGAAATTCCTATCCTTACGCGCAAGTTGCCGCGGCAGGTGATTTAATTGTACTGACAGCCGTGCCGTACCACCGTCTGGAGAAATGACGATGCAATTGACGATTTCGCGCCCTGATGATTGGCATGTCCACCTACGTGATGGCGAAATGCTGGCGACGGTGCTAGCGGATACCGCGCAGCGTTTCGCCCGCGCCATTGTTATGCCGAACCTGAAACCGCCAGTGCGCACGGTGGTGGAGGCGGCGGCTTATCGCGAGCGCATTCTGGCTGCGTTGCCTGCCAATATGCACTTCGAGCCACTGATGACCTTGTACCTGACCGACAATACCGCGCCGGAGGAAATCCGTAAGGCCAAGTCCAGCGGTTTCATCCACGCGGTGAAATATTACCCGGCGGGGGCAACCACCAATGCGGACTCCGGTGTCACCGACATTCGGCGGGTAGCTGCGGCGCTGGAAACCATGCAGGCAGTCGGTTTACCGCTGCTATTGCACGGTGAAGTGACGAATGCCGAGATAGACATCTTTGACCGTGAGGCGGTTTTCATCGAGCGCATTCTGGTCCCGTTACTGGAGCGTTTGCCGCACCTGCGGGTGGTGCTGGAGCATATTACCACTGCGCAAGCAGCGGCGTTTGTGGCGGCAGCGTCGGCTAACGTCGCCGCTACGATTACTGTCCACCACCTGCTCTATAACCGCAATGCGATGTTCCAAGGCGGTATTCGCCCCCACGCTTATTGCCTGCCGGTCCTCAAGCGCGAAAGCCATCGGCAGGCGCTGGTGGCAGCGGCTACCAGCGGCAATCCGAAATTTTTTCTCGGTACCGACAGCGCTCCGCATCCGCGCCATGACAAGGAATCGTCGTGCGGCTGCGCGGGTATTTACACCGCACACGCGGCGCTCGAACTCTATGCCGAGGTGTTTGAACAGGCCGGAGCACTGGATAAATTGGAGACGTTCGCCAGCTTCCACGGCCCCGACTTTTATGGGCTACCCCGTAATCAGGAGAAGGTGACGCTGGTGAAGCAGCCGTGGACAGTTCCAGCGGCGCTCGGCGCTGGCGGCACCACATTGATTCCCTTGCGGGCTGGCGAGGCAGTGGGCTGGCGTCTGGCGTAACACGTTGCTACCCCCGTAAGTTCAGATTTCCTGATCCCTTCCTGCTTCTGGAGCCGATATCCGGAATTGGTGCTGGCATCATACATGTAGGTTGGGCTTCCTTCGTCAGCCCAACCTACAAAATGGGTGCCCATGCCAACGAGCGCGGGATCAGGAAGTCTGAAGTTTGCCCGAACAGGCAATCACGCGATGGCGGGGAATCACGATGCTCAGCGACTGCGCACGAACGGGCGCGTTGCGGCATTCGCCAGCCGATTAATACGCGGGGATTTACAAAGCCCGCGTGCGGAGCACACGGATTTCCCGCAATCGCTGCGGATCGGTCGTCGTCAAAAATAATAGCGCGCCACCAACTCCAGCCGCGCATCGTTCTGCTTTTCGCCGAACTCCGTATCGACGCCGCCGTTGAGCCAAGTCGCGCGCAGGCGCAGGTTCAGATTGGTGATGCCCGTATAAAGCAGTTCGGGCGTGAGCGAAAAACTTCCGTCGTCAAGATTGACGATCGTGGCGACTGCGGGTGTGAAGTAAACGATATCGAAAGGCTCCTTTTGACTGACCCGCAGATAGAGGTAATTGCGCATCGCGTTGGGACGGCCGTACCCGCGTTGGCCTGCGAGGGTGGCTTTTTCGAGCAACGACCCGGTGCCGGTTGTTTCGAATTGACGCACACCGTTATCGACCAGGGCGTAGAACGCGCGGGCGTCGGCCTCGGTGTAACCGCCGCCGTTGCGGTAATACTCCAGGATGTAGGTGGTATCGCGCGCGGTCAGGTAGCGCAGCCCCAGCAGCGCGCTGGTGACGTCATCGCGCCGCGACGTGACAGTGCCTTCGGCATCGATCAGTCGCGTTTCGAAATCACGGATGCGCGCCCACTCACCATGAATCTCAAGCGCGGGCGTCAGGTTGCGCGAAAAATCCACACCAAATCGCGGCGTGCGACTACCACCCGCGAGCCACGTGAGATCAATGTCGGTGTCGCGATAGAGCAAATACAGTTTCGCGGCAAAATTGGTGTGGTCGGGTCGCCCGAAATCGGTATTGATGTCATCACTCACCGGCAGCACCAGGGGCGTGAACGCGACGGTTTTTAACTCGCCGTCAAAGTGGCGAATGAGATCAGCCGTGAGCAGCGTAAAACCCTCGCGCGCGAGTTCAACGTCGTTGGGATCTTTTGGCCGCTCGACGAAACCCACCGGATTCCAGGCGTAACCCTTGCCCCACTTGAGTGCGATTTTGCCGGCGTCGACGGTCAGGCGCGGAGCCGGCTTAAGTGACCCATACGCCGCGTCGAAACGCACCGACTGCGTGCGGTTCAGCGCATCCTCACGCCGATCGAGATTCGCTCGCAGATTGAAACTCGTGATACCGCGGGTATATTTTCCATCGAGTTTCAGTGTGCCGGTACCGCGATCGAGGGTAACGCGGTCGCGGCGGTCAAAAAAATTGAGGGTGTAGAACGCCCCGTCCTGATTGAGCCACAGCCGCTCGGGTTTGAGTTCCAGATAACCGCCGAACTCAAACGGCTTTTTCTCGAATTCCGTGGGATCAAAGCTAAAGACCTCGTCGGCGCGAACCGTGACGCCAATCGACAGCACGAGCCATACGATCGCGCCAAGCCACGCGTGTTGTCGACGACGGATCATTGGCGCAAATCGTCGACCCGCGGTAGATAATTCAACGAAAATACCTCTTCGGCGAACGCGCGCTTTTGGACCTTGGAAAAAAGCATGACCGACTTGTATCCCTGATGCAGCGGACTGTCGGTCTCCAGCGTGGCCGGACGGACAATCCCGTTCCCGAAATCCTGCACATCCTTGAACCGCAGCGTCTTGATCAGCAGCCCGCTGGCGGCGTAACACTCGATAACGGTCGGCAGCAGCGACTGCTTGTCGACCCACATCTTCAAGCGGTCGTAAGCCACGGCGCCGGATTTGGCTTTGAGGTGCAGCAGGTGCTGGTCCGCCGCGTCGTCGAGCGTTTCCACATCGTACTCGGCGGCATAATCAATCCGCAGAATATCGGCGTTGTTGAACACGCCTCCGGTGACCGATTGCAGGCTGGTGATACGCAGCGGCTTGCCCACCTCCGGGATATAGAGCCACATGTTTTCGCCGAGCCGCAGCGTCGCCCGCCCCTTTTCACTCGGCGGCGAAAGGAACAGCGCCACGACGCGGTCGCGGCCCTGCTTGACCGAATACAAGACAAATTCCTTGCGCGACCCGTCAGGCTCGATATTGATGAGCTTGCGGTACATCTCGTAGGACTCGGGTTCGAGATTACGGTCCACTTGCTGGAGCAGTTGCGTGCCGTCGATCGCGCCTGCGGGCAGCGCGATCAGCCAGCCCAACAGGCAATACAGGGTTTTCATGGCGAAACGCCTACCGTGAGTGGGTTGATAAACGAGCGCTGGTGGTATCGACGAACCTACGCTTGACCACCGCGCGCTAAACATGGCGCAACGCGAGAATCGGATCCAGCCGCGAGGCCTTCCAGGCCGGTTGCAGGCTCGCGACCACGGCCACTCCGACCACCAGCGCGGCGATGGCGAGAACATCCCCGCCCGCGATCTGCGGCGCAAGTACCAGGTTTTGCTGCTGACCGAAATTGAAGGTGATCTTCCAGACGTTCAAGGCCCAGATCACGCCCAGGCTGATAACGGCCCCCGCCACGGTACCCATCACGCCGAGCAACAACCCTTCACTCAGAAACAGCGCGAGGATCCGTCGCGGCGGGGTACCGAGCGCGGCAATGGTGCCAATCTCGCGGATGCGTTCGTAGACGGCCATGATCATCACGTTCATCACGCTGACCAGCACGATCGATACGAGCACGATCTTGATGAACAAGGTCATCAGATCGATCATGCGGGCCAAATTGGCGAACGGCGAGAGCTCGGCCCAGGTATGCACTTCGAGCACCGGCTTGCCCTCCGGGTTGGTTACCTCGCCGAGCGAGCGGGTGAGGTGCGCAGCGGTCGGGCGCAACTGCGCCGAGTCCTTCAGTCGAATCGCGATTTCGCTCACCTCGGCATCGGTCATGCGCAACAATTCGCGCGCGTCGTCGATGTGGATATAGCCATCCCGGCCGCCCGGCCCGGAAATGCTCTCCAGAATGCCGCGCACGACGAAGGTCTTGCCGTTGACCGAACCGTCGCGATTGGTCGCAACCAGGACCACGGTATCGCCGATCTTTGACTTCATGCCGCGCGCGAGCAACAGCGGGATGACGATCTCGCCCGGGGCGACGAGCGCCGCGCCGGGCTGGCCGTCCTGCAACCGGCCGGCCAGCAGCGGCACCGTGGCGGCCTCGCGCAGCGGATCGATGCCATTGACACGAATGCTGGTGGTTTCGACGAAGTTGCTGAACATGCCACCGAATTTGACCCGCGGCGACCAGGTTTCGACCCGCTCGTCCGCCTGCAGCGCGGCCTCGACCTTGCCCGCCAGCATCGGCTTCAGGTTGAGATTGAGCGGCAGATTGTCGATCGAGGCGACGTAGCCCTTGCGGTGGACCTGAACATGCCCGAGCACCGAATCGGTGATCTGCCCCACCATCATCGCTTTGAACGAACCGGTTACCGCCATGAACAACAACACCGCGACCATGCCGATGACGATCAACAGCAGGGTCAACAGGGTGCGGCGGCGGTAGCGCGAAAGGTTGCGGCCGGCGATCTTGAGTACGTTAAACATGGGCGTCTCCCGCCGGTTGGCCATTCCCGAGGACGCGACCGTCCTCAAGGGTGTAGGTGACCTCCGCTTCGCCCATGATTTTCGGGTCGTGCGTGGAGAAGACGAAGGTGGTACCGAATTCGTCGCGCATCTTCTTCATCAGCCCAAGGATGCGATAGGCCGTCGCATGGTCGAGATTGGCGGTGGGCTCGTCGGCGAGCACGAGTTTTGGTTGGCTGACCAGCGCGCGCGCCACCGCCACGCGCTGCTTCTGGCCACCGGAGATCTGATCCGGGCGCTTGTCCGCCTGGTCCGCCATGCCCACCGCCTCCAACAGCCGCGCCACCCGTTCGCGCCGCTCCGCTGCCGGCAAAGCCTGCACCATCAGCAGCGGATACTCGATGTTCTCGGCGACGCTGAGCACCGGGATCAGGTTGAAGTCCTGGAAGATGAAGCCGATGTGCTGGCCGCGAAACCGCGCCGCGGCGCGACGATCAAGGGTCGCGATGTCGGTATCGAGTACCGTGAGCCGCCCGCTGGTGGGGTGATCGAGGCAGCCGATCATGTTGAGCAACGTGCTCTTGCCGCTCCCCGACGGGCCGACGAAGGCGACAAACGACGCGGTATCGATGCCGAAGCTCGCCGCCTTGATCGCAGCCACCTCCACCTCGCCGCTGCGATAGGTCTTCGAAAGATTTTCCGCGCTGATCAGGTTCATATTGGTCTATCCGGACTGGCTGACGGGCGCGCGCCACGACTGCGCTGGGTCACGCCGCTAATTACAATTATGGTGCAGCTTCCACTTCTCCGCGTGCCCCATCGCGACCGCCCACTCCGGCGGGGCGCATTCGTCACCGCTTGCGGATTCCGGCACCGGCTCGGCTGCTTGCGCCGCTTCGACAACCGGCGGCGTAAAATGCTTGACGACCAACGCCATACCCGCCGCGAACGCGAGCACGATCGCGGTTTGCGCCGCGCCGATGCGCTGAACCGGCGCGCGTGCCGGCACCGCGCACACGCCACCGGGACACAACTGCGCCGGCTCACGGAACACGAGGCTGTGCAGTTTGCAGGCAAGGCAAATGCCGAACGCCGCCTCGAAAAACAGCAGCAGCAAACAAGTCAGACAGATGAACAGATTCAGCGGCCCGACCATGCTGTTGATGACCACCAGGTAGAACATCGCGACCGCCAACGCCAGCGCGATCGCCCAGGCGAAACGCTTCTGTCGCGCGCCCACGTACTCCGGGGCCTGGTTTCTGACCGCGAAGCGCCCCAGGATCAGGGTCGGCGCGTAACGCGGATTCACCCCCACCCGGATCACGAAATCCACCAGAAACGCGATCACGAAGATCTTCGTAGGCCGGAAATCTCCCTCCAGCCACGCGTTCATGAACGAGATTAGCGCGAGCAGAAACAGGATACCGGCGCTCGCGCGCACCTCGCGTTCGTTAAGCACCGCGACCTCGTAGCCGTCGATGCGCTCGCCAAAGCCGAATATCGATTTCATGGTCACCCTCGTCTGATTCGGATGAGCGGTATTGGACCCGCTTTGCACGGACTCTGCATTACCGTCCACTGCGACATTGCATCGCAGTGTTTCGCTCGGCGGGTTTGTTACGTGAGGTT
Organism: uncultured Thiotrichales bacterium; assembly: GCA_964620675.1. GTDB lineage: Bacteria > Pseudomonadota > Gammaproteobacteria > UWMA-0217 > UWMA-0217 > CAYSFW01. Next base: position 4,814 of record CAZUJU010000068.1, on the reverse strand, counting down.
ACAAAAGTCTATGCCGCGGGTTAGCCACGCGTCGGTTCGAGCGGTATAAAAGTGCGATGGAAAACCGCGACCGCATCCTCATCGTCGACGACGACCCCGAAATCCGTCGCCTCCTCGTCGATTACCTCGACCGCAACGGCTACCTCGCCACCGCCGCCCGCGACGGCCGCGAGATGTGGCAGGCGCTCGAACGCCAACCGATCGATCTGGTGGTGCTCGACCTGATGCTGCCGGACACCGACGGCCTCACGCTCTGTCGCGATCTGCGCGCGAAGTCCACGCTTCCGGTCCTGATGCTGACCGCGCGCGGCGAAGACACCGACCGCATCATCGGCATCGAAATGGGCGCCGATGATTACCTGGTCAAACCCTTCAATCCGCGCGAGCTGCTCGCGCGGATCAAATCGGTGCTGCGCCGCACCCGCGCCCTGCCACCCAATCTGCGCCCCGAACCGCAACGCTGCCTGATCTTCGCCGACTGGCGCCTCGACACCGCGACCCGCACCCTGACCGCGCCCGACGGCGTGGTGGTGCCGCTCTCCGGCGGCGAATATCACCTACTGCGGGTGCTGCTCGAACACCCCAACCGTGTCCTCAACCGCGACCAATTGATGGAGCTGATCCACGGCCGCGAGGCCGAACCGTTCGACCGCGTCATCGACGTACAAATGAGCCGCCTGCGGCAGCGCCTACGCGACGACAGCCGCGAGCCGCAACTGATCAAGACCGTGCGCGGCAAAGGCTACGTGTTGACCGCCACGGTGGCCGGGAGCGCCGCATGCGATTGACCCGGCTGCTCCCCGCGTCGCTGTTCGGCCGCCTGACTCTGATCCTCGTCGCCGGCCTGCTCGCCTCGCAACTGATCAACCTGTGGCTACACCTGGCCGAGCGCGCGACACTGATCCAGCACAGCCACGGCGATTTCCCCGACTGGCCGAGCCGCTTCGGCATCCATCTCGGGCTCACACTGATCGCCGTGATCGCTGTGTCACTGATCGCGGTACGCCTCGTCACACGACCGCTGCAACGCCTGGCCGACGCCGCCGACGCCTTCGGTCGCGATCTCGAATCCCCACCGGTGCCGGAACACGGACCGACCGAAGTCCGCCGCGCCGCCGCCGCGTTCAACCGGATGCAGCAGCGCCTCCAACGCCTGATCGCCGAACGCGGCCGCGCCCTTGCCGCCGTCTCGCACGACCTGCGCACCCCACTCACCCGCTTGCGGCTGCGCGCAGAACTGGTCAGCGACGAGGAACTGCAGCGACAGATCGTTGCCGACATCGACGGCATGCAAGCCATGCTGAACGCCACCCTCGACTACCTGCGCGACCTGCGCGAAAGCGAATCACGTCGCGCCATCGACATGAATGCGCTGGTACGCAGCCTCGCCGCCGATGCCGAACTGACCGGACGCACCGTCACCGTCGCGGGGTTGGCGCACCACCCCTACACCGGGCGACTCACCGCACTCAAACGTGCCCTCACCAACCTGCTCGACAACGCGCTGAAATACGGCGACGCGGTGACCGTACGCATCGAGGACGACGAAACCCGCCTCAGCATCGGCGTCGAAGACAACGGCCCCGGCATTCCGGAACACGCGCTCGACCGCGTCACCGACGCCTGGTACCGGGTCGATGCCTCGCGCAGCCGCGCCACCGGCGGCAGCGGACTCGGCCTCGCGATCGCAAGCGACATCGCACTCCAGCACGGCGGCGAACTGCGCCTGACCAACCGAGCCGAGCGCGGTCTTGCCGCCACGCTGATCCTTCCGCGCCAGGAGACGGCGCGCGAACGTGCGTGACTCAACCGCGCCCAGTGAGCAACGCGACGTATACGCGGCGGAAATTCGACACTATCGACGCGATCGCGGCCCACCCTGCGCTGCCGGCGGCGGCAATGGCGCCGCCGCTCACGGCGGTCGGACCCGGTGCCGTCAGCGGTTTCCTCATCGGCCTGATCATTGCCACCGGGCTCGGTATCGGCACGCTGTACACCTTGATCGTGGTTGCGGCGATTAACCTGTGGCTGGCGCGAGGCCGCTTGATTGGCCTGGCGTATGCGCGCAATGAAAATCATGGAGGCTGAAGGCGCGGGTGCGGAGTTCGGCACCTTACTGCGCCGGGAGCCGATGACTGGCGGACTGCTGATCCGTCGGGTGCGCGGCAGGTATCCCGCGGAGCTGGTCAAGCAGGCTAGAAACTTTTGGGGCGTCCCCGAGAAACACATCCGGGAAATTGTCCGCGTGGCAGGCAGCACAGTTCATCGCTACCGGGCATCGGACAAACAGATCGATCTCGCGGCTTCTGAGCGTAGTCACCGGATGGTCGATGAGTCGAGTCAGAGTTGTTGCGAGTGATAACAAGCTGCGCGGGCCAGCACGTCGTCGGGCATTCTGAGCCGAAAGAAATACGCGCTCCACGCATGAGTGAACACAGCATCTGCGTGATGTGCATATAGGACGAGGTAACACGCACGACAGTCGAGCGCGAAGGTAAAGCGGTGCGCTGCGAATTCTGCGGTGGCGAAAATAATAACGCCTGAGCAGCTTGGCGAGGCACTGGAGCCGGTCGTGGGTGAGAACTTCCAGCTCAGTCCGATACTCCGCAAGTTCTACTACGACGACTAGGAGGGCTGGGAGCAGGCGGGCGACTCACGGCTGCACCTAATCCAAATGGTGCTGTGCCACGATATTGACGATCCGGAAGCGCTCTTTGGCGCGCGCATGGACGCGGAAGACTATTTGGCGAGGAGGCGATCTATAACAACGCTCAGCGCTACCTATCGCGCAACGCAATACCGCGCGTGAGAACATCTATTTATCCGATTCGGATCGAGCCGCTTGGCTGGTGATGTTCGGGCGGGTCTGCGAGCGGTTCAACTGGGTGTGTCAAGCCTGGTGCCAGATGACCAACCATTTCCATCTGCTGGTCGAGCGCCATTCGCAAGTACGTCAAGTTTGTGCACGAAGGCGCCGGGCTGCCCAGCCTGTGGACGCGGTTGCGCGGACAGATCTACCTGGGTTCGGAGAGTTTCGTCGAAAAGATGCAGATGCGGATCGGGCAGGAGCCCGCCCTGGCAGAGATCCCGCGGGCTCAGCGACGCGCACCGAGCAAGCCATTGACGGACTTCGAGCAAGCGTTCCCGCGCAACGAAGCGATGACCCGCGCGTACCTCTCGGGACAGCACACGATGCGGGCAATCGCGGAGCACTTCGGCGTGCACTACTCGACTGTCAGCCGGATGGTCAGGAACCATGAGACCATCCATGGGTAATGGGATATTGCTTTGCAAGTCCTGGCTCCATTCCCTAGTACCAATGCAAAAAATTGCTCGCATGAATATTATGTTAGCGCTTATGCCCTTGCGGGGAAGGGTTGGGGATGGGGGGAGTTCGGAGGGCAGATTGGGTATAAGATTTTCAGGAAATGTCCTAAGCCCTTTATCATCGCCCATTGGTTTACAGCCTGATACATTGTGGCTATTATATGGCTATATTCTTTCAGGAGTGACCACATGGAACATGCCACCATCGCCGAAGCCAAAAACAACCTGCCACGCCTGATCCATTCCGCTGAAGCCGGTGATGACATCCATATCACCCGCCACGGCAGACCCGTTGCTGTGCTGATTTCCGAAGAACGCTACCAGCAACTATTCAACACAGGCAAAAGCGTGTTTCAAGCCATCCTACAATGGCGCGAACAATACGGCGGCATTGACCTAAGTGACGCGGAAGTGGATAGCTGGCGTGACCGTACTCCAGCGCGGGAGTTTTCATGGGACTGAAATACTTGCTGGATGCGAATGTTCTCTCCGAACCCACCAAAAAAAAGCCCAACCTCAATGTGTTACAGAAACTGGAAATCCACGCGGGGGAATACTGCACCGCAGTCACCGTCTGGCACGAAATGCACTACGGCATGGAGCGGTTGGTGGATTCCCAGCGCAAAGCCAGTTTTTTTGCCTACCTGCAAACGCTGGAGCGTAGCGGTTTGTCAGTAATGCCCTACGAAAAATCCGCCGGATTGTGGTTGGCACAGGAACGCGCCCGCCTTTCCCGCCAAGGCATCAGCATCCCGTTTGCCGATGGGGAAATTGCCGCTGTTGCCTTCACCAAGCGGCTTATCCTCGTGACCCGCAATGTGGATGATTTCAGCATGTATGGGCAGTTAGCTATCGAAAACTGGTTTGAGGCACTGCAAGCTTAGGCATACGGCGTGCCATCCTTATACGTAAATTGCCAGTTGCCATCCGCCAGCACCGCCTGTAAATCGTCATCGGGGTAAATTGCTCACCTCGCGCGGGGATGGCCACGTGCGGACAGGCGCCGGCGCCCGCTTGGCTGAGCACGGACTAGATGCTGGCGCAGTTCGGCAAGCAGCGTGCGAGCGCCATTCGCAAGTACGTCAAGTTTGTGCACGAAGGCGCCGGGCTGCCCAGCCTGTGGACGCGGTTGCGCGGACAGATCTACCTGGGTTCGGAGAGTTTCGTCGAAAAGATGCAGATGCGGATCGGGCAGGAGCCCGCCCTGGCAGAGATCCCGCGGGCTCAGCGACGCGCACCGAGCAAGCCATTGACGGACTTCGAGCAAGCGTTCCCGCGCAACGAAGCGATGACCCGCGCGTACCTCTCGGGACAGCACACGATGCGGGCAATCGCGGATCGCGTCGCGCATCGCCTCGCTCGCGTTGCGATACTCGCCCTTGTCCAAAACCTCGTCGATAAACGCATCCTGTTCGGGCGTGAGACTGACATTGCGGGTGGGCATAAGGCACCTCCTGATTCACCCGAAATATATCCATTTTTTTGGC
>CAZUJU010000067.1:0-13635 GCA_964620675.1 uncultured Thiotrichales bacterium | reverse complement strand
TTCTTATTCGACCTGTTCCCTGTCATCCTGTTTTTCATCACGTTCAAGGTAGCCGAGCGTCAACCCGAGGCGGCCGCGGCGCTGGCCAGCGGCATCCTCGGCCCGTTGGGTGGACTGGTGACCGCGCCTCAAGCGCCGATTCTGCTCGCGACCGGCGTTGCGATCCTCGCCAGCTTCGCCCAAATCGGCTGGTTGCTGCTGCGACGCCGCAAGATCGACACGATGCTCTGGGTGAGCCTCGCGATTATCGTCGTGTTTGGCGGCGCCACCCTGCTCCTGCGCGATGAGGCCTTTATCAAATGGAAGCCTACCGTGTTGTACTGGTTGTTCGGTGCCACGCTGCTGATCTCGGCCTTCGCCTTTCGCAAGAATCTGATCCGCGCACTGATGGGGACACAGATGCAACTCCCGGATGTGATCTGGACCCGGCTCAACCTGTCCTGGGTCGGATTCTTCGTATTCATGGGCCTCGCCAACCTCTACGTGGCGTTCAATTTCAGCACCGATACCTGGGTGAATTTCAAGCTCTTCGGCGGGATTGGTCTGATGGTGCTGTTCGTGCTCGGTCAAAGTTTGTTTCTGGCGAAATACCTGGAAGACGTGCAACCCAATTCGTGACCCGCGAGTCGCAACGGACCGGGCTGATCCATTGGCCCGACGCAACGGTCGGTTTACGCTAGGGGGATGAAAATCTATCTCGTCGGCGGCGCGGTGCGCGATCAACTGCTGGGGCGTCCGGTCAATGAGCGCGACTGGGTCGTGGTCGGCGCCACACCGTCCGAAATGCTGGCGTTGGGCTACCGTCAGGTCGGCAAGGACTTCCCGGTATTTCTCCATCCACACACCCATGAGGAGTACGCCCTTGCACGCACCGAGCGCAAGACCGCGCCGGGGTACCATGGCTTTACGGTACACGCCGCACCCGAGGTCACCCTGCGCGAAGATCTACAGCGGCGAGACCTGACGATCAATGCGCTCGCCCAGGACGAAAACGGGCAAACCATCGATTTTTACGGCGGCCTGGCCGACCTGGAGCGGCGCGTGCTGCGCCATGTATCGCCGGCATTCGCGGAAGATCCGGTGCGGATCCTGCGAACCGCGCGCTTTGCGGCCCGTTACGCGCCGCTTGGCTTTACGCTGGCACCCGAAACGCGCGAGCTGATGCGCCAAATGGCCTCCGCCGGCGAGGCGGACGCCTTGGTTCCAGAGCGGGTCTGGCAGGAACTTCAGCGCGCGCTCGAAGAGCCGGCGCCGGCCGAGTTCTTCCGCGTCCTGCGCGCGTGCGGTGCACTCGCGGTGATCTTTCCCGAAGTTGACGCCCTGTTCGGCGTGCCGCAACCGGCGCAGTACCACCCGGAAATCGATACCGGGGTGCATACCCTGATGGTCGTGGAACAGGCCGCCCGGCTTTCCACCGCGCCGACGGTGCGTTTCGCGGCTTTGCTTCACGATCTCGGCAAGGCCGCGACGCCGCCGGAGGAATGGCCATCACATCACGGTCACGAAGCCCGTGGCGTCCCGCTGATTGATCAGCTCTGTACCCGGCTCCGCGCGCCGAACGCCTTCCGTAACCTCGCCGTGCTCGCCAGCCGCTACCACCTACACCTGCACCGCGCGCTGGAGCTCAAGCCGACGACGCTGGTGAAGCTCCTTGAAAGCACTGACGCGTTTCGTCGCACCGAGCGGTTTCGGGCGTTTCTGCTGGTCTGTGAGGCCGACAGCCGCGGTCGCGCCGGCCTCGAAGATCGTCCCTACCCACAACGCGTCTGGCTGGAACAGGTGCTTGAAGCCACCCAAGCGGTCGACCTTGGCGCGCTGGCGCGCCAAGGTCTCAAGGGGGAGGAACTGAAACGTGCGATCCACGCCGCCCGGGTCGCCGCGGTGCGCGGACTGCTCAAAGCGTAAGGAAGTACCACAACACGAGCAGACCGAGCGCGATCCGATACCAGCCGAACGCGGTGAATTTGTGCCGGCTGATGCGATACCGCCGACAATCAACGCGCCGGCCACCGTCAGTGGGTTGAACCTAGAAACCTCAGTTGACCGCTCGTTGGCCCTCGTGAGGCCACAGGGATGCTGGCGTTTACGCCTCCGGGCGCACTCACCCATTGGGTGGGGCCGCTACACACCCGATTGCACGGTTTTTGCACCGCCTGGCCGCGTTACTCCTCCTTGCGGGGCCGGCCCCACCGCGCCGGGGTCGCTGGTCAAGCCGCCCAACACCTTGACGATACGTTCAAGGTAGTGCCAACAAATCGCGAAAATCGCTCCAAGCGGGATAGAAATGGTGAATACCTTCGCCTGTTCGCCCGTTTAGGCCAGCAGGTCTTGCGCAATGATCAGGTGACCGGTGCTGGAGACAGCGTCGAGCCTTCCAGCAGACCCAAGATCAAGGCCTTGAACCACATCAGATTTTCCATGCCTGGTCGTTTCGGTAATTGATTCTCAGAGGCGGTGCGCGAGATCTCGCAACGCAAATCCACGGAGCGGGAAACCTAATCCCTTCGCGAGCGCGATCACTTGAAATCGCTCACCCATTTCGGACGGCAGCGTGAGGAGTTTGACCTGACGCGAGAGTTCAATCCGCTCGCGTTCAGGTACATCAAAAGCCGCCTGATAGAGTTCATCGAGGCCGTTCGCGAGCAGAAACGCGGCCTGATGGGTGTACCCCGCGAGATGCAGGCCGGCCTCGGCACCGGCCTCGGCGACGGCGGTGAAATCCACGCTTGCGGTGACATCCTGTACCCCGATATGGGTAAACGGGTCATCGTGGGCGAGATGACGGTAGTGACACAGCAGCGTCCCCATGCTGCGCTCGGGGAGGTAGAACTCGCGCCGAGGGTAGCCGTAATCGCTCAATAGGATGGCTCCGCGCGTCAGTACCGAAGCCACTCGACGTACCCAGGGTACGAGCCACGGACTCCACTCCGAGCTGTACGGCAAGCGCCAGGGACCGGTTTGCAGGCGCAACAGTTCAACCTTCTCCCTCAGAGTCATGTCCGCTTCGCGCTCGACCCAACCGAACCCATCCGCCACCTCACCGACGCAGCGCTCGAAAACGCCTTCGTTGCGCATGACGAAACACTGCACTGGCAACGCATCCAGGACCTCGTTGGCTAGTATCACACCGGGGAAAGTCAACCCGTTCAAGTCGTCCAGCCAACGCACCCGATCAAACCAGCGCGGCGCGCGTGAACTGAGCCACTGCCGTTGCCGGGCGCGCAAATCCGGGCTGACCTCCAGGATGTAATAGTGCTCCGGCAACGCATTCAGCACCTCGAGTTCCGCCAAAAGGTCGCCGGCCATTGCACCGGAACCGGCCCCGAATTCAAGGATGCTGCCAGGGCCATCCAGCGCGTGCAGGACTTGGGCGCATTGGTGCGCCAAACAGCGCGAAAACAGCGGGGAAACCTCCGGCGCGGTCACGAAATCGCCAGCGGCGCCGAGCTTGCGCGCACCGGCGCTGTAGTACCCAAGCCCAGGCGCGTATAACGCGAGATGCATGTAGCGGGTGAACGGAATCATGCCCCCCGCGGCACGAATTTCTCCGTGGAGCGTTTCCTGCAATCGCGCGGAGTGTTCTTGCTCGGCCGCGGTAGGATCCGGTAAGGTCTGGCGCATCTTGAGTCCTTTGAATCACGCAACGCGGAGTTTACACAAATGTCAGGCGACGCGACCGTCACTGCCCGCAGAGTTGCCCTGATTACCGGCGCGGCGCGTAGGATCGGGGCTGAAATCGCGCGGACGCTCCACGCGGCCGGACTGAATGTGATCATCCATTACCGCCGCTCCGCCGCCGAGGCGCACGCGTTGGCCGAGGCATTGAACCAGCTGCGCCCCAATTCGGCTCGCCTGCTACCCGGCGACCTCACCGAGGTCGCGACGCTGCCGGCGCTGATCGAACGCGCGATCGGGTGCTGGGGTCAACTCGATGTGCTGATCAATAACGCGTCAAGCTTTTATCCAACGCCGATCGGCACCATCACCGCGGCGCAATTCGATGATCTGATCGGCTCCAATCTGCGTGCCCCACTGTTCCTTGCCCAAGCAGCCGCCGCCGAACTCAAACGCACCGGTGGTTGTATCTGCAATATCGTCGATATTCACGCCGAACGTCCGCTCAAGGACTATCCAGTGTATTCGGCCGCGAAAGGTGGCTTGGTGGTCCTGACCCGTGCATTGGCGCGCGAACTGGGCCCGGAAGTGCGCGTCAACGCCGTGGCGCCTGGGGCCATTATGTGGCCCGAGGAACCGCATCATGCCGCGCAACATCAGGAGATCATCCGCCGCACGGTGCTCAAGCGCGAGGGGCATCCGAGTGACATCGCCCGGACGATTCAATTCCTCGCGCTCGACGCGCCCTACATCACGGGACAGATTATCGCAGTGGATGGCGGACGGACCTTGTCGAACTGAGATCGGACGCTGCCGGCTCCCCCGCGAAGTCTCTAACGCTCGTCGCGCCTGGCGCGGAGTTTACAATCCAGACCAACGCATCGCATCGACGTGGGACTACCGCCCTCGCGCGGTAATCCTCGACGCTGCGCCTTACGAACCCAACCGCGGCGGTCGCAACAGGCAACAGGACGTACGCACCTCACGCCTCGCTGACGCCGGATACGCCACCAGGTCCGGCCGCCGCGATGCAGGCTTCGTCAACATCCGGCATCTCCGCAGCGAACTCGAATCGACGACCCGCGCGCATTTGCCCGCTCGCGAGGTTCTCGCGCCACAGCGCATGCGCCGGCTCGCCGGTATCTGGCAGGACGAGATCGGGCGCAAGTTCAAGCAGCGGCTCCAACACGAAGGCGTAGGCGCGAATATCGCGATGCGGTAACCGCACCATGCCACTCGCAACAACCAAGTCACCGTACAAAATCAAATCGAGGTCCAGAGTGCGCGGAGCGAACCTGCGCTCGCTGCGTACCCGCCCGTTTTCGAACTCCACTTGCTTGAGCCAGACCGCAAGTTCGTTCGGACCAAGCTCGCAGTCGAATGCGGCGACAAGATTCAGGAACGGCTCGCCTGCGAATCCCTCGGCAGGTGTTTCGTAGACCGACGACGCCTCGATCGGTCCAAACTGCGCTCGCAACGCCGCAAGCGCCGCCCGTATATGCCGTTCACGGTCAACATTACTGCCAATACTGACGTAGGCTCGCACGCGCTCAGCCCAGCGTGCCGCGTTCGATCCGGATCCCGACCGATTTCGCGCCGCGCACCGCACCGGGTTTATGCAGCGTGAGTCGCAGCCAGGGTACACCAAACTCTTCCATGATCAGTTGTGCGACCTTTTCCGCGACGGTCTCCACCAGCAGGTACTGACTGCCTTCAACCAGCGCGCGCACCTGCTTGGACACCGCCTTGTAGTCGAGCGTGTACTCGATGGAATCAGTCGTCGCAGCTTTGCGGATATCGGTTGCCATCTCGATATCGAACGCGAGCGTCTGTTTGATTTTGCGCTCCCAATCGTAAATACCAATCGTGGCATCAATGCGTAAATCCTGGATGAATACGATGTCCATCGATACTCCGGGCGTGGGTGTGGGCGCACTATACTGCGAGACCCCCCTGCGACCAAATTCCGCCAGCGACCGACCCGAAATCCCGCCGCGGGTGCATGGCGTTCGTGCGACATCGATTTCCCGAGCGTGCAAAGCCGCTTATTGCGAACACCCGGTCGCATATTTAACGTCGCATTATGGCTGGCCAAACAACTCAACTTCTTGTTCGTAACCGATCTGAGGGCCATCGTCATTCACCCCATCACGATCGAATTCACCCCCCGTTTGCAACGTCAGGTACTGGCCTGCCGGAAGCGTTACGCATCAACCCGGTGACGCCAAATGCGCCGCTGCGATGGCTGGCTTGCGGCTGGTCCGACTTCAAGTCCATGCCGGCTCACAGCCTGCTTTTTGGCACCTTGTTCGCAATGGGGTGTCTAGTCGTCGCCTACCTCGCGCGCCAGCAACCGGAAATCCTGCTTGGCGTCGTTCCCACTCGGCGTTCAGTTCGCGGCGGACCGAAGCGAACTGAACGCCGAGTGGGAACGACGCACTCCGATTTGCGGCGCGATCAGGTTCGCACCGCAATCAACGGCACCCACATCTCTTCGGCGCGGGTGCCACCATGGACACCAACCTGACGATAGCGAAGCTCCCCCGGTAGCCAGTCCTTCAGCACGTAGCGATCCTTCATCACCAATACGTAGTCGCCGATCCGCTGCGATATTTCGGGATGGGATGGCCCGGCACCGTACCACCCCGCCGCAACCAGCTCAGAGGCCGGGCGACAATCGAGGTAGGTACCGAGCTGCCCGTCGACGTACTGCAGAAACCGCTCACGTCGCTCGGGATGGACGTGGCAGTACACGGCACGCGGCTCGCCGCCAAACGGCTGAACAAGACACGCAGCCAATTCTGGATGATCATCCAGCGCCAAGTGGTCGGCCGCGCGCGTGTCGACTTGCCCATGATCGGCGGTCACCACGACCAAGGTATCACTGCCACTGATCTGCTCAAGCCAGCGTGCAAACTCGGTGTCCAGCGTGCGCAGGTGCGACCATGCTTCGCGACTCTCCATACCGAACTCGTGCCCTATGGAGTCGAGTTCAGGCCAGTACAGGTAAAGAAACACGCGCTCACGCGCGGTGCGCAAGACTTGCGTCGCCCGCGCAAACAGCTCCGGCAAGGTACGAAAGGTCACCAATTTGGCCCGGCCGAGATAGGCTTGATTAAATCGGGAGTGGGCGATGTGTTCGGGAGCGATCACGTAGCTCGGTACCGCGAGCTGATCAAACACTGGCGCGAGACCGGTAAACCGCCGCGGATCATAGGACTCCAGCACCTCACCGCCCCGCAGTCGCCCCGGCAACACTGCAAAGACGTTATCCAACTCCCGAAGGTAAGTGAACCACCCGACCAGTCCATGCCGACGCGGCGGCGCCCCGGTCAGAAACGAGGTGATCGCCGCGGCGGTGGTTGAAGGGTAGACGGAGGTCAAAGGCGCCCGCCTATGACTCGCTAAGCAACCCTGTCCCAAGTGGGCAGACAGCCAGTCGTACCCCAGCCCGTCGATCACCCAGAACGCGACATGGCGGGCGGCGGCAACTTCAGCGGCCGACAAACCTGCCGCGAGCGGGTACCGGGGCACTCCGCCGCAACCCGAGATCAGCGATTGCATCAGATTGACGATACCGCCACCCTCGTAATCGGGAAGCACCTCAGCCATCACACGTTCCACCTCCCACTTGACAGCTCCGTCGACGCCGAACCAGTGCGTTTAACCGACCACGCCCGGCTTGCCGCGCGGACCCGGTTGCACGCAAAATACCGCCCATCTGGCCGATCGATCACGAACGCGGACGCCAATGGGCCACACCACCGCGCTACTGTGATCCGCACCCGTACAGTTACGTCAACTGTGGTTTAATCTCCACGTTTTAGGCGCAGCGCCTCGCGGTAGGAGGCTTCGTACTTAGCCGATCCATAGACATAATACCGAGCACGACCCATGCCAGAACCGCACCCCGTGAACGAACCACCGACCCCCGCAAGCGAACCGAGTATCCTGCGCAAGAGCTCCTGGATCTTCGCTGCCCAGATCGCGAGCACCTTTCTGCGCTTCGCGTCGAATATCGTTCTCGCCTGGCTGCTGGTGCCAGAAGCGTTCGGAATCGCGGCTATTGTTGGCGCGGTCCTGACCGGACTTGCGCTGCTATCGGATGTCGGGATCGGCGACAGTATTGTGCGCAACGCCAAGGGTGATCAAGCGGAATTCTATTACTCAGCCTATGTCATCCAGGTTGTTCGCGGCTTCGTACTCTACGCCGTACTGTTCTTCAGCGCCGGCTACATCGGCGATTTCTATGATGCGGATATTCTGGAATCGGCACTAAAAATAGGCGGCATCTCTCTGATTTTATACGGATTAGGCTCAACCCGTTATATCTTGCTGCAACGCAATCAGCAAATTAAAACCCAAGTCATCGTCGATATCGCGGTGCAGATCATCACCACCGTCATTGTCTTGGCGATCTGCATTGTCGAACCCAGCGTCTGGGCCTTGATCTACTCCTACATCATCAGCGCAGCTCTGTATCTAATCGCGAGCTTCTACATCATGCCGTTTCCGCTGCGGACCCATCCATTCACCGTGGTACCGCAGTATCTGGGGGAGATTTTCGGCTTCGGCAAATGGATATTTCTTTCGACGTTGTTTCACTTCGTCATCATTCAGTCGGACAAGCTATTTGTCGGCAAGCTGGCATCCGTGGAGGAGCTCGGTCTCTATGCACTGGCGACCGCGTTGGCGACGCTGGTGTTGTGGTTTGCGTCCAGTTTGACTGAGAAAATCGTCTATCCATCACTTTCGGAAGTCGCGCGCGTGGATCCGTCGGCTTTTGGTGAACGCATGGTCGATACCTTGCGCCAGGTATTACCCATTTTATTAATCATGTCACTGGCGGTGGTCGCCGCTTCGCCTCTGTTCTTCGCGTACCTCTACAAAGCGGACTACGCGCCCGCAGGGGAAATCGCTCAGTCGCTCGCGGTGATGGTCTGGTTCATGGCGATCTATGACACCTTCCAAAAGGTCGCCATCGCCTATGGCAAGCCCCAGGTGGGGGCGCTGGCCGCCTTTATCGCCGCCGGGGCGCGTGTTGCGTTGAGCCTCATCGGCTTCCACTACTTTGGATTGCAGGGATTCATCTTCGGTTTGGCATTGGGAAGTATCGGCGGGCTTATATTCCTCTACGCTTGGCTGGCATCGAATGGCATTCGCCATCGCCACGTCGAACTGATCTACTCAATCGTTTTGCTGGTGGCTTTTTACGCCAAGGACTTGCTTGAAATCGTTTCGTCGCTCGGCGCAATGGCCAACAACTGGATCCATTTCCTGGTGGTCGGGCTTGTAGCAACCCTACTGTTTGTGCGCCAGTACGCGGAACAGATCCGGCGCCATTTACCACTTAGCGGAGTTACGCAAAGCGCCGGTTAATCTGCGGCCCGCGTTTCACGCTGTTACCGCGCGCACGACATAGGCGGCAGGCAGGACCGCAACGGTCGCCTGTCGAATGCCGTCCCACGCGAATGAATCAAGATCAATTGCGGATGTTCGGCGAAATGCCTTACGTCCACCGAGCGACTGACTCCATCTATCGCCCGCATTCGCCAGCCGATGCGGTTGACCCTCGCCGAATCGATGGATAGTCCGACCAGTCGACAGAATGCTTCCGATCACCCTTGGCAAGATTGGCGCACCGACACTTTTCGCCGGCCATCAATCACGATAACAGGGGAATATCTTCGATGATCGCGAACTCTATTCTGAATGCCTCGGTTGGCGCCGTAATCGGCACCGCACTCTGGCTCACGCTGCTCGTCTCGCTGACGGCTTTGGGTCTCGGCGACTGGGTTTGGCAACACTGCCAGCACTGCCTGGTCGGACTGCTCGTCGGTGGCGGAGCAGTCGGCATGGTAACCGATGCGTTTTCGGCTCAGGCCCGCGGCAGGTGACACCCTTGCGAGCACATTGACTTTAAAAACGCGTTGGAGTCGCCGCGAACGCGCGTGGATCGGCGTCGAAGGTCGTCAAACGCGCGTTGCGCCGCCGCTTTGTAACCGGGTCCCTGACGGTACTGATTGGCTTCTTCGCCGAGGAATCGACCCGCGACCGAAACCGGGCGCAGCAGAGCCGGTTTTCCGCCAACTGGCGGCATAATGCTTCGAGGTCTTACCCGACGCGTTAGTTGGCAACGATGACAGAAAAAAAACTCAGCCAAGACCACACGATCAACACGATCACCAGCGTAAGCGGGAGATTTTGAAATGAGAACATGGCGATCAGTGCTCCAGTCGAGGGCTTAGCGACAAAACTCGTGGCGAAATCTATCCAATTACCGGTTCTTCGGCAAGTCTTTAGATCGCTGTTTCGGACGGTATTCAGGAATCCGCGGATCGTCGTCATCCATTAGGATACGGTGGCCCGGGCCTTCGAGATCGTCATACTGCCCGCTCTTGACCGTATAAACGAAGAAGGCAATCGCGACCCCGACCAGGATGACCGCAAGCGGAATCAGCAAGTACAACACTTCCATCGCAATCGGTTACCTCTGGTTGCCAGGACTTCTAAGGGAGTACCTCTTTCGATCGCACCCGCGACGCATTTGTCCGGACCCAATCGCGTATCGTCCGATGACGCGCAATCGTCCAACGTCACAGCGTAAACTCCGGGTGGTCGGTGACCTATGGTGCATCAGGACTCTGGAGCGTCGTAGCCGCACGCACCTCATGCCATGCCTGCCCGCGTTCGATCAGTGCGACCAACGACCAGCGTCCAGGTTGCGGTAACGTCAGTTCAACCTCATAAACGCCGCCGCCGCGGGATTGCATTTCAAACGCTAGGTCGAGGCGATGATCGGAGGGGCGCAAGAAATGTCCGTGCACGCGCGCGTCACTGATTGGCACGCCACCCGCATCCACCACTTCCAGGCGAAAAGTCTCCGCGCGACTGGATTCCGCGGCCCGGGTCCAACCCTTACGCACCCGCCAACCACGCTGCTCTTGGGCCTCGCGTCCGCTCAGGTACGCGTTGTAGAGCGCTTCCTTCTTATGGTAATCGTGGAACACCGTTCCCGGAAAGAACGACGAGATCCGTTCACTCGATCCAGCCTCGGGTAGGACACGCTTGGCGACACTGCCGGGCAGTCCGCGCTCGGCCAGGGTAAGGATAATCGCATCGACCGTCGCAATAACCAGAAAAAACCCCACCAAGGTAGCCGGCCCCCAATGAAACCAACCCCGGCGTGACGTCTGCGCATCGGCCGCAGTTCGTTCGCCCGTGGTGGTAATGATCGCGAGAACATAGGGTATCGTCACGAAAAATGCGAGATGAATTGCGAGATAATCCAGCCCGCGCCACCGCGCCACGCCCCACGGCAGATAGATCAGTACCGCGGCCAAGCCCACTACGAGGGCGAGTTGCTTGCCCGGCCACGCCAACCAGCGATAGAGCAGGACGAAAGTGAGAATCTCGAGCGCGACCCCAGCGCCGAGTACGTAGACCAACTCAGTCATTTTTCGGCGTATAGAAACGAGCGGGAATTTCCGCGATAACCCTTTGCGTATCGAGGTCGCGCACCACGAAGCCAAAATCCGACACCTTATCGAGGCGACGCGATTCAGGCGCGCGGCGAACCTTGGCCAGGATCTGGACCTGGCGCTCACCGCGGAGTTCGATCTGATCAAATCGACCCGTATCGATCTCGGCGCCGTCCAGCCCCGCCAATTCCAGCGCTACCCGGAGCGGCCTCTGGTCGAGATTGGCCAGCTTCACGTCGTAACTGTTCTGAATGCTACCGTCGGAAAGGGTAACGAACAACGGTTGGCGTACCTGGTTAATGGCGGTTTCGAACATCGAATTCGTAAACACACTATAGAGCAGGATGCCGGTGATCGCTGCGAGTGCAACGCCGTAGCCAATATTCTTGATCTTGAAGTAGTTGACCTTGCCGCCCTGGTCCTCGGTGTCCGAGCTGAAGCGAATAAGACCTCGCGCCCAACCGAGATTGTCCATAATGTTATCGCAGGCATCGATGCATAACCCACAGTGGATGCACTGAACTTGCAGACCGTTGCGGATGTCGATACCCGTTGGGCATACCTGAACGCAGTAGCCGCAGTCGATACAGTCGCCGATTCCGGCGGTTTGGCGTGCTTCGCGCGTTTTGTATTCCTTACTGGCTTTGGCGCGTCCGACGTCACCTTCCCCGCGCGAGCGGTTGTAAGCAACGAGCTTGGTATCACGATCGAACATGGCGCTCTGGAAACGCGAGTAAGGGCACATGTGCGTGCAAACCTGGTCGCGTGCAAAACCCGCCATGGTGTAGGTCGAGATCGTCAGAATCAGCGTAGTGATGTACATCGGCACAGGCGCGGTCCCGCTCACGAAGCGGGTTAGCAATTCACCTGCGGGCCCCCAGTACAAGGTAAAGGTCAATGCCGTCCAGAACGCGACCATTAGCCAAAACGCGTGGGTCAAGCTCTTCTTGCGCAACTTCTCGGTGTTCCAGGCCTGCCGGTCAAGGCGAATCCGCGCCGGACGCTCCCCTTGGACCCAATGCTCAATCAGCAGAAACATATCGGTCCAGAGCGTCTGGAAGCAGAAATAGCCGCAGAAGATACGGCCGGCGAGACCCGTCACGAAGAACAGCAGCAGCGCCGCAATCATCAAAAATCCGCCGAGCCAGAAAATCTGCTGCGGATGCACCACGAGGTCGAAGAGGTAGTATTTCCGGCCGACGATATCGAACAGCACGGCTTGATCGGGGCCAACCGCGCGTTTCCACGGTAGCCAGGGCAACCCATAGTAAATAAGATACGCAAGCGCCAGAAGCGCGTACTTGGCGGTCCGAAAGCGGCCCGAGACCGATCGCGGATAACATTTTGACCGGACCGATTCGGTCGCGAGGTCAGTCATTCCAGGTCATCAGTCCAAGTCTGGATAGAATCCACTCGCTCGCTGGCCGCGGTACGGCGTGGTCCCTCAAAAAACGACTAATTACCACCACCCAATTGATGTACGTATACCGTTAACAGTTTGATCTGCTCCGGTGAAAGGCGGTCCTTCATGCTCGGCATCTTTCGTTGTACACCGCCACTAATAACCTGCTTGACCGCATTGAGCTTGGCGTCATAGGCCGCGGCCGCCGGCACGTTGGCGACCGTCCAGACCGCATCGGTCAGGTTCGCGGCGCCTTGCGACTTGAGTCCAGTGCCCTCTTGGGTGTGACAGTAATAACAACCACCGATCTCCCCCTGAAAGATCTCCCGGCCGGATTCGATCACGGTAGCGTCACCGCCTTCGGTACCGCCGAGGCTCAACACGTACTGCGCTACGGAGTTCAATTGCGTATCGTTGAACACGCTGAGGTAGGCCGGCATGAATCCCAATCGGCCCTCGACCAAAGTGGTATGGATCTCATCGATGCTGCCCCCCCAAAGCCAGTCGTCGTCAACCAGATTGGGGAACAGGCCGACGACACCGTCGGCCCCAGAACCATGGCAACCGGCACAGTTGTCGGCGAACAGAACCTTCGCGCTCGAGCGGACGAAACCCATCATCTCCGGGTCAGACAGGATCTGATTATATGGCGTCGCCGCCACCTTGCTCATGTATTCACGATGGCGCACCGCCGCATCGCCACGCTGCATGTCCGCGATCAACAACGAGCGCGTATTCCAGTGAGTGGTGACTTCATCACCGGCCTTATTAGTAAAGGTGATGGTGTTGAACAAACCCGTGGTGAACCCCTTGCCCCAAGGAAACGCGGGGTACAGCAGCCAATAGATCAGCGTGAACACAACCGAGGCATAAAACGTCCATACCCACCACGTGGGCAACGGATTGTTATATTCCTGAATATCGCCATCCCACGCGTGACCCGTCGTTTGAACCGATTGTTTACGCGAACGTTCGCCTTGATTCATTTGCCCTTACCTTGCTCTTGCTCCGACTCGGACGGTTCGTCCTGAAACGGCATGTACTTATACGACTCGAGGCGCTCACCGCGTTGACGATTGGTAAAAACGTACAGCAGGATACCGACGAACAGGGTGAAGAAGATCAGCAACGCGACGA
>CAZUJU010000066.1:0-13759 GCA_964620675.1 uncultured Thiotrichales bacterium | reverse complement strand
CAGTGTCGCGCTGAGGCGCCGGCCTGTGGCGTCACGCGCCAACGGGATGCGCGGCCTTGTCGTGGTGCAGTCCAAAATATTGTTTCGAGATTGCCGCGTTCAGCGCGGCGAGATCTTTTTGAATCTGGTCCAGATACTCGTGCAGCACAACGGGCGCGACGCCTTCATAGCGCATGCCCTGAAGCCGCTTGACCGCGCGGCGTACGTAGCGCATCGGCTCCTGAAACATCGGCAGCACCGACAGGCAGGTTTCGATCTCGGCCAGGCAATGTAGCACGGTGCGCGGAAAATGGGGGTCGTTGAGCAGAAAATGGACCACGGCTGCGTCGTTAACGTGAACGCCGACATGGCGGCGATACATCTGGTAAGCCGAGAGCGAGTTGAGGGTGTTCATCCACAGTCGCTGCAAGGTCGCTTGCGCGGCGGCGGGGTCGACGGGAAGGACAACGGCAGAGTTGACGTCGACGATGCGGGTGGTCATGTCGGCACGTTCGACATTGCGACCGAGCTTGAGTAGCTGATAGGTCACATCCTGGCTGAGTGCGCCGCTCAGCAGGCCGATGATCGATTGGCGTTGCTCGATCACGCGATTCAGGAACTCGTAACGCGGGCTGCGGCCGTGGGTGGCGCGTTCGGCGTTGCTGCGCACGTAGAGATAGAGCCGATTGATCCGCTCCCAAATCTCCATCGGCAGCACTTCGCGGAAGGTTCGGGTGTTTTCGCGCGCGATGTTGACGCAGGAGAGGATCGAGCTCGAATTAAAGTCGTCCTGAATCAGAAAGCGCACGATGTCTTCCTCATTCGCGCTGGCGTAGTGCTCGCGGTAGAGCTTGTCGAGCCCAGCGACGTGGAGCAACACGTCCCAGCCGAAGGCCGCGCCATGCGGCAGGTCGAGCAGGACCTGGGTGGTGCTGTTGATCAGGCGGGCGGTATTTTCGGCGCGTTCGAGGTAGCGCGCCATCCAGTAGAGGTTTTCAGCGACGCGCGACAACATCTTCAGCAGGCCTCCTCGTCGATGATCCAGGTGTCTTTGCTGCCGCCCCCCTGGGACGAGTTGACGATCAGCGAACCCTCGCGCAAGGCGACCCGGGTCAGGCCGCCGGTGGTGGCGTAGAGCCCTTCGGATTGGAGCACGAACGGGCGCAGGTCGAGGTGGCGCGGGACCAGTTGGTTGTCGATCAGGGTCGGCGCGGTGGAGATCGAGAGCGTCGGTTGCGCCATGTAATTGCGCGGATTCGCGCGAATGAGCGCGGCGAACTCGGCGTGTTCCTCGGGGCTCGCGCGCGGGCCGATCAACATGCCGTAACCGCCGGATTCATTCGCGGGTTTTACCACCAGTTGATCGAGGTTGGCCAGCACGTATTCTTTCTGGTCCTCATACATACAGAGCCAACTGGGGACATTGGCGATGATCGGATCCTGGTCGAGATAGTACTTGATGAATTTCGGTACGAACGCGTACACGACCTTGTCGTCCGCCACACCGGCCCCCGGGGCATTGGCGATACCGACGTTGCCTTCGCGCCAGGCACGCATGAGCCCGGGCACGCCGAGCGCCGAGTCGGGGCGGAATGCTTCAGGATCGAGAAAATCGTCGTCGATGCGGCGATAGATCACATCCACCCGGCGCGGCCCCGAGATCGTTTTCATGTAAACGCAGTGGTCGTCCTGGACCATCAGGTCCGAGCCTTCCACCAGAAACGCCCCCATCTGCTGCGCGAGGTAGCTGTGCTCGAAATAGGCCGAATTGAAGATTCCGGGGGTCAGTACGGCGACGACCGGGCGTTCGCTGTCGCGGGGTGACAATGCCGCCAGGGTGTCGTGGAGTCGGGTCGGGTAGTCGTCGACGGGCAGGATGCGTCCAGTCTGAAACATCTCGGGAAACAGCCGTTTCATCAACTGGCGGTTTTCGAGCATGTAGGAGACCCCCGATGGCACGCGGAGATTGTCTTCGAGCACGTAAACGGTGCCATCCTTGTCACGCACCAAATCAGTGCCGCAAATATGCGCCCAAACCCCAAAACGGGGCGTGATCCCGCGACATTGTTCGCGAAAATTCTTCGAGCCGGCGAGCACTTCGAGCGGAAACACCCCGTCCTTGACGATACGCTGCTCGTTGTACAGGTCATTGATGAACAGGTTGAGCGCGGTCAACCGCTGTTTCAGCCCGGCTTCGATTCGGCGCCACTCGTTGCTCGGCAGGATCCGTGGGATCAAATCGAAGGGCCAGGCGCGATCGATATTCGAGCCGTCGCTGTAGACCGTGAAGGTAATGCCCATGGTCATGATCGCGGTATCGACCGCGAGCCGGCGTGTCTCCAGCGTCGCCGGGTCGAGCGATGCGAGGTAGTCGAACAGAGGCTTGGCGGCTGGCCGCGGCCGGCCGTCGCGGTCGATCAACTCGTCGTAGGCCGGATTCGTGGCGTAGGCTTGGGCGGCGATTTGCATGGTCTTATACCGACTGTGGATAACCTTCCACAGCAAAACCTATGCCAGCGGTGTCCGCCGTGACCCGGGTCAGCGCGATTCCAGCGCGCGATGCTTGGTTTGAATAAAATCGCGATGCGGCAGATAGAGGAGGTCGGCAATCTTGCGCAGGGTGTATTCCTCGTACTTGTCGAGCCGGCCGTCGGCGTAGGCGACGCGCCATAGGTGCAGGAACAGCTCGACCTTGTCGTCGTGGGCATACCGGTCGTTCACCAAGCGCGTGAATGCATGCATCGAAGTCGCGTCGTGGCTTTCCTGCTCGGCAAGCCGCACCAGTTCGGCGACCTCGTCGGCGTCCAGACGCAAGGTCTCGACGAGTATCCGCTCGATGTGCGCCAACTCGCTCGCGTCGATCTGAAAATCCGCGCGGGCGACCTCCATCATCAAGGCCGCCGCCGCGAGGCGCACTTGATGCTCATTGGAAACCGGATCGCTGGTCGTCGCCAGATGCGTATTGAAGAACGATTTGATCGCATTGAGCATGATCGAAACAGTGTAGCGCCATGCTCGGGTTCCGGACAAAGGCGATGCGATTGGCGCGGTCATCGGACAGTCGCACCAATCTAGTACCTAGCTACGCGCAATATCGCGGTTACGCCCAGTTGAGGGATTGACGAACTTAAACGAATTTACCCGAATATTGAGGTGGAATCAGGTAATGGGTTCCGGCATGGGCGATTGCACAATCCTTGTGCACTGGGTTCCGGCATGGGCGATTGCACAATCCTTGTGCACTGGGTTCCGGCATTCCCTGCCGGAATGACGGAGGGGCGGACGGGGAGATTGCGCTTATGCGCCACTCTCAACCGTCACCCCGGCAGGGATTGCCGGGGCCTAGTGTCCATGGACGGACAGTCCGCTCCTTTCAACCACCCTCGCACCGGGTTACACCCAATCTTGCAACGACCGTCAGTCAAGGGCTCAACAGACTTAAGCGGATTTACCCGAAAATCGAGGTGATATGAGGTGCTAGTGCAGCGTCCACGGACCGCCCGTCAATGCGGCGCTCATGTGCTCGACGAGTGCTCCGTCCTTCAGTTCGATCAACATCGCCGCCAGTCCCTCGCGTTCGGCCAGCGCGAGCGCGTCCTCGGCGCCCAGGCACAACAGCGCGGTCGACCATGCGTCGGCGAGCGTCGCGTCGGGGTGCAGCACGGTCACCGAAACCAGGTCGTGCGTCACTGGCGCGCCGGTGTGTGCATCGAGGATATGACTGTAACGGCGGCCGTCGGCATCAAAATAGTGCCGATAGGTGCCCGAGGTCATCACCGCGACCGGCTCCGTCGCCGGGAGCTCGATGATCTTGTGTACCCGCCGCGCGCCGGGCAACGGCCGTTCCACCGCGACCCGCCAGCGCGAGCCATCCGGTTTTTGGCCGCGCGTTTGTAGCTCGCCACCGATTTCGATCAGGTAGTTGTGGATACCAGTGGCTTCGAGCACCTGGGCCAAACGCGCGACCGAGTGCCCCTGAGCGATCGAGGACACATCGAGCGTGACGGTCGGCGTGGTCTTGCGCAGTCGGGTGCCATCGACGATCTCGACGAGGTCTTGGCCGACCGACTCCAGCACGGACGCAAGGGACTCCGGTGGCGGGATCGTGAGCACCTCATCACGAAAACCCCAGAGTTTCGTCAGCGGCTTAATCGTCAGGTCGTAACACCCGGCGCCTGCGACGCGCACCGCGTTTGCCGTGCGTAACAGTTCGACCAGTTCGGCGGGTACCGCCTGCGGCGTGATCGCCGGGTTTGCGTTGAACACCTCGATCGCGGAGTCGGCGCGATAGTTGGAAAGGGCCTGGTCGATGCGCGCCAGTTCGGCCTCCACTGCCGCGTGCAGCGTGCGCGCGGTAACCCGGGGCGCGCTCCACCAGCGGACGTGGTAGGTCGTGCCTTGAGCGCTGCCCCCCAGCTGCTGCAAGGTGGGTTTGCCGCAACCCGCAAGCAAGAGCGCCAGACCCAGGAGGCCGACGAGCACACACAGGCGCGGTGAAGGGTCGAGTAGGTGCATGGCGGAGTTGAATCGAGTCAGCCGACGTCAATGGACGCGGTCGAGTGGGTTTCAGACGGTGGCAACGGCAGGATTATAGCGCGCAGCGTCGGCGCGCCTGTCAAGGTCCGGTCCCGCGCCATGGATAGCCCGGCCCCGAGGACGCGCGCTGAACCCGGGTCGATCCCGCAACTCTGCGCTACGCGCTCCCGAGCGCTCGACCGTTAGGTGCAGGTTTTGAGATCCTTCGTCTGGTCCGACACGCGCGGGCGCCCGGTGGAGCTGATCACCACTGCGCGCGCATGACCTTTCGCCGGCGTCGCGGTGCGGTCGCAGATCGTCAGGGTGCCCGCCTTGAACCCGCCGTTGACGTAAACGCTGCGGCCTTCACCGTTGTATGAAATATAGGTGGCGACCGGGCGGTTGCCGCGCGCCGTGAATCCCGGCGTAAACGCCCCTTGTTCGAGCAGCACCTCCTCGTCGTCGTCAAGCAGGGCGTTACGGTTCAGATCGACGAACATCACCCAGCCGGTTTCCCAGCCATCACCTTGCTTGCGCAGCGTGATCAGCTCGTCGCGCTTGACCGCTTCGGCGCGCGCGGTCTTCAGCGCCAGGAGCATCGCGTTGGAGGCGGTTGTCAGGCGTGTGGTGTTGATCATGTCGCCAAACGACGACACCGCCAGATGTGCGCTCACCAGCACCGTGGCGAGCACCTGGCTCAATTCAATCACCGTAAAGCCCGACTGACGGGCGGGCGTAACTGGTCTCTTCATCGCGACATCCTTGTGCGAGCCCTGAAGCGGGAACGCCAAAACGTTAACCCAACGGGAGCGCTGTGAAAACCGCGTGTACAACGGTTTGTGACGGCCCTGGCGCAAAATGCAAACCGGTCATTTGCCCGCATCGGCGCGGTGTGCTTAGATTGTGAGCAGCAATGGAATGCACACGCGATGATCTGGCTTGCGTCGCCCACGCACCACAGCAGGACCGTTTTCCATGAGTGTTCCCGAAACGCGGGAAGAACCGCATGTCTGCTGTTACGCCGTGTCGATGCTGCCAAGTTTTGTAATCTGGGCTGTCCTCGGGTAGTACTAGCGCACTTATGTCCGACCGAACCACGCAACGGGGCTTCTCGCTCACCGAACTCATGATCACGCTGGTGGTGCTCGCCGTGGTCACCGGGATCGGCGTGCCCAGCCTGCGGCAGATGATCGAAGCGAACCGTGCCGATACCTACGCGACGCAATTACTCGGAAGTCTGAAGCTGGCGCGCTCCGAGGCCATGAAACGCGGTGCGCCGATCACGATCTGCGCCAGCGCGAACGGCGAGACCTGCGGCGACGACTGGGCGCGGGGCTGGGTCGTGCGGGATGAGGATAACGAGGTCCTCGATCGCACGCTGATCGGCGAAGGGAAACTCATGGTCAGCGCAGGCTCGGTGGTCGAATTGGAATTCAACGTGCGTGGCGGCATCGAAACGGAAAGCGCGGATAAAATGGAAAAAATCGCCCTCGCTGGGGGCGATACCGACCGGGTTACTCGCGAACTGACGATCGGCGAAGCCGGCGTGATCGGTTTGGAGAAAAAACCGAAGAACGAGAACAAATGACCCGCCGCAAGCCCGTTACACATTCGCGCGTGCGACCCGCTCAAGGTGGCTTCACCATCGTCGAGATCATGGTCGCGCTGCTGATCCTGTCGATTGGTCTGCTCGGACTTGCGAGCCTGCAAGTGATTGGGGTGAAAAACTCCGGCAACGCGTACTACCGGACCCAGGCGGTCATGATCGCGAATGAGACCGTGGAGCGAATTCGCATGAACAAGCCGGCGGCGCGGAACGGCGAATACGATGCAGCGGCGCCCGCGTGCGAAGACGCATCGGGCGGCACCCTGGCCGAACAGGACCTCGCGCAGACCGCATGCGCCGTTACGAACACGCTGCC
The DNA here is from genome assembly GCA_964620675.1 of uncultured Thiotrichales bacterium. Taxonomy (GTDB): domain Bacteria; phylum Pseudomonadota; class Gammaproteobacteria; order UWMA-0217; family UWMA-0217; genus CAYSFW01. The sequence goes on along the minus strand of CAZUJU010000066.1, from coordinate 7,343 downwards.
CGGTGGGTCGGTTGAGGCGTTAAACTGCGCCGCCGGCGCGACCGCCGAAACGGTGGATTGCGCCCTCGCGATCATTTGGCGGGAGACGCGGCAGCAAGGTGACGCGAGCGAAGACGGGGGTGACGATGATGCGCCTGCGCTCCGGCGGATCGCACTGGATTTCGCGATATGAGCCATCGATTTGTGACTTTCAGGACGAACATCAGCAGCCAGTCGGGCTTGACCCTTGTCGAACTGATGATTGCGATGGTGCTTGGGTTATTGCTGCTGGGTGGCGTCGTGAGCGTCTATATCAGCGGCAAGCAATCGAATACGGCGCGTGATGGTTGGTCCTTGTTACAGGAAAACGGACGTGCGGCGATTCGAATGCTTGAAAGCGGGATCGCCTCGGCGGGCTATCCGCGCTCTGAGGATACTATCCCGTTGGTGGTCATCGACGGCGATGTCACCGGTTGGTCGAAGTCATTTCTAACGGCCGATGGAACGCCCGGAGATCGGATTACGGTCTCTTTCAACCCGCGCGGTGAATGTGGGCCGGGGGAGTATTTTTCTTGCGATTGCCTTGGCCAGGCAACAAAGCTAGCGAGCGTAGTCAACAGCTACTACCTCGAAGCTGGGCAATTAATGTGTCGTGGTAGCAGTGGCGGCGCGCAGCCACTGGTCGAAAATATCGATGCGTTCCAGGTGCGATACGGCGTCGATACCGATGGCGACGGCGCGGTCGATGGCGCCTACCTCCCGGCGACTGATCTCGCGGCCGACGACTGGGCGCAAGTGATCGCGGTGCAAATCGGGCTGGTTGTCAACAGCGCGATGCCGGTACGGGACGTTCCCGAGGACTCGCCGCCTCTGGCGGTGCTCGATTTCGAATATACCGCGCCGACAGGTCCGATCGACGGGCGACTCGCCCGCCGCGTATTCACCACGACAATTCCGCTGCGCAATCGCGCCGATCTATGCGACGGATGTTGACCATGCGATTGAACGGCAATACCGGACCTGGACAACAACGCGGCGCGGTACTCATCGTCGCGCTGCTGATCTTGCTGGTGATGACGATCATCGGCGTGTCGGCGATGAAATCGACCACGCTCGACGAGCGGATCGCCGCGAATACCCAATTCAAGACGACGACCTTTCAGACTTCGGAATCGGCGCTGGCCGAGGCCTCCACCTTTGCCCAGGTCGAAAATTGCTTCACCGCGAGCTGTCGCGTGTGCGATGACCGAGATCCGGATGAACGTCGTGCGCGGGACAACGATTACTTTCTCGACCACGAGCAGGGCCCGATCCTGGTCGACCGCGAATATGCGGTCGGACGCGCGGACCCGGAGGCCGAAAGCACGATCAACGCGATCGGCATGGCGCGGATGTGTGATCGTGGGGTCGTGACGATCACCGGTACGAGTATCGGCGTAGGCGGCGCCGCGCCGCTGGCGCTGCGTGTCTTTGATGTGACCGCGGTCGGTCTGTTGGACGGCACCGGCGCCTACTCCGTTCACCACCAACGCGTCGGCCGCGTCGCGCCGGGATCCGCTCGATGAACACCATTAGCCGCGAATTGACACAGCGGAGGAACAAGACGATGAAACGTCGCTTGCAAGACAGACTTTTCGCCATGGCCGCGGGCATGCTGGCCTGCCTCATGGCTGCAGCGCCGGTGCTGGCGGACGACACCGATATTTATTTCACCGCGCCCGTCAGCGGCTTGCCGAACGTACTGTTCATGCTCGATGGCTCCGGCAGTATGGAGCGCGATCCGAGCGGTAATACGCTGGCAGGCGGCGGTACGCATCCCGATTCGCGCTACCAGATCATGAAGCGCGCGCTGGAATCGGTGCTCCTCGGGAGCGAGGGCGTGATCAACGCGGGATTGATTCACTATGGCGGGCATCGCGAAATGGCCGTGGCGAACGGTGTGAAATACCCGATTGAGCCGCTCGACACCAAGGTCCGCGAAGCTATCAACCAGCGTGTCGCGGCGCTGAGCGTCGCCGGTTACACCCCGATCGTGCAGTCGCTCTATGAGGCGGCTTTGTATTTTCGTGGCGGTAAGGTCGACTACGGCGCTACGACCAATCCCGCGATCCGCGAGGCGGATCCGTTGACCTACGGCGGTGGCAAGACCGATTCCACCACGACCACCACGGTCGATGACGTCTGCAACGAGGCGCGCGGCGAATGCGCTGGGAAAACCCTCACCGGCGCGTGTACGGAGAAAACGGGTTGGTGCGACAAAACCTCGGGCGATTGCGCCGGATTGACGACAACCAGTTGCATCACCCAGCCGGCGCAGCCCAAGACCTGTAAAACCGTCTCGGTACCGGACCAATGCGTCGGTGGCATGGACGAGGCGGGTAATTGCCTAGCCTGGAACTACAAGGACCAAGAGGCGTGCGACGCGGGCTGGCCCGAACACGAAGCCTGCGAGTACCGTTACAACGAGTGCCCATATTCGTATAACGAGGTGACGATCGAGACCTTGTGGAATTCCAATTATACCAGTCCAATCAAGCACGAATGCCAACCGAATTTCGTCATTCTATTGTCCGATGGCGAGCCTAACGACGGCATTTCTGGCGGGAGCGATCCCCAGGTCGTCTCCAAGATTTCGAGCGAGTTTGGGCTGTCGTGCGCGGCTCAACCGGCAGGACTCGAGGATGGGCGTTGCGGACCCGAGCTGACGACGTTCCTGGCGACCAAGGACCAAAGTCCAAAGATTACGGGCGATCAGTTTGTCAACACCTTCACCATCGGCTTTGCCCTGGGTAACGCGGGTGAGTCCTACCTTAAAAGGCTAGCGAATCTCGGCCCCGCACTGGAGGCGGAAGGGAAGACCGGATTCTTCTCGGCCAAGGATGAAGAGCAGCTGCTCGCGGCACTCTACGAGATCATCGATGCCGTGTCCGACACCGCGAGTACCTTCGCTCCGCCCGCCATCGCGCTCGACCAGACGACGCGCCTCGCGAACAGCAGCGACGTGTTCCTGCCGATGTTTCGGCCCGGCCGCCTGCCGCGCTGGATCGGCAACGTCAAGAAGTATCAATTGTCTCAGCCTGGCGCCACCGGCGTTGCGCCCAAGTTGCTGGACGCCCAGGGCAAGGACGCACTTGACGCCAACGGTCGCTTTGCCGACACCGCGCGCAGTTTCTGGCTGACCGGTACCGAACCGGACGGCGGCGAGGTCGGCAAGGGGGGCGTTGCGCACTTATTGGGGATGAAGCGCAACCTGTTGACCGAATCGGGTACCACGCTCGTCAGTCTCGACGCTAAAAACGTGGGCTCTGCGGATTGGGGATTAACTGCCTCGGACAAGCCACTTGAGAAGGCGCTGATCGACTACATCACCGGCAAGAAAAAGGGCGACGATACGACACCGCGCCGCAGCATGGGCGACGTCTTGCATTCGCGTCCGGTCATGGTGACCTACGCCAACGACACCACGGCGCTGTTCGTTGGGACCAATGAAGGCTACCTGCACGGATTCGACACCAAGACCGGCGCCGAACTGTTCGGCTTCATGCCGCGCGAGTTGCTGAAGAACGTTCGCACCCTTTACGAAAATAAGTTCGACCCGAAAGGCAATCGACCCTACGGCATGGACGGCCCGCTCACCCTCTGGCTCGACGATAAGAACAACGATGGCAAGATCGACACCGGCGCGGGCGAAAAGGCCTATCTGTTCGCCGGCATGCGCCGTGGTGGCAGCAGCTACTACGCGCTCGACGTCAGTACGCCGGCCACGCCTAAGCTGCTGTGGTCGATCAAGGGCGGCAGTGGTGATTTCAAACAGCTTGGCCAGAGTTGGTCAGCGGCGATTCCGGCCGTGGTCGAACTGGAGGGAACTCGGTCCCCAGCCCTGATCTTCACCGGCGGATACGATGACACTCAGGACGACGCGACCGCGCGCAAGGACGATACGTTTGGCAACGCCCTGTACATCGTCGAAGCGGCGACGGGCAAACTGCTAGCTTCGGTTTCCGGGGGTTCAATGGACAACGGCATACCCGCCAGTCCTCGCGTGATCGACATCGACAACAACGGCGTTGCCGACCGGATTTACTTCGTCGATGTGGTCGGGCGTCTGTTCCGGGTCGATCTGCCCGACAGCAAGAATCGTCAGGTCAAGCCGACCGTGAAGACCCCCACGTTGAAGCAGATCGCCGACCTTGGCGGCGATGACGCCGCGAGCAACCGCCGCTTCTACAACGAGCCCGACGCCGCGATCGTACGCCTCGGCACCCAACGTTACGTGTCGCTCGCGCTCGGTTCCGGTTTCCGCGAGCAGCCGCTGCAACGCTCGGCGATTCAGGACCGCCTGTTCATGGTCAAGGATCTCGAGGTGACGAAGGTGGCGGATAAGGATCGCGGTGTGATCGGCGAGAGTGATCTCGTCAACGTCGATACCTCGGCGGAAATACCAAAGGAAAAGTTCGGCTGGTATTACAACCTCGAATACGCCAGCGGTGAGAAGGCGCTCGCGCGTGCCGTGACGGTGGACAACAAGGTATTTTTCACCACGTTCCTGCCGGAAACGGAAAGCGGCAAAGGCTGCGATGGGTCGAAACACTCGGCGAAGATCTACGCATTCGATGTGCGGACCGCGAAAGCGGTGGTCAAGTACGGGGATTTCGACGCCGACCCGACGACCCTCACCGACAGCGACCGCGTCCTGATCGGCATGCCGACCTCCGACATCCTGCCCGAGGTGCATTTCAACGTTCGCAAGGACGGTGATACCGGCAAGGTGTTGGTCGATACCTTTATCGGCGGCAAGTTCGACCAGTTTCTCGGTCAGCAACAGTTCGAGAGCCTGCGCCGGGTGTATTGGGAGCAGGAGCGTTGAGGCCGCGTTTTTGTTCAGGCGGGCGTTGTGGCGCCCGACGCGACACGGCGGGATTCTCGCTGGTCGAGCTGTTGATCGTGCTGGTGATCATCGCGATCATCGGTGCGTTCGCGTATCCGAGTTACATCCAGCAGGTGGTTAAATCCAATCGCGCCGACGCGACGATCGCGTTGACCCGGATCGCGCAGCGACAGGAGCGGTACTACACCGAAAACCTGAGTTACGCGCATACGCTTGATGCCCTGAGGGAGCAGGGTGAAACGCGCGTGCGCGGGAAGGAGAGTCATTACACGTTGGCGCTTGCGCCCGAGCCCGTCGGATGCGGTGGCACGGCGGCCGACCGCTGCGAGGGTTTCGCGCTCACGGCCACGCCCAACAGCGCGCTCCAGAAGAGCAAGGACAAGGAATGTACCGAGTTCTCGATCGACCACACTGGTCGTCAAGGTGCGAACGAATCCGAAGACGCTGAAATCATCGCGAAGTGTTGGCGTTAGCGAAACGCTGACCAAATGCGAATGATCACGCCGCGCGGCTATCGCCGATTGTGTCAACGCAGGGTCCGCTCAAACCAGGCTGGAATCCGTGCCTCTAGCCAGTAGCGCTCGCTCCCGCGCGCGGAGACAAACCCGACGTGCCCACCCTGCGGGCTCAGCTCCAGGCGCACCGCGGGTGGCAATTCGTCAGGTGTCGGCGCCGTTTCGGGGTACATGAACGGGTCATCCAGCGCGTGGATGAGCAGGGTCGGCCTGGCGATGCCGTTTAGAAATCCGATCGAGCTCGAGCGTGCGTAATAATCGTCAACCCCGTTGAAGCCATGCAGAGGCGCCGTTACCGCGTCATCGAAATCGCGTAGCGAGGCGAACCGTCGACCGCGCGGTCCAAGTTCGGGAAAATCGCCACTGAGTTGTTTGCGCGCGATGCTCGCCTCCAGCTTGCGCAGCAGATAGCGCTGATAGATCTTCGAAAAGCCGTGGTCGATCCGGCGTGCGGCGTCCGCGAGCCGGAACGGCACCGAAACGGCGACGGCGGCGTCGAGCGGGTTGTCCGCCCCGGTTTCTCCCAACCACTTCAGCAGCACATTGCCACCGAGCGAGTAGCCCACCGCGCCGAAGCATTGCCCCGGGTAGCGCTGGCGCAAGGTGCGAACGACGTGGGTCAAATCTTCGGTTTCGCCCGCGTGGTACCCGCGCGCGTATCGGTTGGGTACGCCGCCGCAGCCACGGAAGTACATCAACACCGCGTTGAATCCGCGCCCGCTCAGCGCCTTGAGGATGCCCGCGGCGTAGCGCGAGCGCGCCGAGCCTTCCAGTCCATGCAGTACGATCACGAATGGTGCGCCGGGGATAAACCGTGTCCAGTCCAGTTCGAGCGAGTCGCCATCGGGTAGTAGCAGGCGTTCGCGCCCGAGATCGATCCGCGGTAGCGGCCGCAGCACACTGGCGGCGAGCGTTTGAAGGTGGGGGTTGCGGAGCCACCAGGGGGGGCGGAACGGTCTTGCGGTCATGCCTCGAGCGGACGGAGTTCGCGAAGCGTTTAGCGTAGCAGGTTGTGCGCCTAGCCGTCGCAGGCACAACCGCTGGTCGCGTTGCAGCTGCGCTCGACGGGAATACAGGTGTCGCCGCAGGCCTTGCTGGTGCGGCAGATCTTGCAGCACAGCGAGCCGTCGCTGGCGGTGTTCCCGACCGCATCCGCGTGCAGGCAGCCGCGTCCGGCCAGCGCCGCTTCATTTTCCAGGGTCTTGAAAAGGGTTGCGAACTGGGTGTCCGGTGGATAGCGTTTGGCGACGGCGAAACCCGCCGCAACCATTTCGGCATTGATGAACACCTGGTCCTCGGTGCAGACGTAGCGCAACAGGCGTCCGTAGATGTCACGGTCGCTGACGTCGCGCAGCATGAACACCTGTTTGCCGGCCGCGAGCGTGCGTTGGCGAATCGTTGCCGCTTCGGCGCACGCTTCGCCGACCTCGGGGGTGTCGATACCGATGTAGCGCACGGTGTCTTCCCGGCCGTCCGGGTAACGGACCGCGACCGTGTCGCCATCGAAGATATAGCTGACGTTTGCGATTTCGCTGGCGGCGCACACGAGGCGATCGGTGGCCGGTTGACGCGTGGCCGGCGCACTGGGGGTCGCGGTCGCAATCGCGGCGCTCGCGGGCCGGGCGACCGTCGGCGGGGCATCGATGAGTGTCAGATCGGTGCCGCAACCGGCGACGAGGGTCGCCACGAGAAGACCGAGAATATTTCGCCAGAAGAGTGTTCGCACGCCGCGTCCTGAGTTGCGTATTCGAGCTGCCACCGATACCCGGCGGGCGCGTGGCGGCGAACGCCGGTTGGCGAAAAAGCTGCTACGCTCAGAAAGCGTAACACGGGCGATCGACGCGCTCCGGCGACGGGTTCACAGTCATGACGATAGAAATCACGTTGGGTGACATCACACGGTTGGAGGTCGATGCCATCGTCAATGCGGCGAACGAATCGCTGCTCGGCGGTGGCGGAGT
>CAZUJU010000065.1:0-13981 GCA_964620675.1 uncultured Thiotrichales bacterium | reverse complement strand
GTTAATGCTGGCATGGGTCAAAGCGCTGCGACGACAGCTGCAACCGGACTTGGTCGTCGGTGGCGGACCGAGATCGATCAAGGGGTCGCGAACGGAGGCGAATCAACCGGCACCGAGCGACTGGAATGTCACTAGCCGCCGAGGCGTGACTTGATTTGGGCACTTACCGCGCCAATGTCCGCACGCCCTTGCAATTGTGGCTTCAGGATCGCCATGACCTTGCCCATGTCGCGGATTGAGGCTGCGCCGGTGTCCGTAATGGCGGATTCGAGCAGTTGCTCGATTTCGCCAGCACCAAGTGCTTGGGGTAAGAATCGTTCAATGACGATAAGCTCGGCAAGCTCCTTGTCGACGAGATCCTGGCGCCCTGCCTGTTGAAAACTCTCGATCGACTCCCGTCGCTGCTTACGCATCTTGTCGAGCACCGCGAGGATATCGGTATCGTCGAGCTCCTTGCGCGTGTCGACCTCGACCTGTTTGATGGCGGCGAGTATCAGCCGAATTGCGCCGAGCGCGGCTTTGTCGCCCGCGCGCATGGCTGCCTTCATGTCGTCTGTGACGCGGGCTTTGAGTGTGCTCACGATCGATCGGAGAGGTCGGGCGGATGCGACGGAGGAAGGTCAGTACATGCGTACACGGCGGTTGATGTCGCGGGAGAGACGCTTGAGATTACGTTTGACCGCAGCCGCCTTTTTACGCTTACGCGTTTCGGTAGGCTTTTCGTAGAACTCGCGGCTGCGCACTTCGCTCAGGACGCCTGCTTTCTCGCAGGTGCGCTTGAAACGGCGCAGGGCAATATCGAACGGCTCGTTTTCTCTTACACGTACACTCGGCATACAATCTCCAGCAAGGGTTTACACAGACAGTCTGTCTACTTCGAAGTGGGCGAATTATAATGACCGCGTTGAAAAATGCAAAAGACTTACGCCCGGCAGGCCGGAAACCCGCCAATCGCGCGCTCAAGTCGTACGCGAGGGACGATGTCCGCGTCCCTTCGAAGGATTGCTGATGGGGGCTAGGGCGACCGAAGTCCCGGTGGTTGCAATGCGTTCTCGACCCGTGTGAAGGCGCCTGCGCTCGATCAGGCCGGAGCGATCGGCGAATTCACAGGATATATCCATGATAGTGCTAGGAATCGAGACGTCCTGCGACGAGACGGGAGTCGCCATCTACGATGAACGGCGCGGCTTGCTCGCGCATCGGCTTTACAGCCAGATCGAGCTGCATGCGGCGTATGGCGGCGTGGTTCCGGAACTCGCGTCGCGCGACCATGTACGCAAGCTCGTACCGTTGATACGCGCGGTTCTGAACGATGCCGGTATCGAACCCGGGGACGTTGATGGCGTCGCGTATACCGCCGGGCCCGGTCTGGTTGGCGCTTTGCTGGTGGGCGCGATGTTGGGGCGCACACTGGCTTGGGGCTGGGGTGTTCCCGCAGTCGCGGTGCATCACATGGAGGGTCATTTGCTGGCGCCGATGCTGGAAACGCCGCAACCGGCGTTTCCGTTTGTGGCGTTGCTGGTTTCCGGTGGGCATACCTTGCTGGTGCGGGTCGATGCCGTCGGCGCTTACACCATCCTAGGAGAAAGTCTGGACGACGCGGTCGGCGAGGCATTCGACAAGACCGCGAAACTGTTGGGGCTCGGCTATCCGGGCGGTCCGCAGTTGGCGAAACTTGCCGAATCCGGCGCGCCGACGCGCTTTCGCTTTCCGCGCCCGATGACCGACCGGCCGGGTTTGGATTTCAGTTTCAGTGGTCTTAAAACCCATGCGCTTACGGTGCTGGGCCAAACCGAACGCACCGATCAAGATCGAGCCGATGTTGCGCGCGCCTTTGAGGACGCGGTGACCGAAACCTTGTTAATCAAATGTCGCCGGGCATTGGTGGAAACTGGACTTGAGCGCTTGGTGGTTGCGGGTGGGGTCGGCGCGAATCGTCAACTCCGCGTGCGGTTGCAGTGCCTCGGCGTGCCGGTGTTCTATCCGCAGTTGCAGTTCTGTACCGACAACGGTGCGATGATCGCGTATGCCGGCCTGCAGCGTCTGCGAGCCGGGGCGCACGAGGCACCTGGTGTACACGTAAAGGCGCGGTGGAGCCTGGAGGAGCTACCTGCGGTGTCCGGTCAGGGTTAAGCAATGGCGCCCCATAGCCCGGTAACTCGACCGCCGCGGGTTGTAGGTCGTGTGATGCCTAACCGAAGTGGTATGGACGGCTGAGTTCGTGCACCGCGCCAACCAACGCGGCGGCATTCTCGGGCGCGATATCGGGATGGATGCCGTGGCCGAGGTTGAATACATGGCCCGGGCCGGAGCCGTAACTCGCGAGTATCGTGGCAACCTCCTGACGCACGCGCTCGGGAGATGCATACAGAACGCAGGGATCCATATTCCCTTGGAGCGCAACACGGTCGCCGATGCGGGCGCGCGCCTCGCCGATTTCGATTGTCCAGTCCAACCCCACGGCATCGCAGCCGCTTGCCGCGATTGCTTCGAGCCACTGACTCCCACCCTTGGTGAATACGATCACCGGCACTGTGCGGCCGTCGTGTTCGCGGGTCAGGTTGGCAACAATGCGGCGCATGTATTGTAGTGAGAACTGCTCGTAATCGCGCGTGGTCAGCACGCCTCCCCAGGTATCAAAGATCATCACGGCCTGGGCCCCGGCGGCAATCTGGGCATTGAGGTAGACCGATACGCTCTCGCTCAGAATTTCCAGGAGTCGATGCGCGAGCGCCGGCTCATCGAACATGAGAGCCTTGGTGCGGGCGAAATTCTTGCTGGAGCCGCCTTCAACCATATAAGTCGCAAGCGTCCACGGACTTCCCGAAAAGCCGATCAGTGGCACTCGCCCATCCAGTTCGCGCCGGATCAGACGCACGGCGTCCATGACATAGCGTAATTGGGTCTCGGGGTCGGGCACGCCAATCTGCGCAAGGTCGGCCTTATTGCGAATCACCCGCTCGAACCGCGGTCCCTCGCCTTCCTCAAAATAGAGGCCAAGCCCCATCGCATCCGGCACGGTCAGGATGTCGGAAAACAGGATTGCCGCGTCGAGCGGAAATCGCTCCAGCGGTTGTAGGGTGACTTCACAGGCCAGTTCTGGCGACTGGCAGAGATTCATAAAGTTGCCCGCTTTCGCGCGGGTGGCGCGGTATTCCGGCAGATAGCGGCCGGCCTGGCGCATCATCCAAACCGGGGTGACGTCCACAGGCTGGCGGAGCAGCGCGCGAAGCAGGCGATCATTCTTGAGTTCGGTCATGCGGATATGCTCTCCGGGCGAGTGGTTTGCGTGCCGCAAGGGTGGTGGCCGGCACGCGAAACGTTTTAGGCTTGAATGCAGAATGCGCGTTACCCATGGTATGGGTTCGGTGCATTCGGGTTAGCGCGGGAGGTCGGTCTGACCCATCAAGTATTCGTCGACCGCGCGCGCGGCTTGACGACCTTCGCGGATTGCCCAAACCACCAGCGACTGGCCACGGCGCATGTCGCCCGCGGCGAATACCTTTTCGATCGAGGTTTGGTAGCGCTCGGTATCTGCTTTGACATTGCCGCGCGGATCCAGCTCGACCTCGAGCGACTGCAGCATGCCTGCGTGTGCCGGGTGGACGAAGCCCATCGCCAGCAGGACCAGGTCGGCCTTGATCTCGAATTCGCTGCCGGGTATTTCCGCCATCACCCAGCGCCCGCCCGGTTCCTGTTGCCAATTGAGGCGCGCAGCTTCGATGGCGGTCACCGTGCCGTTGTGGCCCCGGAATGACCGCGTCGCGACTGACCAGTCACGCTCGCAGCCTTCCTCGTGCGAGGTCGAGGTCCGTAGCCGCGTCGGCCAAAGTGGCCAGGTCACCAGCTTGTCCTCGCGCTCGGGCGGGCGCGGCATTAATTCGATCTGCAGGATCGAGGCCGCGCCTTGGCGAACGGATGTGCCCACGCAGTCGGAGCCGGTATCTCCACCGCCGATGACGACCACGTGCTTACCGGTTGCGAGGATTGCCGCGGCGTCATCGACTGCTTCACCCCCGACGCGCTTGTTTTGCTGCGTCAGGAAGTCCATTGCGAAGTGAACGCCAGCGAGTTCGCGTCCTGGAATCCCCAGGTCGCGCGGTGATTCCGAGCCGCCGGTCAGGACCACGGCGTCATAGTCCTGTAACAGGGCGTTGGCGGAAATCTTGACCCCGACGTGGCTGTTCGGCCGGAACTCGACGCCCTCAGCCTGCATTTGGGCGATACGGCGATCAACCAGGTGGGCGCCGAGCTTGAAGTCCGGTATGCCGTAGCGTAACAGACCCCCGATTTTCGCCTGCTTTTCGAAAACGACGACTTTATGACCGGCACGGGCCAGCTGCTGCGCGCAGGCGAGGCCCGCGGGTCCCGACCCGACCACCGCGACGCGCTTGCCGGTGCGGTGCGACGCGATCTGCGGGCGGACCCAACCCTCGGCCCAACCGCGGTCGATGATCGTGCACTCGATGGTCTTGATCGTTACCGGTTGATCGGTCAGGTTAAGCGTGCAGGAGGCCTCGCATGGCGCGGGGCAAATACGACCGGTGAACTCGGGAAAGTTGTTGGTGGAGTGCAGCACCTCGAGCGCCTCGCGCCACTTGCCGCGGTACACCAGATCATTCCACTCCGGAATGATGTTGTTGACCGGACACCCGTTGTGGCAGTAAGGGATGCCGCAATCCATGCAGCGCGCGCCTTGCTGGCGCACCTCGCTGTCCGCGAGCGGCACCGTGAACTCGGTATAGTTTTTAACCCGCTCGTTGACCGGCGCATAGGCGCGGTCGCGGCGCTGAATCTCCATGAATCCGGTTGGTTTGCCCATCGAATTAACCTCCCACCGTCAACGCGACACTCGTGCTTTCAGTGGCACGAGAGTCGGCTTGCATTTTTTCCAGGGCACGGCGGTATTCCACCGGCATAACCTTGACGAACTTTGGCAGGTAGCGCTGCCAGTTGGCCAGGATCGTTCGCGCGCGTTGGCTATTGGTGTAGTGCGCATGGCGCTCGATCAGCCGTTGCAAACGCAGGGCGTCGTAGCGCGTCATATCGCGATTGAGATCGACCAAGCCATGACCTTCGAGATCGGCGCCTTGATGATCCAGGGCTTCGAGCGCCTCGGCTTCGTCCGCGATCGGCTCTAGTTCGACCATTGCCAGGTTGCAGCGACGCTCGAAGTCGCCGCTCTCATCGAGCACGTAGGCGATGCCGCCACTCATGCCGGCGGCGAAGTTGCGCCCGGTTTCTCCAAGCACGATTACAACGCCTCCCGTCATGTATTCGCAGCCATGGTCACCCACGCCTTCGACCACCGCCGTGGCGCCGGAGTTGCGCACCGCGAAACGCTCGCCGGCGACGCCTCGCAGATAGCATTCGCCGCTGATCGCGCCGTAGAGCACGGTATTGCCGACGATGATGTTGTCTTCCGGCACGAGCTGACTGGCGCGGTCTGGGTAGATCACGATACGTCCGCCCGACAGGCCCTTGCCGACGTAGTCGTTGCCTTCACCCTCCAGATCCAGGGTAACACCGGCCGCGAGAAACGCCCCGAAGCTCTGACCGCCGGTACCGCGGGCCTTGACGTAAATGCTGTCCTCTGGCAGGCCGGCGTGACCATAGCGGCGCGCGATCTCGCCGGACAACATCGCGCCGACGGTACGGTTAACGTTGCGAACCGCGACCTCGATACGAACCGGCGTGCGATGATCGAGCGCGGGTTGGGCCCGTTCGATGAGCGCGTTGTCGAGGGCCTTGTCGAGGCCATGGTCCTGCGCCTGGCAATGACGCACTGCGACGCCTGGCGCCGCGCTCGGCACCGTAAGCACCCGGGAGAGGTCGATTCCGCGCGCCTTCCAATGGTCGATCGCGGTTGCGACGTCGATCCGGTCACAGCGCCCGATCATTTCATTGACCGTGCGGAAGCCGAGCTTGGCCATGATTTCGCGTACTTCGCGCGCAACGAACATGAAGTAATTGACGACGTCTTCCGGTTTGCCGACGAAGCGCTTGCGCAACTCCGCGTCCTGGGTCGCCACGCCGACCGGGCAGGTATTGAGATGGCACTTGCGCATCATCAGGCAGCCCTCGGCGATCAGCGCAACCGTGCCGAAGCCGAATTCGTCGGCGCCGAGCAGCGCGGCGATCACTACGTCGAGCCCGGTGCGCATGCCGCCGTCGGCCTGGACCACGATCCGTCCGCGCAGATCGTTCAACACCAGCGTCTGATGGGTTTCCGCAAGGCCGATTTCCCACTCCGATCCGGCGTGCATGGTCGAGGTGAGGGGGCTCGCGCCGGTTCCGCCTTCGCTACCGGAGATGAGGACGTGATCAGCATGGGCCTTGGAGACGCCGGCCGCGATGGTGCCGACCCCGACCTCGGACACCAGCTTGACGCTGATCCGGGCCTTGGGATTGACGTTCTTGAGGTCGTGGATCAGCTGCGCAAGATCCTCGATCGAGTAGATGTCGTGGTGCGGTGGCGGCGAAATCAGGCCAACCCCGGGCGTGGAATGGCGCACTCGCGCGATCCAGTCGCTGACCTTGTGGCCAGGCAACTGTCCGCCTTCGCCCGGTTTTGCGCCTTGCGCCATCTTAATCTGAATGTCGTCGGCGTTGACGAGGTATTCCGCGGTTACACCGAAGCGGCCGGAGGCCACCTGTTTGACCCGCGACCGCATCGTGTCGCCGTTGGGTAACGGCTTGAAACGCTCGGCTTCCTCACCTCCTTCGCCGGTATTCGAGCGCCCGCCGATGCGGTTCATCGCGATGGCGAGTGTGGTATGCGCTTCCCACGAGATCGAACCGAAGGACATCGCACCCGTCGCAAACCGCTGGGCGATCGATTCGGCAGCTTCGACTTCGTCGAGCGGGATGGGTTGGTCCGCGAATTTGAGCCGGAACAGGCCGCGCAGATTCTTGAGCTTGCTGCCCTGTTCGTTCAACTTGCGGGCGTATTCCTGATACTTGGCGTAGTCACCGGTGCGCACCGCGTGCTGCAACGTGGCGATGGTGTCGGGGGTCCAGACGTGATCTTCGCCACGGATGCGATAGGCAAGCTCGCCGCCGACCTCGAGCGCGTCGCGCAGCACCGGCTGGTTACCATAGGCCGCGCGGTGGCGCTGGGCGGTTTCCTCGGCGATTTCCTTCAGTCCGATGCCTTCGATCACTGAGTTGGTGCCGGTGAAGTACTTGGCGACGAATTCGCTCGACAATCCGATCGCGTCGAAAATTTGTGCGCCGCAGTAGGACTGATAGGTCGAAATGCCCATCTTCGACATCACCTTGAGGATGCCCTTGGCGATCGCCTTGATGTAGCGCTTGTGGGCGTCCTCGGTGCTCAGGTCGGGCGGCAACTCGTCGCGCATCGCCGAAATCGAATCGAGCGCGAGATAGGGGTTGATCGCCTCGGCGCCATAACCGGCGAGCAGGCAGAAGTCGTGCACCTGGCGTGCTTCACCGGTTTCGACGACGAGTCCCACCTCCGTGCGCAACCCCTGACGGATCAGGTGATGGTGCACGGCGGCGGTGGCGAGCAGCGACGGTATCGCGATGTGATCGGCGTCGACACAGCGGTCCGACAGAATCAGGATGTTGTAGCCATTCTGTACGATCTTCTCGGCGTGCGTGCACAAGGCCGTGAGCGCCGGCTCCATGCCGCTCGCGCCATGATCCGCGGCGAAGCAGATATCGAGCGTGTAGGTACGAAACGCATGGTGAGCATGGTGCTCGATGCGGCGGATCTTCTCCAGATCGACGCTGGCGAGGATCGGTTGCTTCACTTCAAGCCGCATATGCGTGCCGCGACTGTCGAGCGCGAGCAGGTTGGGGCGGGGTCCAATCAATGAGACCAGCGACATCACCAGCTCCTCCCGAATCGGATCGATCGGTGGATTGGTGACCTGGGCAAAGTTCTGTTTGAAGTAGTCGAACAACATCTTCGGCCGCTGCGACAGCACCGCGGGGGGAATGTCGCGGCCCATCGAGCTGACCGGATCCTGCCCGCTGATCGCCATCGGCCGGATGAAGAACTTGAGATCCTCCTGGGTGTAACCGAGCGCTTGCTGGCGGTCGAGCAGAGTTTGAGGGTCCGGCGCCATCGCCGCGACCTCGGCGGGCAGGGCTTCAAGGTGGATCTGGGTGGCATCGAGCCACTCCTGATAGGGGCGCGCGGAAGCGAGTTGTTCCTTCAGTTCCGCATCGTCGATGATGCGGCCCTGTTCGAGGTCGATCAGGAACATCTTGCCCGGTTGCAGGCGCCATTTTTTGACGATGCGCTCCTCGGGCACCGGCAGCACACCCATTTCGGAGGCCATGATGACTTTGTCGTCGTCGGTAATCAGGTAACGCGCTGGGCGAAGCCCGTTGCGATCGAGCGTCGCGCCGATCTGACGACCGTCGGTGAAGGCGAGCGCGGCGGGGCCGTCCCAGGGTTCCATCAGCGCCGCGTGATATTCGTAGAACGCGCGGCGTTTGGCATCCATCAGCGGGTTGTCGAGCCACGCCTCGGGAATCATCATCATTACCGCGTGCGCGAGCGGGTAACCGCCTGCGACCAGCAACTCGAGCGCGTTGTCAAAGGTGGCAGAGTCGGAATTGCCATCGCCGATCAGCGGCCAAAGCTTTTTCAGATCGGCGCCGAGTACCGGGCTCTCCATATTGAGACGCCGCGCCAGCATCCAATTGATGTTGCCGCGCAGGGTGTTGATTTCGCCGTTGTGACACAGATAGCGGAACGGTTGCGCCAGCTCCCACGACGGGAACGTGTTGGTGGAAAAACGCTGATGCACCAGGGCGAGCGCCGACTCGACGCGCGGGTCACGCAGGTCGGTGTAGTACACCGGGATGTTCTCGGCGAGGATCATGCCCTTGTACAGCACGGTGCGCGACGACATCGACGCGATGTAGAACGGCTGGTTACGTGCCAGACCCAGTTCCTTGACGGTCTTGTGTGCTTGCTTGCGCGCGATGTAGAGCTTGCGTTCGAAGACCTCGGCATCTGCGCCGATCGTGCCACGGCCAATGAACAGTTGCCGAATACGCGGTTCTTCCGGCTTGACGCTGAAGCCAAGGCAGCTGTTGTCGGTCGGGACATCGCGCCAACCGATGACTTCGAGTCCTTCCTTGCTGACGAATTCCTCGATACAGGCGGCACACGCGTTGAGCGCTTCCGCATCACGCGGCATGAACGTCATCGCCACGGCGTAGTGGCCGGAATCGGGCAGGTCGAAGCCGTTCTCGCGCATTTCCTCGCGCAGGAAGCGGTCGGGCAGTTGGATCAGGATTCCCGCGCCGTCGCCGGCGAGCGGATCGGCGCCAACCGCGCCGCGATGGGTCAGGCACGCCAGAATGCTCAGACCGTCGCGCACGATCTGATGGCTTTTGCGATTCTTGATGTCGGCGACGAAACCAACCCCACAGGAATCGTGCTCGTGCAGCGCGCTGTATAAACCCTGCTCAGTCGCCTTGGGCGCTTCGCTCATACTGTAGACCTCTCGATGACTCGCTCATTGGCGTTCGGGGGAGTACGAAGCCTCCGCGTCGCGCGCCTGAATTCTTGTTGATTACGGGTGACCGCCCGCGCGGATCGCGCGTGTCCGGATCAGGACGTTCAAAGATAGCGAAGATGGCGGAAGTGTGCCAGTTTCACAAAAAACGCCCGAGTGAAGCGTCGGTTAGGCGCGTTATCCTGGGGCAGCGCGGGTATTTTTGCACCGAAACGGTGCGAAATTTACGAACGCTGTTCGTCGCCGCGGATCAATCGTTCGATATTGGTCCGATGGCGCCAGAAGATCAGCGCGCCGAGTGCCACCCCGAACATTAGGAAGGGGATCGACTGGGTGATGAGGAAGATCAGCAACGGGGTGACGGCGGCGCTGCTGAGCGCCGCCAGGGACGAGATCCGTCGCCACGCGAATACCGCGACCCAAACCGCCAGACAGAGCAGACCGATGCGCCAGTCGAGCGCGAGCAGAACGCCCAGTGCGGTGGCAACCCCCTTGCCGCCCTTGAAACCGAAAAATATCGGATACAGGTGGCCGAGAAATGCCGCCAAAGCGACCAAGAGCTGGGTCTCGAGGCTGGCGCCGAGGGCCTTAGCCAGCACCACGGGAATGACGCCCTTGAGTAGATCGCCGGCCAGGGTCAAGGCCGCGGCCTTTTTTCCCGCGAGGCGCAGCACGTTGGTCGCGCCGGGATTGCCCGAGCCTTGTTGGCGCGGGTCAGGCACACCGAGCAGGCGGCTGACGAGGATTGCGGCAGATACCGAGCCGAGAAGGTAGCCTGTTAGAATCAATAATGGGTCCTGCATTCCAAACTCCTCCCGCATGAAGCAATCCACCATCTTAGAAGCCAGACGCGCGCCGCCGCAACACCCGCCCCAGCGTAATGGCGGGTGTCGTGATCTGGTGCTGTTGCACGGCTGGGGGATGAATGCCGGACACATGCACGAACTCGGGGCGGCGTTCGGTGCGGGCTGGCGAATCCGGTGCCTGAACCTGCCGGGGCACGGGGCTGACGCGGTACGATCGCTCAAGGTCGACGAGGATGTATTGGGTATGCTTGCGAACGCCGCGCCGGGTCCGGCGGTGTGGGTGGGGTGGTCTTTGGGCGGCGCGGTGGCGTTGCGCGTCGCGGAGCGCTTTCCGCAACAGGTCGAGCGACTGGTGCTGTTGGCGAGTACGCCGCGGTTCACGGCGAGCGCGGATTGGCCTGACGCGATGCCGCGTGCGATCTTTGAAACCTTCGCCGCAAGCGTGGAGCAGGATCCGCGGGCGGCGTTGCGGCGCTTTCTGGCGTTGCAGTACGTCGGGGTTGCTCGGGCACGCGAGGCGATCCTTGCGGCGCAGGCGCAACTCGACGCGCAGCCGCCGTCGCGTGCCGGGCTTCAACTGGGCCTGCGTTGGTTGCGAGACTGGGATTTGCGCGCCACCCTGGTTCGCCTGGACAAACCGGCGCTGGTCATATTGGGGCAGCTTGATCGCCTCGTACCCCCAAGCGTCGCGGGCGCGCTCGCGGCGCTCAATCCCGCACTGACGGTGGCGGTCCTGGACGATGCGGGGCATGCCCCGGTCCTGACCCACCCGGCGCAGGCGGCGCGGCTAATCCTGGATTTCGTCGATGCGTGAGGTTGTACCGCCGCCCTTGGATCGCGCGAAGTTGCGCCGTTCGTTCGAACGTGCGGCGGAGCGCTACGATGCCGCGGCAGTGCTCCAGCGCGAGATTGCTGATCGCTTGCTTGAACGCCTGGATTATGTGCGTCTCGATCCGCGTCGCATTCTGGATCTCGGTACCGGGACGGGATACTGCGCGGGCGCGCTGTTGCGAAGGTACTCGAAAGCGGCGGTCATCGCTGCGGATCTGGCCTGGACCATGGCGCGCGTCGCCCGTCGGCGCCGGGTCTGGTTGCGTCGACCCCTCGCCGTTTGCGCCGATGCGGGTGCGCTACCCGTTGGCGACAGCAGCGTGGATCTGGTGTTCTCGAATCTGATGCTGCAATGGTGTGTGCCGCTGGATCCGTACTTCAGCGAAATTCGGCGCGTGATGGCGGGGGGCGGGCTGTTGTTGTTCAGTACCTTTGGGCCGGACACGCTACGCGAGTTGCGTCAGGCGTGGGCGGAGGTCGATTTCGGCACGCATGTGCATCGCTTTGTCGATATGCACGACGTGGGCGATGCCCTGGTGCGCGCGGGATTCGCCGATCCGGTCATGGACATGGAGCGATTGACGCTCACCTACGCCGAACTGACGGATCTGTTGCGCGACTTGAAGGCCATCGGGGCCAGCAACGCCGATAGCGGACGTGCGCCGGGCTTGACCGGACCCCGCACGCTGCGCCGTTTGCGCACCGCCTACGAGCGATTTCGCGACGCAGCTGGCCGCTTGCCCGCCACTTATGAGGTCGTATACGGACACGCTTGGGTACCGGCGGCACCGGCGCCGTCACGTTTTCCCGAGCGTTGGATTCCTCTGCGTTCCGACGATTGATCTTCGTGGATCTTGACCCGGTCCATTCCGTGCCGCTGGCGTGGCTGACCAAAACCGGAAAACTCAGTATTTATCCGACGCATTGGTGTGGTTATTGTCTTCGCCCTGGCTTTTTCCAGGATTAGGATCATCAAACAGGCCGTTTTGGGTCAGGAAATCTCCAAATTGACATATATCAAATTTAATAAATATTTGAAAAACAATAATATATATCCATCGTCCGTAATTCTTTTGGGCAAACTTGAGCAGTTTATTAGCGCTTGGTTATTTACCTCTTTTATAGTTGTGTTACCAGACGCCTTCGGCTACTCTCCAACGCAAATATCGCGATCCTTGATAGGTATCAAGTCAGCCGAGGGGAAGCTGTGACCCGCATTGTTTTGAGGCCTAATGCATCGCTGAGCGAATGCCGCACTTGGTGTTTCGTGGCTGGCGTCGCTGCGGTGACATTGTCGATCGCGCTTGGCTTCGCGGTGATGGGCTACTGGCTGGTGCTGCCATTTGCGGGTCTCGAAATCGCCGCGCTCGTCCTGATTTTTCGGTTCTGCCTGGGCCAAAACACCCATCGCGAGGTGGTGTCGATCGATGGCGACAAGGTCCGGATCGAAGCCGGTAAACGGCGTCCCGAGCGCTCGTGGGAGTTCGTTCGCACCTGGACCCAAGTTCTGCTGCAACCCGCCGCCGTTCGCGGTTATCCCTCCCGATTGGTGTTGGGTTCCGCCGGGCAGCGGGTCGAGTTAGGTGCATTTCTGACCGAGGACGAGCGCAAAGCGCTGTGGTACCGCCTCAAAAGCGAGATCGAGGACGCGCGAGCGGCCACTCAAGAATAATTGGAAACCTGAACGTTGCGAGCACGAGGAGATCGGAGTTTGTATGGTTAAATCACTTGCGTTTCGCGGCTTGGCCGCGTCGATCGCCACCATGACGGCGCCGGTGGCGTTTGCGCAATACGGGCTCAACATGCCCGTGGGCGTCACCGAGATCAGTCGGGAAGTCTACGATCTCCATATGCTGATCTTCTGGATCTGTTGCGTAATCGGTGTCGCGGTGTTCGGTGTGATGGCGTATTCGATCGTCAAACACCGCAAATCCAAAGGGCATGCGGCGGCCCATTTTCACGAAAGCACATCGGTCGAGATCGCGTGGACGGTCGTACCGTTTCTGATTCTGGTCGGCATGGCAATCCCTGCGGCGAAAACCCTGATCGCGATGGAAGACACCAGCGCTGCGGACCTCACGATCAAGGTCACCGGGTACCAGTGGAAATGGGAATACGAATACATGGACGGACCCGCCAAGGGGCTAAGTTTCTTCAGCAATCTCTCGACTCCGCGGGAGCAGATTGAAAACCGCGCCGCCAAAGGTGAACACTATTTGCTCGAGGTCGATAATCCGGTGGTGGTGCCGGTTGGCAAAAAGGTGCGGTTCCTGTTGACCTCCAACGACGTGATTCATGCGTGGTGGGTACCCGACCTGGCGGTGAAAAAGGATGCGGTTCCCGGCTTCATCAATGAAATGTGGACGCGCATCGAGTTGCCGGGCACCTACCGTGGTCAGTGCGCAGAGCTGTGCGGCAAGGACCACGGCTTCATGCCGGTGGTCGTGGTTGCAAAAGACGATGTGGGCTGGATGGATTGGGCAGCCGAGCAAAACGCGGCGCGTGCGGCGTTGGCAAATGCGGCCGATCGGGCGTGGAGCAAGGATGAATTGATCGCAAAGGGCGAGGCGGTTTATCAAACTAACTGTGCCGCCTGCCATCAGGCGAATGGGCAGGGTGTGCCAGGTGTATTTCCGGGTATCACAGGCGGACCGATTTCGACCGGTCCGATCGCGGGCCACATCGAGATCGTGATGAACGGCAAGGCAGGCACCGCGATGCAGGCGTTTGGTAAGCAATTGAGCGATGTTGATCTCGCAGCCGTGGTGTCCTACCAGCGCAATGGGCTCGGAAACTCGGTCGGTGACTTCGTCGAGCCGCAAGCCATCAAGTCCCTCAGATAAC
>CAZUJU010000064.1:0-13987 GCA_964620675.1 uncultured Thiotrichales bacterium | reverse complement strand
GAATATTCGATTCGACCTCGGCCAACTCCTGACGACGCTGATCGACCTGCCGCCGTGCGCCGTCTGACGCGGCCTCGCGCTCGCGCTGGCGCGATTCGAACAGCTCGCGTTCACGCTCAACCAGATTCGGAACGTTGCGCATCACTTCTTCGGGAAAACTCAGTGCGCGACCGCTGATTTCCGCTTCCAGGCGGGCAATCGATGCCAGGAAACCCCAGTAATTCTGCTGCGCCTCCCCCAGCTCCGAACTGAACTCGTGATCCCCGAGGCGCACCAGCAGATCACCGCGGGAGACCTGTTGCCCTTCCCGTACGGCAATCTCCTGCACGATGCCGCCCTCCAGGCTCTGCACCTGCTGAATTCGGCTAGATGGAATCACCGTACCGGGCGCATTGACCGAAACCGCAAGGCTGGCGAAATTCATCCAGACCAATCCGATCAGTAAAAACGCCAGCATCGACCCAACCATGAGCATGACCACCCGCCGCGGCCCCTGCACCAAATCGGGATACTGGCTGATGGTCGCGTAGCGCAAACCGTTTGAACTCATTGTCTGCCCTCTTCCAGGATAGGAGTGACGCGCATCGCCGGATTACGCCGAACGCTGTATGGATTCCGGCGGTTGGGCGCCACCGCGGTTGAGCGCGGATACCGAAGCACCGCTATTTCCCTGCCCCGACCCCGCGCGCGCGGATTCCGCAGCCGGGTTATCGACGATCACCGGCCGCACCACCGGGCGTTCGATCGGTTGCCCGAGACGCCGCATCACCTCGTCGCGCGGGCCATCGAGCATGACCTGACCGTTTTCGAGCACCACCAAGCGATCAACCAACGGCAACATGGCGGTCCGGTGGGTCACCAGCAGCAGCGTGGTGTGCTGCAGCGTCGCCCGCACATTCATGATGAAGCGGTGCTCGGTCGCAGGATCCATCATGCTGCTCGGCTCATCCATCAACAGGAGCCGCGGTTTGCGCACCAGCGCGCGCGCGATCGCGACCGCTTGACGCTGGCCGCCGGAAAGCCGCTCGCCGCGTTCCCCGACCTGCGAATCCAACCCCTGCGGCAGACGGGCCAGGGTTTCTTCGAGCCCCGCAATTCGAACCGCGTCAAGAATGTCAGTATCCGTGACGTCGGATGCACCGATTACGATATTTTCCCGAATCGAACCGTGAAACAGCACCACGTCCTGCGGCACATAACCGATATTCCGGCGCAGGCTATAGGGATCGATTTGATTGACCGCCACCCCATCGACCAGCACCACGCCTTCCTGCGGCACGTACAGGTTCAGCAGCAACTTCAAAAGCGAGCTTTTACCGGAGCCGATTCGGCCAATGAATGCGACCTTTTCTCCGGCGTTGAGACTGAGCCCCATGCCTTTGAGCGTTGCCGGCGAATCGGGATACGCGAATTTCACATCGCGAAACTCGACCCTGCCCTGAATCGCGGAGAGGTGTAGCGTGCCGGTGTCCTCGTCGGTCGGCGCCGCCATAATGCGGTTGAGTGCGGTGAGCGACAACTTGGTTTGCTGCCAACGCACGATCAGTCCCGCGAGTTGCGCGACCGGTGTTACCGCCCGCGCCGAAAGCATGCTCACCGCGATCAATTGCCCCATCGACAGATCACCCGCGGCGATCATCATCGCCCCAAAGGTCACCAACAGCACGGTGGTCAACGCAATCGTCATCGCGGTGAAATAGTTGCCGAACGCGGTGATTTCTCGCATCTTGATCGCGTTACCGGAGAGCTTGACCGTCAGCATCTCCCACTTGCGGCGCGCCCAGGCCTCGGCGCCGAGGCTCTTGATCGAATCCAGGCCATTCATCACTTCGAACAGGTGCGCGGTACGTTGCGACTGCTCCTGCATGTTTTCGTCCAGTACGCGTGTCAGCGGTCGCCGCAACAGGAACGAAACCCCAAGCGCTAGCGGGATCATGATCAATGGCACCCACACCAGCGGCCCGCCAATCAGCGCGATGACCCCGAGAAATAACAGCATGAACGGCATGTCGCCGAGCAAGGTCAACGTGGTCGAGGCGAAAAACTCCCGGATCGATTCGAAATCGCGCACGATATTCGCAAGCACCCCACCCGACGCGGGTCGCGTCGCTGCGCGCAATTTAAGGGTCTGCGAAAATATTCGCGCCGAGAGCACGATATCGGCCCGACGCGCCGCGGAATCGACCAGGTAGCTGCGCAGGATCTTCATCAAAAGATCCATTAAAACCACCGCGATCGCCGCGGTTGCCAGCACCTTCAGACTGCCGATCGCCCCATTGGGGACGACGCGGTCGTACACCGCCATGGTAAAAAATGGAATGACCGCCGCGAACAGGTTCACGACGACCGTGCCGGCGAGCGCCCAGCCGTAAATCCAGCGATTTTCGAGCAGCGTGTCCCAGAACCAGCGCAACGGCGCGGCCTTTTGGTAAATCAGACTGCGATCGTCGAAATACAGCAGCGGGCGAATCAAATACCAACGCTGCACGGACTCGCCCTTCAGCAAATCGGCGAGCTTGATCCAGCGGGTACCGGCGATGAAAGGGAGTTTGCATTCCACCAGATCGTCGCGCCGATTCAGCAACGCGATCGCTTTTCCGCCCGTCGCGAGCACCAGCGCGGGAAACATGGTCGGCGTGAGGCGCTCGGGAGACTCGAACGTCACCGTCGCCGCCAACCCAGCCCGAGTCGTGCACTCCTCCAGTTCGTTTTCGGTCAACAAGCCGTCGGTGAGCGGAACCCCGCCGATGATGACCTGCGGTTCGACCGGTTTGCCAAAAAAACGTGCCAGAAACAGAATCTGGTCAAGCAGCGAATCCCTTGGCGGCGGGGATTTCGACCCCTGCGGGTTTGCGTCTGATTTCATTGTTTTCCTTGTTTCGCCTGACGTCCTTCGTTTCCGTGGCGGTCCGATACCACCCATCGCGCGGTAACCCAGATCGCGGTTATCCGGCGAAAGCGGAAACGCTACTGGCTGCCGTGCGGGTCCGGGCCGGTCAACATGAAACCACGAACTCGAAATGCGGCGAGTTGACGAACTGCCGCTTTCATTGCAGGCACACGCGCATTGCGCGGCACGATTACACGTATTCGTGACCCCCTCTTCAGTCGCCGGTTTTCGCTCGCAATCCGGGTGCCTGGTGCCACGGTGCGACGGCAATGCCCCACTTTTCACGCCTTGTAGCCCATTCAAGCGCATTGGTCGGAATCCGGTTAGGAAAAGTTCGACTGCCGCTCACGCCGATCGAAACCGTCTTGAGCAAAGGCATCGCCTGCCGTGCAATCCGTGGTGGACTCAACGCGCACGCGAACATTCCCAAGGCCCATGCCGCGGGAAGATCAGTGCGAGTTAGCGGCGCGCAAGCGAAGGCTTAGCCCATCTCTGACACTCACCTTAAAACTCCCTGACAAATCATAACCTTGCAGATCACGACTTCCCCAAGTGGCACTACGTTGCCGAACTTGTGCTGGGAGGAGGTATCAGAGGATGGTTTTCTGAACGCTTCCGGGGGCAGGCTTGCAGCCCAGTGCGTGGTAGATAGCGGCCTGGTGAGGCTTGGCGCGGGTGGCCTTGCGCACATGCAGCGTGCGCCCATCCTGGCAGGCGAAGGTTGCCGTCACGCGCCGCTGGCCGGCCAGGCGTTCGCGCAGGTGCTCCAGCCTTCAGGGATGCCCCCTTGCAACGTGCCTTCAATCTAGATTCCTCGGTTGACCGCTCATTAGAGAACGTAACGTGCTGTATTCGCGTTGCCGAGCAGGCGGAAAGATCCGCACAGTCATCCGACTCCTGATGAGCACGCTGTGAAAGGTAGCGATGCACCGATCTCGAAAAGCAAGCGGCGAGCCCTTATCATGATCGCCCTCGAAGCGTTTCCGGGAGGGTCATGGATGCATCACAACACTGAGTGGATTTACAACGTCGACTTGGAAAATTTCGACCAGCGAGTGTTACAGACGTCGCACCACACCCCCGTGCTGGTAGATTTCTGGGCCGAGTGGTGTTCGCCTTGTCTGTTTATCGCGCCGGTTTTGAAAGACGTCATCGCAGCCCAGCAGGGTAGGGTCTTGCTGGCAAAGGTCGAGGTCGACGAGGGCGAAAACATGAAACTGGCCGGCCGTCATCAGGTCCGCGGATTTCCAACGATCATCCTTTTCCGCAACGGGAAGGACATTGCGCGATTTTCCAGTGCGCAGAGTCGGCAGTTTATCGAGCGATTTCTTGATGTGCATTGCTGCATTCCACACGCGACCGCTGTTACGAATCCCTGATCGCCGCAAACCCATACCGATTTCAAGCGGTCGCCGACGCATCCAAGTCGGCAATCGTTCGCGACGGTGGTAAATCCTTGATGTATAGGTGAAAAGAGGATGTTATTTGGTCGATGGAGTACGAAAGGATAAATCGCGAAGATGCGACTCTGCCCAGGCTAGCGATCGAATGCTGACGCAGGCAATTTGAGTTGGATCGACTCAACAATGAGTCAACGAGCGGACTCCGCGGGTGTCCCTTTCGCGTCGCGCTTACATAGAAAGCGTGCAAATCTGGCCACGACAAGCACCTCTCCGCATCCGGCACAGCGAAAGCGCCGGCTCCCGGGAAACAGTAAAGCTGCCAGCCCTTGCGTGGCAGGCGCTCGCCAGCCTGAATGGCGGCGCCGTCGGCATGAGCACCGCACAGTTTCACGGTTGCTTGCAATGCCGCGTATTGCGTTCATTTGCTGAACTCTGACGGCAGCATTGTCAGCAGCGCCTGTATCATCTTGGGATCGAGGTCAAAACCGAGATCATGACCCGGATTGATCGCGATGCCAACGTCCTCGCCCATACGTCGCAGCATCCATTCGAGCTCGGTTATCATTCCGCCCTGAAAGCCGGGGAAGTTACGCAGAAATCCTTTAGAGCGATCAGGCGATGTGAACAGAATGAGAACCTGCGCGCCATATTCGTCAGCGACGACCAGCGGCTCCGCACGGATCCCTAACGGTGACCCGTCGACCGCGGACTTCTCGTCGTTGACCGGGACGAAGACCTGCATCGGCGGCAACGAATGAGCGAATGACTCGGCATCGATCTCGCCCCGATGGAAGCGAAGTATCGCATGCTCAAGCGCGTTAGTCGGATGCAGATCGTTGGTCATCGCCTCCTCCGGGTGGTAAATCGAGCCGCGCCTGCAGCAGGATTTTGAGCTCATTGTCGGTCAACTCGATCGGATTGGTACGCATACTGCTTCCGCGCGCATGCGCCACGATGTGGTCCAGATCGGCAACCGCAACCCCGTAACGCGCGAGCGGTGGCAATCGCAGTTCGTCGGTCCAACGGTAGAGTATGTCCACCAGGCGCCGCCAAGCCTCCGCCGGTTCGCGGATACGCTCACCTGTGAGGAATTCCGCAAGTCGGGCGTAACGTTGCAGGGCGATCCCTTGTGGGTCGCGTTCGCACAATGCGCGGATGTTGACCTCGGTCGCCGCCGCTACCAGCGTGCCGCACACGACGCCATGCGGAATCGGATGGAACGCCCCCAGCGGGGAGGCGAGGCCATGTACCGACCCTAGCCCGACTTGGGCGAGGGTGATGCCCGAGAGCATTGCGGCATAGGCCATCCGCTCGCGTGCCGCGGGATCAGCGCCGGCGCTGTCGTACAATGGGAGCAGGCCCTCGCGTGCCGCGCGTAGACCGCTGACCGCGAGCGCGTCAGTGAACGGATTCGCACGGAGAGACACGTAAGACTCCAGCAACTGGGTCAGCGCATCCATGCCATTGGCGGCGATCACCTCACGTGGGCAACTGGCGAGCAGGTCCGGATCGACAATGGCATACGCGGCAACCAACTGGTCGTCACGAAACGATTTCTTGAAGCCGGACGGACCCATCACGCTGAGCACGGCATTCTTGGTTGCTTCGCTCCCGGTCCCCGCCGTGGTCGGCACCGCGACGAACGGAACCGCCGGGCCTTGGTAAGACAACTCGGGTCCCACGCCCTCAAGGTAGTCCATCACACTGCGGCCGACCCGCAACAGTCCGGCAATCGCCTTGGCCGCATCCAGGGCGCTGCCGCCGCCAACGCCGAGCACGACGTCGAAATTCGCCGCGGCGTGTTCGACAACGACTTCGTCAACCAGCTGCGGTGACGGCTCTCCTGCTACGCACACCGTTGCCCAGTCCATTTGCGATTTCTTCAGCGCGGCCTGCAAGGAACGCCAATCCGGACCCGAGAGAAAGGAGCGCGCCCCGGTGACTACCAGAACGCGTCGGCCGTATTGACTCAGAATAGTGGGCACACGATTGAAGGAGCCCGCACCAAATTCGATTCGGGGGAGGCGTGAGACCGAAAACGGAAACGGTGGGTTTAAGATCGGCTCCGCCACGGATCAGATCAGACTCGGATAAAGGCCGTCGTAGGCGACACCCTGGCGCGGTGCTGCCATCCAGTCCGTCACCGCATCGCGCCACGCCATGTAATGGGCGGTTTGCTTGTGCGCGGCAGCATCGGCGACGGTACGGTAGGCCTCGTACAGTACGAACTGAGCCGGATTCGCGGCCGAACGTAGGACGTCGAACCGCACACATCCCGGCTCAAGCACCGAACCGGCGTGGTTACGCGCGGTCGCTTCAATGAATTCAGCGAAATGTTGAGGTTTGACCTGGATATGGACGATCGTGACATGCATGCTGATTGCTCCTCGGGTTTCGCTCAACGCGCACCGTTCACGCCGGCGCGTTAGTCCCTAAAGCGCTTGAGCGGAACAAACTTCAGCACCGCGAAGGCAGGACTTTCCGCCTGCTCCGGCACTTCTTCGAACCAGAAGCCACAAGTGTCTGCGGTGATCAGTTCCGCGGCACTGCGCGGGTACTTACGACAGTTTAGCGGGCGGACCTTGTAGATCCCGCAATAGCTTTCGCCCGAGTCGTTAAACCTCAGAAACCGGCATTGTGTCGGCAGCTTGCAACAAGCCCCGCAGTTATTACAGCTGCCACGGCGGTTGGATGCCACTGGCAGAATCGACGTGATCGTGCGACGGATTTTGTCTTTCATCCTCTCGGCCTGATGCTCAGGACGCCCTCTTTTGATGAACCCTCAGGCTGAGTATTGGAGCGTTTCTGACGGTGAAAGTAAAGTAATGCGAGAGTTGCGTCGCATTCTGCGACATTCGATTAACGCTCAACTATGCCTCGATCACCCCAAGGCCAGCATGTCCTCGCGGAGGCGATGTCGTTGTTCGCGCAGCGTGACGATGTGATCTTCCCAATACCGCACGGTGTTGAACCAGGGAAAGGCCAACGGAAAGGCTGGATCGGTCCAGCGTCGCGCCAACCACGCCGCGTAATGTAACAAGCGCAGCGTGCGCAGCGGCTCGATCAAGTTCAATTCGCGCCGATCGAAGTCAAAAAACTCCTCGTAGCCCGCCAGGATCTCGCCCAGTTGCAGCGCCATTTGAGTGCGTTCACCGCTCAACAGCAGCCAGAGATCCTGGATCGCGGGCCCCATGCGGCAGTCATCGAGGTCCACCAAATGCGCCCCGGCGTCGGTCCAAAGTACGTTACCGAGGTGGAAATCGCCATGCAGACGGATGCTCCGATAGGGAACGGCCGCAAAGCGCGCCGCGACCTCACCCAAGAGTTCGGCCGTCAGGTGACGGTACTCGTCGCGATACTCGCGCGGAATGCAATCGGACGCCAGCAGGTAATTCACGCTCTCCTCACCAAACGCCGCGACCGTGAGCGCGGGCCGATGCTGGAACGGTCGCACCGCGCCCATCGCGTGGATGCGCCCCAGAAATTGGCCGAGTCGATACTGCGTATCTGGATCATCGAGTTCTGGACTACGACCGCCGCGGCGTGGAAACAGGGCGAAGCGGAACCCCGCGTGCGCGAGCAGCGACCGCCCGTCTTCACCACACAATGGCGCGACGACGGGTATCTCCAGAGCGGTCAGTTCGAGCGCGAAGGTATGTTCTTCAAGGATTTGCTCATCGCTCCAGCGCTGCGGGCGATAGAATTTTCCCACCAGGAATCCGACCGACTCCTCGCCGATCTGGTAGACGCGGTTCTCGTAGCTGTTAAGCGCGTGGAGCGAGCCGGTCGGGCGATAGCCCACCGCTTCGACCGCGTCGAGAACCGTGTCGGGTGTCAAGTTTGCGTAGGGATGCTGGGTCGGTACCAAGTGATCGGTCATACAGGCGCGCCTTTGGTCTTGCGTAGGTGAGTCGCGCAATCCGCCGCGCTAGCCTAAAGTTCCACAAGCGTACACCGATTGTTGCGCCGGCGTGATACGCGCCTTGGCGGCGCGCGGTAGTTTGACACCGAGCACTTAAACCTTGATCCTGAAAAGGTCATCAAATCCAGAGTCGAGGCTTCGCGTGAGTGCACCTGGCGAAGCGGCTGAATTGTTATGCATATCGTTCTAATCAGCGTGCACGGCCTGATCCGGGGCCGTGAGATGGAACTCGGCAGAGATGCCGATACCGGTGGACAGGTGCTCTACGTCGTGGAGCTGGCACGCGCACTCGCACAACACCCCGCCGTGACGCGGGTCGATCTGCTGACGCGCCGGATTTTCAACGGGCAGGTCAGCGACGACTACGATGCGCCGGAGGAAGCCATCGGCGACCAGGCCAGGATCGTACGGATCGAGGCCGGACCGCCCGGCTATCTGCCGAAAGAGGCTCTGTGGGACGTCCTCGACGATTTTGCTGACAATGCGCTGGAATGGCTCCGCAGCCACCACTTTACACCGACCTTGATACACAGCCACTACGCCGACGCCGGCTACGTGGGGGTACGCCTCGCCAGCTTGCTAGGCGTGCCATTGATTCACACCGGCCATTCGCTGGGTCGGGTCAAACGCCAGCGGCTGTTGGCGAGCGGGCTGCCAGCCGCGGCGATCGACACCCGATATGCCATGCCACGCCGGATCGAAGCCGAAGAACTCACGCTGGGCGCCGCCGAACGTGTGATCACCTCCACCCGCAACGAGATCGACGAGCAGTACGGACTGTACGACCACTATGCACCGGAACGAATGGTGGTGATTCCGCCCGGTGTCGATCTCACGCGCTTTCACCCCCCGGACGGCAACGAGAGCTCGAGCCCCCTGTTTCAGTCGATCGCCCGCTTTCTGCGCGAACCCGACAAACCGATGATCCTCGCCCTCTCGCGCGCCGACGAGCGCAAGAATATCGCCACGCTGATTGACGCCTATGGCCAAAGTCCGGCACTCCAGGATCGCGCGAACCTGGTGATCGTCGCCGGCAATCGCGACGACATCGCCGAGCTGGACGAAGGCCCGAAAAAGGTGCTTCGGGACGTGCTGGTGGCGATCGACCGCTACGATCTCTATGGAAAAGTAGCCTTTCCGAAACATCATCACGCCGATGACGTACCTCAATTCTATCGCCTTGCCGCGGCGAGCGGTGGACTCTTCGTCAACCCCGCGCTGACCGAACCGTTCGGCCTCACGCTGCTGGAGGCGGCGGCGAGCGGACTGCCGGTTGTAGCTACCGAAGACGGCGGCCCGCAGGACATCATTGCCAACTGCAACAACGGTTTATTGATCAATCCGCTCGATCCCGACGCAATCGCCGCAGCCCTGATGCAGGTCTTGTCAGATGCCTCACACCGTGCGACGTTTGCGCGCAATGGACTAATAGGCGTGCAGCGGCACTACGTCTGGTCCGCGCATGCCAGCAAGTACATCGCCGAAATTCAACCTCTGCTCGCCGACTCGCCGCGGCGCCCGCGTCTAACTGCGCTGACCCGACCGCCCAAGCTCCAGGACCGCGCCATCTTCTCGGACCTCGATCAATCGCTGCTCGGCGATCCGGGCGCGCTCCAAGCCTACATCCGGCGGCTGCGTGACTATCGCCGCTGCGTGCAGTTCGGCATCGCCACCGGCCGCGGCTTGGCGCCAGCGCTGCGACTGCTGCGCAAATATGACATTCCCGAGCCCGACGTACTCATCACGTCGCTGGGCACTCAAATCAATTACGCGCCGAAATTTACCGCCGACCAGGGATGGACCGAGCATATCGACCACCTGTGGACTCCACACGTGGTGCGTCGCCTGCTCGCCGGGCACGCCGGCATCACGCTACAACCGCGCGAAAACCAGGACCGCTTTAAGCTCAGTTACTACTACGACCCGGCCAAGGCGCCACCGCTCGAAGACCTGCAAAGCCAACTCCGCCATCACGATCAGACCGTCAACCTGATCCTCTCGTTCGGCCAATTTCTCGACGTGGTGCCCATCCGCGCCTCGAAAGGACTGGCATTGCGCTACTGGGCCCACAAGCGCGATCAGGATCTGGCGCGCATCCTGGTTGCCGGCGGCTCCGGCGCGGACGAGGACATGATGCGCGGGCACATGCTCGCGGTCGTCGTCGCCAACCGTCATCACGAGGAACTCTCCGGGTTGTCGGATCGCGATCGCATCTACTTTGCGACCCAGCCCTACGCGGCGGGGATACTCGAGGCCATCGATCACTACGATTTCTTCGATACCTGTCGGGTGCCACTGCCCGCCCAAGACGCACCACAGGCGACCGGATCATGATCCTAGATTCCTCGGTTGACCGCTTATTGGCGAACGTAACGTGCTGTATTCGCGAAAAAGCTGTGGTGAATTCGGCCTCACCTTCCGGGGGCACGTCCAACCGAGGATTCTAGGATGATTGATCGCCTGCTGCTCTGCACCGACATGGATCGCACGATTATCCCGAACGGGCCACAAGCCGAATCGCCCGGCGCGCGGGCACGCTTCGCGCAACTGGCACGCGCGCCCGAGATCACCCTGGTCTACGTCACCGGGCGCTACCTGGCCCTGGTCGAGCAAGCACTGATCGCATGGGATTTGCCCACACCGGACTATCTGATTGGCGATGTCGGTACTACGCTCTACCACCGTCGCGACGGTGGATGGTTGCCCGACGCCGGGTGGCGCGAGGAAATCGGCCGCGCCTGGCGGGGTCGTCTGGCCGCAGACCTGCAACCGGAGCTGAGTACCGTGTCACCAGCGCTGCGCCTGCAGGAACCTGCCAAGCAGAATCAATTCAAATTGAGCTACTACGCCCCCCACGATTGCGATGCCACCGCACTGTGTGATGCCTTCGTGGACCGCCTTGATCGGCTCGGCGTCCCCGCCAATCTGATCTGGAGTGTCGATGAAACCGTACCGACCGGATTGCTGGATGTGTTACCGCCGCGCGCGGACAAACGTCACGCGATCGAGTATTTGGCTCAGCGCCTCGGCGTTCCCCTGCCACACTGCCTCTTCGCCGGCGACAGCGGCAACGATCTGGCGGTGCTCACCAGCCCCATACCCGGAATCCTGGTCGCCAACGCGACCGCGGGAGTTCGGGCCGCCGCCGCACGCGCCACCGCCACCAACGGTAACGATGCCGCGCTATACCTCGCCGATGGCGAAGCGGCACCGTTCGGGATGAACGGCAACTACGCCGCCGGCGTGCTGGAAGGTATTGGCCATTTTCACCCGCAATTGCT
The DNA here is from genome assembly GCA_964620675.1 of uncultured Thiotrichales bacterium. Lineage (GTDB taxonomy): Bacteria > Pseudomonadota > Gammaproteobacteria > UWMA-0217 > UWMA-0217 > CAYSFW01. The sequence goes on along the minus strand of CAZUJU010000064.1, from coordinate 2,491 downwards.
GGCCAAACTCATCACCCGATCCGAAGGTGCCCCATGAAGCACGATCCAGCCCCCATCGTGATCTTTGGCGAGGTCCTGTTCGACCAGTTCCCGGACCACACCCTGCTCGGCGGCGCGCCATTCAATGTCGCCTGGCACCTTCAGGCCCTCGGCGCGAAGCCGACGTTTGTCAGTCGTATCGGCTACGACACCGCCGGTGACGAGGTGTTGGTGCGCATGCGCGACTGGGGCATGTCCACGGCCGCGATGCAACGCGACCCGGTTCACCCCACGGGCGCGGTCCAGATCACCCTGCGCGAGGGGCAACCGAGTTATGCAATACTGCCTGCGCAAGCCTATGATTTCATTGAGCCAGGCGTTATCACGCCCCCTACTGGCGGCGCCCTGCTCTACCACGGCAGCCTCGCGATCCGCGCGCCACAATCCGCGGCAGCGCTGGAGAAACTCCGCCAGATGCCGGGGTTTGCGGTCTATTGCGACGTCAACCTCCGTTCGCCCTGGTGGCAGCGCGACACCCTACTGCGCCAACTCGTGGGCACTCGATATATCAAACTCAACCACGACGAACTGGGGCGCTTGCTCCCCGCACTCGCAGGGGACGCCGAGCGCCTCGAATGGTTGCATCGGCACACCGGCTGCGACGCGGTGATCGTGACCCGCGGGGCCGAAGGCGCCTCGGTGCACACCGCCGCTGGCGATAACCACGCGGTCAAACCGGGTCCCGCAGTGACAGTTGTCGATACCGTCGGCGCCGGCGATGCCTTCACCGCAGTCACCCTGTTCGGCTTGAGTCGCGGCTGGAGTTGGCAAACGACGCTGCCTGCGGCGCAAGCGCTCGCCAGTCACGTGGTTGCACAGCGTGGCGCGTTGGTCGAATCGCGTGCGGTTTATCGCGACCTGCTCGCGGACTGGAACGTCCAGCTGTAAAGCGCGCCGCACCGCTGGCATGCCGAAGGCGGTGTCGTGCCGAGCCACCGAAGCGGAGGTGATCTGACCGCAAGCAGGACGACAGTTTGCGAGCACGCCGCGGCACGGCGGCACGGCAGAGTTATCCTGAGGCCCGCCATTCCGCGAAGTGAAGCCAATTTCAGATGACGACTGAACCGGATTATTAGTAACGTGGTCTTGCGATCGGCCGACATGCGAGCGGCACCTTGCACGCAGGATTGGGCCACTCGACGACGAGCCGCTGGAACTCTAGCGCACGACGCCGCGCTGACTGCTACATATGAATTCGAGAAAGATCCGCACTTCCGCAAAGGATTCGGCGAGATTCTCGACCTCGGCGAGATTCTGATTCCAGTCGGAGCCCTTGATCAGAATCTTAAACGCCTGGCCCAGCGCACGAATCGACTCGGCCGAGAAACCGCGCCGCTTCAGGCCTTCCTTGTTGATACCGATCGCACGAGCGTAATTTCCCGAGGCCGTGCAGAACGGCGGCAGGTCACGATTGAGAGCGGTCCCCATTCCAGTAAACGCGTGCTGCCCCACCCGGCTGAACTGATGCACAAGCGTGAATCCGCCGAGTATCGCCTGATCCTCGATCGTGACGTGACCGGCGAGCGACGTGGCATTGGCGAACACCACTCGATTCCCGATGTGACAGTCATGCGCCACGTGAACATAGGCCATCAGGAGATTGTCGTCGCCGATCACCGTCCGGCCGTGGCCGGAGACGGTCCCGCGATTCAGGGTGACATACTCCCGGATCGTATTCCGATCCCCGATCACCAGTTCGGTCGGTTCGCCTTGATACTTGAGATCCTGCGGCGCCTCGCCGAGCGACGCGAATTGAAAAATCTTGTTCCCTTTGCCAATCCGCGTCGGGCCTTTGATCACCACATGAGGCCCGATCCAGGTTCCGCTGTCGATCCTGACGTCGGGTCCGATGATCGTATACGGACCTATCTCAACGTCGTGCGCGAGGTCAGCATCGGGATCGACGATGGCCCGTGGATCGATCAAGCGTTTATCTCCTGCTGCGCGCACATGAGTTCCGCAGTGGCCACCACCTTGTCATCAACCGTTGCCAAGGCATTCACTTTCATCATGTTGCGCTTTTTCGAGATCGGTTCGATGCGCAGGATCAGTTGATCGCCGGGCACCACCGGCCGACGAAAGCGCGCATTGTCGATCGCGACAAATAGATAAAGAAAATCGCGCGGTTCGTTATTCGCCTTGCGCGAAGCGAATTCGTAGATCCCCGAGGCCTGCGCCAACGCCTCCATGATTAAAACGCCCGGCATGATCGGGTGCCCTGGGAAATGCCCCTGGAAAAACGGCTCGTTGAACGTCACGTTCTTGAGCGCTGTGAGCGATTCACCGGGATTGAAGGCCAGCACCCGATCGATCAGTAACAGCGGGTAGCGATGCGGCAGGAGATTCATGACCTCCTGAATATCGATCTGAATGGACGTGGGCTGCGACGTGTCTACGAGCATTGGACCGCCTATTCGGAGAGTTGCTTTTCGAGTTTCCTGACCTGTTTCAC
>CAZUJU010000063.1:11283-13997 GCA_964620675.1 uncultured Thiotrichales bacterium | reverse complement strand
CTCGACCCTCGGCGATGCGCGTCAGCGTGCTACGCGAAACGCCGGCCGCCCGGGCCAGGTCCGCCTGGTTGATGTTCCGCGCCAGCCGAATTTCGTCAAGCCGCTGACCCAGCGCGGCGGTGATCGCCTCGCTTGAGCTGGCCGAGAAGTCATCTTTATGCGTCATAATTGAAACAAAAATAGCCTTAAGATCACTTTATGAATCAAATTATAGGCATAAGGTGCCTCTATTTCAATTTGTTTAATGATTCATATGTGATTCATTAAACAGAACCAATAGTTTTATGAGTCATAAGTGACGCTTAATGCATTGTGCAAGGTGGCAAGAACGAGTGCACCACCCGCTTTCGGTGGGCGGGTCTAGTCCGTCATTTCACCTTGATTTTCGGGTCAATCCGATTCAGTTTGCTGAATCCTCAACTGACCATGGTTGCAAGGTTCATGCAACGAGGTAACCGGATTGGTTTAAACAAGCGACCCGCCCGTCCGTGGACACTGGGCCCCGGCAATCCCTGCCGGGGTGACGGTGGTAAGCGGTGCGTGAGCGCGACCTCCCTGTCCGTCCGTGGACACTGGGCCCCGGCAATCCCTGCCGGGGTGACGGTGGTAAGCGGCGCACGCGCGCAACCTCCCCGTCCGTCCGTCCGTCATTCCGGCAGGGAATGCCGGAACCCAGTGCACAAGGAAGTGCGATGAGGAATGCCGGAACCCAGTGCACAGGGATGTGCATTCACGATGCCGGAACCCAGTGCACAAGGAAGTGCGATGAGTAATACCGAAGCCCAGCACCCTATTTCACCTCGATTTTCGAGCCAATCCGCCTAAGTTTGTTAAAACCTCAACTGACCGCAATCGCAAGATGGCGTGAAACTCGGTACTAGCGCGTTTCGATCTCGTAACGGCCGAGGCCCATCACGGCGCCTTTACCGACGTGAGTGAATTGACCAAGCCAGAGGTAGGGCCAGAACGGTTCGAGTCCAGCGGCGTCGAGTTCGAGGGTGCCGATAAGTCCGCCCATTTCGAGTTTGGTTTTTTGGCGCGAGGAGTAGCGGGTCCAGTCGCGCCATTCGACCGCGCACTGGCGCAGGGGCAGGTTGCGTGCGTGTTCGGTAAGGCCGCGAAAGTCCGCGTCGAGCGGGGCGGCGGTGTGGAAGCTGGTGAGCATGGAAATGCGCCGCAACAGGTTGCCGAAGAGGTGGCGAAATTGCAGTCGCTCGGGGTTGACGAGTTGGCCGTCGCCGATCAGGCGCAGCGGGGTGAGCAGGTGCAGGCAAATGGGTGCGCGCGGCGGCGGCGGTGGCGTGAGCACTTGCGCGGGGCGCGGTGCGTAGCGTTCGCCGGCGGTGTAAATGGTGGCATGGTCGCTGCCGGTGAGGTCGATTTGGACGACCCGATCGAGCCGCAAGCGCCGCTGTGAGTAGCCCAGCCCATGCGCGGCGGTGGCTTCGAGCGCGTATAGAATGTGGCCGATATGGTGTTGTGCGTGGCCGATCAGCATGACCTCCAGCGCGATCGATTCGCCGGGCGCCGCGGTGCGGTTGCGCTCCGGCCCAGGGCGCAGCACGAACGGATGCGGCGCCTTTTCGTAGCGGCGCATTTTGGGTGCATGCGGCGGCACTGGCGTTTCGAACACATAGCTGTAGGCGCAACTGTGATACAGCGGGCAGGCTGGGCACTGTTGTTGCCCGGTTACGCAGGCGACCCGGCGCAACTGATGGCCGAAGGCGCCACGCCAGAGCGAGCCGGCATAGTCGGGCAGGGGCAGGGCGTCGAGTACGGTAAAGTCGCAATGCAGCCGCGCGATGGGCAATGCCGGCCCGCTGTTAGCGCCTGGCGCGGTGAGTTTTTTGAAACGCAGCTCGAAGCTCATGGGCTTTGACTCCTAAAACCTGAGTTGACCGTCCCAATCGCGGTAGTTGAACACCTGCCCCTCGTTACGAACCCGCTCGATCGCGGTGAGATCAATTTCGGCGTAGACCCAGCGCGCCGTACGTAGGATATGCCGAGCCCGCGAGGCGCATCGGACACGAGCGATGCGCTTCCTGCGTCAGCGCATCCTACGCCGTAGGCTGCGGTGCTGCGTGTGGTGTTTCGGTGTCGGGTTCCGGTAATTCGAACACTTCCCACAGCGCGAGTTCCAGATTCTCGAGCGTTGCGATCACGAGCGTTTCATCGGCTGCGAATACGGTGCCTTTATCGAATCCGTCCGCGCCATTCAGAAAGCGCATCGCGTAATTCTCAAGCGGGTCGACCACGATATATTCGCGCACGCCGCTGCGTTCGTAGAGCGCTTTTTTCGCGCGCAGATCTTTCACCGCTGTGGCGGGCGAAAGCACCTCGAAAATGACATCCGGCACGCCTTCGATGTGGCTGGGCGTGATTCGCTCGGGGTTGCAGACGACGAGCACGTCGGGCTGCACGACATCGGTCGCGGAGAGTTTGACGTCGGTCGGGGCGATGAAGGGTTTGCACGGTTTGCCAGTGAGTTTGGTCTTCAGTTGCGAGGCGATATTCAGTCCGACGCTTTGGTGCTTGATCGTCGGCGCCGGTGACATGGCGTAGGCTAGCCCGTCGATCAGCTCCCAGCGTTCATCCGCCGGCCAGGTGCGGTAATCCTCCCAGGTGAATCGCGTGGCGGCGGGGGCGTGAGGCTGCGGGTTGGTCATGACGATGCTCGGGCATTGTGAGTGGCTGCCTCATCATAGCGCCCGGCG
>CAZUJU010000063.1:0-11183 GCA_964620675.1 uncultured Thiotrichales bacterium | reverse complement strand
TGGTCATGACGATGCTCGGGCATTGTGAGTGGCTGCCTCATCATAGCGCCCGGCGCCGACGGCGACCAAATCCGGCCGCCGTCGCAACGAATGCAAGCGCGAGCGATGCGCTTCCTGCGTCAGCGCATCCTACGCCGTAGGCTGCGGTGCTGCGTGTGGTGTTTCGGTGTCGGGTTCCGGTAATTCGAACACTTCCCACAGCGCGAGTTCCAGATTCTCGAGCGTTGCGATCACGAGCGTTTCATCGGCTGCGAATACGGTGCCTTTATCGAATCCGTCCGCGCCATTCAGAAAGCGCATCGCGTAATTCTCAAGCGGGTCGACCACGATATATTCGCGCACGCCGCTGCGTTCGTAGAGCGCTTTTTTCGCGCGCAGATCTTTCACCGCTGTGGCGGGCGAAAGCACCTCGAAAATGACATCCGGCACGCCTTCGATGTGGCTGGGCGTGATTCGCTCGGGGTTGCAGACGACGAGCACGTCGGGCTGCACGACATCGGTCGCGGAGAGTTTGACGTCGGTCGGGGCGATGAAGGGTTTGCACGGTTTGCCAGTGAGTTTGGTCTTCAGTTGCGAGGCGATATTCAGTCCGACGCTTTGGTGCTTGATCGTCGGCGCCGGTGACATGGCGTAGGCTAGCCCGTCGATCAGCTCCCAGCGTTCATCCGCCGGCCAGGTGCGGTAATCCTCCCAGGTGAATCGCGTGGCGGCGGGGGCGTGAGGCTGCGGGTTGGTCATGACGATGCTCGGGCATTGTGAGTGGCTGCCTCATCATAGCGCCCGGCGTCGACGGCGGCCAAATCCGGCCGCCGTCGCAAAAAATGCAAGCGCGATCGGTGGCGCTAATCGCGTAAGCCGCTGAACACATAGTCCTGCGCTTTCTGCGGTACATGGCAGGCAAAGCAAGCCTCGGCCGCATTGGCGCCGACCACCCGCTTACCCGAGTCGCCGCCACCGAAGCCTTCGAATCCCCAGCCGCCGGTCGCGGCATAGTTTTTCGCGTGCTTTTGCATCACGCCGACGACCTTGCGCGCGCCTTCGGTCACCGCATGGTCGGCCGAATTCGCCTCCAGCAAATCGAATACAATCACCGCGCCGTCCGGGAATTTTCCGGCCTTGTAACCGGCTACCGCGGGCGGATTGGCATAAATATGGTGAATGCCGCCGAACGCCTCATGCAGCGCGTGACCGGGCTCGATCACCATGCTTTTGACGTGGTGCCAATCGCGATAACCCTTTGGATAGGGCACCTCCGGGTCGGCGGCGTAGACGGGGAAACCAAGTGCAAGTACAAGTGCGGAAATTACGGTACGGGTCATGGCGAACTCCTATGGGTCACGGTAGCGGGTAGTTATGCATCGAGTCGATACATAAATGAGTTTAGAGTCGCTACATGTGCTAGTCAAGAGGTGTATCGAGGCGATACATTATGGCCATGAACCAAACCGCCGCCTTACTTGAGCGCCTGGGCGCCCTGCTGCAACTCGCCGCGCGCGACGACGCAAGCCGCCACGGACTGTTGCCGATTCATATTCAGGTGCTGCACTACCTCGCGCAGGCCAACCGCTATAGCGACCTGCCCATCGCCATCGCCGAATATTTCGGCGTCACTCGCGGCACCGTGTCGCAAACCCTCGCGGTACTGGAACGCAAAGGCTTACTGAATAAAACGCCCGACCCATGCCACGGCAAACGCTTACATCTTGAACTGACCCCCGCCGGAGTGGCGGTGCTCAGCGGCAGTTGGCCCGAGCGCATCGAACAGGCGCTGCGCGATCTGCCACTCGAAACGGAAATGCTCGAAGACACCCTGCGCAAACTCCTACAAGCGCTGCAACACCTCAACGGCCAACGCGCCTTTGGCATCTGCCACCAATGCGCCCACTTCCTCACCGCCCCGGAAACCGCGCACTGCGGCCTGACCGGCGAAGCCCTCGCCCCCGAACAAACGCAACGCCTGTGCCGCGAATGGACCGCGCCGGCCGAGGTGAGTGAACGCGCAACCTAGGCGTGGACTCGCCCGCGATGCGACCTCAACGGCGAAAACACCAGCAAGAATCAGCGAGCCTATTGCGTAGGAGCGGGCTTGCCTGCGATGCGTCGGCGCGCAATCGCGGGCAAGCCCGCTCCCACGATGTCGTCAACTGAGGGACATACGGAACGTCGCGACGCCTTCACTTCGAAGATCGCGCCGCCGGAGATGCACCGCCGCCTTCCTTGGCCGACATTCGGCCCGACCGCGAGGGCCTTGGCCACTCGGAAAAAATTTGCAGTGTTTACAGACGGGTCGCCCCATTTGTGAACTGAGTCACTGCGACTCGTAGTCATGCAGACTAGGATTTAAAAAAACACTGGGGAATAGCTAATGGACAGCCCACCGCGCCTACCGCAGGCCTTCACCCTCCGCACGCCCAGCGATCGCGCCGCTTTCCGGACCGTCCGCTACGGCTTCACCCTTGACCACGCATGGACCGAAGTTCATGGACTATGACGCCTTTTTCTCCCTCGCAACCGGCGGGCAATCCTGCTACGCCTACCAACGCCGACTGGCCGAACAGGCGTGGCCAGAATTGCTCGAGGTGCCAACCGGCCTCGGCAAGACTGCCGCGATCACCTTGGCGTGGCTCTGGAAACGCGGCGTTCGCGCGCGGGGCGAGCGCGGCATGCCGGACACCGCGACACCCTGCCGAATGGTGTGGTGCCTGCCGATGCGCGTGTTGGCCGAGCAGACCGTCGAGGCCGTAAGCGCGTCGCTTGAACGACTTGACTGGCTCGGCACCGCTGGGCAGGGCAGGGTTTCCGTGCACTTGCTGATTGGCGGCGAGGACGGCGCCGACGCGTGGGTCGAGCACCCGGAAGAAGAAATGGTCCTGATCGGGACGCAGGATATGCTGCTATCGCGTGCACTGATGCGCGGCTACGGCATGAGCCGCTACGCCTGGCCGGTGCATTACGCATTTCTGCACAACGATTGTCTTTGGGTGTACGACGAAGTCCAACTCATGGGGCCGGGACTTGCCACCTCGGCGCAACTGGAGGCGTTTCGACGTACGCAGGCGATCAGCCGCCACAGCCGCAGCCTGTGGGTATCGGCGACGTTGCAGCCGGAGTGGCTCGCGACGGTGGATTTTCGCCCGCATCTCGCAACGGCCGCGACGTTTCGACTGAGCGACGCGGAAGCCGCGAGCGAAGCAGTAAAGGCACGGCGCGCCGCAATCAAGCGCCTCGCACGCGCACAAACGGTGCTCGACGATGTGTCCGCGAAGGCGGGCGCCAAGGCCTATGCCGAAGCGCTGGCTGAGGAAGTCGCGCGCTGTCACGTCGCGGGTATGCAGAGTGTCGTCATCGTCAACACGGTGGAGCGGGCGCAGGCGGTTTTTCAAGTGCTCGGCAAACGTGCGCCAAGCATACCGCTATTGCTGGTGCATTCGCGCTTTCGTCCGATCGAACGGCGGGCGTTGAATCAGGCCTTGCGCGATCTACCCAGTGAGGGTCGGATCGTGATCGCAACGCAAGCGATTGAGGCTGGCGTGGATATCACAAGTCGTACCCTGTTCACGGAACTCGCGCCGTGGTCATCGTTGGTGCAGCGCTTCGGACGGTGCAACCGGTATGGGGAGGCTGGGGCCGACGGCGCCGACCTGTACTGGATCGATCTTGCCAATACGCAGGGCGCACCGTACGCGGCTGATGCGCTCGATGCCGCGCGCGGCGTGTTGAGCGCGCAACACAGCGCGGCCCCTGCGGATCTGCCGCCAGTGACTACCGATGCCGCGCTCGTTCCAGTCATTCGGCGGCGTGACTTTCTCGATCTGTTTAACACCGAGCCGGACCTGACCGGCTTCGACGTCGATGTTTCGCCCTACATCCGCGACGCAGACGAAGCCGACGTGCTGATGTTCTGGCGCGAATTGCCGCGCGACAGCTACGGAGACGCCGACCCGCGGGACCAGTCTGCCCCGGCGCGGGATGAGTTGTGCCGCGCCGGCGTCGGCGGGGCCAGGACGTTCCTCAAGGGCAAGGACGCGTTCGTTTGGGAGGGCCTGACGCGGCAATGGCGCAAGCTGGATGCACAGCGAATTCATCCCGGTTTGACGGTTTTACTCGACGCCAAGGTCGGAGGATACGACCCGCGGTTGGGATATCTCGCATCCTCCAAGTCTGCTGTTACGCCTGTTCCGAGCGCTTTATCGGACGCGGTGGAAGCAATGGACGATGATCGCTGGAGCCAATTGGGGCGCGCGGTCGAACTCTCCCGGCACTCGTGCGACGTGGAGGACGAAGCCCTGGCGTTATGCCTTAGGCTGGACGAAAGCGCCGCACGGGTACCGCTCGCGCGCGCCGCCCGCTGGCACGACGTGGGCAAGGCGCACCGCGCTTTCCAGAGCATGTTGTTATTCCACGACGCCGACGCGGCCCGGCGCGAAGGTACGCTGTGGGCCAAGAGCGCCGCGCGCGGGCGTGCGATTTACGCCACCTGCGGCGGGAATGCCGGGTATACGGAGCGCAAGCACTTCCGCCATGAACTGGCGTCGGCGCTCGCCTGGCTCGACTGCCACGACGGCGAGCCCGACGCCGATCTTGTTGCCTACCTCATCGCCGCCCACCACGGCAAAGTACGGCTCGCGATTCGCAGTCTGCCCGGCGAAACCGAACCCCCCGCCACGACTACGCTGTTCGCCCGTGGGATCTGGGCGGGCGATCACCTTCCGGCAGTCGAAATCGAGGGTCGCGAATCAATTCCGGCAACCACGATGGGCCTCGATCTGATGCAACTCGGGCGCGGCGCGATGGGGGAATCCTGGGCGGCGCGTACGCAGACACTCCTCGCCGAGCACGGGCCGTTTCGGCTCGCCTGGCTTGAGGCCTTGCTACGTGTGGCCGATTGGCGGGCGTCACGGCGTGAACAGTTGGGTGAATCATGATGCGCAAGAGATCGATCAGTTCGGACATGGAGTACTCGTCAATGCGTGCCGCGAAATTCTGTCCACATAGGGCTCCTTGTCACCACGGACTCGCGTTCCAGCCAGACACAACGATGGGAGGTGCCCATGCCTGAACTGATTCTAAAGGGGTGCGCGCCCGCGCCGCTGGCGCATTACCTCAAGGCGCTCGGCGTCCTCCGGCTGGTGGCGGAAGACGCCGAACAGGGCGACCCCGACGCGCGCGGTTACTGGTGCGGTGAGCATTTCGTGCTGGAGAGCCGGCTGGATCAAGCGGCGTTGTGCGAGTTTTTTCTTCGCCATTATCGGCCAACACCGATCGTTGCGCCGTGGAATGGGGGCAGCGGGTTTTATCCGAAGGACAACAAGACCGGGATCGATGCGATTGCTCAGTCGGAGACGGCTCGGTTTCAGCACTTTCAGGAGATCATCGCCGCGGCTCGCAGTGCGGTTCGGGCCAGTGGTTTAAGCGAAAGTCCTAAGGACGCAGCCAAACGCGAGCTCTTGGCACGCCTGCGCAATGAACTACCGGATCCCGCCCTGCAGTGGCTCGACGCCGCCGTGTTAATCGCGGGGGAGGGGGAGTTGCGCTATCCGCCGTTGCTGGGCACGGGCGGCAATGACGGGCGTTTGGATTTTACCAACAATCTCATGCAGCGCCTCGGTGAGTTGATCTCCGTCGCAACTGGCGAGCCGCTTCCAGGCGCATCCGGCATGTTGGCCCAATCGCTTTTTGATACCGCCGCGTCCGGGTTGAGCGATAAGGCAATTGGTCAGTTCGCGCCAGGCGCTGCGGGTGGTCCGAATGCAAGCACAGGGTTCGACGCGGCGGCGCGCATCAATCCGTGGGACTTCGTGCTCATGCTCGAAGGCGCGATGCTGTTTGCGGCGGCCGCGACTCGCAAGCTGGAGCAGAGCAACCATGGCGCGCTTGCCTACCCGTTCACGGTGCGCGCCACCGGGGCCGGCAGCGGGAGCGCGGCCACCCGAGACGAGGACAACGCCCGCGCCGAAATCTGGCTGCCGCTGTGGGCGCAATCCTGCCGCTTGGATGAGGTCCGTACACTGCTTGCCGAAGGACGCGCAAGTTTAGGGCACCGTAGCGCCCGCGATGGGCTGGATTTTGCGCGCGCCGTCGCGACACTGGGGGTCGATCGCGGCATCGCGGCATTTCAGCGGATTGGTTTTCTGATGCGCTCCGGCAAGGCATATCTCGCGACACCGCTGGGTCGCTTTTCAGTACGCCGCAATCCCGACGCTGATCTGATTGCCGAGCTCGACCGCCACGGCTGGCTCGACGCAATGCGGCGCTTTGCCCGATCCGATCTGGCTCCGCGCAGGATCGCCGCGCTGGTTGGTCGTCTAGAAGACACGTTATTTTCACTTACCCAACAACCCGGGTGCCAGACCGTTCAGGAATCGCTATGCCTGCTCGGCGAGCTACACCTCGCGTTGGCCGCGAGCCGCAAAGGTCGCGAAGCATTGCATGTGCTACCGCGACTCAGCGCAGCGTGGGCGCTCAGGGCCGACGACGGAAGCGCGGCTTACCGTATCGCGATTGCCCTCTCGGGAATTCACGCCAAGTCGATGCCGATGCGTGCCCACATCCTGCCTCTCGATGCCCAATCCGGGCAATGGCTCGACGAAGGCGACGCCCGCCGTGCGCTCAATGTATGGAGTGGCGCCGGCTTGGTGCGCAACCTTCTCGCGCTACAACGTAGGCGCTTGATTGAAGCCTCGCGCGGTGCGGTCGAATCCAAACCGTTCGAGAGTCGGCAAACCGCAGGGCTTGGCGAAATCGGCGCATTTCTCGCGTGCCCCGATAATGATGCATCCATCGCGCGACTGATCCCCGGCTTGGTCTTGTGCGACTTGAGCGAACTGCGGCTATTAAACGAACCGGCGCAAAATCAATATTCAATCCCGGGCGCCTATGCGGTCTTGCGTGCGCTATTCACATCGGACCGCGTGCTGACCGCATTGGACTGGCTGCCGCACGGCGCGCAACTGGTTTTGGAGGCTGAAATCCCGACTCAACTCGCGGCCGGGCAGGTCGATCGCGCGCTCAATGGTGCCTGGCGTCGCTTGCGCGCGGCCGGCTGTCCATTGCCGGATGCCCGGCGCCCCCCAATGCCGCTTGGAGTGGATCCGCAGCGCCTCGCCGCAGCGTTAATGATCCCACTGAATTTCGCCGATACCGGACGCTTGCTGCGCCGAATCGCGGCACTCGAGTCCACCACTGTTTAACCGACTTCCAGGAGCCCAGGATGAGTATCGATTTCTCACCACTCGCCGCAGTACCACGCCTGTTAATCGAGGCCGACTTGCGACCAATTCAAGGTACGCGTTTTCAACCAACCGGATTTCCAGACCTCGGTGCAGCGGTTTACGACGGCCCGGATGGGCGACGCATGTGTCTCGTTGAGTCTGCGCAAAGCATGGCCAACCGACTAGAGACCGTTTGTTGGGATGCCGTTGCCGACGACTGGGTTGACCCGTTGCGCGGGCTTCCACTGATCACGGTAAAGGACAGCTCAGGCAAGACGCTCACAAATTCCGTCCTCGAATCGCATCGAATCAATTCCCCCTATATTCTCGAAGGCGCCGACGGCAGCGTATTCAACCTTCTGAAGGCCGAGCTTGCGGACATGGCCGAAGGCGCGGTGAATATCCGCAAGCTCGCCGCGACGCTGTGGCGTTACGATGCCAATGCGCTGGTACATGGCGTGTTTCTCGCTAAAAGCGACCTTGCCGGAGGCCGGTTGCGGTTGCCGCGTGCGTTGTCGTCATTCATCGAGGCCGAAGAGGTGAAAATTGCCCAAAGCGGCGGGGTGAAAAACGATCACGTCAATCCGAGTGGCGATACCAAAAGTGGCTTTGGCAATGTGCCGTTTTCCCGCGATGAATACACCGCTCCAAAAATTACCGCCTATTTCAACCTCGATCTGGCCCAGGTGCGCGGTTTTGGCCTGGGAGACGATGCTACTCGATTGTTAATCGCGCTTGCCCTTTATAAGATCCGCGCGTTGTTGGAACGCGGCTTGCGCCTGCGCACCGCGTGCGACCTCGACATGGTGGCGGTTCGCACCACCCGGCCAACCGGATTCGCGTTGCCTGAACTCGCAGCGCTTGAAACGATGCTACCCGCGTTGATAAATGCTTGCGGCAAACAATTCGCAGGCGTGACCGAAATTCACTGGACTGGGGCGAAGAAATCCGCCAAGGGCAAAGCGAAGGACTCCACCGACGCCGGTGGGGAGTAATCGCAGATGCTCGCGATCGAATTCAACTTCCTTGGAGGTCGCTACCATGCGACCCCTTGGGGACGCCATGTCAACGAAGCGGAAGTTGGCTGGCCGCCGGATCCGTGGCGGATAACCCGCGCATTGCTCGCGACCTGGCATCGAAAACTAGACCCCGATCGTTATGCCAGAGCGGACTTGCGCAAGCTGCTCGCCAAGCTTGCGAGCGAACCGCCGGTGTATCGACTCCCGGAGGCCGTGCACGCGCACACCCGCCAATACTTGCCCGTGATCGAAGGCATGCACGAAAAGCGTACCTTGGTGTTCGACACGTTCGCACGTGTCAACGCGCCCCTGCAAGTTGTCTGGCGCAACTGCGAACTGAGCAGCGATGAAACCACCTTGCTGGATACCTTGCTCGAAAATCTCGGTTATCTCGGGCGAGCGGAGGCTTGGGTTGAGGCACGTGTTCTGTCGGATCGGTGCGGTGAAGTTAATTGCGAGCCGGGGGAGGATGCGATTGATCCGGAGACCGGCGAGTTGCGGGAGGTGGTGACGTTGTTTCTAGCGAAAGCGCCGGAGGCATATCGTGAATTTCGCGAAACAGCCTTAATGACGGAGCGGCCCACCAAAAAATCTGACCGCGCGAAGCTGGAATCGACCCTGCCCGAGGACTGGCTTGACGCGATCGCGACGGAAACCGCGCAGTTACAAGCGGTCGGCTGGAGCGCGCCACCGGCCGCGGAAAAACGCCATTACCTGCGTCCTGCGCGGGCGCTGGCGCCGATTGCGAAAACTGGAGTACGACCGATGACTCAGTCAAATCAACGCCCGACGATCGCCCGCTTCATTCTTTATGGTAAACCGCTGCCACGTATTGAGCTCGCCTTGCAGGTGGGCGAATGGGCGCGGACCGCAGTGCTCGGGCGGGCAAAATGGTCGCTGGGCGAAGACCGCATTCCGTCAGTATTGTCTGGGCACGGGATGGCAGACGACAACCGCCATGGCCACGCCTTTTATCTGCCGGAGGATGCTGACGCCGATGGTCGGATCGACCATCTGTTGGTTTATGCCCCGGATGGATTCGGCCCGGACGCCGTGCGCACGCTGGCCGAACTTAGCTGGCTGAAGGACAGCGACGGGCAGAAGTTGCCGGTAATGCTGGAGGGGCTGGGTGCGCCCGAGTTGTTTAACAACGCCGTTGCACTGTGCGGCGTCGGAACGATCTGGGAGTCCGTAACGCCCTATCTCCATCCCTGGCACCGCAAAAAGAACTTCGGCGTGCTGGAGCAACTCCAGCGCGAATTCAGAGAGCGTGGAGTTCCGGCCGAGTTGTTGAACGCAACCGCGCTGACCACCGAGCGCCGAGTCCTCGAATTTGCCCGCTATCGGCGTAAGCGCGGACTCACCCAGCCGGATAAGCGCGGCGGCTTTTTTCGCCTCGAATTCGACCGGCCGGTGTCCGGGCCGATGGCATTCGGGTTTGGATGCCATTTTGGACTCGGATTGTTTCGGGTTGCGAGCCCCGATGCCGGCGACGCGCTCGAGCCGGAATCGGCGTAGCGAGAGCAAATGCCCTTTTTAGTTGGAGGGAAACACCCATGCTGGACGAAACCAAATCACCGCACCAATCCGAACTCCCGCTCCCGTTCCCCGAGCTCAGCGCGGATTTACCGTTACTGCCCGCGCGCATGGTGAATGAATACCAGTATTGTCCGCGGTTGGCGTATTTGATGTGGGTGCAGGGCGAGTGGGCGGATTCGTTCGACACGGTGGACGGGCGTTATCGTCATCGGCGGGTCGATCAGGCTTCGGGTGATTTGCCGGCGCCTGACGCAGACGCGGAAGAACGGATTCATGCGCGGTCGATCAATCTTTCTTCGAACACGCTTGGTCTGATCGCGCGGCTCGATCTGGTGGAAGGCGAGGGCGATACCGTCACGCCGGTCGATTACAAACGCGGCAAGCGTCCGCATGTCGCCAAAGGCAGTTACGAGCCGGAGCGCGTGCAAATTTGTGTGCAGGCGTTATTGCTTGAGGAGCAGGGTTACCGAGTTGACGAAGGCATTCTGTACTTTGTCGAAGGCAAGGAGCGGGTGCGGGTGCCGATCGACGAGGAGTTGCGCGCACTCACTCGCAACGCGATCCACGGGTTACGCCTGATCGGTGCTGGCGGGCAGACCCCGGCACCGCTCGAAGACAGCCCCAAATGCCCGCGCTGCTCGCTGGTGGGCATTTGCTTACCCGACGAGGTGAATTACCTCAAACGTCCCGATATCGAACCGCGGCCGCTCGCGATCTCGCGCGAGGAGGCCTTGCCGATGTATGTGCAGGCGTATCACGCCAAGGTGGCGAAAAAAGGCGAAACCCTCGAAGTCAGTATTGACGATAAACCTGTCACCAGTGCGCGGATCAACGAAGTCTCGCAACTCGTGATCATGGGCAATGTCTACGTCACCACGCCGACGTTGCAGGAACTCATGCAGCGTGAGATCCCGATCAGCTGGTACAGCTACGGCGGATGGTTTATGGGCCATTCCATCGGAACCGGGCACAAAAATGTCGAACTCCGCACCGCGCAATACCGCGCAAGCTTCGACGAACCCACCTGCCTGCATCTCGCGCGGGGACTGGTCAAGGCGAAGATCCTCAATTGCCGCACCCTGATGCGACGCAATTGGCGCGGCGAAGAAAAGCCGGAGGAACTGCTCGACCTGATGAAACGCGATACTCTCGCGGTCGACCGCGCCCGCAGCCTGAGCGAATTGCTCGGTCTCGAAGGCGCCGCAGCGGCGCGCTACTTTGGTGCCTTTTCCAGCGTCATCAAACAGGGCAACGGAAAGGACGAACTAAACTTCGACTTCACCACCCGCAATCGTCGGCCACCGACCGATCCGGTCAACGCGCTGCTCTCCTACGCCTACTCGCTCCTGGTGCGTAGCTTCTCCGTCACGCTCGCGGCGGTCGGATTCGATCCGTATCGTGGCTTCTATCACCA
>CAZUJU010000062.1:9988-14062 GCA_964620675.1 uncultured Thiotrichales bacterium | reverse complement strand
GCTACAGTCGCGAAGCGCGACGACACCTGGCGGGCGAACGCTCAGAGCCTGTGAAATACCCCGATCGCCGCGAAGGCGACCCTGGGCGTGGTGAACAAGGCGCACAAGGCCAGAAATCGGGAAGTGTAGCCGGGCCTACATGACTTCGGACCTCTCGCAACGCAAGACACCGCGTCCTAGGGCGTCCGCAGTCAATTGCGGGATATTTTCACAAGCTCTCAGTCACCGGCAACGCCGTGCGCTCGACCACGCGGCGCAGCACGAAACTGGAATGCACGCCGCTGACCCCGTCGACCCGGGTGATCCGGTTGAGCAGCAAATCCTGGTAGGCGTCCATGTCGCGCACCACGACCTTGAGCTGGTAGTCGGCGGCCTGCCCGGTAATCAACAGACATTCCAGCACCTCGGGGAGTGCCGCCATCGCGGCTTCGAAGTGCTCGAAGCGATCCGGGGTGTGGCGATCCATCGAGATGTGGACCAATGCCATCAGCGTCATCCCGAGTTTGCGAGCGTCCAGTACCGCGTGATACCCAGCGATGACCCCCGCCTCCTCCAACGCCTTGACCCGGCGTAGACACGGCGACGGCGACAGTCCGATACAGTCGGCAAGATCCTGATTGCTGAGGCGCCCGTCGCTTTGCAGGATTTCGAGTATACGGCGATCGTAGCGGTCGAACTTCATGGCTGGCCTTCGGGTCAACACGAGAATGAATTAGTAGATTATAGCGTGTTTAATCTCACTTATAGCAGATTAAATCCTAAAACATTCATATCTGGCGATATTTCGCAATCCTCTGCGCAGGTCTCAGGCGTATTCTATTTCCAGCCCGAAAACAGCGGACAACACGGACCGAGGCCTTACCCGGCCAAGGTCGTCCAGCACGGATCGAAACATGATCCCTGACGGTACGCCCCGTGCCGGGGCGTTTCCTCCAACACCTCGGCAACCCTCCAGGAGTCGCCCCATGCGCGTATTTGATCATCGTAAATATCCACCGGCCCCCCGGGTGCCGCTGAACCACCGCCAGTGGCCCAATCGCATCATCGAAAGCGCGCCGCGTTGGGCGAGCGTCGATCTTCGCGACGGTAACCAAGCCCTTCTGGAGCCCATGAACGTGGCGCAAAAGCGCCAGCTCTGGGCCTTGCTGGTCAAGCTCGGATTGAAGGAAATCGAGATCGGCTTTCCGTCGGCCAGTCAGCCCGATTACGACTTCCTGCGCTGGTTGATCGAGGCCCGCCAAATCCCGCGCGACGTCACGGTGCAGGTGCTGGTGCAGGCCCGCGAGGATTTGATCGTGCGCACCTTCGAGGCCTTGCGCGGGGTGCAACGGGCGATCGTCCACGTCTACAACTCGACCTCGCCAGTCCAGCGTGACCGGGTGTTCGGCCTCGATCGCCAAGGTGTGCTTGACATCGCGCGGCACGGCGCGGAGTTGCTCAAACGCGAGGCGGCGCGATACCCGGCAACCGACTGGGTATTCGAGTATTCCCCGGAGAGCTTTACCAGCACCGAACTGGATTACGCGGTCGAGGTTTGCGATGCGGTGATCGACGTCTGGCAACCCACCCCGGCACGCCCGGCGATCATCAATCTGCCGGCGACAGTCGAGGTCGCGTCGCCGAATGTCTTCGCCGACCAAGTGGAGTATTTCATCTCCCATCTCGCGCGGCGCGACTGTGTGGTGATCTCGGTACATACCCATAACGATCGCGGCGGCGCGGTCGCGGCCGCGGAACTCGCGTTGCTGGCCGGTGCGGATCGGGTTGAAGGCACCTTGCTCGGCAATGGCGAGCGCACCGGCAACATGGACATTGTCACCCTGGCGATGAATCTGTACAGCCAGGGCATCGATCCGCAACTGGATCTCAGCCACCCCGACGAGATCATCCAGGTCTACACCGCGACCACCGGGATGCCGGTCCACCCGCGCCACCCCTGGATCGGTGAACTGGTCTACACCGCGTTTTCCGGCAGTCATCAGGATGCGATCCGGAAATGCCTGCGGGTGCAACAGCCCGAGGCGCCGTGGCAAGTGGCGTATTTGCCGATCGATCCGCGCGACATCGGCCGCGACTACCAGGCGGTGGTGCGGGTCAATAGTCAGTCCGGCAAGGGCGGAATCGCATTCGTGCTCGAGCGCGACTACGGCCTGAACCTGCCGCGCTGGATGCAGGTGGAACTCGCCCAAGTCGTCCAGCGCGAGAGCGAGCGGCGCGGCGGCGAGATCGACAGCGCGACCATTCACGCCTTATTCCGGCGCCATTTTGTGCTCGACCAAGGGCCAAATCGCCTGCTCAGCTATCGCATGGACCGCGACACCCGCGAGGTGATCGAGGCGCGGATTGCGACGTCAGGCGGCGAGCAGGTGCTCCGCGGCGAGGGTGATGGCGCAGTCGCGGCGTTTATCCAGGCCTGGTCGCGCCATAGCGGGCAAACCGTCAACGTGGTCGACTACACCGAACACGCGCTCGGCAGTGGGACCGACGCCGAAGCTGTCGCCTATGTGCAGTTGAACGTGGACGGCGTGCGCGTGTGTGGTGCGGCGTTTGATCGCGATACCGCGAGCGCACCGCTCAAAGCCGTGTTGTCCGCCCTCAACCGCGCCGAGCAGGCACGCGCCAAGGTCGCCTGATCCGCGCGCAAGTGGCCCCACGCCGTGCTGATTGGGTGGACAGCGCGGCGGCGGTCGATCAGGGTTTCCCGGCCGGCCCCGGCAGTTTCAGGAACAGCTGGGTGAAACGCGCGAGATCGTTGAGATCGACCCAACCGTTGCCGTCGAAATCGGCATCAGCATCGTTGGTGTTGAACACCGTCTTGAAGCGTTTGAAGTCCTGCAGATCGACGAAGCCGCTGTTGTTGAGATCGGCATCGCAGGCGTTGCCGAATCCGTCGCCGTCGGTATCGCGTTGATCGGGATTGAAAACGCGCTGGCAGTTGTCGACGATATCGACAATGCCATCGCCATCGGCATCCGCAAACTCGGTTGCCAATCCGACGCCGCAACCTTCCCACCAGCACGGATTCACCGCGTTGAAGTTCAACACCGCACTGCGCTTGGGCGCCACCCGTTGCGCGAGACTTTCGCGGATGCCCCAGCTACCCCACTTGTTCGCCGGTCCGGTTGCGCGGTACAACGCCAGCATCGTACCGCCCGAGTCGCGCCAGTCGCTCAGGTAATCGGTATATAGCTGACGCATCTCCGGCGCCCGATTGACCGCGCGAAAGAGTTTTGTCAACTCCGGTCGATGCTCCATTCCGCCGGTGCCGGCGATGTGCTGTCCGCCTTCATAACCGAGCAGTGCCAAGCCGTGACGCGCGGCCACATCCGCCTGCGCGTGCATCCACTGCCGCGCCTGCGCCAACGCCCCACCGGGCGGTGAGTTGGGCAACAAGCCACCATGCCGGAGTTCGCTCAGCACCGCCTCGACCCCTCCGTCGGGCATGCCGGTGAGGGCCAGCAACGCCGACTCATTGCCCGGTTCACCGATGTAACCACCGAAGTACGGCGCGACGGCGATCGCGTCCAATTGCGCGCCGCAGCTCACGCCCGGGTTCGGGTTACGCGGATCGTCGCGCCACATTGGGCAGGCCAGCAGATGGAATTCCGAGACCCAGCTATTGGCCGCTTGCGCACCGATCGTGCATTGAACCCGCTCGGCCTGATCGCCCCACACCGATTTCCACAATCCACATACCTCGACACTGCGCTTGGCGAACCAGTTCATGCGCGCGCCGTAGCGATCCGGCGTATCCGGCCAGAGTTGATCCGCATTGGCCTGAGCCCATTCGCCGGCGCGAAACGCACCGTTCCAGACCTCATTGCTGAACTCAAGATAGACCCGACGGTTATTCGCCAGCCGCTCCCGCGCCAGCGCCGCGAACGCCCGCACGTAGTCGTCCGACACCAGCGCGTGGAGATTGAACCACGGGTCGCTTTCAAGCAGGTTCGACAATTCCACCATCACCTCGACCGGTACCCCGCCGGCCTCTGCGTTTGTCCACTGCGCGCTTTCGCGCTGGAGGCGGTCGGACCAGGCTCGAAGCACAGACGGCACCCGCTCCGCCTCGACCGG
>CAZUJU010000062.1:0-9888 GCA_964620675.1 uncultured Thiotrichales bacterium | reverse complement strand
CCGCCAGCGCCGGATCGTTCCCGGATGTCTGCGCCCCGAACGCGAATTCGTCGACGGCCCGCTCGTTCGCGGCAAACGCAGCGATCGGTCTCGCCAGTGCCACTGGATCCGGCGTAGGCGACTCGCCAAAGCCAGCGAACGAATTGTTGGGTTCCGGCTGCGCCGCGGACGCCGGCGGGTTTTCCAGCGCCGGTTCCGGCAGGAGGTCAACCGGGTCGCTGTGATCGGGTGGCACCGACACAACGAGCGGCACGGCATCGGGTTGCGGCAGCGGTCGTGGCATGAAGTTGGTCTGCTGCCAGTTCATGAATCGGAGCGCACGGTAGTAGCGCAGATCGCGCAGAAAATCCGGGTGGAAGGTCATCACGTCCTTCAACTCGGCGAAGCTCTGATAAACCCCTCGGCAGGACCGGGCGTCGCGGTACGCGGTGTAGAGATCGCCGTCGCAAATCCCACCGGGCCAGATCACTTGAATGTTGCGCAGCGGGTCTTGCGGCTCGGTCGCGACGATGCTGATTACCGGCAGACCCGCCGGATCGAGCTGGACCCGATCGCATTGCTCCCCGCAGCTGCCGATCCGCTTGGCACCGAGGCTATAACTCAGACTGCCCTGTCCCTGATAAAACACCTGGAACTCGCCCGCAGGTGGCGGCGTGACGTCCCACCCCTTGTAGTCGCCGCCGAACAGCAAATAGCTCACACGATTGAACCGCACCGGCTCACCGTCGCTCGCCGCAAGACTTCGCGGCCAACCGTTTTCGTCCAAGTCGAGACGATCCAGCTCTTCGGTATTCCACGCCCCGTCGCCCTGGGTGACGACCTCGGCCCGCTTCATCTCGTCGATAAAGGGCCAGTCGGTACCCCAACGCGCCAACTCGGGCAGATTCATGGCCAACGGCGCGTGGGCGTTGAATTCACTCGGGTGCGCGTGACTGGGAATCAGGGCGGCACCGAGTAAAATCGCGAATGACGTAGCGTGCTGGCGTCGCTTGCGGCGGATGACTTGCGCCAGCGCTGTGAGCGCCGCGCCCGCGCTCGTGATTGGTAGCCGATCCATGGCCGATCCCGGAGTAGTGATTAACGACCCGGAACGATGCCCGTATCAGCAACTGGGCGACCGGACGGCGGTCACCGATTCCCAGTCGCGACCGCATCGATCGCCCTGGAATTACGCAGCGGGCGAAGCCACTTAACATGCCGCTGTCGGATCGGCGCTAAAGTCGAGCGGAGTTCACTCTAAGCGGCAAGGACCCCGCGCCGGAGGATGAACGCCCTTCCGAATCCGGACAGCGAAGGATGCCGTGGCGTCATCTCCGGCGAGTTCGTAGGTTGGGGTGACGAAGAAACCCCAGCAAATCCGCTTAGTTGATCCGTGCTGTTGGGGTTCGCAGGCTCACCCACAACCTACGATGAGACGGCGTAGCCGCTTAGTCAGTGCCATGTATCCCAGACCTTGGGTGCCGCTCAGCTGGCGCCCGCGTAACGATCGCAGATCTCAACCCAGTGGATATGAAACGTGCGGCTCGACGCGGGATCTTCGAGCACCAAGCGTAACTCGGCGATCCGCGAGAGCGCCTGCGCCAGGGTGAACTGCGCCCCCGTGGGGGTGGTGCCCACCTGTGCGAACTGCACCCACGGCAGATCGATGGGCGCGGTACTGGTCGCCGGAACGTTAAATCCCAAGCCGTGGAAGTAGGTGCTTTGCTCCGGGGTGGCCGGCGAGTCATCAACGAGTTCCGCGCGCAGTCGAAACGCGGGCGATCCGCTCACGGCCTCTAGATTGATCCGGAAAAACGCCGTGTCGCGGCCTTCGGACCAATCCTTGCGTTGCCAATCCTGCGACGCCTTTTCCGAGTACAACGGCAGCGAAACCCCGCAACGCGTGCGCGCCGGCTGACTGGCGAGCGTACCGTTGCCACAGGCGACTTCGAGATAACCACCGGCCTCGACCTCGGCGATGCGAGTTTCGCCCGCGTAAATCGCAGGCGCGTACAGTTCCGTCGGCGGGTTTCCGGAGGCAATCTTGAGGTTCTCGTTAAAATCGGGGCCAACATAAACGTCGGCCGTCTTATTCGGTTCGGTGAAATCAGCAAGTACCGTACAGTGCAGCGTATTGGCAGCCGTACCGTAACTCGCTGGTGGCGCATTCGGCGTATGGTCGTTGATTTGCCGATTCGCGATGATGCCGCTGCCCGCGTCCACTTCGAGATGGGTCAACGACAAAGGCGGCAGCGTCGGCAGCGTGCCGTTGAACTGCCCGGCGGCGCCAACGAGGCGGACATCGGTTGTGGTGCCGGTTCCGAGCGTCAGGTTGCGCCGGAATACCGGATCACGATTCGCCAGATAAACATGCTGACGCCCACTGCGATCCTGGAACGCCCGACTGACAACCCCGAGACGGCCCGAGGTCGAAACCAACGCTTCCGCGTCGCGCGTCGGTTCGAGCAGCCGATAGCCCCAGAATAGTGGCTTCGGTGTCAGGTTGCTGTTGCGATACAAACCGATCGTGGACGTCGCGTCTTCGAGCAGGGACCACTGCAGCAGGCCGATCACCTTTTTCTGGTGCATCACCTCGGGCAACGCGATCACCGTGGGAAATGAATCGCCACCGCTCGTCGGGTAGGTACTGTCGGCCTGCCACTGATAGGTGACATTGAACTCCCCCAACAGAATATCCGGACAACTCGCGGGCAACTGCGCGAGGTGGTTTGCAAACATGTCGCCAAGCAGCACCATATCCCAGTACTTTTGCGCCCCATTGAACTGGTACAGGTGAATTGAAAGAAAATCGATCGCCTTGACCGCCGGACTTTGCGAGGCGCAAAACGGATCGACCCAAGCTCTGACCGCGGCGTAGTCCCAATAATCCTCGAACGACGAGAGATCGAGCGCCACCCGCGCGATATCCGGAAATCGAGTCTGCAATAGCGGCACGATCCGCTCCAGCGCCGCGAGGTATTCGGGCCAATGGTAATCCTGCGCGTACTGCTCTTCGCTGTGATCGAAACGATCCACCTCATTTCCGATCGCGAACAACAGCAGGTTACAGCGATCCGGCCGCGCTTCGAGTGCATCGAGTATCGTCGCGATATCGGCGTTATCCATCAACACAGGGATCTGAATCCAGGCAAGCTGGTTGCGGCTCACCGCGAAATCGCAAAAGCGCCGCAGGTGTTCGATGTATGTACCTGGGACCACAGTGCCTGGATTTTTCTCTGCCAGCGCAAATTCCGTGACCCAGCGCCCACCAAAGCGCAACACGCCGAGCAGATCCTTTTCCTGCAACAGATCCATCTGCGTTAAGCCACCATTGAAATAGCTTGCGCCGAGCAAGCGCCTTTCGAAGGTGGTGAAACGCTGCGAGCGCTCATTTCCCGCGAGGACACCGCCAGCGGCGTTCTTGAGCAACGCCGGACGCACCTGCACGATGTAATTCGTGTGGTATCTAAGGGGTTGAGACGGCTTGAGATCGACCCGGCATTCCGCTGCGTTCAGGCTGCGCACGACCGGAACCTCGACACCCGCGTCATCGAGGAGACGAATCGCAGCGGGATTTTGCACCAGGCTCGCGGCGCTTGGCGGTTGACTGAACCAGACCTGCGCCGAGCGCCCTGGCGCGATGTATTGCGCGTTGTCGGACGGGGAAATCTTAAGGGTAGATTGCGGACAAGCGGTCAGCTCATTATCCGGATTTTCCGCTCCACCCACTCCGGCAGCTCCACCACCACCGCACCCGGCCAACACCAAGACCGAGAACACGATTGGAAGCCATTTTACAATCGACATTTAAAACCGCTCCTCGTTTGAATGACGATGTTGCTTGATCTCGTGTCCGAGCTGAGTGATTCAACGTTGCCGGCGCGTTCGAGGCCTAGGCGACCGCGAAAACCGATCAGTTTTGGTCCGCCGTGTGTAGCGATGCAACAGCGCCAGCAATCCAATCACCTCGATACCCATACCAGCCCCGCCACCGCCGCGGGTTGAACCGGCCATGCTCACTTGCTGCCAAGCTTCGACCAACGATTCGAATTTATGCGGCGCGGCGTCAAACATCACCTTGAATCGTGCCACCTCGTTGACGTCTTGATCTTTAAATAGGTCCTGCAGATGACCAAACGCCAACGGTTGGTAAATGAGACGCGCCGTGACGGTCAGATTCTCACGGTTGCCGACCGCGACCCGATAGCGAATTGTGTCACTGCCATCATCAAAATCGGCGTCGTTGGCCGCGCCGCCAATGACGCGAATGTCCTGCGGTGCACGCAGCTTGGTCGAACCGGGCGGCGTGAGGCGGTTATCCTTCACGTACGTTGCGGCACGCAGCAAGGTGTGAGTGACCGCGCCGTCGGTATCGGCCATGATCGACTCATAGATCTGCACCTGATCGGCGGCAGTGATTTCGGTGTAATGCGGCTCGAAGGTGGCGGGATCGAGATCCGAGGCATTGCCCGCGATGCTCCCGTCCGGATTGGGTTTGCCGGATTCGAACACGACCTGGCCCTGTGAGTCGGTGATCGTCAGGTGAATGAATACCCGCCGCGACGGGTAGGCACTCGGCAATTTATGCCCGCTCTGATTGGTGAGTTTCAGGGTCGTAGTCAACTCGCCATTGGCCAGCGTCGCGTCGAGGATTTCGAGCGTCGCCGCGGTTTTCAAGAATGCCTGGGTCCGCTGAATCTCGGCATCGAATCCGTTGGCCAGCACGCCGAGTTCACTGCGGTGATCGCGCAGGATCGCGAGCATGGTGGTGTTGGCCCCGGTCATATTGTGGCGCGCGAAACCGTTGCGCGCGGGTGAATGGCTCGGCACGCTGGCGATCTTCACCGCTTCGCCGACTTTGGCCATGTGACAGTCCTGACAGGTCTGCCCGCTGACCGGGTCGCTGAAGCGGCTATTCAGCCATTCGGTGTACACCATTTGCTCCGGGAATTCGCTGGCATAGGTCGAACTTGCGAGCGCCCCATTGGCGTCGACGAAGGGGGTCTTCAGGTCGTGGCAGGTGGCGCACATCGCCGACTCGCTCATATGAGCGCCGAGTTGCGGGGTAAAGTTGGCGCCGTTTTTCATGTCCTCGACCAAGGGATCGGCGTATTGACCGAATGCCGGGCGGTTCGCCTTTTCCTGCGGCGTATCGGGGTAGGCGCGCACGCTGAAGTTACCGGAGTTCGACACCTCGGTACCGAGTAAGCCGGTATCCTCGATCTGGTGGCAGACAGTGCAACTCACGCCATCCATCGCGAGATCGAAATGCGGACTCGATGGATTCAGCATGCCCGCGCCTAGAATGCTCATCGGGCCGCCGTCCTTGCGGATCGTGTCGTTCGCCATTGGGGCGTGGCACCGACTGCACTTATCATTGATCTCGGATTCTAACTGCGGATTGCGCTTGATCTCGGCCGCGACCTTGGCGCGCCAGTAGGGATCGCGGGCGGAGTTCGCCATCATGTTGCTCGACCAGGCGTTGACCAGCGAGAGGTCGTTCCCCGCGCTGTCTTTGAGATTGTTGTGGCAGAGCGAACAGGTACCCGAGCCTTGGTAATGCTTGCCGATGAACGCGGCGTTGGCGTAGTTGTCAACCGGGGCCGGGCTCCAGATTTCGAGTTCGCGAACCGAAACACCCCACTCGAAGGCGTTCTCCGTCGCGGTCACGCGCACGAAACGCGCCTTCACATTGCCCAGCCCGACTTCGTCGACGCCGCCGTTGCCCGCGGTCTCGCTGAGATGCAGGGTCCAGCTTTGCAGGTCGTCGGAGGTCTCGACCCGATACTGCTTCGCGTAGGTGTACCCCCATTGGATGCGGACCCGATCGATCGCGGTGCGCTCGCCAAGATCGACCTGGATCGACTGCGGCGCGCTGAACGCGCTGGACCAGCGCGTGTCGGGGTCGCCATCGACCGCGTTTTCGCCGCTCAGATTTTCGATCAAGGCTTGTTCGGTCCCGCTCTCGACCGAGGACACCGTCACCGCCTTGCCCACGGCGAGATTGCGCGCGCCGCCGCCGGTCGTCCCGGTGTAATCGAGGCGATGCAACTTGCCATTGCCGGTGAAGATGTCGCAACAGCCGGTGCCGTATTCCAGCAGATACAGGTGGCCGTCCGGGCCGATCTCGACGTCGATCAACCCCTGCACGGTGCCGGAATTGATCAGCGACTTGGCCAGACGCTCGTCACGCACCAACGCACCCTGGGCGTCAAAGCCGGCGTAACGCAGCACGCTCTGGTTGAAGTCCCAGTAAAACAGGTGCTGATCGAACTCGTCCGGGATCTTTTTCGGATCGACCAGCGCAGGATTCGCCCGAAATACCGGCCCGCCCATAAACGATTGGTGGAACTGGGTGATCCAGGCCGGTTTCGCCGCGGGCAACGTCGTCGCGCCGGTGTTCCAGCGCGAGGTATTTCGCGGCGCCGCGGGGTTGAGATAGACGCCGCGAATCTGATAACGCGCATTGTCCGCAAGAAAATACGGCCAACCATAGTTCCCGGCCGTCTTGCTCAAATTGATTTCGTCCTGTCCCTCGGGGCCCTCGGCGCTGGCGAAATTCGCATCCGGCCCGATGTCGGACCAGAACAGCCAGTTCGTCACCGGATCGATGCCGAACTTATATGGATTGCGCGCGCCCATGATGTAGATCTCGGCCCGCCCGCCAATACCATCGGGGAACAGATTGCCCGGCGGGATCGCGTAGGTCCCGGCGACCGGATTCGGCTTGATCCGTAGAATCTTGCCGCGCAAATCGTTGGTGTTTGACGAGGATTTTTCGGCGCTGCGGTTCTTCACATCCTCGTCCACCGCCGCGTACAGGCTGTGCTCGGCCGCATCGCCGGTGCCGATCAGGAGGTTGCCGAGCGTGTCGAACTTGAGCGCGCCGGCGTCGTGCGAGGGACCATCACGGTCGGTCGGGATTCGCAGAATCACCTTTTCCGAGGCCGGATCGATCGCATCGCCCTGCACCGTGAAGCTTGAAAGCCGGTTCTCGGACACATTGAGCGGCGAGTAATGCAGGTAAACCACTCGATTGAGCGCAAAGTTCGGATCAAACGCGATACCGATAAGACCGGCTTCGCTCTCATGAAACACCGCCAGCTCCAAAGCCTCCACCACTGTCTGTGAGGCGGGCTTGTAAATCAGCACTTTACCGTAGCGGTTGAGAATAAAGACCCGACCATCCGGGGCAAACTCGAAATCCACCGCGTTCGCCAGGCCGGTGACCAAGGTCGTCTTCTCGAAACCTTCCGCACTTGGCAGCGGTGCCGCGTGCACACTGACCGCGCTCCACGGTAAGCCGTACAGGCCGAAAAAAATCAAAGCAATGAGGATTTGGCCAAGACGAAACGCGCGCGTCATGCGAGGGACTCCAGGGCTGAAAATCAATACGGCGCTCGGGATCCCCACGCCGTGACGACGGATCATCGGACTCAAACCACCGCTGGGGTTTGCGGTCGGCGAAACTTTACCATTGGTCGATCGAGCAACGCATGAAATCGCTCACGGTTTTAGGTCGCGTCAGCCACTATTGCTACCCGCGGTCGCGCCCCACCTATCACCAGCGAGGCGGCGGCCAACCGGGCATTTCAATCGGCACGCGCCGCATCTCGTAGGCACCACCAACCTGCCCGCTCCCGCCAAGATCGATGTAGCCCTGATCCACCGCCCAAAACACCCCCAGCAACGCGATCAAGGCCAGCAGCACCAGGGAAGCGATCTTCCAGAAACTCCATGGCCGTTCGCCCTGCACCTCACCAGTCTGACCGTTGACGACGAAACGGTAGCTCTTGCCGCGAAAGCGATAAGCAGCAGCCCAGATCGGCAGCAGGATGTGCTTGAAGTGCACGTCGCGATGGGCACTGCGCATGTGCGTGATCCGCTGCAGATCGCCGCCGATGTCGCGCACGATGTCGTTGCGCAACACGTTATCCATCACCTCGCGCGCGGCGACGAAACCCTGCTCCGGGGTGACTTGATACAACTCGCTCTTGAACCCGGCCAGATAGGCCGCCTGATAGCGCTTGAGCGCGGTGAGCGTCCAGGTGCGCAAGCGATTCAGCATGGCCTTCGGCAGCGTATTCGACGCCGGCACCAGAACATCGTCGAAAAACCGGGCCACGCGCCCCGAAACCTGCGTCCAACGCACCTTGGTGACCATCTGCGTACGCATCTGCATCCGCCCGTTCACGTTCACCATCACCTGCTCGCGCACCTGATAAAACGTGCCGCGTTCGCCGCGATACTCAGCCGAGGCCTGGCTGTCGAAGGTCCAGTAGGGGACGTACACCCCGGACAGATGCTGCACCCCCTTGACGTGCTGCTTGAGCGCGTTGGGCGCCAACCACAACTTGCCGAGCCAATGGACGAAGGATTCATCCGCCTCTTTCTGCGTGATCTGAAACGGCAATACCGCTTCAGGCGGCAACTGGCGGTGCTCGGTGGTGTCGGCCACGATGGTCGAACCGCAGAAATCACAGTGCCCGGCGTGCACGTCCGGCGCCATGCGGAACTCCGCCCCGCAGGTATCGCATTTCAGGGTGAGTTCGGTGACTGCGCGTTCGTGTTCGACGAGCCGACTCAGCGTCGCCACATAATCGAGTTCCTCGATAACGTGATTGTCCGCCGGGATCGGGTTGGCGTGGCCGCAATACACACACACGAGCGCGTCTCGGCCCGGCGCGAAATGCACCGTGCCACCGCACTCGTTGCAGGGAAACTGCTCCCAGGCCGCGCCGGACTCGCCACTCGCGCGGCGCGGACCCTGGATGATCTTGCGTTCGGTGTCCCTGTGGTTCATTGAGTTATGGTTGCTGCGGCATCATGCCCGACCGCTCGAAACGGAACCCCAAAAAGCCCGCTACCCTATCAATCCGCGTACCAAAGCGCGGAGCGCCTCGGCGCTCACTCCGCTGCGGGTCGATCATTCATCCTGCGGTAACGGCGGTGGGCCCCCACCGACCAGCGCGGTCAACGCCGCGACCTGGGAGGCGGGTTGCCACTCACTCATCCCGTGGGTCCAAACCAGCGTTGCGGCGGCGAGTTGCCCGGTATCGGCCAGGGCTCGTACCTGCTCCAGGGCGTACGGGCCGGTTTGTTGCCCACCGAGCGCGACGTAAAACTGGGTCGCCGGCAACGGCGGCGGCCCCCCGGTAGCCACCGCACCGCCAACCGCATTGCCGACCTGTTGCGCCATCACCATGCCGACGCCGAGCCCCATGCCCTGCCCCGCCGCGCCCGGATTGCTGGCGGCGGCGTGCATCGAATCGGCGGTACTGAAGGTCACATAGTCGCGCAGGTTGCCGATCACGCCCATGCTGGTCCGCTTGTCGAGCGCCTGCTCCACTTCGGGCGGCAAGGAAATATTTTCGACCAGGTATTCGACCAGATCGAGGCCATAGGCGTTGATCTCGGGGGTAATCCGCTCGCTTATGAACTTGCCGAGTTCATCGTAGTTCGCGGCGAGATCGAGCACTGGGATGCTGCTCTGGCCGATCACGTTGGCAAACCGCGAGACGATGATGTTGCGGAGCTGATTGCTGATCTCGTCGGTGGTGAAATGGGCATCGGTGCCGACGATCTCGCGCACCAGCGTGCTCGGGTCGCTGACCCGGATCGCGTAGGTACCGAAGGCGCGCAGGCGCACCGCGCCGAACTCCTTGTCGCGCAGCATCAACGGATTGCGGGTGCCCCACTTGAGGTCGGTGAAACGCCGCGTGCTGCAAAAATACACCTCGGCCTTGAACGGACTCTCAAAACCGTAGGGCCAGCCCTGGAGCGTTGAGAGTATCGGCAGGTTGGCGGTTTCGAGCTTGTACATGCCCGGGCCGAAGACCTCGGCGATCTGCCCTTCGTTGACGAACACCGCTTGCTGCGATTCGCGCACGGTGAGCATGGCGCCGAACT
>CAZUJU010000061.1:0-14354 GCA_964620675.1 uncultured Thiotrichales bacterium | reverse complement strand
ATCTGATACAGTATCTGCGTCAGGTCCTTGGTGATCTGTACCGATTTCACGTCAACCTTGGGCAACACGAGCACTTCGTCGCCCGGCCGAATATCGGCTCTTGGCCCGCCGCCCCAGCGTCCGTCGCTCGCTTTGACATACGCACCGCTGCGATTAAGCACCACGATTTGGGAATTCTTCGCGTTTTGGGCATAGCCGCCGGCACGTTCGATATAGTCCGAGAGCGTCAGGCGCGCGTCATAGACGATGGCGTTCGGGAACATGACGCCGCCACTGACGAGAACGATTCGATCATCAACCGGAACCTTGATAACGTCGCCGTTTTCCAGCAGCAAGTCTCGCGCCTCGGCGCTGCCGGCGAGAACCACCTGACCTCTGGGTTTCGTTTCCTTGGCCCGTTCGATCCACTTGAGTACGAGTTCCGCTTCGCCCTTGCGCAGTTCGATTTCGCTGTTGGTGGCGGAACTCGCGGTCAGTATCGTGTTCTCCAGCGCCTTTAGTGATTGTTCGAGCATTTCGGTCTGACGTAGACGGACACTCTCGCGAAAGAGTTGCATCGAGCGCGCATCAGAACTTTCACTCATTGTCACCCGTTGCATCAGATCGCCGAGTCGGCTTCCGTGCGGCAACACGTATTCTTGCGGGCTTTCGTGCTCGCCTTCAACGCGCACGGTGATCGTACCGGGGCGCTTATCGGCGGTGACCTGAACCGTGTCGCCATTCGTGAGATTGATTTGGGTCGCCTCGCCAACCTCGTAGTAATCGACGTTACGCGTAGTGCCGGTATTGCGGACAATCCGGATATGCGTGGCGGAGGGGTGTGGCTTGGCCAGCGCGAGTATCTCTTCTAGCGTGATATCCGCGCGTTCGAACTCAAATCGATTTTCGTTATGCACCAAACCCGAGACCTTGACCGTGCTACGACGACTCCCTACGACGACGGTGTCGCCATCCGCGAGTTGCGCGTCCGGCATATGGCCATGGAGCAGGAACTCATAAAGATTGACGGTGCGGTAAACCTGTTCACCGCGCATGATCCGGACATCGATGTAGCTTCCGCGCGCGGGATCGATACCGCCGGCTTGATCGAGATAATTCAAGATGCTGTCGGACGACAAGCCCGCGTACAGACCGGGGCGAATGACAAATCCGGTCACGAAGATCTTTACGGGCTGAGCCGCCGCGAGATTCACATAGCTATGAACGTTCGAGCGGTAAACGGTGGCAATCTTGCGTTTGACGATATCGGCCAGTTCGCTATTTCGCACGCCGACCACATTCACCGGTCCAACACGCGGGACAAATATATTTCCTTGCGCGTCTACCGTCAGAACGGTTTCAAGTTCGTACGCACCCCACATCTTCAGCGTGATGCTATCGCCAACCCCAATCGAGTAATTGGGATTGAAACCCGAATAGGAGTTTCCGGAAAAAGCGCCCGTGAACATCTTAGCGCCGAATACGTCGGTATCGACAACGGCGCGGGTGCGTTGGGGCTCGATCAAAGATTGACGCGGGTCGGGCTGAGTGGACGGCGCGATCCGCGTTGGCTCAATCTGCGCCGCGGTGCTATTTTGGGTCTCCGGATGGCTACGCTTTGAATTATCCGCCAACGCTCCACCGAACGTCGTGAGCATAAGCAGTAATCCGACAAGCCGCATCCTTGCTGCCTTCGCCATGTCCTAATCCCTGTGATCCTTAACGGTGGCTATCGCTAACCGACCGATCCAGTAAAGCATAATCGTGAAGGCAAAAAACGTAACCAGGTTGTAAAACCGGCGTGGATACACCGCGCGCTCTGGAAGATCCGGAGTCTGAATAATGACAAGATGCTTCAGTTTTCGCGACGCCTCGATTCGCGACGCCTCCAGAGCGCTCAAAGTAGACCGGTAGATATCGGTGCCAAATTCGAGGCTCATCTGCATCTCCTCGAAGCGAAGCGTCAGATCGTTTAACGGCGCAGCGACAGACGTACCGACGATCTTTTTCCGCTCGATCTTGATCTGTTCGCGCAACGATGAAATCTCCGCCCGGAGTCGCGCAACTTCCGGCGCGGTGGGATTCAGAAATGTCGCCACGGTCTTGAGTTCGGCTTGCTTACCCGCCAGTTCGACCTCCATCCCCATGATGATCGACGAAACTGCCTCGCTCTCACCTTTTGGCGAGACGATATTGTGTTCGTTCTGGAACGCCAGCATACCCTGTTTGACCTTTCTAAGCTGATCCTGGGCGCGCTGGAGCTGACCGGTCGAGAACTCCATTTGCTCCTCGGCCATCTGGTGCCCGACAATGTTGGTGAACCGCTCGCTTTGTTTGACGATCGCCTCGACGATCCGTTTTGACATCTCGCGACTGAATGCCTGGACTCGGAGTGTGAGGACCGAGGACGCCGCGTCGTAGTCGACACTCACTCGTTTGCGGTAGTACTCAAGATAATCCTCGCGTGACGCACCCGGTTCGAGGCGTGAAATCCGATCCAGACCATCCGCCGCGTAGTGGTCGCGCAACTGCAAGTTCGCGGTCAAATAGTCCAGCATGTCCGTAGACAGGATGTAGTCCTTTAAGATCATGGAGTCCCTGGCTTCCGACCCACCGCCGCCGATCAGGCTTGCGAGGTCCATTCCCGGTGTGGGCGCGGCGCTGGTGCGTTGTAGTACGAATTTAGCCTCGGAGACATAGCGATCGGAGGCGATATGGCCCCAATAAAGCGCCGCAATCAGCAATGGAATCCAAACGAATACGATCTGCGCCAGCGAGCGCTGTCCTTTACTGAGTAGCTGCGTCATTGTGGACCTTTACGGTAACGGTCGATCGCGTCATCGATTCGATCAAAATAGAAGGCGTTGCCATCCTCGATCAGCACCCCCACATCACATTGTGCTTTCAAGGTTCCAAGATCATGCGACACCATAATGATTGACGCGCGCTCGCGTAAATCGTGGAATGCCTGACGCGACTTGTCCCGAAACGCCTGATCGCCGACTGCGGTAATTTCATCAACCAAGTAGACGTCAAATTCAAATCCCATAGACATTGCGAACGCGAGACGGGATTTCATTCCGGACGAATAGGACTTGACGGGTTCTTCGAAATAATCCCCTAATTCAGAGAACGCCTTGATCCATTGAACCTTTTCTTCAAGCTCATCCTCCCGCCCGAACACCCGACAGACGAATTTCACGTTCTCACGGCCCGAAAGCGATCCTTGAAATCCCCCAGACAATGCGAGCGGCCAGGAAATGCGCTTTTGCGTGACGACTTCGCCCGCGTCGGGAAAATCGATTCCCCCCAAAATTCTCATCAAGGTAGATTTACCGGCACCATTTCCGCCAATCAGCCCAACATTCACACCTTCTGGAATCGAAAGGTCGAGATCGCGAAACACATAGCGACGTCCCGAGCGCGTACGGTAGCTTTTGGTCAGTTTATTAAGCTGGATCACGTTGCAACCATTCGCGTAAGGTTTTGGCGATACAGCGCTAGACCCAGTACCGAAAGAATACAGGTATAGGCGATGAGGACTTCAAAACTTCCCCCATCGGTACTGTACTGATAAAAGAACGCATCCCGCGTTAGCTCGATCGCATGTAAAACTGGATTCCACAGGAGATACACGTGGTACTCGGCGGGTATATTACGCAGCGAGAAAAATATCCCGGACATAAAGTACAGCGGCTTGAGTAGAATCTTGATAAATTTCTGACTTTCAGGAAAAAGGGTTACGATGACACAGAGCGTCAGCGCCAAACTCACCGAAAACAGAAATAAAGCGACAAACGCCGCCGCGAGATTCAGCGGTTGGTCGATCCGCACCTCCAATCCGTACCAGTACGCCAGCAGTATCAACACCATAAACACGCCGGCGTAGATCAGAAACTCCAGCACCGAGCGCGCCAGAAATGCATCGATCGGTTTCACCTGGCGGTAGCCGAATAAGCCGCTGTTCGAGGAGACGGCCGCCATTCCACGCTCGACCGTTTTCATGAATAACATCCATGGCACGATTCCGGTAATGAGAAACAGCGTAAAGTCGATGCCGGGCATGGTACGCCCGACGAAGTAGCCAAAAATCAACGCGAGCACGGCCACGTGCGCCATCGGTTCCAACAAAACCCACGCGTAGCCCAAACGATAGGCGCCAAAGCGTGTTTTTAACTCGCGCATCAGCAAAGCAAAGTGCACCGCGCGGGTAATCTCCCACGGGGTCCGAGTTTCCAGTCGACCGGGCTCAGTCATAGATCTCAAGCACGCCGCATACGGCTTCGCGCTCATCGGTCACGATCAGTACCTTGATCTTGCGCTGATTCATGATCGCATCCGCCTCGGCAAGCTTGGTGTTGGCGGCGATGGTGACGGGATTCTTATTCATGAATCCGCTGACCGGCTTATCCAGCGTCGACGGATCCTGCAACATCGCACGTCTGAGATCGCCGTCGGTCAGTACCCCAACCAAGCGTGATTGATCCAGCACGATCGCCAACCCGAGTCGACTGGCGGTCATCGTAAACAGGCAATCGCGCAGACGATGAGTAAGCGGGACCAGAGGCAGATCGCTGATGCGCATGACATCTCGAACACGGGTTAACAGACGCCGCCCCAAGTCACCGCCGGGGTGGAATCGCGCGAAGTCGTCTGGCTTGAAATTGCGCGCCTTGATCAGCGCCACCGCCAGCGCATCGCCCATTGCCATGGTGACCAAGGTAGAGGTCGTCGGGGCCAGATTGTTGGGGCAGACCTCGCGTTCAACGGAGATATCAAGCACCACGTCGGCGTTTTCAGCGAGCGGGGAGTTCAGGCCCCCGGTCATTGCGATGACCTTGTTGCCGAATTGTTTGAGCACGGGCAGCATCCGCAGGATTTCGTCCGTGCGGCCACTGTTTGAAATCAGGATGACCAGATCCTCAGCCCGAATCATGCCAAGGTCGCCGTGAAAGGCGTCTCCAGGATGAATAAAGAAACTCGGTGTTCCCGTTGACGAAAACGTCGCTGCGATCTTCTTGCCGACCAGTCCCGATTTTCCCATGCCGAGAACGACCGTTCTCCCCTTTGCCGCGAGCAACAAATCGACGGCATGATCGAACTCGCTACCGATCCGATCGATCAGCGCCTCCAAGGCGCGCGCTTGCTCGGTCAATACCTCACGCGCAGCATCCAGATGCCGGGCTGGTTCCGGAATATCGCGCGGTAAATTATTGGATCGATGAGTCATTGAGCACTCCCTGTTTTCATGACGGAATCACGACCCTGTGATTCTTGTAGGAAACTTACGTTGACCTTGAAGACTTCCGATCGGTCTTTACCGAGCGCTAACCGGGCGCCAGTTTAAGAGGCGACCTCGGATCCTGGAATCGACCTATCTCACGTCTCCAGCGTATCGCCTCGTGCCGACGGTGAAAATGTCTACCGCCTCGCATAACTAACCTCAAGGTCTTCACCTCAAGGCGCCATCCGTATCCAGACACTGTTTTACCATAGGCAATCCGATATTGGAGACGGATTACGTCATTCGTGTGAACGCCGTTGTACTCAAACCGCAGTGTTCCGCTCGCAGCGATAATGTACCGCCATCGGCGGCACCCGCGATTCCGCGAATCTGACCTGTCATGGAAATCTAGTTCATCACGGTGACCGCGCGAATAACCCGCGCAGGCGAAGTCCGGCAACTTCAAGCGTCTCCTGCGCCTAGTTGAAGCCGGCGTAGTTCGCTTGGTAGGAGCCGTTAGCCCGGTAGGCGTAGGTGCCGTCTGCCGTGCCGACCCACCCGGAAGTAACCAATTTCGGGGTGTGGGGCGTGACGATCGTTGTTCAACTCAAAATGAAGCGAGAGACCAGCGCGGATTCACGGCTCCGCCGTGCGGTCGCGCGTGAACGGCGGGAATTCAAGGTTGGGCGGGGACTGGCTCTTTGACACTCGCCTGGCGGGCCTCGATCGCTAAGCGCTTGGCCCGGAGCGCGACGATGCGAGCGAGTTCGTATCGGCCTTCATTGAGGAACCGATTGGCATCCTCAACCAATAGCTTCGCTTCATCGAAATTGCGGGTTGCCCGGGTCGCGGCCCCGACTTCCTCGGCGGCACGCAAGGCTTGCCGAGCGTCGCTCATCTCCTGCGCTGGAATCGTGGCGCAGCCACTGATCGCGAGCATCGCTATCAGCATCGCGGTGCGGAAGTTTGTCTCTATTTTCACTTGGTGACACCCCGTGTTCGCCCGACAGCTAGCGTATCGCGGTTATCTGGCAATTGCTAGAATCTGTCGCAAAATCAGATCCCAGCGCCGGATTCCAGGAGCATCCACATGAACGAGCAATCCCAAAACACTCCCCTGATCTACCATAACCCACGCTGCTCAAAGTCGCGCGCGACGCTCGAACTGTTGCGTGCCCGCGGCATCGAGCCGACCGTGGTCGAGTATTTGAACACGCCACCCACCCGTGCCGACCTCGAACACGTACTCGACCTGCTGGGCCTCGAACCGCGCGCGCTGATGCGTCGTCAGGAGGAGGAATATCGTGCACTCAATCTCGATAACCCCGACCTCACCCGCAACGCACTGATCGATGCAATGGTGGCCTACCCGCGCCTGATCGAACGCCCGATCGTGATCAGCGGCGGCAAAGCCGCGCTCGGCCGCCCGCCCGAGCGCGTTCTCGGTATACTCTAACCTTTCATTGAAACGCACTTGCCCGTGACCAATATTCTCATTCTTTATTACAGCCGCTACGGCAATACGGCCGAGATGGCACGCCACATCGCCCACGGTGTCGACGGCGTCGATGGCGCCAATGCCGTGTTGCGTGCCGTGCCCGCGGTCTCACCGGTGACCGAAGCGGTGGAACCCGCGGTGCCATTGAGCGGCGCGCCCTACGCCGAACTGGCCGACCTTCAGGAATGCGATGGATTGATCCTCGGCAGCCCGACCCGCTTCGGCAACATGGCCGCGCCGCTCAAGTACTTTCTCGACCAGACCGGCAACCTCTGGCTTGCGGCCGCGTTAGCGGGCAAACCGGCGGCCGTCTTCACCTCCACGGCGAGCCTGCATGGCGGCCAGGAAACGACCCTGCTCTCGATGATGCTGCCACTGCTCCACCACGGCATGCTCATCGCTGGGCTGCCTTACTCCGAAGCGACGTTACTCACCACGCGCACCGGCGGCACCCCTTATGGCCCCAGCCATCTCGCCGGCGCCGAAAGCGATCTCGCGATCAGCAACGACGAAATCGCCCTCTGTAAAGCACTCGGGCGTCGGATCGCCTTGTTGGCTTCCCAACTCAAGATCCAGCCCTGATGGGGTCGCGACCGGGCGTCGCCTACGCGGTAACGCTCGCGGCGGTCCTGGGGCTTTTTGCTGTGCTACTGGTCTGGACGATTGGTTGGCGGGCGCCTGACGGACTGCCGCGTTCGATCGTGCTGCTGGTACTTCTCGGCCCGCTATTGCTGCCACTGCACGGCTTGCTGCGCGGAAAAACCTACACCTTCACGTGGTCGAGTTTCTTGGCATTGTGGTACTTCGTGCTCGGCGTGAGTGACGCCACAGTGCCCGCGACACGCTGGCTTGGCGCGGCCGAGATAGGATTGAGTCTGACTTGGTTCAGCGCAGCGCTCCTGTACGTCCGTTGGCACGGACGCGCTCAGAGCCTGTGAAAAAATCCCCGATCGTCGCGAGGGCGCCCCTGGGCGTCCGCAGTAGATCGCGGGATATTTTCACAGGCTCTCAGTCCGCCTGATCCAACACCGAGCGCAGTAGCGGCAGCGTCACCTTACGCTGGCGCGCCAACGTTTCCACATCGAGCCGATCGATAAGTTCGAGCAGCTGCCGGAGATCCCGCGCATGGTGCGTGAGCAGGTAGCCGACAACCTCTTCGGGCATCTCGAACCCGCGCTCTGCCGCGCGTTGCGCCATGAAGGCCGCAAGCGCCGCATCATCCAGGCGCTGCAATTGAAACAGCGGCCCCCACATCAGCCGCGAGATCAGATCCGGTAAAGTAATGCCGAGCGCCTGCGGGTGAAAGCGCGAGGCCAGCGCCAGTGCATGCCCGCGTTCGCGCTGAGCGTTGATCAGGTGAAACAGGCCCTCGGCGCAGGCGCCATTGGCGGCGACCGTTTCCAATCCGTCAAGGCAAACCAGTGCATGACGGGCCAGCTCCGGTAACCCACCCGGCTCTTGCTCGCCCAGCAAGACGTAATGCGCCGATTGCCCGCGCGCCAACGCACGGCGACAAGTGGCTTGCAGCAAATGGCTCTTGCCGCGCGCGGTCCCACCATAGAGCAGCACTTGCGGCTCACCAGCCGCGTCTGCCATTCGCCGCAGGCAATCAACCAGCACCTGATTGGCACCGGGTACGAAATTCTCGAACGTGGCGAACGTGTCGAGCGAGATCGGCAACCCCAGTTGCTTCACGTGATGTCGCTGCCGTCCTGCTTGCCGGGCGGCAGCCCCGAGCCATCGTCGCGCGTTTGGTACAGCCCGCTCACCAGATAGCGTCGATGCAGATCACGCACCACCACGGCGAGCACAGCGGCCACCGGCAACCCGAGCAAAACCCCCATAAAGCCGAACAATTGCCCGCCCGCCATGATCGCAAAGATCACCGCGACCGGATGCAGACCGATGCGGTCACCGACCAGCAACGGCGTCAACAACAATCCTTCCAGGGTTTGTCCGACCAGGAACACCAGCAGCACCGGCAGGAGGCTAAGCAACTCCTGGGTTTGAAAAAACATCGCGACACTCGCGGTGATCACCCCAAAGATCACACCGAGATAAGGCACGAAACTGACCAGACCCGCGAGCAGCCCGATCAATAAAGCAAACTTGAGCCCTGCCAGCCAGAGTCCTACCGAGTAAACGATTCCGAGCAACGTCATCACTAAGAGTTGCCCGCGCAGGAACGCCCCCAGCACCGCATCGGCCTCGCGTACGATATGGGCCACATCGGCCTCGACGCTGCGCGGTAATAGGTCCCGGAGATAAGCCACTAGCACGTCCCAGTCCCGCAGCAGGTAGAACGTCACCACCGGAATCAGCAACAGATTGGCGAGCAAGGCCGCGATCGCGGTGCCCGATTGCGTGATATACGCCATCACCCGCGCCGCCACTCCGCCCGCTTCGGTCAAATTCATCCGCAGCCAGGTTGTCAGCGCAGCCAGATCGAACCGTTCCGGAGTGAGGCCAAAGGTGGTCTCCAGCCAGGGCAGAAGCCGATCGTTGACGTAAGCGAAATAGGTCGGAACGGTCTGGACCAACAGTACGATCTGAGTTTGTATTAATGGCACCAGGAGCAACAACGCGAGCAAAAGCACGAGCGTCATGGTCAGGAAAACCAACACCACCGCCACGGTTCGCGATAAGCCCTTACGCTCAAGACGGTCCGCGACCGGATCGCCGAGATAGGCCAACAATGCACCGACCAGGAACGGGGTCAGAATCGGCGCCAGGAGATACAACAAGCCCCCCACCACCAGCGCAACGGCCAACAGGAACCACTTCTGTGAATCCGAAATGCTCATGACGCGCGATAACGCCGGGCGCGGCGACTCCATTCCCTGACATAAGCCACCCCGCTGAGGAGCGTGGTGACCAGTAACAGCAGCGACATCCCCGTGATCCAGGCCGGCGTGAACCAGCCAAACGCAAGATGCAACAGGATTGCCAGCACCACCAGGATCTGCAACGCAGTGTTGAGCTTACCGAGCAGCAACGGCTCCATATGCAGATTGCGGGTTAAATACTGGTAGGCAAGCGCGCCGCCAATGATGATCACGTCGCGCAACAGCACCGCGACGAATAACCACCAAGGAATCGACCCAACCCAGAACAAGCAGAAAAATGCGAGGATCATCAGAGACTTGTCAGCGATCGGATCGAGCGTCGCACCGAGCTGACTCTGCCAGTGAAATGCCCGCGCGAGGAAGCCATCCAGCGCATCGGAGAACCCCGCGAGAAAAAACAGCCAAAACGCGATCGGATACTCGCCCACCAGGATCGCCCATCCGACTGGCGGTACCAGAAAAACGCGCATGATTGTGATCGCATTCGGAATATCGCGTGCTCGGAGCATAATCGGCCGCTCGTTGAACTTCGTTATATTTTTTTGAGATCAAGCGCCATCCGCCGCGTCGCAAACTATCGCCATACGAAAGCGCCTCCATATCGTAACGCGCCTAAAGATACCACACCGCGCTGTTTACAGTTCAGACCACCGCCGCTACCATCCGAACACCTTTTTTCGCTGGTTCTCGCGATGACCTCACCCGACGCCCCGCACGGCCTGAGCTACAAAGACGCCGGAGTCGATATCGATGCGGGCAACCGCCTCGTCGACCTGATTAAACCCCACGCCCAGCGCACCCGCCGGCCGGGCGTACTCGCCGGTCTCGGCGGCTTTGGCGGCCTGTTCGAACTCCCGCTCGATCGATATCCCGCGCCGGTGCTCGTGTCCGGCACCGACGGCGTCGGCACCAAGCTGAAACTCGCCCTGGAGCTCGGCCGACACGACACCATCGGTATCGATCTGGTCGCGATGTGCGTTAACGACATCGTTGTCTCCGGCGCTGAACCGCTGTTCTTTCTCGACTATTACGCGACCGGAAAGCTCGAGGTCGACATCGCAGCCTCGGTCATCAAGGGCATCGCAGATGGATGTAGCCAAGCCGGCGCCGCCCTGATCGGGGGTGAAACCGCGGAAATGCCCGGCATGTATCAAGCCGGCGATTACGACCTCGCGGGCTTCTGTGTCGGCATCGTCGATAAGTCGAAGATCATTGACGGTAACCGGGTGAAGCCCGGCGACGCCTTGCTCGGGCTCGCCTCATCCGGTCCGCACAGCAACGGCTACTCGCTGATCCGCAAGGTGCTCGCCATCAGCGGGGCCCGTCACGATCAACCGCTTGGCGATCGGACCCTCGGTGAGCATCTGCTCGCCCCGACCACGATCTACGTCAAACCCCTGTTGCACCTGATCGAGACCTGCGACGTTCACGCCATGGCGCACATCACTGGCGGTGGACTCACCGAAAACATCCCGCGCGTGCTGCCAAGCCATACGATCGCGCGCATCGAATTGGCCCGTTGGCAGCGTCCCGCGATCTTCTCGTGGCTGCAATCCCAGGGGCAAATCGACGAAGCGGAGATGTTGCGCACCTTCAACTGCGGAATTGGCATGGTAGTGGCGCTGCCTGAGGCCGACGTACCGACCGCCCAACGCAACCTGGAAACCTTTGGTATCGACGCGACCCTCATCGGGACGATCATTTCCGGGAGTTCCGAAAGCCCTTACGTAGAGTATCAATGACGCCACGCGCCTGTCGGATCGTGGTGCTGATATCGGGCACCGGATCGAACCTAAGCGCATTGATCGAGGCAACCCGCGACGCGCGCATCGCGGGAGAGATAATCGGCGTCATCAGCAACCGCGCCGATGCCGGCGGTCTGGCGATTGCCGAGGCGGCCGGAATTCCTACCGCCGTGCTACGCCATCAAGGTTACCCCGATCGCGAGCGATACGATGCCGCGCTCGCGCAAATGATTGAGCGCTTTAACCCCGATCTGCTCGTGCTCGCCGGGTTCATGCGCATCCTCACCCGCGACTTCGTCGTGGCCCACCAAGGGCGGATGCTGAATATCCACCCCTCGCTACTGCCCGCATTTAAGGGCCTGGACACCCACCAGCGCGCATTGTCGGCCGGTGTGACTGAGCACGGCGCATCGGTGCATTGGGTAACACCCGACCTCGATGGCGGCCCGGTCATCCTGCAGGCCCGGTTGACGGTAAAACCGGAGCACACCCCGCAAACCTTGGCTGCGGACGTGCTCGCGCTGGAACACCAGATCTACCCGACCGTCGTAAGTTGGTTCTGCGAGGGAAGAGTGATGTTACGTGAGGGCGTGCCCCTATTCGATGGCCGCGCGCTCAATCAGCCGCTACAACTCAATTGAGCCAACGGACGCAAGCGACCAGCGCTGGCAGGTGGTGGTAACACGTTCGCTTCGCCGGGTTGGCCATGCCCGGCTGATATCCATATCG
Source organism: uncultured Thiotrichales bacterium (assembly GCA_964620675.1). Taxonomy (GTDB): domain Bacteria; phylum Pseudomonadota; class Gammaproteobacteria; order UWMA-0217; family UWMA-0217; genus CAYSFW01. The sequence continues at coordinate 2,333 of CAZUJU010000061.1, read as the reverse complement.
CGTCTAACGCAGCGCGGCATCCAGGCGCGCCGACATCTCGTCGGGGTACTTGAATTCTCCGCCGAAACGCCAGTTTTCCGGCGCTGATTCGACCCGAACGTACAGCTTTCCGGGAGACAGCGTTTCAGCATTGCCGTGCCAGCGCTTATCCCCAACGAGCTTTAACGCGATCTCGCGATCCTGGTTGGCGCGGGTTGCGTGCAGGAATTTTAAAACCGGGTTTTGCTCGCCGGTCTGCCCGTACAACAACAACTCGACTAAACCCGACTCCGGGTTAATTTGGACGAATCCCGTCAGCCCGCGCTCGGCTGCATTGCGGTCACGTTCCAATGATTCATTGATCTCCAGTCCGCGCTTGTAATAATCGTCCTCGACCAACCCATCATAAGTCTCGATTGCGATCACCAAGGTTGCGATCCCCGCGACCACGGCTGTCGCCGGAAAAAATATTACGAACCACGGCCAAAACTGCCGGTACCAAGGTTTGCTATCAGTGGATGTGCGTATCATTTCATCGTTCTCAATTTATTTCACCAAGCGCCTAACCGCGAATCAGCGCGGAAATCCATTCGATCCTCGAGCGCTCAGCGATAAAGCGCAAGCTCCAGCAGTGTCACGGAAACTCCTGCAAGTCGTTCAAAGACCGACAGGCATATAAACTTCGCTATCCTACCGGGGTATCATCGCCTCACGGGACCAAGAAAACGCACCGTTTCTGCCTTTGCTATTTTCGGATTTTCCAAGGCTTCCACCTTGAAGTAAATCGTATTGGTCGCCGCCGGCACGTGCTCGGGGTCGACCGCGATCGATACCACGAGATCCCTCACCTCGCCACTCGGTATGCTGACGTCGTCGGCCCCGGATAATTTCATGCCCTCTAGCCCTGTGACGGATACCGAGTACCGGTGTGGCACCTCGTCCTTATTGATGATCTTGAGCGTATAGACATTCTCCAGCAAACCTTCGCCGGTCTCTCGGTAGAGCGCGTTGCGGTCCCGGATGACGCCCAGCTCCAGCGGCACGCGCGTCGCGATGGCAGTGAACAGCGCGACCGTGATCGCGAGCAGCATCGTTGCATACAACATCGTGCGCCCGCGTAGCAGCTTGGTGTCTCCGCCCTCAAGCGCATGCTCGGTCGTGTACCGAACCAAGCCCTTGGGATAGCCCATCTTCTCCATCACCTCGTCGCACACATCGATACACGCGGCGCAGCCGATGCACTGGTATTGCAAACCGTCGCGTATATCGATCCCGGTCGGGCACACCTGCACACACATCGTGCAATCGATGCAATCGCCCAGGCTCGCCTGCTTGGGGTCGACCGAACGCTTGCGCGCACCGCGCGGCTCGCCACGCGCGGTATCGTAAGAAATGACCAAGGTATCCTTGTCGAACATCGCACTTTGGAATCGTGCGTAAGGGCACATATAGATACATACCTGTTCCCGCATCCAGCCCGCGTTCCCATAGGTCGCGAAACCGTAGAACAGGACCCAGAACGTCTCCCATGGGCCGGTATTCAATACCAGGAACGACGGGACCAATTCCCGAATCGGCGTGAAGTAACCGACGAAGGTCAATCCGGTCCAAATCGAGAACAGGATCCAAACGACCTGTTTGCCACCCTTGCGCAGCACCCGCTCGGCGTTCCACGGCGCCTTGTCGAGTTTCATCTGCTTCATGCGGTTGCCTTCGAACTGACGTTCGATCCACATGAAAGCCTCGGTCCAGACCGTCTGCGGGCATGCGTACCCGCACCACAGGCGACCCGCCACCGCCGTAAAGAAGAACAGCGCCAGCGCCGCAATAATCAGTAACGCGGCGAGGTAAAAGAAATCTTGCGGCCAGAAAGTCGCGGAAAAAATGTAAAATTTTCGGTTTGGCAGATCAAACAGAACCCCCTGGCGCCCGCCCCATTCGATCCATGGCACGACGTAATAGAGTCCCAGCAGCGCCAATACGGCTGCCCATCGCAGTGTCGCGAAGATCCCAGTGACCTGTCGTGGATAGATCTTCTCGCGTTTTTGATAGAACTCAACCAGGACCTCGTCCTGCTTGGGCTTGTCTGCCGGTTTGCTCATTAGCTACGCTGTTTGTTGACGTCGTTGCACGGTTTAAGAAAATACTGTGTCGCGCCACTCGATATCGCCATCAGACCCCAAAAGACGAAAAAGCCGGTCGAGTAGACAGCGATTCGGCTGAAGCCCTCGAGGCCATGCATCTGCTCGGGATCGAATACGGTGAAGAAGATGATCGTCGCGACGCCAGCCATCAGAAACGAGGGCCACAGCACCGCGGAGATGGATTGACACCGGCTGACCGTGTTACGCGAA
>CAZUJU010000060.1:0-14848 GCA_964620675.1 uncultured Thiotrichales bacterium | reverse complement strand
CTAGGATCATGCTTGCGGTCGCGTTCAGTCCCGGTTCGGAGGGGCCGGGTCAGTACTTCTTGAATTTTTTTGGGTAGTCGAAGGCGAGGAGCTTGCCGCTGCCCGGTTCGATGGCGTGCCATGCGGAAACGTCAAAGGCGAGCCTGACGACCGCGCAGGTCGGGAGTTCGCCGATCGGTTGGCGTGACAGGTGATTCGCGAGATCGGAAAAACCCGGATTATGGCCGAACAGCGCGACGCTCTGTGCTTGTGGATCAAGCGCCCGAACGATTTCCAGCAGGGTGTCCAGGGTCGCTTCGTAGATCCGCGGTTCGCGCTGGATGTGGTTGAGCGGGTAGCCGAGCGCGGTCGCAACGATCTCGGCGGTTGTGATCGCGCGCCGCGCGGGACTCGATATGACGCGATCGACGCTGACGCCAGCCGCGCGAAGGACGCCGCCCATCAGCGGCGCATCCGCTTGTCCGCGCGGGTTGAGTGCGCGGTCAAAATCCCGCAGCAATGGATTGTCCCAACTCGATTTGGCGTGGCGTATCAAGGTCAGCAAGCGCATTCTGGTTTCCGTTAAGTCGGTTGTCGCTCAGGTGGTGGTAAGCAAATCACTGGTCGGGCTTTTTTCTCATTCGCGGGGCGACCGCCAATAGGTCATTCGGACGAGGGTTCCGCCGCATCGTCTTCGAGCCCGGGCATGGTCATCGGCGCAAACCGCCCGACATGAGTCGCGAACGTCCAGATATAGCCATCCAGATCTTCTAGCCGCACCGTCCGATCGCCCCAGAAGGCGTCGGCGGGTGGTTCGCAGGCGACGGCCCCGTGGCGGATGGCGGACTCATACAACATGTCGACATTATCGCAGTACACATAGAGGTCAATCGGGCAGGGCTGCCCGGCGTTTTTGGGGGTCTTGGCGGGATGACCCCAAGCCCCTTCGGGCGCCAACATGACCACCGTCTTACCCTTGTAGCGCATGCTGGCATGGACAATATCGCCGTTCGGGCTGGTCTTGATTTCGTCGCGTTCGAGTTTGAACTCGAAGGCATTGGCATAGAACTCGAGGCTTGCGGTGGGCGCGACGACGACGATATGGGGTACGATCCGGCGCGATGCCTCAGGTTTATGACGTGATTTTTTGTTTCGTTTACCCATGTGCACCGCTCCGCAAATCAGAAGTTTATTCCGATGAATATCGACTGCGTATCCGCTATTTATAGTCTACGCCAAAGTCAGTGGGCGAGTTCAAGGCGAGTTGAGTCGCAAGATCCGCAGGGATCCAACCGGAATGAACGTTCCTCTTGCCCTAATACCAATGGCTATCGGTATTTAAACTTATTCATGGGATTGCTAAGGGCCGCGATAATGCCGAATTGGCACGAGCGGGTCGTGTCGTGTGATTCTCCAGGAAGGAACGGTGTTTACGTTGGGATAGCAGTTGGCTGACGCGAGCGACGATACCCGTTTTCGCAATCCTCTTCTCCCTGAGTTTGGCCGTTGGCGGGGCGCGCTTCGCGTCTGGATCTTGCCGCCGGTTGCGGTCCTGATTCCGTACAGCGGTGGCCGCGGCGCCATCGCGCAATTCGTCGGGCACAGTCGCTGACGGCATTGCGCGGCCTGACACCCACGCGTGAATATCGTTTCGGATTGTCAACGAATCCGCTTGGCGCATTCGAGTAATGTCGGGGTGCGGTGGGGTACCGCGGTCGATCCAAACATGTCTGGTTCAGATCGGGGGGTCCGAACCAGGTGTGGCGACGAGTCCTCCGTCGTATCGATGCAGCGGCCCGGCGCATCCCGGCACCTGAGCGCCTGTGAAAATATCCCGCAATTTCAGACTTCCTGATCCCTCGCTCATTGGCATTGGCACCCATTTCGTAGGTTGGGCTGACGAAGGAAGCCCAACCTACGAAATGGGTGCCACCACCAATTCCGGATATCGGCTCCAGAAGCCGGAAGGGATCAGGAAATCTGAATTTACTGCGGACGCCCCTGAACGCGGTGTCCTGCGTTGCAAGAGGCCCGAAATCGGGTCATGTAGGCCGGCTACACGCCCCGATTTCGGGCCTCTTGCGCCTTGTTCACCACGCCCAGGGTCGCCCTCGCGACAATCGGGGATTTTTTCACAGGCTCTGAGCATGACCCGGCGTAAGCCGGGTCATTTTCTCCCGTCGTTCTGTCGTCACCCACAGTCTCCGCGTCGCAAACTTGAATTCGTGCCGCGCGATCGGCATATTCAGCGCGTTTGAATCGGTCCCTTGTCCCAACCCAGGATACCCATGGTGAATCCCTTTTCCAGCGCGCATGCCCCTTACACCGATATTTCGGCCGATGAGTTGAAGAAGCTAATGACCGATGGCGTGCCGGTGATCGATATCCGCACGCCTCAGGAATGGCATCAGACGGGCGTGCTTGAAGGCAGTGTTTTGCTGACCTTATTCAGCAACTTCGGGGGCGTGAACCCAGATTTCGTGCCGAAATTGAACGAGATGGTCAGCACGGATGACCCGGTCATTCTGTTGTGCCGAACCGGAAGTCGCACCCGCACCGCGGCGGAGGCCTTGGTCAACCAGCTGCACTACAAGAAGGTTTACAACGTCGACCGTGGCATCCTCGACTGGATCGCGCGCGGCCATCCGGTGGTTCCGCCCAGCCACGGCTGAACCCGGTCGTTCAGCCGTGGCGCAGCGTGTTTCGTGCGCCGCGGGTTTGTATCGCCCGCGGCGATTTCAAGCGCTACCGGAGTAGGCCAAATTTGGCGCGAGCCAGCGTTCCATCTCCGCCAGTGGGTAACCCTTGCGCGCCGCGTAGTCCTCGACCTGGTCGCGATTGACCTTGCCGACCGCGAAGTAACGCGCCTGTGGATGTGAGAAGTAAAGTCCGCTGACGGCGGCGGTCGGTACCATCGCCTTGCTCTCGGTGAGCCAGATACCGGTCTGGCGCTCGATATCGAGCAACGCCCACAACAGATCCTTTTCGGTGTGGTCCGGCGACGCCGGATAACCGATCGCCGGTCGAATCCCCTGATAGCGCTCCTCGATGAGTTCCTCGTTGCTGAGTTGCTCTGCCGACGCATAGCCCCAGAGCTCGCGCCGCACCCGGGCGTGCAGCCACTCCGCCATCGCCTCCGCGAGACGATCGGCCAGTGCCTTGAGCATGATTGAGTGGTAGTCGTCATGATCGGCCTCGAATTCGGCCAGTTTGGCGTCGATCCCGATCCCGGCGGTGCAGGCGAAGGCACCGAGGTAGTCCGATCGGTGGCTGTCACGTGGCGCGACAAAATCCGCGAGGCAGTCGTTGTGGTGTCCTTCGGGTTGGCGTCCTTGTTTGCGCAGGAAGTGAAAGGTCGTGAGTCGTTCTTGGCGCGAGGGGTCGCAGTAGACCTCGACGTCATCGCCGACCGCATTGGCCGGGAACAGACCGACGATCGCGCGCCCTTGCAGCCAACGCTCGTCGATGATCCGCGCGAGCATCGTGCGCGCGTCGACATAGAGCTTGCGCGCTTCGACGCCTTTTTCCGCGTCATCGAGGATCTTGGGGAACCGCCCGCGCAATTGCCAGGCGTGGAAAAAGAAGGTCCAGTCGATGTAGGCCGCGACCTCGGCCAGCGGCACGTCATCGATAACATGGCTACCGGGTGCGCGCGGCGCGGGCGGGACGTAGCTTGTCCAGTCGATCGGCGTCGCGTTGCAGCGGGCGTCGTCCAGGCTGATGAGGTTACGGGTCTCGTCGATACCCGCGCGGCGCTGGCGGATTTCTTCATACTCGCGCGCGATGTCCGCAACATAGTTATCACGTTGCGTTGCGGAGAGCAGGTTGGAGGCGACGCCGACCGCGCGCGAGGCGTCCGGCACGTAGACGACCGGCCCACCGTGATAATGCGGCGCGATCTTGACCGCCGTGTGGGCCTTCGAGGTGGTCGCACCGCCGATCAACAACGGCAGCTTAAACCCCAGGCGCTGCATCTCCTTGCCGATGTGCACCATCTCGTCAAGCGAGGGTGTGATGAGTCCGGACAGGCCGATGATATCGACGTTGCGCTCGCGTGCGGTCGCGAGAATACGGTCGGCCGGTACCATGACCCCGAGGTCGATGACTTCGTAACTGTTGCACTGCAGGACGACGCCGACGATGTTCTTGCCGATGTCGTGCACGTCGCCCTTGACGGTTGCGAGCAGGATCTTGCCATTGGCGCGGACCTCGCAAGTGGCTTTTTCGGCCTCCAGGTAGGGCTGTAGATAGGCCACCGCCTTTTTCATGACACGCGCGCTCTTGACGACCTGCGGCAGAAACATCTTGCCGGCGCCGAAGAGGTCACCCACCACGTTCATGCCGTCCATCAACGGTCCTTCGATGACTTTGAGCGGCGTACCGAGCGTGACCCGCGCCTCCTCGGTATCGGCGTCGATATGGTCGGTAATGCCCTTGACCAGCGCGTGTTCCAGACGCTTCTGCACCGGCCAGCCGCGCCACTCGGCGTCGCTACGCGATTCCTGCACCGTGCCGTCGCCCTTGTAGCGGGGTGCCAATTCGATCAAGCGGTCGGTAGCCTCGGGGTTGCGGTTGTTGACGACGTCCTCGACCGTTGCGCGGAGTTCCTCCGGGATCTCGTCGTACACGCCCAGTTGCCCGGCGTTGACGATCCCCATGTCCATCCCGGCGCGAATCGCGTGGTACAGGAACACGGCGTGAATCGCTTCGCGCACCTTGTCGTTGCCACGAAATGAAAATGAGACGTTTGACACACCACCGCTGATCAATGCGTGTGGCAGATGAGTCTTGATCCAGCGCGTCGCCTCGATGAAATCGACGCCGTAATTGGCGTGTTCCTCGATGCCCGTCGCCACCGCGAAGATATTGGGGTCAAACACGATATCCTCGGCCGGAAAGCCAACTTGCTCGGTGAGGATGCGATAGGCGCGGGCGCAGATCTCGGTCTTGCGCGCGAAGCTGTCGGCCTGCCCCTGTTCGTCGAACGCCATCACGATCACCGCGGCACCGTAGCGCCGGCACAGAATGGCCTGCTCGATAAACTTGGTCTCGCCTTCCTTCATCGAGATCGAATTCACGATCGGCTTGCCCTGAACGCATTGCAGGCCCGCTTCGAGGATCTCCCATTTCGATGAGTCGATCATCACCGGGACACGCGAAATTTCGGGTTCCGCCGCCATCAGGTTGAGGAATCGGCGCATAGCGGCGACCCCGTCGAGCATCCCTTCATCCATGTTGACATCGACGATCTGAGCGCCGTTCTCGACCTGTTCGCGACAGATGTCGAGCGCTGCCTCGTACTGGCCTTCCAGGATCAGGCGCTTGAATTTGGCCGATCCGGTGACATTGGCACGTTCGCCTACGTTGACGAAATTGAGGGCTTTGTCGATGTTGAGCGGCTCCAGGCCGGCCAGGCGGCACGCGGATGGCAGGTTCGGCCGCGCCCGCGGGGCTTTGTCGGCGACGGCGGCGGCGATTGCGCGAATATGTGCCGGGGTGGTCCCGCAGCAGCCGCCAACGATGTTCAGAAAGCCTGCTTCGGCCCACTCCGCGATCTCCGCGGCCATCGCCGCCGGTCCAAGGTCGTATCCGCCCATCTCGTTCGGCAGCCCCGCGTTCGGGTGCGCTGAGACGTGAGTTTCGCTGATGCGAGCGAGTTCTTCGACATACTGCCGCAATTCTGCCGGACCCAGTGCACAATTCAGACCGATGGAAAGCGGGCGGGCGTGACGCAACGCGTTGTAGAACGCCTCGGTGGTCTGCCCCGTCAGGGTCCGGCCGGATTGGTCGGTGATCGTGCCCGAGATCATCACCGGCAGCCGGATGCCGTCCTCATGAAACACTTGCTCACACGCGAATACCGCCGCCTTGGCATTCAAGGTGTCGAAAATCGTTTCGATCAGGAGCAGGTCGACGCCACCTGCGATCAAGGCGCGAGTGGCTTCGAGATACGAGGTCACCAGCGTCGCGTAATCGATATTGCGGAATCCCGGGTCATTGACATCGGGCGAGAGGCTGGCGGTGCGGTTGGTCGGGCCGAGTACGCCGGCCACGAAACGGGGTTTGTCGGCGGTGCTGTGTGTATCGGCGAGTTCGCGCGCGAGCCGGGCGGCGGCCAGATTGAGTTCGCCCACCAACGACTGCATGCCGTAATCCGCCATCGACACCGAGTTGGCGTTGAAGGTATTGGTCTCGATGATGTCGGCGCCGGCTTCCAGGTAGGCCGCGTGGATGCCGCTGATGATTTCAGGCTGGGTTAGGGTCAGGAGGTCATTGTTGCCCTTGAGATCCTGTGGCCATTCCGCGAAGCGTTTACCGCGATAATCGGCTTCTTCGAGCGCGTGGCGCTGGATCATGGTTCCCATCGCGCCATCGAGGATCAAAATGCGCGCGTGCAAGGCCACTTCGAGGATTTGGTATCGGTCCATCAAGCCCACCACTTTAGTCATTTTCGAGTAATCTTCGGATGGTATCACAGCGCCCCGACAGGGCCTTGGCCAGACCGCGCAATTCCGCGTCAAGCCACTGGTTTTTCCTTTAGGAACCGGTACTCTGGACCCTCGACAACGCTGCGAGCGCAGGATGCGCCAGGGATCTTGCATCTTGCGCGGGGCGTTGGTGAAGAGGGTCAGGATTCGCATCACGACCTACGCACCGGCGCCACTCTCAAGCGGCGACCCCTGAACGGCACGGACTCGACGTAGCTTGTCACAGCTCCTTAGCCGGAGCTGCGGAAATAATAATCAACAATAAACGAGACAGTGCTCGCTCAGGGGGTTTCCATGCTGATCACATCAGCGGATTTTCTGCAGCAGCACAAGTTGCATCAGCAGATGCCAGGAGGGAGTTTTGGTGACTTGTGCTTTGGTTTCATGCCTGCCTTCAAGGATTTTCGTACCGGTGAAACTCACCTGTCCGTCTATCCGGACGGCAGTTACGCGATGGTCCACATGCTCGACGGTTTACCGTCGGAGTGGGTTTCCGAATGGGACGACAAGGGTCGTATTCTCTCGCTAAAGGACACGATCGTGGCCGGATTCATGCGCGATCACCGGTTTTACACGCTGGATGATCTGTATGAATTCGAGCCCGACGGTTGATCGCCGGGCGAGGGTTCTTTGGGTTGCGCCGGTTCCAGTTTGGAATCGGCGCAACCGGATCGAGCGGCGGCGACAAGACTCTGCCGGGGCTTGCCGGATCAACCGGCAGTTGCTTGCCAGCCTGACCTGGCGGCGACGACAGCCGGGCGTGATCGGGTCGGACCTTGGGGCGGAATTTCGAGGGTGTACAAAACGGAGGATATTTCTTCTAATTTTCATAAGTATAAACATTGGTTATTGATCGTGATCAGGGTATGAAAGGCGGGGTGGCACGGAAATCGCTACTCCCGAAAAAAAATCACTCAGGACACTCACACGGATGAAGACTCAGGACAGGGAAAGGGTTCAGGCAGAACCGGGCAAGCCGCGACCGGGCATCAAAGATCGCTTTAAACATGTGCATATCGACCTTGCGCCGCTATTCGGCGTCATCGGGGCGGTGGGCATCGTGATCTGGGGCATCCACCTGAGTGGTGGTTTCGCTCAGTTTGTTGATTCCGCGGCACTCGTTATCGTGATCGGGGGAACGTTTTTCGTCACGCTTACTCAGGTACCGTTGCAGCAATTTCTTGGGGCGTTTCGCGAGGCGATGCGCGCATTTTCGTACCGGCCGACCAATCCCCAGGTGCTGATCGACGAGGCAACCCATCTCACTAATATCGTTCGCCGCCAAGGCATTCTCGCGCTCGACAAGATTGAAATTCGCGATCCGTTCCTGCGTCGTGGGGTCGACCTGTGCATCGACGGCTACCCGAAGGACGTCGTGCATAAGACACTGGCCAAGGACATCAACATCGAACTCGAACGGCACCGTGATGGGGTGCGGCTGTTCAAGGCGATGGCGGACGCGGCGCCGGCGATGGGCATGATCGGCACGCTGATCGGACTGGTGCAAATGTTGTTGAACCTGAATGATCCCAAGGCGATCGGCCCCGGCATGGCGGTCGCCTTGCTGACCACGCTTTACGGCGCCTTGATCGCCTACGCGGTGGCGAATCCGATCGCGGAAAAGCTCAAATCAATCAGCGCCGAGGAGCGGTTGCGCAAGATGTTGATCCTGGAATCGGTGGCATCGATTCAGGACGGCACCAACCCGCGGGTATTGCAACAGCTGTTGACGTCCTTTCTGCCTGAGGAGAAGCGCGAGATCCCGGTCGAGTCGCACCCGAAGCGGGGGGCACACTGATGCTGAGCAGTGATCCGCTGGACTGGGGAAACGACGCCGGTAGGGCCCCGAAATGGGTCGTCACGTTTGCCGACCTGATGGCCTTGATCTTGTGCTTTTTCGTATTGCTGGTGTCGTTCTCCGAGTTTGACACGGACCGGTATCACGGCGCGGCGGGCGCGATGCGCGACGCGTTTGGCGCGCCGGCGAAAATCCAGCTGCCGCCACACGATGCGGCGCTGAGTACCGTTGCGCTCGCAGCGCCCGAGGCTGCGGTGATCGAGGTGCATCCGGAGACGCCACTCGAAGAGCCGGTGCTGGCCGATCAGGAAGGAGCGGTCGTGAAAACGGTGGTGGTCGAGCCCAAATCGATTCCTGAAGTTCCGGCGGCGTTGGGCAACCACCTCAGATACCTGGCGCCGATCTCGGGACGGACGCGCCAAGCGGTTGAATCCCTGGTCGCGGCGATTCATGACTCGATCAGCAAAGGCTGGGTGGATGTTGTGGTCAACGACGAAGGCATCATGATCAGAATCAACGAACAAGGTTCGTTTCCGTCCGGTAGCGCGGATCTCCACGCCGCCTTTTTGCCGGTGCTGCTGGAAATGTCCCGGGCGCTGAATCAGATCGAGGGCCGCATCCTGGTCGAAGGGCACACCGACGATGTGCCGATTCAAAATCTGCAATACCCGTCGAATTGGGTGCTTTCGGCCGCGCGCGCCGCGAGTGTCGTCCACCATCTGACCCAGTCCGGTTTGAGTGAGCCGCAACGGGTCGAGATCCGGGCGCACGCAGATACCGCGCCGCTGGTGCAGAACAGCGACGCCGAGCAACGCGGTCGCAATCGGCGGGTCGAAATCAATATCGCGTTGAATGAGTCGGCCAAACCCGGCTCGAATCTACCAGCCAACACCGAAGGGGATCGTCCATGAGCGAGTCCAATCGCCGCGGTTACTACCGGATCGACGACTATGTCGCATTGACCGTCAAGGAGTTGAGTCCAGAGGAAGTCAGTCAGGCCGACGTGATCTACGAGCGTCGCCGCCATCAGCATGGATTGATGAACGACATCGCGGCCGAACGTGAAAAACACCTGCCGACCTTGCAGCGGGTGCGCGAGGATTATCCTGAGGTAGCCGACTACCTCGACCTGATGGAGCGTCAGATCAACACCCTCGCGTTCCGTTTGGTGCATGCGAACAACCTGCGCACGCGGGCGCCCTCGCACACGATCAACCTGAGCGCGTCTGGAATGCGCTTTACTACGCCGCGCCCGGTGCATCGCGGCAATCTGCTGGAGGTGATGTTGTTGCTGTTTCCCTCCTACTCGGTGGTATATGCCTACGCCAAGGTGGTACGCGCGGAGCGTCAGGCGTCGAGTACCGCCAAGGGCGCCGAGCGTTGGCTGATCTCGGTGCAGTTCACCCATCTGCATGAAGAGGACCGCGAGGCGATCGCGCGCCATGTTCACCAGCGGCAGTTGACTGATTTGATGGCGCGCAATGCGGGCATCATTGCGTGAGCGACCCTCGGGGTGCCGCGCGCGCTCCGAGTGCGTGGTTCGCGGTGCGCGCCATCCGCGAAATCGGTTGTTAACCGGTGTTGCGCATCCCGCTCGAGATCGCGTTGATCGAGCGCAACAACGGCATCAACCAGCGCTGATGGGCGGCTTCGTCGAGGGTGTCATCGCGGTGGCGTTTGATCAGGATGATCTGGATGTGGTTGAGCGGGCTGATGTAGGGATCGCGCCGCGCCATTGATTGCGCCAGCATCGGATTTTCCGAGAGCAGGTGCTTGCTGTTGGTCACTTCGAGTACCTGTTTAATCGTGCGTTGGTACTCGCTTCGGATGGTCTCGAAGATCGGGTAGGCCTGATCGGGATCGGGAGCGAGTGCCACATACTGGGCGGCGATGTCCATGTTGGCCTTGGCGAGCGCCATCTGGGCGTTGCTGAGCAGATTCCTGAAGAACGGCCATTCCTGATACATCCGCTGCAGCCGCACGATGCGCATCGGGTCGTTGCCACGCAAGCGCTCCAGTGCGCTGCCGATTCCGTACCACGCCGGCAAGGTATGGCGCGCCTGAGCCCAACCGAAGACCCAGGGAATCGCGCGGATCGAGGATTTCGAGCGATCGGCCTGCTTGCGGTGGGAGGGCCGTGAACCGATATTGAGTTGGCCGATCTCCTGTACCGGCGTGATTTCGTAGAAGTAATCCAGAAAATTCGGGGTGCGGTCGGTGAGTTCGCGGTAGGCGTCCTCGCCGAAGGAAGCGAGGTGGTCCATCACCGCGAGGTGCTCGGGGCGGTCTTCACGATTCAGATGGAGTCGTGTGCAACTGGCCTTCAACAGGCCGGAAATTCCCATCGTCAATTCGTAAACGGCGGTTTCGACGTTGCTGTAGCGATACGCCAGCACTTCGCCCTGCTCGGTAAACTTGATCTGGCCGGTCACCGTGCCGGGTGGTTGCGCCAGAATGGCTTCGTGGGTGGGGCCGCCGCCGCGCCCAACCGTGCCGCCGCGGCCATGAAACAAGCGGCAACCGACGTCATGCGCGGTGGTGATGTCAAGCACCTCGCGTTGGGCGTGGTAGAGGTTCCAGGCCGAGGCGAGGATGCCGCCATCCTTGGCCGAATCCGAGTAGCCGAGCATGACTTCCTGCAGATTGCCGGAGGCGCGCAGCATTGCGGTATAAACTGGGTTTTCGAGCAGCCCGGTGAGCACGCCTTGAACGTGCTTGAGGTCTTCGATGGTCTCGAACAACGGCGAGACGACCACATGGCAAAAAGCCTGATCGCCGTCATAGCCCGAAAGTCCGGTGATCCGTCCGAGCAGCAGAACTTCCAGAATGTGGCTGGCCTGGTGCGTCATCGAGATGACGTAGGAGCCGAAGATCTCGGGGCCGATTTCCTCGCGCAGGGTTGCCATCGCGCGTAGCGTTTCGATCGTCTCTGCGGCCATCGGGGTGAGCGGGACATTCGGAATCAGCAGGTCGCGCCGGGCGATGAGATCGCTCAGGCGCGCGACCCGCGCGTCTTCGTCCAGCGCGAGATAGTCGATGCCTTCGTCGAGGCCTCGCATAATTTCCGCGACGGTCTGGGTATGGACGGTTGATTCCTGGCGGATATCCAGTTCCATCAGGTGGAAGCCGAAGCTTTCGACCTGCCGGAGCAGGTCGATCAACTCGCCGTTGGCGACGATGCGGTCGCCGTGGCCGATCAGCGATTCGCGGATCGCGGTCAGGTCGGCGAGCAATGCGTTGGCGTCGGCGTAGGCGTCTTCCGGCATCGGCAGCGGGTGACCGGTGTAGATTCTGGCCTCGACGGTTTTGAGCGTTTGTTCGATCCGGTGCGCCATGAAATAGAGCTTGCGCCGATAGGGTTCGGTGTTGAAGCGATCGCGGTTTTCGCGAAATACGGTTGCGGCGAGCCATTCGTCGTGTTTCAACGCGTCGAGCATGGCCGGCGAGATCGGGCAGAACAGCGAGGAGTGCGTCAGCACTACGCTCAGTTGTTTGACCCGACCGAGATACTCGTAAAGCACCGTGCGCATCTGTTCACGCGCGGCGCGAACGGTGGTCTCGGGCTTAACGTTGGGATTGCCGTCGCGGTCGCCGCCGATCCACGAGCCGAAGCGAATGAAGCTCGGCAGGTTGATCTGTCCGGAGCGGCGGGCTTCGATGCCGTAGATGCGGGTCATCGCGCGTTCGAACAGACGGTAGGTCTGTGGCACTGCGTCGAACAAGCTTTCGCGGAAGTAGTAGAGTCCGTTGCGCACCTCGTCGAGCACTGAGGGTTTCTTGTCGCGGATTTCGTTGGTCTGCCACAGGATTGTGATGTCACGCTCAAGGTTGCGCAGGAGCAGGCGTTTGCGGTCCTTGCCGAGACGTTGCACCCGCAGCTGCTCGGTCGACAGGAAGATTCGGCGCAGCGCCTCCATCACCGCACGTCGCCGGGCCTCGGTCGGATGCGCGGTGAAGACCGGGGTGTAACGCAGCTGGGCCAGCAGTTGATTGGTCTGATCCAGGGTAACGCCGGCGTTGCGGAACTCGCGCAGGGTCTCGGTGAATGATCCGTGCCAAAGCGTTCCGCCGGCGTTGAGTAGGCGATTACGCCAGTGAAACGCGGACTCTTCCTCGGTGATGTTGACCAGGCTGAAATACAGGCTGAAGGCGCGGATGACCTGCTCCAGGGTCAGCGAATCGAGGCCCGCGATCAGGTTCATCAGGTCCTGGCGGAGTTGTTCGTCACGGCGTTTTTGTAGCGCAATAAAGCCTTTGCGCAGGGTTTCGACGGTATCGAACACTTCGATCCCGGCGTGATTCTTGATGACATTGCCGAGCATGCTCCCAAGCAGCTTGACGAATGAGCGCAGAACTTTGTCGTCGAGGTCGGAGAGCTGGATGACCGATGTCGTTGCGGTGTCGTTCATGCCCGGGGCCTCTTGAGCGGTGGTGACCGCGCATTATAGCCACTTGCGACACAAGGATTGACGATTGCCGCGTGTTCGCGGGTGGTACTGGGGTCGGGTGAGGCGAAACCTGGCGGTTTCAGGCAAAATGCG
Organism: uncultured Thiotrichales bacterium; assembly: GCA_964620675.1. Lineage (GTDB taxonomy): Bacteria > Pseudomonadota > Gammaproteobacteria > UWMA-0217 > UWMA-0217 > CAYSFW01. Next base: position 2,042 of record CAZUJU010000060.1, on the reverse strand, counting down.
AGGCCTGTCGCAGCTAGATCGTTTCCGGGAGCTTTCTGTCGTGAGCCATAACAATGAGCCGTCGGGTGCCGGCCAAGCGCGCACCGAAACCCGCTTGCCGCCTAATCAGACCAGCGCCTGGCACACGCTTGAGCGGCACGTGGCGGGCCTGCGCAAGCGCCACATGCGCGAGTTGTTTGCTGAGGATCCCGCGCGATTTACCCGTTTTTCGCGTCGGTTCGAGGATATTCTGCTGGATTTCTCGAAAAACCGTATCACCGCGGACACCCTCGGGTATCTCCTTAAGCTGGCGGAGGCGTCGGATCTGGCGTTGTGGCGCGAGCGGATGTTCAACGGCGCGGCGATCAACCACACCGAGACGCGCGCCGTGCTGCATGTGGCGCTGCGCAATCGTTCCGCGCAACCGGTGTGGGTCGATAGCGTGGATGTGATGCCCGCGGTCCGCGCGGTGTTGGCGCATATGCGGGATTTCACCGAGCGCGTCCGCGCGGGCACCTGGTGCGGGATGAGGGGTGAACGGATCACGGATATCGTCAATATCGGCATCGGCGGCTCCGATCTGGGGCCGGCGATGGTGTGTGAGGCATTGCGTCCATACAAGCACCGGGATTTGAACATCCACTTCGTTTCCAACGTCGACGGCACCCAAATCGCGGAAACCCTGCGCCGGGTCCAACCGGAAACCACGCTGTTCATCGTCGCCTCGAAGACCTTCACCACCCAGGAGACCCTGACCAACGCCCACACCGCGCGCGACTGGTTTCTCGCCCATGGCGGTACCGTGCCGGACATCGCGCGGCACTTTGTTGCGGTGTCGACCAACGCCGAGGCGGTCGCCGCATTCGGCATCGATACCGACAACATGTTCGAGTTCTGGGATTGGGTCGGCGGGCGCTATTCGCTGTGGTCGGCAATCGGATTGCCGATCGCGCTCTACGTCGGCATGGAACACTTCGAGGCCCTGCTTGACGGGGCGCATGCGATGGACATTCATTTCCGAGAGGCACCGTTCGCGGACAACCTGCCCGTGCTGCTGGCGTTGCTCGGGGTGTGGTATGTGAATTTTCTCGGCGCCGAAAGTCATGCGATCCTGGCTTACGACCAGTACCTCTGGCGCTTTTCGGATTACTTCCAGCAGGGCGATATGGAGAGCAACGGCAAATCGGTCGATCGCCAGGGGCGCGCCGTGGATTACCATACCGGCCCGGTGATCTGGGGCCAGCCCGGCACCAACGGCCAGCATGCGTTCTACCAGTTGATTCACCAGGGCACGCGGCTGATTCCCTGCGACTTCCTGGCACCGATCGAATCGCACAACCCGATCGGTGAGCACCACCGCATCCTGCTCTCCAACTTCTTCGCCCAGACCGAGGCGTTGATGCGCGGGCGCACCGCGGCGGAGGCCGCTGACGCGATGCGTGCGGCCGGGCTCGACGAGGCCACGATCCAGTTGCGACTGCCGTACACGGTGTTTCGCGGCAACCAGCCCAGCAACAGTGTGTTGTTCCGCAAGCTGACACCGCGCACGCTCGGCGCGCTGATCGCGATGTACGAGCACAAGATCTTCGTCCAGGGCGTGATCTGGAATATCAATTCCTTCGATCAGTGGGGTGTCGAACTGGGCAAATCATTGGCAAAGGCGATCCTGCCCGAACTCGCCAATGCCGCGCCAGTGACGAGCCATGATGCCTCCACCAACGGGCTCATCAATTACTACAAGCAGCTCAGGGCTGGCGGTGACGTGTAACCCTAGATTCCTCGGTTGACCGCTCGTTTGGTTACGTAACGTGCTGTATACGCGGAAAAACTGTGGTGAATTTGGCTTCACCTTCCGGGTGCACGCGCTACGTGCCCGATTGTACGGCCTTCGAGGTGCATGGCTGCGTTGCAACGCCTTGGAATGGAACAACCATTGCGCGTCGTTGCGCCTTACCCTGCACCCCGAATACCGCACACTCGGGCACGTCCAACCGAGGAATCTAGGGTGACCCTAGATTCCTCGGTTGACCGCTCGTTTGGTTACGTAACGTGCTGTATACGCG